>CAZODO010000020.1:0-66770 GCA_964578605.1 uncultured Verrucomicrobiota bacterium | reverse complement strand
GGCCCAGGGCGTTGGTGACCGAAGTGATCAATCGGCTCGCATACTTCCGCAGTTCAGTCGGGCCATTGGTTGCGGCGGTCGGATCCTCGTAACGCACAAGCTGCCGCACCCGGTCATAGGTGAACCGGTGGGTAAAGGCGCCGCTGACGCTCGAGGCGGCGCTCAAGTCGAGGTTTGCATATTGGTTGGTGGCCGTTCCGGTGGGATAAGAAGCTGTCGTGGGCAGCAAGAGGGAGTTCCAGCCATAGGAAACCGACAGCCCTCGAGGATCGCGATGGCTGCCTATGAGCACGCCCATCGACCGGGAAAAGCTGTTGGTTCTGGCTGGATTGCCGAAGGTCCCATCACAGTCGATGGCGTCCTGAAGGTAATAGCCCCAGAAGTGAATATTGGTCGTCAGCCAGCCGCTGGGGCGTTGAATGCTGGTCAGCCGGTGAAGCCAGCTTCCCCAATCGGCATTATAAGTGAAGCTTGTCGCCTCACCCAGTGCATTGTAATTCGTTAGCACCTGGTGGTTGAGATTGAACACATTGCTGGAGATCAGCTCGCCGCCGGGCCCTCGGACACGTTGAAGATCGATCCCATTGGCCGCGTAATCCAAAGTGTTGGTCCGCAGCCCGACGCCGCCGCCCGTGTAGTACGTTGTCACCACTTTCGTCGGGTGCTCCCAAGGATAATTCCGCTCCGTAAACGAAAACCGGCTCCCTCCGCCGGGCAATACGATACCGACAAACGACGGCTGACCATTGGTTCCCCGGGTCCAGCAACCGCCCGACTTTCCGGCGTAGTCATACCAATACTTCTGCCCGTCCACAATGCCATCCGGGCTCGCATCGCGCCGGAGAGACATGAACCTGGTCACGACCGCCTCGTTGGTGTAGCCGCGCAGCCAGTGCCTGACCTGGGCGATTTTGTAGTCTGGAAGGGTGAGCTGGTTCAGATCGCCGCTTGAGCGATAGTTTGTGGACAGCGCGCTGTATTGCTTGGGATTCCAGTAAAAGCTGTTCCGCGCATCCATCCAGGCGTTGTCGAAGGTGTTGGTCAGCGGCGCGGTGGCGGGCACCTCCCCAGCCGGATAGGAATAGGGCAGGAGATCCGTTTCGGATGCGGGATTAAGTTTTGTGGACTGATCGCGATAGAGAAACAGGTGCTTGTCGCCGTTGGGCTCCGTCACCTCGAGGGACCGGTTGACCTGGTTGGTCCCGCCCAGATTGTAGGGGGCAAAGGCGTTGGTGGTGGCTTTGAAGACGTTCGTGCCGTACACCGTCACCGCGTTGGTGATCAGGCCTTGCGAATCGTACCGGAACGTGTTCGTCAAACCTCCCGCGTTGACGATGGCCCGGAGCCGGTAAGGGCTGTTGGTCTCGTAATAAAACGTCGCTCGCCGGTTGTACGGATCAATGACCTCCTTAATCTGCCAGTACTGGTCGGTCCCCGCCTGGGGATAGTAATTCACCGTCATGATTTTGTAGTCCGGGTCCTGGACCGTCCGCAGACGCAAGAAAGCATCATAAACATCGTAGCCGTACGTGGTCACCCGGCCCTCCGGATCGATGCTGGAGGTGATCATGATGTAGCCGCACCAGCCATTCATGTACTGCGTTGCTTGAAACCTTTCCTTGGCGCCGGATGCGAAGGCGACTTCGACGCCCTCAAATCCACTTTGTCCCCAGAGAAGCGTCATCGTCGAGCCGGTTTCAACTTCCTTGGTGACTCCGTCAGCCACGTATTTCCGCGTTCCGCCCAGAGGGGAATAGTAGGTGACATTGTAGGGATCCCCTGGATAATACTTCACCCAGGGCAGAGAAATGGACCAGCCCGGTCCCAGGCCTCCAACGCACGCGGCGAAGGTACTGCCCCTCTGGCGATAGGCTGCCGAAAACCCCATCGGCTGGTCGTAGGACGTGTAGTAGGTCAACGGCCGGTTGAAGATCCACAGGTTGATGTAGGGCTCGGACACCCGCCATTCCGAGACGCCCGTGGACCCCGGCACCTCGAACTGCAAGGCAAATTCGTCCTCCTCATCCCGGATGTTGTTGGGGTAGCCCGCCAGGAGATTCGTGTCAGAAGCCAAGAGCAAGGCTACGAGAGCGGCGGCGCAAGCCGGGCGCCAAATTGTCCGTCCAGACTCGTGACCAAGGGTGAGCGTCGAGGAAAAGCGCATACAAGGGGGGAGTTGAGGTTGGGCTACGGGAGATTCTGCACGCCGCTCGGTTTGCGAATACGGACCTGGAAGCCCAGGTCGGCGCTGCTTTGCCAGCCGGTCTCTCCAGAGCTGCTCAGACCGTCTCCGTTCCAGTCTTCGGCCACGTCGATAGCGCCGTCGCCGTCACTGTCGGCTGGTTCATTGGCGCCATCGAGCGCGGCGTAGTGGAAGCCAATATCCACCGTCGAGTTCGTTTCCTTGGTCTGGCTCGGTGAGGTGGTGTGATGATAGAGAGTCGCAGCACCGGCAAGGCGGCTCCCGGCGTTCACGAGGTTCGTCTGACCGTGATAGAAGCCGCCCAGAACGCCGGATTGATAGGTGAAGCTGCCCAGGAGGATGTCTCCAGTTCCGTTCGGAACCAGGCGGACGGAATTGATGTAAGCGTTGTATCCGTTGGGTACATTGATTCCATTCTGAATGATCGTCACCCCATCGAAGGCGTTGTCGTAAAAACCCCACACGTTCGTAGCCTTCGGCCTCAAGTCCAGGGTTCCAAAGCGGAACAGGTTATTGCGCCCGAAGACCTGCAAGGCGGCCCCCGTGTCTGGTCCGAAAGTCGTTTGCACCCGATGAAACAGGCAGTTGGTCAGACCGATAATCGACCCGTTCGGGTTTATGAACTTGTTGAGGAAGCTCCCCCCGAACAGCTCGCAATCCCGGAGCGCCAGGTTGCTTTCCAGGAAGCCAAACGCCCAATGCGCGTAGCTCCCCGCCAGGCAGGAGAACTGGGTCAACCGCAGGGAGAAAGGCAGATTCCCACTTCCCGAGTCGCTCAAGGTGGCGGGTCCATCCAACCCCGGATCGGCCCACGGACCGTAGGCTTGTTCCTGAACGACATCGAATCGGATCAGCCGGTTGGCCCGGTTCGGAGTGCCTTCACTAACCAACTGCGCGCCGTTGCGCAAAACCAGGCCCCGGTTGCCATAGGCTGCCATGACGACGCCGTTGGTCAGCAGTAGAGTGGCGTTGGTCAGGTTCAACCCGCTCAAACAGTAGTCAATCGGGTCATAATGGTAGCCCAGGTCCGGGGCATCCACGTCGCGCTGTGCTTGTGGACCCAGGACGCGCGAAAGCGTAAAATCGCTTGCCAGAACGACCGGCGGGTAGGTCGTTCGGGTTCGCAGCGAAGCCAACAGGCCCGCATTGATATTCGTCGTGCCCGCGTTCCGATAAAGGCTGCCGCCGGAAAGATAATGGTTTCCCGCGCCGACAGTCTGGAGCAAGCCGCTTGCCGAGCTGTTCGTCGCGTTGTGGCTTCCGGCAATGCTCCCGATGTTTGTCACCGCGATCAGCAGGGAATTGGTTATGGAACAAGCAGGGGTCGTGCTCAAATACGAAAGCTGATGCGCGGTCAGGTGCTCGAACGAAGCGCTGGAAGGATTGGGCTGGCCAGGGGGAGGTCCGCTAAAAAGACAATCGGTGCCGTGCGTCAGCATGTTGCGCGCAAACACACCGGCTCCAGAAGTATCGATCGCCACGTAACTGTTGAGCACCTGCGCGTTGTTGACGATGTAGTTGGTGCCGCTGTAGAAGCTTAGGGCCCTGTATATATGCCTGGCGCGGACGTTCGCGATCGTGTCGGAGCCGTAGCGGTAAGCCAGCCCGTAGTAACTGTAGTACCCCGTCGGACTCCCCGTGCTCCCCGGGATCGTCTCCCCCACCGTGTTGTCGTCTTTTGCGGTGAGGATGAGCGGCCGGTAGGCCGACGTCTTACAAGCCGTCGGCCCATAGATGGCGATCCAAACGTAGTTGGTCGGGTGTGGTGATCTGCCAAATTTCACTACCGCTCCCCCTTCCAGGGTCGTCGTCCCGCTCAGATAAACCTCCGATTCCACCAGGTAGGTGGTGTCGCCTTGGAAGGTGAAGTTGCTGGTCGAGGTGATGGCTACCCAATCGAGGACAAATCCACGTCCACCAAACGGGTGGCTTGCGCGCGCGATTTGAAAGTCTCTCCCGGCCTTGACCTCCCTCTTGGCCAGAAGGGACTGCGGCCGTCTTCTTCCGGAGCCTTTGCTCGAAGCGATGCGGGAAGTGGGTGGGAACGAGACTTCTCGCTTTGCCTCAGCCTCTGGAAGCGCCGCAAGTTCCGCTCGAACATTCTCATACGCGACGCTTTCGATCAAAAACGTTTGCCCGTCGATCGTTTCCCAGGTTTTGCGAACATGGTTGCCTTTGCGTTCGGCAAGCGGCCGGCCCTCTGCATTGTCCGACGGAATGGAGAAAGCCTGGCCGGGAATGATTCGCATCGTTCCAAATTCCAGAATCGGCTCATCGTCTTCCAGGCCGGGAGGCCGGGCTTCCGCTGCGGCTGGTCTCGACGGCTCAGGCGGATCATAAAACTCGGTCCAAACCTCCAGGCTCGTCGTTTGCGGGTCGAGCCCGAACGATTCCGGCAGCGGAATCGACTCCCGCAATACCACATCGGCCTGGAACGAGTTCCGAGTCGTGATATAGCGGATATCGGCAAGAACAGAATCGAACGCTCCCGGATAGACAACCTCGTTGGCACCAACGACGAACCCTGGAACGTCCTTGACCTCGGCGATGAACAGGCTTCTTCCAGACTCCATGTCTGTGTAGGCGAGCCCCACCACCGAACAACGCAAGCGGTGGCGCCCATCCGCCGTGAGGAGGTCTACTGTCCCATCCCGATCCCCCAGGTTTGCCGAGAAGACGACTTTGTGTTGCGACTGCCGTGACACCGCGGCGCCGCCGAGAATTTCGATCTCAGCGCTCGCGGGCAGCCAACGCCCGTCAGCCTCGGCCCAGGCGTTCATGCCCGTGCCCAACTCCACGTAGGAATTGGTGATTGCAGAGATTTCGCCGTGCTCACTCTGCTGCGAAACCACCCGTTCCCATCGGAGGTGGTGCGGACCGATTTCGGTGACGGCATACACACCGTTTCCTGGCGCGCCGACCCTTTGCGCCGTCGGCGGCTCCACGCCAGAGCTGTCCAGAGTCGGCCCAAGAGCAGACCCTTGGCCACGGGCAAGGTTCAAGGCGAAAAGACCGGAGAAGACGATCAGAAAGAATTGATTCATTGGCCCAGAACACCATTGAAAGTTTGTATTCACGACGGACCCAGTTTCCCGACGCCCCATGTTTTGCGTCCGAATCGCGCATCGGTCCAAGTCAAAAAACACGTAAGGGAAACGCCTACACGTAGGGGAAAGGCTCGTTCAGCCGCTCTTGGGCACTTCGTCCTCAAAATGCCGGGTTCAGGAATGCGGAAAGCAGCACTGGCGCAGCGCCTCCGCCAAGCTACGCGTGCCCCCCATTCTTTCGCACGGAGTTCTCGATGTGTTTCTCCACCGTGCGGGGGCTCAAGCCGAGGTCGGAGGCGATCTCTTTGATCCGCCGGCCCTGACATCTCTGCTGTATCACTGTTCGCTCCCTGGCTGAAAGCGGCGCGGAGCAAGAGGCGCCCGAAGAGGTAACACGCTCCAGGTAGTCTGACTGAATCAGGCTGGCGACCGAGGTACTGAAAAAGACTGTTCCTGCAGGAGTTTTCTCAAGCGCCGCGGCCAGTTCTGCAACGGAAGCGTCCGCAGCCAGGTAGCCGCTGACGCCCGCCTGCAATGCGGCCCTGAGGCTGGCGTGATCCAGGTTGGCATTGAACAAGACGACCCGGCACTTGGGATCGGTGTTTCCGATCTTGCTGAAGCACTGTTGGGGAATCTTTTCGTTAGCCGCCATATCCACCGCCAGGACATCCGGGTGCAGCTCCTCGATCAGGCGACACGCTTGCTCGACGCTTTCCGCCACTCCAACAATCTCGAACCTCCGGGTCCGGGCAAGATGCTGGGGGAGTACTTCCAAGAGTACTCGCTGAGGTACCAGAAGGAGTACTCGCGCATGCACTCGCTCCGATGCGCTTGCGGCGCTGTTTTGGCGCGGTTTACTCACATCGTCAGTCGAATACGCTGCCCAGTAGTTGAGCCCCCAGCCGGTGTCGCGCAAACTCAAGCCGGGCCGTTTGGCGCCGTCATGAGACCGGGCCTGCTGCCAGAGCTGCGCCAGACAACGGCCAGCCGAGCAGCCTTTTACGAGGGCGCAGGGCTGTGGGCTCGGTTGAGTGAAGGATTCTTTTCATAGGAGATCCAAGCATGCGGCGAGCGGAACGAGGAAAAGGAGCGAACCGAAGAACCCCGCCGGAGAAATCTCCAGCACCCTGGCAATCGAACTGCACTCGATAAAAGGAAACCTGCGTCCGCCTGGCAGCAACCTGCCCCCCCCCCCCCCGCGGCACCCCTTCTCATCCGAACTCGAAAGGCCTTCCGGAACTCCATGGGCGGCAGGTGGAGTCAGTTGAACCGCTGGGCTGCCGTTCTCGGGGCTCATCGCAGCTCCTTTCTCGAATCCAGGCGGGCCGCCCTGACTCCCTCGGCCGTCGCACCCGGCCGGGTCCGGATCAGTCGAACACCGGCCTTTTACCACACAGCGGCAGGAAGGATCTCCACCAATCTTGGCATAGCCTAACCGCCGTTTGGCAAACTCAAGCGTATGCTGGGTTGCACCGACACCCTGGGTTTGCACGCTGCCGTCATTCAGCGGGCTGGGATTGCCTCACGACGCTGGTCATGCAATAGCGGCTGGGAGGTGGGTCGGCGCTCGAGGATCGTCTTGTAAGCGGCTTTTTGACGGATGAGCAGCAGCATTTGGCCGATGGGGCCGTTGATGAGTTTGCGGCGCTCGGCTTTTTCGTTCCGGTTGATTTTGGAAACGGGCCTGGGCGGGGCGGCAAGTCCCAGGTCCTGCATGGCCATTTTGACCTGGCCCGCAGTGATTTTCGCCCGCCCGAGTTTTCCACAGCGCAGGTTCAAACCAGTTGCGCTTGTTCTGGGGTGAGGCCCACGAGCGGCCGAAGTTGCGATTCGTGATCGGGCCTGCACTGTGCGCAAATTGCGCACAAGTGCGTAAGTAGTTCTACTGCAGAGATCAAGTTAGACGTGCCTTCGGCCGTACGGGAACAATTAAATAGTTCACACGAACATTTGGGCGATCCCGGGACTGAAGCGGGAAACGGCAAATCCGAAGACCGAAAGCCGAAGGCGCCGAAAGAACTCCGAGGTCCGAATCCGATTTCCGAGACGACTGTGGGCGGCGCGCGGCGGTCACTATTCGCTCGTTGTGATTGGCCCCAGGAATTCTCCTAGCCTGGCGGGACCGTTCCTGATCCACGCGAGACCGATCACACTGCCTCACGATCGATGCTGCCAAAGCCTCCGGGAGGACAAACCTGCAGACCTCGGAACTCCAATCGGAACAAATTGTTCTTGTCTTCGTAAGCCGCTAACTATCAGCGTCTTGTGTGTCTGGGCCGAGCCCTGCCCTTAGCCCTCACCCGTGATCCAACACTCAGTCCAGTTCAGCGGTTCTTCCGGCCAGCGCATGCGGCAGGAGGGCCACACGGTCCAAGAGGACCAGCCCGTATTGCGCAGCAAGCCGGCGCTCCGAAGAATAATGGCCAAACTAAATTGCTGGTTTCGGAACCCCGGTCCCGGCGGGTTCAGGGCGATGGGCGCGGATCATCCAGAACGAGGAACCAGCCGCCGTTTGCCACGACGGATATGGGTTCGTCGCGCTCCCATTGCCTGGCCGCCTGCATGCCTTGCATCGGAGGAGCGTACAGGGCGGCGCGGTCGGGATCGAGACCCAGGGCTTTCCAATCGATCTGCAACCGGACTTGGATCGCTTCTTTAGCCCAACTGGCCAGGGCGACAAAGCTGCGGCCTTCCCGCCGATAAACGGTCGCCAACACCTCCGAGCTGTCCGTTCGCACCGGGCAATCCTCCAGGAAGAACGGCAGCATTTCCGTCCCCTGCATCCCCAACTCGTCCCAGGCCTTCCACAAGGCGCGCGGATCGCCGGACCACGGCAAACGACCGGTCTCGCCAAAGATCAGGCCTCGCCACGGATTCGGCCGGTCGAGCATCTCGCTCATGAGACCGAACGGGAGGCCGGACATCTCGACCAGCCAAAAGTCGGGCGCCACGGCGCTGGCATCGAAGCCTTCTCCCAGCCAGAGCCGGTCCACGTAGGGCAGAATCTCCATGTAGATCGTGAGGTTGTTCGCAAAGCCCGCCCAACCGTTGAAGTGGTTCCACGAGTGCAGGTCGATCAGGCGGCCCGAACGCGCGTCAAGGATCCGCCTCGCCCGGCGCAGGCTGGTGGCATCCAGCGCCGTGTCGTCGATGTACATGCCGTCGATGTCCGCTTTCTCGATCAGCCAACGCAGGCCTTCGAGGTAGAAGTTGTTCCAGCGCGAATCGGGGGTCGTGATCACGGAGAGGTCCAGGTCAGCGTAAGGAGCGCCAACCTGGGCTTCCCACGCCGGGATGAACTGTTCGCGCAGGTTCTCCGTCAGCCATGCGTGCGGTCCGTTCGGGTGCAAGAGCGTCTTCGCTTCGCGGCCTGGACCTGGGAGGATGATTTCGCCGTTGAAGGAGTGCAAAGGGAAGAGCTCCGGCATGTTTTGCGTGATCTCCCGGGTCGTATAGTACACCCGCAGCTTGACGTCCTTCGCGTGGGCACGCTGCACCAACTCCCGAAAGACCGGGAACGAGTCGTCGCTATGCGGGTAGTTGATGTAAGGGGCGTAGAAACTGGCATGGTGGACGTTGACGACATTGGGGCCCCGCCGGGCATCGGCGCTGGCAACGGCTTCGTCAATGGGACCTCGCGGGCCGCCCAAATGAGTGAACCGCACCGCCCATTGCTTTTCCGTGTCCAGCGTTCGGAAAGGCGTGAGGTAAAGCTCGAAGATGAAATCGAGCGCGTCGCCAGCCTTCATCGAACGCGGTCCGGCGTAAGCGCGCGCCAGAACGCATCCGTCGCGCGCGGGATCAAGGTCCACCCCGCCCAAGCCGCCGTTGCCCCACGAACCCGGCAACCGCAGGGGCCGAAAGGCATAGTAAATATTGACCGGGGGCCGAAGGTACTCGGCGTCTTTAAAACGGAGCATCAAGCCTGCGTTCACCTCGCCCAGCCAGAAACAGTCCTGACGCTTCGTAACGTCCCATTTCCAGTGAACGGCCTCTGGCCGCCGCCCGCCCTGCTTGTGCAGGCCCATAAAGTACTTCGCGGCATCTTCGCGGAAGGGCACTTCAAGCCGGCTGTCTTTCAGTTCGACGGCCCGCTCCGCCACCAGGCGCACGCGCACTTCGCCGGACCCGGTGTAATCGAGCCGGCCGGTCACCTCCGTGCGCAGACCCTCCGCACTGCCACGGGCGGTCCAGGCAGCCTCGAGGTCCGTGTGCGTAAGGGAAGCAACCGTGCTTTGCCACGGCACCGGCCCCGCAGGCGTCTCGACAACGAAGTTCACCGGCCTCAAAAGAACGTCGCGCCGGGCCTGCCCAATCCGCGTGTTCGCCGGGCTAAAGCGGCTGATAACGCGCGCCGGGAGACCGTCGTCCCCGAGCTGCAATTCGCGTCCCAAGACCTTGATGGTTCTCCCTTCCGTTTGCACAGCGGTGAAAGGTGCGGTGACGATCGGCTCCGTCCCAACTGTGGAATCGAGCCAGGCGAGACGCGACAGGTTCTGCGCGACGGCGTCCCCTCTCTCCGCAACGGGCGCGCCTTCCACGCGCAAATTGATGCGGAGCGGAACGGCGCGGCCCGGCGCCAATTGCACCTGCGCTATGCCGGTGAACACGCCCTGGACGTTGGAGGGCACGGCCACGCCGAGCCACAACGCCTGCAATTGCCCCGCCTTCACCACCAACTGCTTCGTGAACGGTTGCCCAAGGTGATTTGTTCCGCCGAGGCTCAGACAGCGCAGCGCGGCGGCGGGAATCACCCCGCTTGAGGCGGTGAGATCCGAAAACGTCACGGCCAGCGGCCCGGCGTCTTTCAAGGCGTAAAGCCCCAACTGGAAGACGAAGAACTCACCCGGCCTGGCCGCTCCGCTGAAGGCCCCGATGGCGTTCGATCCTTGTGCGGGCCAACTCGCCGCCAGGCCCTGCCACGCCCGAATCGGCCTCTCGCGCGATTCGGAGAACACCAGGGCGATTTCGTTCTCGTGCTGGCGCAGCGCTTCCTTAACCGCCTCGGCTTTGGGTTTCACATCCGCCAGCGCCATGATGGGCCGCGCCGCTTCCGCCGGACACGCGGGCCGGTTATGGACAGCGCCCGGCTTTGCGTACCAGAAGGTCACCGCCGAATACCCCAGCACGTTCCATGGATTCCGGATGTCCGTGCCGAACGACGATTCCATGTCGAACACAAGACGGCGCTGAAAGGGAATGGCATCGAGACTCCGCGTGCGTGTGCAGATGTTGAAGCCGGTCGTGCGGCCGTCCAATCCGCCCACCCGCGCGTTCGCGAGAAACGGCATGCTGAATTCGTCGTCGCGGGTTGGGACTTCCCCGCCCGCCCAGCCGTAATAATCCTCCGTGCCCGTTCCGAAGTGCGATGGGAAGCCCTGGTCCCAAGCCCCGTCTCTATAAATCTTCTCGTCACCTTCGCCCCACCAACTGCCTTGGATATTGAGCACCGTCCAGGCATCGCCGACGAACACGCCCTGGCCGCGGACGTCGAGGAAGTTCCAGTCTTGAAACGGCGTGCCGGGCACGAAGTCGTCCGGGCGCCAACGCGCGTGGAAATGCATGGAACGTTCATCCCAAGCGCGCGGGCCGGCGTCGACCTGCGCGGCGATCTCGACCGGTCTTCCGCCCAAGTTCAGCAGGCGAACGGTGGCCGTGCTCTTGTAAGGCATCCCCCATCGGCAGACGAACGTCCCGTCCGCGGCGGACGTGCGTTCCCATGTCGAAATCGGGTGCACCGAATCCGCGCTGCAGAAGAAATCCCCCAGCGGGCACCACACCGTCTCCTGGCCATCGAATCGCATGGCCAGGACCGTCGAGCGCAGGACGTCGGTTCGAGCCACGGCTTCCGGCAAGCGCAAGGTCAGCTGTCGAACAGCGGCCGGTCCGGCAGGCAACGGCAACTCCGTGCTGCCACCCGGCTCGAGTTTGGCTGTTAGCTGGAACGCGCCTCGGTTTGTCTCCGGCGCCGCGGTCAACGCTTTTCCAGTGCGCTCGAGATCCGCGGCGGCCGCTTCGAATCCGGCCCGAGTGAACGTCTCGACCTGGGTGCCTTTCGGGTAACCTCGATAGTTCACGATGTGATAGAACGGCTTGCCGGTCATAGTCACTTTGCAGCTCCGCGCGAACGGGATCGGCAGGTCACAATTCCCGGCCCGGGCTGTTTCCGCGCAGAATGGCGGCTGAATCGAGCCTTTGCCCGTGACCAGTTCGATAAGGCTTTCGTCAAACACCGGGCTGGATTGGCCATCGAGGTAAACCCGGATGTTGGGCCCCTTGCGATCGTCGAAACCGTAGTAGAAGAAGGGCGTCCACAGCTTGGTCAGGCATCCCGGGCCTTCGTGCTCCAGGATGACCCATTCGGTCTTGCCGTCGACTTGCTCCGTCCGGATGAACCCGAGCCCATCGCTGTCCGCGAACCATCCGGTCGTGTCTTGGTTCGGCTGGGTTCGATGCGTGGACGCCCGGTTGTAGCTCGAGGCCTGGAGCGAGTCGTAGAAGGGCTCAGGGAACCGCGTTAACGTCTCGCGGTCTGTCATCTCCGCCAGCAACGAACGCAGCGTGACGGTTTGGGCCAAGGCGCTGGGGAAAAGCAGGATGACCGCCGCGCCCATTCCGGCGCCGCACACACGCCATGCCCTGGTCCATGCCGTAACGGAAGAGAGTGCCGCTGGTTGGTTCATAATCTGTGGTCAACGCATTCCGGATCTCCACCCCATCGATGCTCGTTTTCTGCCCCAATTCGTTCGATCCGCCTCGACTCTGGACCTGGAACGCCCTGATTCCAAGCCAAACGGGCCGGTCCCCCGCCATCGCCATTTCGCTCCAGAAAGGCAGGGCCGGACGGGGGATGCTCCCGGATATAACACGTATTTAACAGGTATTTAACAGGTATATAACTCGTTCCGGAAGCATGTTAAATACGTGTTATAATCGAGTGAAAAGCCTGGGAAATACGGAACGAACCCAGCGGCACCGGCCCATCTCAACCGTCGATGCGCGAAACGGGACGCCCGCCCCATTCCAGCCGTGCCCTTCGTGCGCCGTTACGGCGCCGGATTCGGAGGCACAATCCTGACCCGGAAGAAGCGCCCGGCTTCTCCAAAATCCTCGACGTGGATTACTTGCACCATGTTCGTGGAGAGGGCGCTTGCCGAATGCTCCCCGCCTCCAATATCGACAAACCCTGCCGTCAACGCGGCAGACGTTTGCACCTGGTACTCGCGGCCCGGCGCAGCCGGCCAGGAGAGCCGGACTTCACCTGCGGCGCCCTGCTCGACATTCAGGCGAAACGTGGATTGGCCTCGGCGCGGATCGGTGCCCGCGATCCATTCGTGAGCGTTGTCAGCGCCGTCGCTGTCCGGATCTCCCTTGCCGCCATGCTCGCCTTCGGCCGAAAGAGGGTTCAGCTCGTGCTGGACCTCCCATCCGTCCGGGAGTTGATCGGCATCGGAATCGGGGCTGTTCGGATCGGTGCCCAACGCGAGTTCTCGCGAACGGGGGAGTCCATCATGGTCCTCGTCGGGGTCGGGGTTAGCTGCCAGAACGAACGGAAGGCCTTCGAGGACGGCTCCGCCGGGGTCGACCTCAAAGGACAGCCGCTTCCCGAGGAAGCCGGAGTCCAGCGCCAGCCCTTGCGCTCCATTGACCACAGCTCCGATGCGGATGACGTCGCCCGGCGCAAGGCCGCCCAATTCGCTGAGGGGAATGGCCAGTTGAATGAAGTTAGCGTTCTCTTCGCCAGGGAGGCCGATGGTCTGGGGCGAACTATGGAATTGCTCGATTTGCACGCCGGGAACGCTGGTCAAGGCCGCGTCGAGGCGAAAAACCCCTTGCCCCGTGTTCAGGGGTGAATTGCGTCGGCGAAAGCTTCGGAACGGACCGTCGGCGAACTCGTCGCCCAGGATGCATCCGATCGCCGGCTGGAAAGAATCAAACGAAAGCGCGGAGAGAGCATCGAGGCCATCGGCCCCCTGCCCTTCCGGATCAATCCGTCCGTCTCCAATCCCTTCGAGGTTTGCGGTTCCGGTCAAACGCGGCACTTCCAGGAAGAGCAGAATGACGCTGTCGCTTGGGATGGCCACCTGTTCCAATCCGATGAATAGGTTTGTGTCGTCGTGATTGACGAAGGTGCGGCCGAGATTGGAGAATTGCCCTGCCACGGCTGCGATGGGCTCTCCCTCAAACGCGAAGACCTGCCCCAGGCGGTTGCCGTCGCCGTCGCTGGGTTCGATGACGGGGAAAGGCGGCGAGTTCCACGCCGCAAGATAGCCGTCCGCAGCCGGGAGTGCCCGGCAGATTGTCATCCGGTCGAAGACTTCGCCCTTGGTTCCGAGGGCCTCCGTCGAGAGAGTTTCGCCTTCGATGGTCACGCGGACGCAGTTGTACCGGGAGACGTAGTAAGCGCTCGCGTAATCCAGTTCGGTGAACCCGTAAAGGACAACGCCCCCGCCCGCAGTGGTAATGCCATGCACCCCCTGAATCGGGTTGAACCGCTCGTAGCCATGTTCATGCCCGCAGAAAAACAACTGCACGCCATACCGGCTCAGCACGGGCAACAGCACGTTGCTGATGTCGATCCGGTCCGGCACGCCGTTGTAATTGTAATCATCGAAACGGTGGGCCGACGACGAGTTCATCGGCACGTGAAACACGGCGATTTTCCAGGGCTTGCTCGTCGACGCGAGATCGTTGGTCAGCCAGTTGTATTGCGGATCGCCAGGCACAAGCTCGTCCTGGCTCAGAAACGGGACGAAGAGCACCGTGAAATGCGCGTCGCCATGGTCAAAGGAGTAGTAATGCTCCGGGCTCGTCCCGGCCGCCGCGTGCACCTCCGGCGGAACGGAGTTCGTGGGCAGGTAGAACGCCTCCAGGTAGTGCCTCACCCCGGAATAAAGGTCATGGTTCCCCAACGCGAAGTAAAAGGGCGTCTCCGCCATGTGCGGCTGGTAAACGCTGAACCAGTGCGGGTCCGCAAGGCGATCGGTGAAGCTGGGGTAAACATTATCGCCGGTCTGCACAACCAGGTCCGGGCGGGTCCCGCGGATCACTTCGGCGATGTCATATTGGGCCAGGGAATTCCAACCGCCGTCGCCGAGAACCACGAAGCTTAGCGGCCCAGCCGGTTTGAAGGTGTGAAAGGTCGCCGGCCCGAACACCACTTCCTTTCCCTCCACAGCACTTCGAACCTCATAGGTGTAAGCGGTGTCCGGCTCCAAGCCAGTGAGAGTTGCCACGTGCGTGGTTGCCGGGCGAGGATCGTAAAACTCGGCTCGCGAAGCGACGTTGGTGCCGTAGAAAACCCGGGTGTCAGAAGGCACTGGCGTTCGCCAGATGATCTGCACGTGGTTGCTGGACAGGTTCTGAATGAAAGGCCCCCGCGTAAAGTTGGCCAGCAACTCGGCCGAGAGACAGAGCGCGAACCAATTCGTGTGCGCATGCAGTTGCACGGCCAACACGTTGGTTCCCTGCCGCAATTCCGACGCGGCAGGAGTCAGGTCGATCTCCTCCGGCTCGTCGCGCGAATGGTAATTGGTGGCGCCTGCCGTGAACGGGACTTCGGTTCCAGGCGCACCTTCCAGGTTTCGCCTGGCGACCTCTTTTCCATTCAGGTAGGCGACAAACGCGTGGCTGTAATCGATCCGCAACGTCAGCCATTTCACCGATTCCGGGGCGCTGAGTTCGAAGGTGCGCCGAAAGAGCATGGCCATTCCAGGAGTTGAGGTTGGGAGAAGGGTGGCTTCCCCCGAAGAATACCCCGCGCTAAACCCGGAGCGCGCCTGGGTCCATGCGCTGTCGTTGAAAGCCGGCTGGCTCCACTGGCGTGCGTCCGCCCCGGTAATCGCCGCGGCGGAAGTGAAACTCCAGGGATCCCCCATCCGGCTAAATCCGATGCTGTCCGCGAGCGTGGAGACGGCCGCGAAGCCGAGGAGGGCGGCGGATTTCGCGAGCATGCGGGAGCTTAGAAGTTGGAGCGCCACCGCGTCAAAGCTTTGTAGCGTTCACAAGCAGGAGAGCCCCTGGCGAATCACTGCTTCGTTCGCGGCAACGGTCCGATCGCCTTGCGGATCTTTGGCCGAGAGAAAGCTCCCCGCAGGGTACCCCCAGGGAGCCGCTTCGTAGGCTTCACGCCGCAGGTGCGCCAAGGGATTGTGGCCGAGCCTTCGCGCACGGGCTTCGCGAAGCGCGCCAAGGTCAATTTCGGCGACCACGACCTTCTCACCCGGACCTGGATCGGCTTGAGACAAGATGCGGCCGTCGAAATCGACCACCATGCTTCCCCCTGGCCACGAAAACGGCCCGTAATGGCGGAGACTCGCTCCCTGGTTGGAAGCGACCACAAAGGCCATGTTTTCCAAAGCGCGACACCGGTTCACCACGGTCCACCAGTCCATGGGCGGCGTGGCGCCCCAGGGATCCATGTAAGCGGAGACGCGGATGAGCACTTCCGCGCCCTTGAACGCAAGCTGGCGAATCGCTTCGGGAAAAAGCCAGTCGTAGCAGATCGCACAGCCGAGCACGCCAATTTCGGTGCGCGCAACCGGAAATAACTCCTCATGATAGCCTGGCACATCGTGCGGGCTGGCATGGACTTCCCAAGGAAGCCAGGGGTTCACCTTCCTGAATTTGTAGAGCAGACCTTCCGGCCCGACCAGGCAGGTGGTGTTAAACAAGACGCCCGGCCAGGCCGGATCGAACTCGATGAACGTGCCCGTCTGGATATAGATGCCAAGTGCCCGCGCCCGGGCGGCATACCGCTCGGTATGTTCATTGGGCACCTCAATGGCCAGCTTCTCCCGCAGTTCGGCGACGGTCGGGTAGATCGGCGCGGCGTGGGCAAACTCAGGGAAAACCGCCAGCCTCACGGGAAAGAACGGTCGATAACCTGCGACCGCACCATCGATCATAGCGAGCATCCGATCCACACGGCTGGCGATCTCGCCCCGATCCGTGGAACACGGGAAATCGGTCTGGCAGGCGGCGACAGCGTATCTCATGACGTTCTGGCAGGCGGCTCTTACTCGAGGATGCGGGTATTATAGGTTTGCTGGAAGACCTGGTGCGCTTCGGTGGCCGGGTATCGCTCGGGGGAGGGATACGGATAGCGGCTCATGCCTCTAAATGGCAGAGGGGCCAGCGTCTGGGGCGCGGCCGTATAAAGATCCATATCCTTGCAGTAAGCGTGCGAAACCAGGACGAAACTGCGCAGGTGACCGGGCGGCGCCGGCCGCAGGGCGGTGGCATCGAACTCGAGCGCGATTTCGTCGCCCGGCCCCACCAGGACGTAGCGGTCGTCGAAGCCGCCAAGGAGTTCCTCCACCGGCCCGTAGCGCGTATAGGCGCCTTTCAGCCGATGGAACGGCGCCGTGGCGTCGCACAAATCGTAGTCGTAAAGCAGCGGCAACCGGCCGTCCGGCGAGAATTCACGCGGAAAACCGAGATACCGCAGGGTCGCTTGCTTCAGAGGGACGCTTTGAACCGTTAGACTTGCCGCGCTTGTCGTGCGGGCCAGGAACACCTGGTCGTAAAAGACTTCCAGGTTCGTCGTCAACCTGAGCTTGCGCGTGCCGGCGCGCACTTTGCCCGACAGATCGACAGCCATCATCCGGTCCATGCCCCCGGGGACGCCAGCGTCAGGCTCGAGGGTCCGCCATTGTCCGGAAGCGTCCTCGGCGTCGATCCGGATCGGTTCCCAACCGACCTTGGACTGGCTGGCGGCATATACCGTTTGGGAATAGGGGTATTCAATGTAGCCCTTGATGAACAGGAAGACGCGGCTCGCAGTGTCAAAAGCTCGGAGCCGGTCCCCAAAGTCCAATTCCAGCGTGTGCGGCTCACAGAACCCCACGTACCGGCGGTCCAAGGCAGGTTCGTAGGCGTAGATGCGATCGACCCGGGCGAGGTTCGTTGTGCAATCGCCGCCCTTCGGATCGCGCGCATGCAACGGCAACACCGGCTCGGTAACGTAGACGAGTTCGTGGGTGGGAGCGGGACCGGTAATGGCGAGCCGCTCGTCCGGATAAACCGCGCTGCCCGCCGGATGATCGATCGCCAGCAACTCCAGGCGATCGACGTAAGCCGATTCCTCCATCGGTTCGGTGACCCGCAGTTCGTACAACCCGTTTCGCGGCGCGAGCTGGTCCGGCTCGAGCTTGACGTGTTCCAGCACTTGCGGTGGAGTGGATTCGCCCGGGGCCTGGTAATACCCCAGTCCGCCCACCCCGGCAAAATCGGTGATGAACGCAAAGCGCGTCCCGTTCCATGCAAAGAGCACGGGGCAACTGGAAATCTTGCGTTGCAGTTCGGCGATCTTGTGAGTTTGACCGGCGGCAAGCGCGATCTCGACCTGCGCCACGCCGTCGGGCCAGGCGATCTGGATGTAATCCGCTTTCGCAGCGCCGCCCAACCCCGCAACCCAAGGCAGCGAGGATTGGTTTGGTCCTCCGGATTGGCCGGTGTAGACGGCCAACTGCTCGCGCAGACCGGCTCGTATCCTGGCTTTGACGCCATAGCCGCTCGCCGGGCTCCGCGTGCGCCCGTCCCGGCCCCGGACGCCCGTCGGCTGCACCGCGAGCGCTGTGGAAGGAGGCGTTAGCGCGCCCGGCACAATCTCGACTCGGTTGCTTTCGCCGCGCTGCAGCAGAACCAGGTCGGAGACGAAATCGGCGTTGAGATCGAGCATTTCAAAGCCGGCGAGGGGACTACCGTTGCCGGACTTCCAGACCTGCGCCTGGAGGACGAAGCGGCCTTGTCCGTCGTTGAGGAGGAAATGAAGATGAGTGGCCGCGCAGACGATATCCGGGTCGCCATCGAGATCGATGTCAGACACCCGAAGGCCTGTGAGCGGGCCCCAGGATTCCAGCGTTTGACTGGCCTCAGCCAGCGCTGCGCTCAGTTGGAACTTCCCTTGTCCATGGCCGACCCAGAGTTGGAGGTGCGCGGGAGCCCCCCCGAGCAGCACAAGGTCCAGCAACCCGTCGCCATTGAAGTCCTGCAGCGCGCCACCCGCATCGCCGCGCAGCTCGGCGCTGACGCCGTCGAGTTCGCGGTATTGGCCGAGCAGATCGTTGAGAAACACCCTCGCCGCCGCCCCTTGGCGCAGGATCACGAGATCCATATCGCGGTCGTCATCGATGTCACCGGGAAGGACCTGGATCGAGCCGGCGTCAAGACAGGCGACGCTTGCGTTGGTGGCGAGATTCGTGAAGGAACCGTTGCCGTTATTGTTCCAAAGCTGATTGGCGGTGCGATCGCAAATGAAGACGTCCAGGTCGCCGTCGTGATCGGCATCAAGAAACAGGCCGCTGCGGCTGGATGTGGAACCCGCCCCGACGCCGGTTATGGACGTGACATCGGCGAACTTGCCATCCCCGGCGTTCCTGAAAAAGCGCGGGCCATTCGACGTGATGACGCACAGGTCGGGTTTCTCGTCGTTGTCGAAGTCGCCAATCGCACAACTCAGAACGTTTGCGACGTGCTCGAGGCCCGAGTTGGGCGTGGCGTCGGTGAAAGCGCCGTTGGCGCCTTTCAAGAACACCAGCCGGCCGGGCGACCCCAGCGACACCAAAAGATCCGGCACCCCATCCTGGTTCAGGTCGCCGGCCGCAGCACCGCTCAGCCAACCGGCGCCGGCAGCATCAGGCGACGCCCCGCCAGACCACGCAAAGACAACCTGACCCGCCCCGAGTTGATAGTGGCTCGTCGACACCGGCGGGACGCGGCTGGCAGGAACAGGAAGCGCCAGCGCCAGGTCGCCCATTTGATTGTACTGCGGGAATTCCAACGATTCGCCCAAGGGGCTTTCGCGAAGGGTCTTGAAGCGCTCCACATACTGGAGTCCCTGCGCCTGCCGGCCGGCGCGCATCGACGCCTGGTAAAGCTGGTAGTAGGCGGAGAAAAGGTAAGGGCGAAATTCGATGGCTTTCAGGAATTCCTGTTCAGCGGGCTGCCCCACCCGCTGTTTGCAGAGCGCCAGCAGATACCAGGCGGCGCCATCGTTCGGCCGCTGCTTCAACACGGCCTTTAGGTTCGGAATGGCTTCATCGGCTTTGCCCACGTGCTGGAGAACGATGGCCTGGAAGTAGAGGGCGCGAAGGTTGCCGGGTTCTTTCGCGAGGACTTCCGTCAGCGCTCGCTCGGCCGCGGCGAGATCTTCCTGGCCGTTGCGATTGAACAGCGCGATGGCGAGGTTGATGCGCGCCTCGAGAAGATTGGGCGCTTGCTTGAGGACCTGCTCAAAGGCCTTCGCCGCTTCGCCATACTGGTATTGGCCCATCAGGCTGACGCCCCGGTTCATCTCGGATACCACCTGCGGGGACGGGTTCGCTGGCTGCGCCGCAGCCGTGCGGGCAACGACCGCCACGGCGGCTGCCACCGCGATCCAGCGCCCAAGGCCCTTGAAAAAAGAGACGATGCTCATAACGCCTTTCTCTCACCTGTTTATCGCCGGGTGCCTCGCCAGCGGGATTCTCCCGGTTCGACCACGCGCAAGATTTGGTCTGCCGCGACGTTGGTCAGCGCCGACGTTTGCCCCCCCGGCCAACGGACGCTCACGCGCTCTGCCATGGCACGCGAGCCCAAGCCAAAATGCAGCCGCCCATCCTGCTGAGTGACATAGCTGCTGGGGCATCGGGCCTGCGCGTGCTGGGTCAACGCGCCGGACTGGACGGTCACCAACGCACCGAACCCGTCCCGGTTGGCGCGCGAGCCTTCCAGCGTCAAGGTCAGCCAATGATTCGAACTCACGCCTGAATTCCGCCACAAAACGGCCGGTCCCGCCAGCGTGGTCATGAGGAGGTCCATCCGGCCGTCATTGTCAAAGTCCAGCGCGGCACTGCCGCGCGCGTTGAATGCCTTTTTGAAGAGCGAGCCGCCCTTGGAGGACGCATCGACGAAATTCGCCCCGCCCGTATTCTCGAAGAGAAGCGGGGGCATTCCCCTCAGGAAATGCGGATCGCCATTGGCGATGAACAAGTCGAGCGTCCCGTTGTTATCGAAGTCCAGGAAGTTGCCGCCCCATCCGGTGAACTGGGATGATCGCTGGAGAATCCCCGCCGGCTGGACGCGGTCTTCGAAAAAGGCCTGCGGCGAATTGATGTAAAGCGACGCTTTCCCAAATCGGGTGACGAACAGGTCCGGCCAGCCATCCCCGTTGCAATCGCCGATGGCCGCTCCCATCGAACCGTCTGCGGCGCCAAATTGGTTGAAGCCGACACCCGCCAGCAGTGCGACATCTGAGAATTGCCCTTTGCCATCGTTGGCCAAAAGCAGGTTGGCCGTGCCGTCGTTCGACACGTAAAGGTCCTGGTCGCCATCCAAGTCGTAATCCAACGCCGCAACCGACATCGCCCGGTGTCCCGGCACACGAATGCCCGCGCGTTCGCTGACGTCCTCGAATGTGCCATCCCCCCGGTTCCGAAAGAGCAGATTGAACTCTGCCTCGTAAGAAAGCGGGCCGGGATAAGGCGCTTTCGTGCCGGGCGGGTTCTTGATCGCCGGATCAAAGCGCAGGTAGTTGGCCACAAAGATGTCGAGATACCCGTCGTTCTCGATGTCCAGAAAGGTCGCCGAGATGCCTGGGCCCTTGGAGTGCAGCCCTGACTTCTCTGTCAAGTCGGCAAACGTGCCGTTGCCTTCGTTATGGTAAAGGATCAAGCCGTCGAAGTTGACGACCAGCAGATCGGGAAAGCCGTCATTGTCGTAGTCGGCCGCGGCGGCCGTCGTGCCGAACCCCCGCCCCCCCACCCCGGCGCGCTGGGTAGCGTCTTCGAAGGTGCCCTTGCCTCGGTTTCGGTAAAGGCGGTTGGGCCAGCGGGGCGTCCCCGGCGGAGCATCTGACAGCACCGGGGCAGGCCCAGAGTTCACAAGGTAGATATCCAGGAAGCCGTCCTGGTCGTAATCGAGGCACACGCCGCCCGCTCCGTCCGACTCCATGATGTTGTCCAGTTTGGCGTCGGCCAGTTGATGCACGAAATCAACCCCGGCCTGGGTCGTGACGTCCTCGAACAAGGCCCCCTCGCCGGCTGCAGCGGAAGCGACAGGTGACTTTACGGTCGAAGACGAAGGACCGGGGCTATCCCCTGGCCCTTTCCCGCATCCGGCCAGTTGGAGCAATGCCGCACCGAAAAGAAGAAGGATGCCAGCCCGCCAACACGGCCACACAATCCGGATTTCGCACGGTGCATCTGCTCGGCAAGCCATATTCTGCGCGCGACAGTAGCAGTCCTGGTGTGCCCAGTGCAATCATCGACACCTGCCAACCGCTTCCGCGGATGAACCGGTGATGCCCCGTAGATCACCCGTAGATGACCCGTTGCCGAACGGGTGAACTACGGGTGATCTACGGGTGATCTACGGGTGAACCTCGACTGGGATCGCTGAGCCATTGAGGCCGTTGGCCTGAAGCGAGAGAGCAGTCTCCACTGAAAACAGCGAGAAATCGAACGCCGCCTCTTCCGTGCTGCCGAGTGCCTCGCCCACTGACGAGAAGTCGAATTGCTCGAAGGACCGAAGCAAGATGGCGCTCTGGTCCTCCGGGGCCAATCGGTTGATGGCTTCATCCAGAATCGGCCCCACCTGTGCGAAGTCTACCACAAGATGGCGGCCCCCAACATTTGAAACGACGGGTCTGGCGTCAACACGGTGAGTCCATGCGTCATTGCCTGCGCACACAGCAGACGATCGAACGGGTCTCGGTGGATTGCGGGTAACTCACCGCTTCGGAAGAGGGACTCGAAGTCGATCGGCTGGTGCCGCAAATCGAAAAAGGCTAACTGTTTAGGGATCCAGGTCCGCGGGATTTCCGGCATGGGTAGCTTGCCCGTCTGGTGCTTGAGCACGATCTCCCAAACGGTGACGTCGCTAAGAAAGAGGCGATTCAGTTCGTCATCCAGGGCCGTTCGCGCCGGAGCAGACAGCTGATCGGGATCGGCCGCCAGCCAGAGAAAAGCGCAAGTGTCCAGAAGGAGGTTCACAAGCCCCATTCCTTGAGTTCTTCCTCGGTCAAAGGTGCCAAAGCCTCGAGGGGCACATGAAAAGGCGCGCTGATCATCCGGCCTACTTTCGGCCGCGCCGAATGCTCACGCCGTTCGAGCGGAGACAGCCGGGCGATCGGACACTTGCCCCGCGCAATCAGGAATTCCTCGCCGGATTCGACTGCAGCCAGATAGCGGGAGAGATGGGTCTTGGCATCATGCGTCGATATGGTCTTCATCCAGTCGGAACTTATGGCTGGCCGCCTCTATTAGTCAACTTAGTTCATTGACAATGTCCCAGGTGGACGGGGATCACCGAGTTTCAGCATAGCGAAAACCCGATTTTCGCCATTAGCCACTGCTGACCAGTAACTTACGATGTTGATGACTCTTTGTCAGCAATCATGCCTGCGGGGTCGAACTCGAGCCAAAGCACATCCTCCCGCCCAGTTGGTGACAACTTGTCACCAAACTGTGCGACAAATCGCGGTCGATGGGGGGCGGATCAGGCTTTAGCCGCGTCTTCCTTGGCTTTCTTGCTTTCAGCGATGACCTTTTGCTCCATTTCGCGCGGCATTTCCTCGTAATGGCTGAACTCCTCCGTATGGATGCCGCGTCCGCCGGTCAGGGAGCGCAGCACGCTGGAGTATCGGTACAATTCCATGGCGGGGACTTTGGCTTTGACGGACTGGAACCCGTCCGAGGAATCCATGCCGAGGATTTTGCCGCGGCGGCTGGAAAGGTCGCCGATGACATTGCCCATGCATTCTTCCGGCATCTTGATTTCGATGTCGTGGATGGGCTCGAGCAAGCAGGGTTTGGCGTTCAGAAACGCCTCACGGAAGGCTTCTTTGCCCGCGATTTGGAAGGCGATGTCTTTGGAGTCGACGGGATGCATCTTGCCGTCATAGAAGTCGATCTTGACATCGACGATGCGGTATCCGGCCACGACCCCTTCCTGGCAGGCAGCCATGACGCCCTTTTCCACGGAGGGCACGAAGACCCGGTCGACATTCTGGCCCGTGAGGGACTGAGTGAACTCGACGTCTGTATTCCGCTGTTTCGGTTCGATACGCATCCAGACCTCGGCGAACTGCCCGGCGCCGCCCGTTTGTTTTTTGTGCCGATACTTGGATTCGGCCCTGCCCTTGATTGTTTCGCGGAAGGGGATCTTTGGCTGGACGAGCTCGAAATCGATCCGGTAACGGCGTTTGAGGCGTTCGGAGATGACCTGCAGATGCAGTTCGCCCTGGCCGGAAATCACCGTCTGGTGCAATTCGGAGTCGACATGGTAAAGGAAGGTTGGATCTTCCTCGTGCAACGTGGCCAAACCCACCGCCACTTTGTCTTCTTCGCCCTTGGACTTGAGCTTGAGTGCGGCGTGAATGTTCGGCTTGGGATACTTGACCTTGGTCAGGGAGACCCCGCGCTTGCCGCCACAGAGCGTATTGCCGGTGTGGGTATCTCTCAGCTTGACGACCGAACCGATATCGCCGGCGTTGAGCGTTTCCACCGGGATGCGCGCCTTGCCATTCATGATGTAGATCTGTCCAAAGCGTTCCGTCATCTTGCGGCCGCTATTGAAGAGATCCATGCCCATGCGGACGGAACCCGAGTACAGGCGGAAGTAGGACAGATCACCCGCCTGGCCTTCGCTCAGGGTCTTGAAAACGTAAAGGACTGGGTCGGAGTCGGTCAGCTTGACCTCCGTTTCGGCTCCATTCGCATCCACGGCGAGGACCTTCTCGCGATCAGCCGGCGATGCCCCGAACTCCGCGATAAAATCCATCAGGCGCGACACGCCGATGTTGGTCTCGGCCGAGGTGACGAACAGCGGGATAATCGTCTGGCTTTGGACGGCGCGATGCACGCCGGCGCGCAGTTCGGCTTCGGACAGGCTGCCTTGCTCGAAGAACTTCTCCAGGAGCGCGTCGTCGGATTCGGCGACGAACTCGATAAGCTGTTTGTGCAGGCCCTCGACCTTTTCTTTCAAAGCGCCCGTGGCAGGCTCGGCTTTGAACTGGCCGGTGCTATCGCCCGCGAAGGTGAGCACTTCGCCGCGCATCACATCAAGCACCTGGTTGAAGCCAGGGCCGGCATTGATGGGCAGGGACATGGGAAAGACCCTGTCCCCGAACCGCGACCGAACCTGGGCGAGGGTGGCATCGAAATCCGTGTGTTCCTTATCGGCCGCGTTGATGACGAACACCTTGGGAATGCCATAGCCGGTCGCGTACCTCCAGACCTGGTCAGTGCCCACGCCCACCCCGTGGTTGGCATGCACAACAATCACGGCCAGATCGCCCACATGCAGCGCCGCCAGGCTTTCGCTAATGAAATCGAGGTATCCCGGGGTATCGATGATGTTGAACTTCTTGCCCTGCCACTCGGCATTGAGAAGGGAAGCGTGGATCGAGATCTTGTGGTCGCGCTCGCTCTCGTGGTGATCGGAAACGGTGCTCCCATTATTGATGCTGCCCAATCGGTTGATCACGCCGGCGCACGCGAGCATCGATTCGCTCAGCATGGTTTTGCCCGACGTGGCGTGGCCGACAATTGCAAAGTTACGTATGTCCTGGGCTGAATAAGCTTTCATGAGTTCAGTCTCGTCAGTTCAAAATCCGGATTTCAGCAATGTTTACGGAAAATTGGGCTGTTCGCCAATCATTCTTATTTAAACAGCGACTTTTTTACAAGGCGAGTCCGGCCCTGCCTTCCTGGGAGTTAATGCCTTCGCAAAATGAGACGATGATCCACACGGCGCGTCTGGTGAAACTCGAGCGGCGGCAATTGAACCAGGGTCGGCGATTCCGTCTCGTTCAGGGCGGCTCTGGCCGATTCCTGCAGTTCCCGCCAGCGCGCCCAATCCAGGTCGGGCGAATGGACGATTCGCCGGAGGAGGCTGCGCCATTCGATGATGATCCGGTCGATATCCCCGGCGCCGAGCAATCCGGAAATCCACTGCTGCTTATTGAGCGGGTTCTTGTGGACGCTGGCAACGATCTGCTCGGCCCCGGCGCCATACTTGGGCGGCAGGCCATTCTCCAGATAGCCCGGCACCGAGAGCAGACCGTAAGCCGCCTGGCACGCCATGGCCAAACGCCCCGCCCACCGGTTGTCGTCGCCACAGAATCGGAAGCCGGCATCGAGATTCGCGAGATCATAGACCATGTCGCCGATCGCGTAGGCCTCGTCCTCCAACCCGGCCGCGATGGCCAAACCGTCCCCCTGCGCAAAGAAGCTGACCACCCGGCCACGCCGAGTCGGAACCCCCGCGGCGTCCACCAGTCTCAAACGCCGCCAGAGAAGGGCGGTGCCTGTCGTGGTGGCCAACTGGCGGCAGACCGGCACGAGGGAACACCGGGCGCAATCCGACGGCAGAACGTCGCGTTCCACAGGCCGCCAGAGCGCCGCGCCGTGCGAGTCCACGGGGACGCGCAGGGTCTGCTCCGCCAGGCTGACCTGCGCCACAATCTTCTGTGGCAAGGTCTTGAACCGGACGACCGGCAGCCGCTGGGCCGCCAGTTTGGTTTCGAGAAGCGGCGCAATCCGCGTGTTCCAGACTTCAACAGACGCCTGGCGCCCGTTCCAGTTGGTCAGGCGCCGGGTCCATTTCGCCAGGTAAACCCGGTCGTCATTCAAGAGATCCGCCACGGTGATGGATCTGCCATAAACTCGGGTGCTGCCGCTTTCGGAGATGACGCACAATTCGCCGGTGCCGACCTTCTCCAAGGCGCTCGGTTCGGACAAGACCGGGGAGTAGGTCACGGACGGCGCGTGGGCCGGGGATTCGGGCGCACCATTATGACTGGCGGGAGCCGCCGGCTGGGTGGCGTGCGCAAGCTTGACCGCTTGAACATCCCCGACGCGAACCGGGGAAGGCGCCGGATAAGCCTCCCATTCCCCGCGGCTGTTCAACATCTGCCGCACTCGTTTCCGGACGTGCCTGGCCCGTTCCGCATCTGTATGCAGACCGCACGGAACATTCGGGTGCTTCATGGACTCTTCCACCCCGAGGAAGATCGGCTTGGTCGTGAAGAGGCGTGCCTGCACGCGCACCGCTTCGGCAAAAGAGTTGCGCCCGTGATCGGCCGCGGCGGCCATCAGGCTGAGCAAGGCACTCCAGTCGACCAGTCCGCCCCGGGATAGCTGGCCCGCATGGGCATCCAGCAAGCGGATCTCGTTCGCCGTCACCAGGACGTATCCCATCTCGTCCAAGCCGCGACGCCCTGCCCTTCCGAACATCTGGAGGATTTCGTCTGCCCGGAGCGGTTGTTCGACATAATCCCGGCGATACGACGTTCCCGCCAGGGCCACGCTGCGCAACGAGAAGTTGATGCCCGCCGCCAGCCCCATCGTCGCCACGACGACGCGGAGTTGCCCGGCTTTGGCGAGCGGTTCGATCACCCCCGCCCGCGCGCCGTAGCTCAGGCCGCTATGGTGATAAGCGATGCGGCTCTTGAGCAGCTTGGCCAGGTGTTCGCCAACGATCAGCTTTTGGTCAACACTCAGCGCCAGAGGATTGGGCGTCGGCAGATACCGGGCCAATTCCGCGGCCATTGCCTCGGCCGCCTGGCGGCGCGGCGCGAAGATCAGGACGGGCCCCAGGTCTTCTGCCAGCGCTTTCGCCACCAACCGGGGCCAGTACCCCCGAATATCCGAAGGCACATGGAAACTGAGCTGGTTTCCATGAACTTCCTCGAGGGGAACGGGGCGGATATCATGGCGGATCAGGACGGCGTCGCGGCCGAGCCGGCGCAGCCATTTCACGACGTCTTGCGGGTTGGCGACACTGCCACTGAGGAGAAGAAGCTGGGTTTCCCGAGGGGCAAGCGCCAGGGCGAGTTCGTAATTCAAACCACGATCGGAATCGCCAATCATCTGGTATTCGTCCACCACCAGCAAGGTGGGGCCTTCGCCCTGAATCAGGCGCGTCTTCTGCGTCTCCAGAGTTGCGACAATGACAGGCGCCTCCAGGTTATCCGAAAGGTCCCCGGTCGCTATTCCTGCATTCCAACCGCAGGCGCGCCACTCGGCCAGTTTATCGTTGGCCAGGGCGCGGGTCGGGACCGTATAAATCGCCTGGCCACGGTTCTTCCCACGATTGGACCAGAGCTCGAAAATGAGGGTCTTGCCCGCGCCGGTGGGTGCCTGGACGACGACGTCCTTTCCCTGACGCAAAGCCGCCACCGCTTGCTGTTGCCACAAATCCGGCACAGCCACCTGGTTGAGCACGGGCAGATTCTCCAGTTGGCCAGCCATCGTTTGCACAGGACGAACATAGCCGAAGGCTCCGAATGGGAAACGGCGAAATTGGATGAAGGCCCCGAACCGGAAACGAGACGGTCACAGCATTCCGTCTTTCAGGCGTCGCGTGCCGCGACGGCCCGGCGCCAGGAGTGCTCCATGTACTCGGCGGTGGCCGTTGCCACCGGTTCGCCCAGGAGCCGGGCCACCACGTGGAGCGAAGCATCGATCCCGGCGGAAATCCCCGCCGCGATGACGAATTGCCCATTATCGACAATTCTCTCCAGGCGCCGCACGTGGCTGCCCGGCGCGAGTTCGCGCAGCAGGTCGATGGCTTCGTGATGCGTGGTCACACTTAACCCCTCCAGCAAACCCGCCTTGGCCAACAGAAGGGCCCCGGTGCATACCGAAAGAACGATTTCACAACGGGGCGCCGTTTTCTGGAGCCAGCGAAGCAGGCACCTATTGGCGAGCTGTTCGCGAATTCCCCAGCCGCCCGGGATGATCAAGACGTCCGGCGCCGGACAATTATAGAGAGGGTACTGCGGGTTCACGCTCAGCAGGTTTTGCGACCAGACGGCCCCCGTCTTCTCCGCGCACGTAAACACATGAAAGGGGGCTGGTTCGTCGGGAAGCTTGGTGGCGGAAAAGACTTGAAGCGGACCCGCGAAATTCAGGACTTCGACGTCGTCGAATAAGAGGACAGCTACGTTCGCAGCCCTGACGTTCACGCCCTCACGGTAAACCACTCCGGCTCCGAAGTAAATAGCGGCTGTGTCGCGTCACGGCGCGTTCTCCCGGGAGAGAGGGCGCGTGTTGACTTCCAGAGCGGAACTGGCCTACCTTACAGCCGCTGGCGTTGGAGAACGGGACGTTATCGGAATACGACGGCTGCCGCCAGGAATGAGCGGGGTGGGTGAATGTTATGCAACCACCAGGGGAACGGAGCCAAAGTCAAGGGCGAAGGCACAGGGCAGCCGAAAAGCACCGCGTGCTGGTCGTCGATGATCATCCTATCGTGGGCAGTGCGATCGCCGCGATCCTCAATTACGAGAAGGATCTGGCCGTCTGCGGCATTGCGCACGATTGCAGCTCTGCCCTGGAGATGGCGGAGGCCCTCAAACCCGCGTTGGTGCTTTTGGACCTCAGTCTGCATGGCCGCAACGGGCTGGAGTTGATCAAGCTCATGAAGGCGCGCCAACCCAACCTCGTGGTGCTTATCCTGTCGGTGCACGAAGAATCACTCCATGCCGCCCGGGCGATTCGGGCTGGAGCCTCTGGATACGTCATGAAGCAAGAGACCACCGAGTGCCTGCTGATAGCAATCCGCTCGGTGCTCAGGGGCGAAATCCACGTCAGTCCTCGCATGGAACGGCGCCTGGTCAACCTCTTCGCGCGACGCGGCGCTTCTCCCGCGCCAGACCCGGTGGAAGCGCTCTCGGATCGGGAGTTGGAAGTCTTTCGAATGATCGGCCAGGGCAAGAGCACGCGCGAGATCGCCTCGCTGCTCTGCTTGAGTGTCAAAACGGTTGAAAGCCACCGGGCCCACGTCCGGGAGAAGCTCGGTTTGAGAAATGCCAGCGAACTGATCCAGCACGCCGTCGGACTGGTGCAGGACCGCGGTTGGGCAAGAGGCGCTCCCGGGGTGGCGCTCAACTCGCTGGGGCCGCTGCAGGCGCGGCCTGCGTTGCCCGGGGATGTTTCGCCCGGCGCTCCCGCGGGAGAGGACTAATGATCACGTTCAGATCCCGGTCGCCGAGCATTTTGGGCGGGGCGTCCGCGTGGCCATAGAGGGCGGTCGCTTCGACAAAGCGGTTGACAATCTCAAATCCGATTTCCTTATGCGCCTTCTGCCGGCCGCGAAAGCGCAGTTTCACCCGCACTTTCATGTCCTCACAGAGGAAATCGACGGCGCGTGCAAGTTTGGTTTCGAAATCGTGCGGATCAATCAGGGGCGTCAGCTGAAGCTCCTTCATCTTGCTGGCGGACTGCCGGTTATGAACCTCCTTGCTGCGCTTGGACTCTTCGTACTGGAACTTGCCGTAGTCGACAATGCGGCACACGGGGGGTGTGGCCGTGGGAACCGTCTCGATCAGGTCCAGCCCTTTGCGCTGCGCGAGACGCAACGCCTCGGTTAAGGGCAAGACGCCGATCTGTTGTTTGTTCTCGTCGAGGACTCTGACCTCGCGGGCTCGAATTTTGCCGTTTCTGCGGAATTTAGGTTCCCGCGAATGAAAAGAACGAGAAGGGTATCGACTCAATGAATCCTCGCCGGTTGAGATTTGCTCAATGAACTATCTTTCTTTAGTGATTGCCTGTTCCAGGGGTTTTTCCCCCGGGGACTCGCAGGAACCGCGCTGCGCCTGGCTTCCGGGCCGACGCCACACGCCAGCTCTGCTTCCGTCCTCACTAACCTCGCATCGGGCCAGCCAGGTGCAAGGCGAAATTCACGCCCTCGCACCTCCCCCTCCCCCGCGGACAATCCGGCGCCCACCCGCGGCGCCCTTCATTTGCCTTCGGCTCGAAGGATCTTGATGGGCTCGGGAGTCTTGTAATGGCGCTTGAGACCCGCTTCGGCCAAGAGCCCGGCCGGGACGCGCGAAATGAACTCGGGGAAGCTGCGTTCGACCCTTTCGCGAATGAGCTTTTGGCCCGTCTTGGACGCCCAGAAATCCTCCTGGGCCTTGGCCAGCGCGATCCCTCCTTCCTCCGGCGTCATAGTCTCTCGCTTTGCCAGGAACCACACGAGTTCCTTGTCGCCGGGAAGGGAAACGGGGAACGGCACAAACTTGAGCGCGACTTCGGGCTCTCCATCCTCCATCGGGCCCACCGGCCGGACTTTGATCTCCTGGCTCCATTGCGAACCGTCCCGCAGCGCCACTTCGACGGCGAGCGACTGTTCCTTGCGGTTGGGCTTGATCGTCACATCCCCATCGCTGAACGCTTCGCCGAATTGTTGCTGGACGCTGGCAACCGTCTTCGGCTCCAGGTCAGGCAGCTCCACTCGGGCGCAAAACTTTTCGAAGGCTGCGGCGCGGGCCTTGGCTTTGAGTTCGTTTTCGATCGCGCTGTAAATCTGGGTGGCGAGCTTCGGGTCGTGAGTGGCTTTCGGCAGCACGGTCTTCAAAAGGCCGAGCAGTTGGACTTCAACAGTGGCTTTGGGGTTGGCATTCTTATTCTTGCTCATAATCGAAAAGCAGACTCTTGTGCAACAAACCGCGCGAAAGTGCAACAGAATTGCCCACTCCAAACCTCGAAAAAGTCTTTCTGACCGCGAAGGGACGCGTTCATTCGCAGTTGAAATCCCCCCGGCACCTTTCCGATTCAGAATTTAATCGAGAACAGAACGGTTCCCTGGATCTTGTTCGGCGCCGCGGGATCGAACCAAAGGTTCTCCAGGTCCTTGACCGGATCGATGGGTGTCCGAAGGCTTAACAAGGCGCGCTTCCGTTCGGCGCGCTTCAGATCGGCAAGGAACCCGCCGTAGAAAACGCGCTTTTTTAGCTGCGCACCCGGTCTTGCCGGCGGCGCGACAGCCGGTTTCGTGGTCTCCGTTGGAGGCGCCTGGACTTCCACCTGCGTTGGCGTTTGCAGGGCCTTGCCCTCGCTCGGAACCTCCGCGCTCTGCGCCTGAGTTTTCGGAGCCTGCACAGGCTGGGTTTCCTGTCCGAGGGCAGAAAAGGCCGCGAAGGAAACAAGGATAGAAAGAGCGATCGTCGTTTTCATGAGCCGGCTTGAAGGAGAGCAAAGCACACTCAGGAAGAAAGCGCCACCTCATTGTGACGTGTGCCGGGAAACGCCTGGGGAGCGCCCGGCGTTGTTGCGGGGCACCCGAAAGAAGGGAACAGCCTCGACCCGCGAACCACACCAGCAGAATACGCGCCAGATATTATGATACTATAAGTTTCTCATATGATTGATTTATGCATCCTTACAGCAACCCTATAGCAACCATATAGGAAGGATATGTTATCATCGAAAGTAGGTCCTGAAAATTGCCGCTGCAGCAGCAATCCAGGGCGAATCGTCTTTCTCAAAACTGAGAAGAACGGGCCGGGCCGGGTGCAAGGGGATTGCAATTGCGATTACGATTGCAGCAAAGGGGGAGGCGCGTCTTATCGGCCACCCCAAATTCCTCCCTTGACCTGGCGTTCCGACTCCACCTCAATGGGCGCCGGAACGGTCATATCTGGGCCAAGACAAATCCTGGAGGCCGGTGTAATTTCGATTCTGACGATGAGCGACACAGTGCAAAGGCTGGCCAAGTTGCGGTCGGAGTTCAACCGCCTGAAAGCGCCTGATCCGTGCGAGTTGGCCATCTCTACGGACGAGGTGAAGCGACTGCTGGCTGAGATCCGAGTGGAGAGCCGCGCGTTGATCGAGCAGTTGCAGGTGCTGGCGAAGTCGGGCAAGGAACCCGGCCTGGTGAGCGAGATTACCGGGCGCCTGGAACGAACGCTCGGGAAGCTCAAGCAGCAGGATGACTGATCTTGCAGCGGGCGCCCGGCGCGAGCCCGGTCCCGGTGCAACCCCGCCGCAACTCATTCCGCAAGGCGAAGCGCTCCTGCCTTAATCCAGATCCGGTCCGTCGAAGGATTCCAAATCGCGGGGCGTCCTTGGATGCCCAAAGATGCGCTGGAGCTGGCGGCGCAGCTTTTTTGTGGGGCGCCCCAAGCCTGGCGGGAGGCGCAAGGCGGATTCGGCGGCTTCCTGGCGGGCGCGCTGGTATTCTTCCGGCGGGGTTTGATCTTCGAGGAAGGAACTGACCTGTTTGGCCCCGACGCGCTGGTTTAGGAGGGCGGTGACGCGCACGGTGCGGCGGAGGTGGCCACAGAGCGCGGAGATGGTTTCGCCAACGTGGACCTCACGGGAAGGCTTGACATTCTGCCCCGCAATCTTTACGTGGCCAGCATTGCAAGCCGCTGTAGCCAGCGACCGGCTCCGGTAGAGCCGGACGGCCCAGAGCCATTTATCAATGCGCACCGATGCGCCAGGTTCCATCTGGTAGAAGGTAAAACCGCCGGGAAAAGTTGCAATGCGAGACTCTTTGCCTTTCGGCGCGATTCGTGCTTTGCTTGGAGAGCTTTGTTCATGACAGATCGATTGCCAATTTACGAACTTGAGGACGCCATTGTGACGCGTCTTCAACAGAACCACCGCCTTGTCCTGCAGGCGCCCACAGGTTCTGGCAAATCCACCCAGGTCCCGCAGATCCTGCTGGGCCACGGATTGCTCGGCACCGGCCAGGCGGTGGTCCTGCAACCACGGCGCCTTGCTGCCCGGCTGCTGGCAAGCCGTGTCGCGCGCGAACGGAACGTCGAACTCGGCAAAGAAGTGGGGTACCAGGTGCGGTTTGAGCGCGTGGCCGGCCCGGACACGAAGATCAAGTACGTGACCGAGGGCGTGCTGCTTCGCCAGATGCTCCAAGACCCCGAGTTGCGGGGGATTCAAGCGATCATTCTGGACGAGTTCCACGAACGGCATCTCTATGGCGATATCACCCTCGCCCGCGCCCTGGATCTCCAGGAACGGTCGCGGCCGGACCTCTTGATCCTTGTCATGTCGGCCACCCTCCATGCCGGGCTCCTCGAGCGTTACCTCGAGCCGTGCAGCGTCCTCACCTCCGAGGGCCGGACGTTTCCGGTGGAGACGGAGTACGTTTCACAGCGGCCGGAACAAAAGGACGCCGAAGTGTGGGACCTTGCCGCCGACGCCTTCCGACAGCATGTCCAGGGCGGAGGGAAAGGCGACGTCCTGGTGTTCATGCCGGGCAGTTACGAGATCCAGCAGACGATCGAAGCCATCCGGCAGACCCCCGAATCGCGAGGCTTTGCGCTGCTCCCGCTCCATGGCGAACTGCCGCCGAGTGACCAAGACGCCGCCGTCGCAAAGCAAGACCAGCCCAAGGTGGTGGTTTCCACCAACGTCGCCGAAACCTCGCTGACGATCGAAGGCATCCGGTTGGTAATCGACAGCGGGCTCGCGCGCATTCCCCGCCACGATCCCAACCGCGGGATTAACACCTTGCTCGTCGAGAAGATCAGCCGCGCTTCGGCAGACCAGAGAACCGGCCGCGCCGGCCGGACCGAACCGGGGCGTTGCCTCCGGCTTTGGTCGTCTCAAGAGCATTGGGAACGGCCCGAGCATGAACTGCCGGAGATTCAACGGCTGGACCTTTCGGAGGTCGCGCTCACGTTGAAGGCGGCCGGCGTGGAAGATCTGCGCCGGTTTCGTTGGCTCGAAGCGCCTTCGGAAAAGGCGCTGGCCAGCGCGGAAGAACTTTTGGTGGACCTGGGAGCCTTGGCCCGGGTGGAGACGGGCGCCTCCCCGGTTCCAAGCGCCCCGCCGCCGGAAACCGCGGCCACCCCGGCCGAAGGTGAGGCAGAAACGGTCAAGCCCCCTGCGGCCGCCCCGGAGCCTGTCCCCACGGTCTTGACCGACCTCGGCCGCAAGATGCTGGCATTCCCGGTGCATCCCCGTTACTCGCGGATGCTCCTGGCGGCCCAGGAGCACAAAGCGGTTTACCAGGCTTGCATGATCGCCGCGCTCACCCAGGGACGCGACCTGCTCATTCGCAACCCCGGCAAGGACGTGGAAGAATTCCGGGACGATCTCTTCGGCCACAAGTCGACCTCGGATTTCTGGATTGCCATGCGCGCCTGGCAGTACGCCCAGAACAACCAGTTCCGGCAGGAGATCTGCCGCAAAGCCGGCATTCATGGTTTGACGGCCCGGCAAGTGGGGCCCCTTCTCGAGCAGTTCATCCGCATTGCCGAAAATGAGGGCCTCACCGTCAACCGCGAACCCGCGCCGGCCGACGCGGTGGAAAAATGCGTGCTGATCGGCTTCTCGGACCGGACGGCCCGCCGTTTAGATGCCGGAACGCTCCGGTGCGAATTGGTCCACGGACGCCGTGCCAACCTGGCGCGCGAAAGCGCAGTGCAGCAAAGCCCCCTCCTGGTCGCCGCCGAAATCCGGGAGGTGGAAGGGGCGGACAAGACGATGACCACGGTTGTGTCGCTGGCGACGGCGATCAAGCTGGAATGGTTGCGCGAGCTTTTCCCTGAGGATATCCGGACCGAGTCGCGGGTTCATTTCGACAGCATGGCCCGGAGGGTGCTTGCTGAGGAGCAGGTTCGCTTTCGAGACCTGGTGGTCGAAACCCGCCAGACAGACCGTCCCCCCGTGGTGGAGGCTTCCCGCCTGCTTGCCGCCGAAGTGGTTCAAAAGCGCCTCACGTTGCGGAATTGGGACGACAGCGTTGAGCAATGGATCCTGCGGCTTAACCTGCTGAGCCAATGGTGCCCCGAACTTGAGCTCTCCCCGCTTCGCCCGGAAGACCGGGGTCACCTGATCGAGCAGATCTGCGAAGGGGCGGTATCCTACAAGGAGATCAAAGACCGCGAGGTCAAGCCTGTGGTGCAGTCCTGGCTCTCGGCGCAGCAGCGCGAATTGCTCGACAAGCACGCTCCGGAACGTTTCACGTTCCCGAACGGACGCACGCCGAAAATCCATTACCTGCCGGATGCTCCGCCGTATATCGAAATGCGCATCCAGGAGCTGTTTGGCATCAAGTCCAAGCCGAAGATTGCCTCCAACAAGGTGGGGCTGGTGGTGCATATCCTGGCGCCCAACATGCGGCCGGTCCAGGTCACCCAGGACCTGGTGAGTTTCTGGCGCGAACAATATCCCAAGCTCAAACGCGAGCTGCAGCGCAAGTATCCGAAGCACGAGTGGCGCTAACCGGCGCCTTCACGGGACAGGCGCGGGGTCTCAGGCCTCGCGCCACTGAATCGCGTGCTGGACCAGTTCCGTCGCGTTCTTGAGATTGAGCTTCTCTTTGATATGAGCGCGATGGGACTCGATCGTCTTGATGCTGAGATGGAGCTCTTCCGCGATCTGCCGGGTCCCGTGCCCCTGGCCGATCAGGTTAAACACCTCCAGCTCGCGATCGCTAAGGTCTTCAAGAGGCGACCCCGTCCGCGCGGCGCGCCCGCCGACAAGCTGGTGCATCATCTTCTTCTCCATCCGCTCGCTAAGAAAGATCTCGCCGTTCAGCACCTGGCGAATCGCGGTCAGCACTTTCTCGGTCGCTTCCTGTTTCATGACGTAGCCCGCCGCTCCCGCGCGCAAGGCACGGACGGCGTAGAGGGATTCGTCATGCATGGAGAGCATCAGCACAGGCTGCTTGGGGTAGCGAACCTTGATGTTCTTGAGCAGTTCGATGCCGTTGCTGCCCTTGAGCGAAATATCGACGATGACCAGGTCCGGCGAGAGGGCCGTGATGAGTTCCAGAGCTTTATGGATGTCCTCGGCCGTGCCGCATACGGACAGATCCTTTTCGTGATCGATCAGTTCCGAGAGGCCCTGGCGGACGATCGGATGGTCATCCACCAGGAGAATGGTGCTCTTGTTCTTCTTGGCTGACATAGATCCTCAGTGTTAGTTGCCCTTCCCGAACAATGCCTCGCACGGGGCCGCGCCCGGTGCGGAGCCTACCGCCCCAACCTGCGGAGAAACCGCAGCACTTTCCAGCCACGCCACGCCAATTTGGGCACCAGCGCCAGTTTCCCCCAGCGCGTCCGCAACAGGATCGCCGCCACGGCGGTGATGAACAGCGGCGAGTGCCGGAGGCTGCTGACCAACCCGACTACCGAACCCGTCAACTGAACCGGTGCCACGACCTGCCGGTGGCAGGACGCCAGTTCCCGACGCTGGACTTCCGCGCGCGAAATCAGCTGGGCGCGTCGCGCGGCCAAGGATTCAAGGCTTGCACTCACGTTAAGACGTCAGGCGCTGGCAGTCTTTCGCCAACTCCCCGAGGGTCGCCGATAGCAGCTTGGGCCGGGTTTTTGACTTGCGTGCCGCGAGCACCGCGGCCACGGCCCCGGCGGCAAGATACAGCAAGGCAAACGCTCCCAGCACCGCCAACCGGTAATCCGTTTCCCAAAAGACCACCACCACAAGCAGGGTCATAAGAAGCGCTCCAAAGGCCAGGCAAACTGCCGCCGCCACCGCAAGGATCAACAACTGCTGGACACGCTGTTTTTCCTCCTCGAGCTCCGTGGACAGCAGCTCGACCCGGACGGCCAGCAAATCCACCCAGGCGGCGAAATAGGCCTTGAGCGACTGCAACAGGCTCAGGGACGGCTGCGGTTCCGCGCGACGCTCCGGGGTTGGCATAGCCTTGCAGATCTAGCGGCGCCCCATTAACAAACCGATCACCAATCCAGCTCCTGCGGCAAGACCCATGGCCTGCCAGGGGTTCTGGCGCACATACCTCTCGGTCGATTGAAGGCATTCGCGCGTCCGCTCCGTCAGGACTGCCTGCATGTCGGCCAGGGCTTGCCTTCCCTGGTCCAGGCTCTCGGTCACACCTTGAGTGGCCGCAGCCGCCGCGTCCCCTGCCGCTTGCTCTGCGTTGTTGTCACTGGGTAAATCCATAAGTATCGCTTTCTCTCTTGCGTTCTTCGATTCGCCGATTGAAGGCGTTGATCCGTGCCTTCCACGAGGCGCCCAAGCGCCCCGCTAAGCAGGATTGTAGCTCATTTTCCCAAAGGAGAACAGCCCTCAAGAGCGGCCAGAGTCCCACAACCAGATTGAAGCGCACGAGCACAACCGCGCCCACCAGCAGGACATGAAGAAAACCCGCCAGCGTCTGGGCGTTCGCTAAACCCCAGAGTTAAAGCGCCAGCAAAATGGCGGCGATCGTCTAAAGCATCGCCTCAAGCTATAGGGCGGCACCGAGCCGAGCTATCCGGCGCATGCCTGTTTTTCAACCCGGGAATCCGCCCCGATCACCCCCAGGGGAAACCCCGATAGGCTGGTTCAGGCAGGCTTCGCCGGGCGCCGTGTGTAGACGTGCGTTGAATGGCCGTAAAACGCCTCCGCACACTCCATTAAGGTCTCAGAAAGAGTCGGGTGCGGATGCACCGACGAGGCCAGGTCGCGGGCCGTCGCCCCCATCTCCACCGCAAGAACGCCTTCGCTGATCAGTTCCCCGGCTCCAGACCCCACAATGCCAACCCCCAGGATTCGTTCCGTCTCGGGTTCCACCACCAACTTGGTGAGCCCGTCGGTGCGGTCGAAAGTCAAGGCGCGTCCCGAGGCTGACCACGGGAACTTGGCGATTTCGACTTCGAGCCCCTTTTGTCTGGCCTCCGACTCGGTCAAACCGCACCACGCCAACTCCGGATCCGTGAAGACCACGGCTGGAATCACGATGTTCTCGAACACGGTGTATTCCCCCGTGATCACATCCACGGCCACTCGAGCTTCCCGGGCCGCTTTGTGCGCCAGAAGCGCCCCGCCCGTAACGTCGCCGATGGCGTAGATGGACGGCTCCGCCGTTTGCTGGCGCGCGTTGACCTGGATGAACCCGCGTTCGTCGCGCGCCACCTTCGTATTCTCGAGGCCAATGTCGGCACAGTTGGGAACCCGGCCGACAGAGACCAGGACGCGATCGTAGAGCTCGGTCTTGGTCTGTCCCTCGGATTCGAAGGTTACCTGGATCTGTTTGCCGCTTGTGGCCATCTTGGCGACCTTGGTCTTGACGCGCACTTCCTTGAAGTGGGTTTCGGCGTACTTCTTGATGGGACGCACCAGGTCCGTGTCTGCGCCGGCGAGAATCGTGTCCAGCGCTTCGACCACCACCACCTTGCTCCCAAAAGTCGCGTAGACGGTCCCGAGCTCCATGCCGATGTAACCGCCGCCCACCACGAGGAGGTCGGACGGAATGTCCTCAATCTCCAACGCTTCGCGCGAGGTCATCACGCGCGGGTTGCCGAGGTCGAACGCTTTGGGCATTGCCGATCTGGAACCTACGGCCAGAATCGCATGCTGGAATTGAAGGAACTTCTGCCCTTCGGCAGTTTCCACGCGCAAGGTTCGGGAATCGTCGAGATATCCCCGGCCATGGAGGACTTCCACTCCGCGGCGTTGCGCCAACCCACGAATGCCTTGGCCCAGCTTGTTCAAAATCGATTCCTTCCAGGTCCGCATCTTGTTGAGATCGATTTTAGGAGGGGCAAAATCGATGCCGCGAACGCTCGATTCCCGGGCTTCACTGATGAGTTTGGCGGCGTGGAGGTAAGCCTTGGATGGGATGCAACCGCGGTTCAGACACACGCCCCCCAGGCGAGGCTCCAGCTCGACCAGGGTGACTTGCTTCCCTTTGTCAGCCGCGTAAAAAGCGGCCGCGTATCCCCCGGGTCCAGCGCCGACAACGACAAGTTCAGTTTGAATGGGTGCCATAGAAGTCACACGCGCAGGTTAAAGCTTAAGGCCCTCTTCGGCAAAGTTCTCCAACGCGCCCACGAGGTCCACCATGAAACGGGCGGCGGCGGCGCCGTCGATCAGCCGGTGATCATAGGACAGCGCCAACGGCAGGAGCAGACGGGGAACGATTTCGCTTCCGCGCACCACCGGCGCCATCGCGCCGCGGCCCAAGCCCAGGATCGCGGACTCAGGCATGTTGATGATCGGCGTGAAATGCGCGCTTCCAATGCCGCCCTGGTTGGAGATGGTAAACGTGCCGCCTCGCATCTCGTCCAGCGCCAGCTTGCGGGCCCGGGCTCTGTCCGCCAGGTCCTGCACCTCTTTGGAAAGCTCGAGCATCGATTTGGAATCGGCATTACGGACCACAGGAACCAGCAACCCGGCTTCGGTATCGACGGCCAAACCGATGTGAATGTAGTCCTTCATCACGATCTGCTGAGCCGCCTCGTCAAGGCTGGCATTGAAGATGGGGTGCTTCTTGAGCACCGCCACCACCGCCCTTAGCACGAACGAAGTCACCGTGAGCCGGACCCCTTGCGCTTCATAGGCCGGCGCGTGTTGCTTTCGCAACTCGTTGACCTTGGTGATATCGGCGCTGTCGAACTGCGTCACGTGCGGGATTCGCGTCCAGCTCTCAGCCATCCGGCGGCTAATCACCTGCCTTAACTGGGAGAGGGGTTTGGCCGAGACCGGTCCCCACTTCGCGAAATCAACCGGTTCAGCCGCCGGCGCGCGGACCGGCTCCTTCTTTTGAGAAAAGACCCTCTGCTGCAGGGACTGGATATAGGCCCGAATGTCCGGGAGGATAATCCGGCCGCCATGCTGGCTTCCACGGACGCGGGCCAGGTCGATTCCAAGATCCTTGGCGAGCTTGCGGATGGACGGGGCCGCGGGCGGCGGAAACCCGGCTTTCCGAGCAACCCCGGCGTCGGGAGGAGGCGAGGCAGGCTCAGACTCCGCTTCCGGTGTGGGCTCCGGCGGCCCTGCGGGATTTTCGGCCTGTTCCTCGGCTTCAACCTGCGGGGCAGGTTGCCGAGGCTCTGCCGCGGGCGCCTTGGCCCCGGCGTCGGCCAGCGTCAAGATCACCTGGCCCACGCTGATCTTGTCACCCTGTTTGACACGAATGGCCGTGACACGGCCTTCGGCGGGCGACGGAATGGGCGCCACGGCTTTCTCGTTCTCTAATTCGAGGAGCGTCTGCCCTTTCGTGATCTGGTCACCGACCTTCACGAAGACAGAGACGACAGAACCTGAATCAGCCCCTTCTCCAAGATTTGGCAATCGAACATCCATAAATTTTGCAACGTTGCAACGGCGGCATTCTGATGGGGTCTGCCGCCCGCGCTACACCAGCTGCGGGTATGCTTTTTCCGGATCGACTTGCAGGTCGCGGATCGCCCGCTCAACGGCTTGCGCATCGAGCATGCCCTTCCGCGCGAGCGCATAGAGGGTCGCGATGACAATCAACTCGGCATCGACTTCGAAAAAGCGTCGAAGGTTGGGTCTCGTATCGCTGCGGCCATAGCCGTCGGTCCCCAGGGTTGTCAAGCCGCCAGGCACCCATGGGGCAATCTGGTCAGGGACAAGTTTCATGTAGTCCGACACCGCAACGAAAGGCCCCTCCTCCTTCTCGAGAATTGCCTGCACAAACGGTTTCCGGGGCGGAGCCGTCGGATGGAGCATGTTCCAGCGCTGGGTGCGCAGGGCGTCGTTCCGCAGGAGTTTGTAGCTGGTGGCACTCCAAACATCGGCGGACACGTCATAGCGTTCTGCCAGGATCTCCTGAGCGCGCAGAGCTTCATTGAGAATCGGCCCACTGCCGAAGACCTGGGCTTTGAGCTTCTTCCCGGACGGGCCGCCTTTGAATTTGTAGAGGCCCTTCAAGATCCCCTCTTCGCAGCCCGGCGGCATGGCGGGCATGGAATAATTCTCGTTGTAAAGGGTGAGGTAATAGAAGACGTCTTCGCCATCGCGATACATGCGGCGCAGGCCATCGGCAATGATCACGGCCACTTCGTAGCCAAAGGCCGGGTCGTAGGTGAGCAACGTCGGCAGGGTGCTGGCCAGGATATGGCTATGGCCGTCCTGGTGCTGCAAGCCCTCGCCGTTCAGGGTCGTGCGACCGGCCGTAGCGCCAAGCAGGAAGCCTTTGGCTTTGATGTCGCCCGCCAGCCATATCAGGTCCCCGATCCGCTGGAACCCGAACATGGAATAATAAATGTAGAAGGGGATCATTTGGGTCCCATAGGTGGCATAGGCCGACCCGGCGGCGATAAAGGAACACATCGCTCCCGCTTCGGTGATCCCCTCCTCCAGAATTTGCCCGTCCTTGGCTTCGTGGTAATAAAGCAGCGAGGCCTTATCGACCGGCTCATAAAGCTGGCCTTTGGACGAGTAAATCCCAATCTCCCGGAAGAGCGCATCCATCCCAAACGTGCGGGCTTCATCCGGGATGATCGGGACGATCCGCCGCCCAATCTCCTTGTTCCGCAGCAGGATGCTCAGGAGACGGACGAACGTCATGGTCGTCGAGAGTTCAAACCGGCCGGAGCCCTTTCCGAACTCGGCAAAGTCCTTCAACGTCGGCACCACAACCGCTTTGGCCGTGACGTTCCGCTCCGGCAAGAACCCGCCCAGCTTTCGTCGCCGTTCGAGCAGATACTGGGTTTCCGGACTATCCGGCGGCGGGCGATAGAACGGCGCCTCAGCAACCTTTTCGTCCTGGATAGGAACCCCAAAGCGGGCTCGAAACTCGCGCAGTTCCTTTTCGTTCAGTTTCTTCTGCTGATGGGTGATGTTCCTGCCCTCGCCTGCCTCGCCCAAGCCGTATCCCTTGATCGTCTTGGCCAGGATGACCGTCGGTTGCCCCTTGTGCTCGACGGCAGCCTTGTAGGCCGCGAAAACCTTGGCCGCGTCATGCCCGCCGCGCATCATGCGCGTCAGTTGGTCATCGCTCAGGTGATTGATCATCGCGAGCAGTTCCGGGTCTTTGCCGAAGAAATGCTTGCGGATATAGCTGCCGGGCCCGACCGAGTACCGTTGATAATCGCCATCGACAGCCTCTTGCATTCGTTTCCGAAGCAAGCCTTTGTGGTCCGCCTTGATCAGGGCATCCCAGTCGGAACCCCAGATCACCTTAATGACGTTCCAGCCGGCTCCGCGGAAGAGGGCTTCCAATTCCTGGATGATCTTTCCGTTGCCGCGCACCGGGCCGTCCAGCCGTTGCAGGTTGCAATTGACCACCCAGATGAGGTTGTCGAGGTTCTCCCGGGAAGCCAGCGTGATGGAGCCCAGAGATTCCGGTTCATCCGTTTCACCGTCGCCCAGGTAGCACCAGATCTTGGGTTCCTGTTCGCCCAAGAACCCCCGTGCTTTGAGGTAGCGTGCGAACCGAGCCTGGTAGATCGACATGATCGGCCCGAGCCCCATTGACACAGTCGGGAACTGCCAGAAGTCCGGCATCAAGTAGGGATGCGGGTAAGAAGAAAGCCCTCCCTCCTTGGCGAGTTCCAACCGGAAGTTCTCCAAATGGCGCGTTTCGAGCCTTCCTTCCAGGAAAGCGCGCGCATAATTGCCGGTGGTGGCATGGCCCTGGAAGTAGACCAGATCGGCCGGGTGTCCCGCCTGGCCGCCGCGGAAGAAATGGTTAAACCCAACCTCGTACAAGGTCGCGCTGGAGGCGAACGTCGAGATATGCCCCCCAATTCCGCTGTGAATGCGATTGGCATTGACGACCATCGCCATGGCGTTCCACCGGATGTAACTTTTGATCCGGCGTTCGAGTTCGCGATTGCCAGGATAAGGGGGTTGCTCCTCGGGAGGAATGGTGTTGACGTAAGCCGTGCTCACCACGGGCGGCACCCCCAACCCGGAGGCGCGGAGCCGTTCCACCAGGTTGTCAATAAACATCGATGCCCGCCCCGGACTCTCCCGACTCAGGATATGTTCAAGGACAACTTCCAGCGACTGGAACCACTGCTGCGCTTCTTCACCGCCGTCTTCCATCGAAACCGCAAGGTCGCCCCGCCCGGAGACGGCTTTAGAACCGCCAGGCTCCTGTTTGCTCTCTGACTTTCCGCGATTCATTCGTTCCATAGGGAATGCACGAAGTGCCAGCCTGCCACTTCCTTCGCCACTTAGCATACAGTAAGCTCGCCGGTGCTCAAACATGAAATACGCCGATCTCACGCTCCCCTCCCCCGCGGCGAATCTCGCCTGCGATGAAGCCCTCCTGGAACGGTGCGCGGAAGGAACGGACGAGGTCTTGCGCGTTTGGGAATCCCCGACGCCGTTCATCGTGGTGGGATACGCCAACGCGGTGGCGCTCGAAGTCCATCTGGACGCTTGTCGCAAGCGGAACGTTCCCGTGTTCCGGCGCTGTTCCGGCGGGGGGACGGTGCTGCAGGGGCCCGGCTGCCTGAATTACGCGCTCTGCCTGCAGATCGAAGAGGACAGTCCCCTAGCCAGCATTACCGGCAGCAACCGCTACATCATGGAAAAGCATCGCCAGCTATTCGAAACCTTGCTGCAACGGCCGGTCGACCTCCAAGGGCACACCGACCTGGCGCTTGCCGGACGGAAGTTCTCCGGCAACGCCCAGCGCCGCAAGCGCCGCTCTCTATTGTTTCACGGCAGCTTCCTGCTCGCCCTCGACTTGCCCCTGATGGGGGAATTGCTCCCCATGCCCTCCAAGCAACCGGATTACCGTGGCGATCGTTCTCATGCCGACTTCGTGTGCAACGTGCCGCTCTCCGCGTCCGTCATCCGCAAGGGCCTGAGAGCCGTCTGGAACGCCCACGAAACGCTCGGAACGCCTCCGAACGACTCCATCCAGCGGCTCGTCCGGGAGAAATACTCGCGCGACGACTGGAATTTCCGGTTCTGACCCGCCCCTCAAGGCGCGGTCGCGGAGCGGCGTTAACGCTAATGTGTCCAATTCTTGGACCGTTCGTGTCCACGTTGCATCCAGAGCGCCTCCCCAATCGCCTCGCTTCCCCCTCCTCCTGCATCCGCTCTAAACACGGTGATCACACGGTCATCACCCGTAGATCACCCGTTCGCGAACGGGTGAACTACGGGTGAACTACGGGTGAACTACGGGTGAACTACGGGTGAACTACGGGTGAACCCCGGCAGCAGTGCGACCGCCGGGCAGAGGCATCTCGAACAGTGCGCTTGAACAAGGGCGGTCCGTCAGCGAATTCCCTCCCCCCTTCCGGTCACCCGACCTTCGCCCTTCGCCCTTCGCCCTTCGGAATTCGGATTTCGGATTTCGGATTTCGGAATTAGCGTCTCCCCTTGCTACAGATGATCGACGAACTTCTGCATCGCTTCTTCCTGGGCGGCGATGGATTCCACGAGGCGGAACTGGGTGCGCGAACGTTCCAGGTTATGTTCCGGCCGGTGAACGCGGAAGTAAGTGTCGCCCGCGAGATAATCCGTGAGGAAGCGAATCCCGATGGTGAAGCTGATCAGTTTGCCTGCGAACGCCAGGTAAGCGCGTTCTGCCGGCGTCAGGAACTCCCCGGCCGCTTCTAAATAACCGCGCGCCAGGGCTTCGAACATGGGCAGTTGCGCGTGGACTTTCGAAAGGTCCTGTTCGTCTTCGAGGGTGGGGCTCGTGGTGGTCCGGACCATATCGCCGAAGTCGTACATGACCAAGCCGGGCATGACCGTGTCCAGGTCCACCACGCACATGGCTTGGCCGGTCTCCCAATCGAGCATGACGTTGTTGAACTTGGTATCGTTATGTGTCACGCGCTCGGGGATATCGCCCCGGGCTTGCGCGTGCAGAAGCGTGTCCACCCAAGACTCCTGTTTCAGGGCAAACTCGATCTCTTTCCTGGCCGTGCGGGCTCGGTTGCAGTGATCTTTTTCGATGGCGCGCTGGAGGGCGGCGAACCGTTTCCGGGTGTTGTGAAACTCGGGGATGGTGTCATGGAGGCGTTCCCCGCCGATATCGGCAAGCAGGCTTTGAAACGTGCCGAAAGCCTTGCCGGCTTCGTAGGCTTGGGCTGCGGACTGCACCGATTCAAACGACTGCACCTTCTCGACAAAGACAAACGTGCGCCAGCATTCCCCGTCGGCGTCCCGGTAAAAGGATTGGCCATCACGCGTCGGCACCACGGTCAAGGCGCGGCGGGTGATCTCCCGGGCGCCCTGGCTGGTCAACTTGGCGGCGATATGATGGGTGACGCGCATGATATTCTTCATGACCGCCACCGGGTCTTTGAAGACCGCCTGGTTGATCTTCTGGTGGATATAGCGCACCAGAATGCCTCCTTGATCGTAGCTGGCGGTGTAAGTCTCGTTGATATGGCCGATCTTGCACGTCTCGGCATGAAGGATCTGGCCGTAAATCTGGAATTGCTGCGAGATATGCTGCAGGTGCTGTTCTTGGAAGAGAGGCATATTGGCGGATGGGTTTAACGCGCTGCGATCAGTTCACGGCCAGGGCGCAGCTTCACCTGGGTTTCACTCCCGCCCGGGCACGCACCGAGCGAATCATTTGTTTCCAGAATGGCCTCAGGAATGGCGGGTCGTTCAGGCTATCAAGGGCATACCCGCGGTCAGCCCGGGCCAGGTCCAGGACCGCGGTGATCATTTCCTCCTGGTAATACCCGGCCTCGGCCAGCGGCAATCCCGACGGCTCGCGGATGAACGACATGCCGCTGGACGTCTGTTGGCCGTCCGGCGACTCGCCAATGGTGTTGGCCACGCAATGGAACATCTTGCTGTTCGGTCCCGCCGGTTGCTGGGCCCGGCCGGAAACCCGTTTCCAGGCCACTGCCTCGATCTCATCCGAACTGCACGAGGGCTGAAAGAGGATTTGCGCGCCCGCCATGGCTGGGATCCGGTAAAGCTCGGGATGCCGGCCGTCCCGGCAGATCGCCAGGGTGCAAAGGATGCCGTCGATTTCAAACAGGGCCAGCTTGTTGCCGCCCCGGCAGAACTTCTTCTCGTCGCGCCCCGCCATATGGACCTTGGCGTATTCGTAGGCAACCTCCCCCGAGGGCGCGATGACGTGCGCCAGGTTCAGATAACGGTCCCGCGTCTTCCGCAGGGTGCCGACGATCGACCATAGCCCCGCCTGGCGCGTCGCTTCGCGCGCCCGGTTCAACGCCCCGGCGACGGTGCCGGCCTGCAAGGTCGTCAGGTAAGGGAAGTAATAACTGGTCAGGTTGGCCTCGGGAAAAACCACGACCCGGCTGCCCTCCCGGGCCGCCCGTTGAATGTAATGCAGCGTCCGGTCGAGATTCCATTCCAGGGTGCGGCCCCAATGCATCTGAACACAGGACACCTGCAAAGTCGCTGGCCTAGTCATCGCCGACTCTTTTTCCACTCCCGGTTGAATTTGACCAGCTTTTTCTCCGAAAGCGAGCCCCTGAAAGCGCCCTGCCGCTCGCAGGCAAGACAGCCAGCCCCTGCGCGGGACAACTCACGAGCCTGCGGGTCCGCTGACCTTCGCTCTCAAGGCCCCCTGCGCGCGCCCCGCGACAGCGGTTATTTTGGATCCAGGTTCGCCCTCAGCTCTTCCGGCGTGACGGTGGACTCGACGCCGCGGGCCGGGACCTCCACCTTCGCGGACCAAAGAATCGCGTTCAGGACCACTTTCCGGAACGATTCGTTCCCCCAAAAGGAGTGAGAATGGCCGCCGGTGAACCCGAAGCCCCTTCCGCCGTCCGGGCGTTCAAGAACCCACATGACATGTTCCGGCTCGCCTGAGTGCTTTTGCACTTCGGGATTGCCGCCGTGGGGATCGTTGGCGCCCGGCCGACCGCGGGTGCGGTCGGGCGGGATATCGGTAAGAATGGGCGTCACCCCCTTCATGTCTTCGGGAAAACGCATGTGGTAATACCACTCATCACGGAGTTTGAACGGCTCCACTCCGCGCGTCACGGGGTGATCCGGGAACGTCTTGAAATTGGCATCCCAGAAGGGATTGACGGAATAGTACGTCTCGAAATAGCCGCCAATCCATTTCAGGAACTCCTTCCCGGCGCGCTCTTTGGGGACTTCCACCGCGTAATGGAGGCAGCCGATCCCCACGCCCTTGTCTGCGAGAGCGCCGAGCACCTTGAGCCGGTCGCCTCGAAGCACGGGATGCCCGCCGCCGCCATCGGAGAACATAATCACCGCCGCTGCGTCTTCGAACGCATCGTCCACGTGGGGCCAGCCGTTGGAATAGACCATCGACGTCACCCCTGGGACGGCGCCAAGGCATTTGGCCAGCAGAAGGCAGCCGGCGCGGTGTTCATGATCGCCCGGGCCGTGGCTCGGAGGGCCTGCGATGAAGACAATCTTGGCAGCGGCAGCCTGGCTGGCGCCGAATCCGCACAGGGCGGCGGCAGCGCAAAGCGCGACGAGAACTCGTTTCGTAGTCATGAGCGTCAACGGAAAGCGGATTGCGGCAGGCCAAAGGGGCCCTAATACTTCTTGAGCCGGATGTTCTTGAATTGGACGGTCATCGGTTCCCCGGCGTGCAATTGGAGGGCGAGTATGCCCGATTTGGCGGCCTTGCTCGCTTGTTGGTCGATCACATCGACCGTCTGATGGCCATTGATGAAATGCTGCAGATGATTGCCGCGGGCGATGATGACGTATTCGTTCCAATCCTCGGACTTGATCTTGGCTTGGATCTCGGCGGAGTTTCCCAAAGAGCCGGTAACGGTAATCTTGGTCTTGTCGGGAGCGTCCTCTTCGCCGGCAATCACGACCTTTTGGCCGCGCTCGGCGAGGATGCCGCGCCCGCGTTCTTCGTAAAGAATCCCGGAGAAGCCCTTGGCAGCCTCCATGTCAGCCTGGTAACCGCCGACGACGAAGTTTTTCGGATCGGCCAGCTTGCTCCGGTACTGGATGCCGGAGTTGGCAAACGTCCGCGTGTTGTTCGGAACGATCTTGTAGGCGAGCCGCAGTTCGAGGTCGGCCACGTCGCCGCCTTTCCACACCAGGAACGTATTGCCCCGGGCGGGATTGTCCTTGGTGGTCTGGCCGGTGATGGCGCCGTCCTGGACCGACCAGAAGCGGGTCAACCCTTCCCAGCCCGTGAGATCTTTGCCGTTGAAGAGTGACTCAAAACCCTCTTCTGCATCCGCGGCGAGCGCTGGAGCGGCGAAGGTCGTAAGCAGGAGCGCGGCAGCAAGGCCGGCAAACTTGATGAGGTATTTCATAGTTAGGCGAGAGTGCGTTTGAGGAATTTGACTCCTTTCCGGGCAATATCTTCACGGGACGGCTCGATCTGGCGCCAGATAGCGGCGGCGCGCGCGATGACTTTGACATCCGTGGTGAACGACTCGATCACGACATCGCCTTTGTAGCGGATCGCTTTCAAGGCGGCAGCGATCGGTTTCCAATCGATATGATCGTTGCCCGGCGTTCCACGGTCGCTGCCGCAAGCATGGAAATGGCCTAGCAGCTTGCCGGCTTTGCGGATGGCCTTGGACTGGTCCTTCTCCTCGATGTTCATATGGAAGGTGTCCAAGTGCAGCTTAAGGGCGGGGCTGCCGACGTCTTTGACCATCTGGAGCGCCTGGTCCGCGGTGTTGATAAAGTCGGTCTCGAACCGGTTGAGCGGCTCGATGCATATCTGCTTGCCGCGCGCTTCCGCATATTTGCAAAGCTGCTTAAGGTTGCGCACGACGGTCTTCCATTGCTGCTTGTATTCGTCCGCGGGGACCGCGTCGGCCCGGCCAACGGAAGAATAGACCGGTCCAATGAGACTTGGGCAATCGAGCACCACCATTTGGTCGAGCACCTGCTGCAAGTAATTCATGGAAGTCTGCTGTTGCTGAGGCGTGCCGCGCAAGTCGCGGTCCGGACCCAGGCATGCGCAGACGGATCCGCACACCAGCTTGTTCTTGCCCAGCGCCGCCTTGACGACGGCGGGATCGATGTGAGACGGGTCTTCGATGGGGATTTCAATGGTTTGAAAGCCCCACTTCCTGAACTGGGGAAAGAGTTTGACGCTTTCGTTGGTAAACGGAGACGTGAAAAGGAACGTATTGATGCCAAGTCTCATAAGGTCTCAGAGGCTAGCCCAACCACCCGCGGAGGGTCAAAGACTTTGTGTCCGGGCAGCCCTTGACGCCAAACAAGATATGATAAGCATTTCACAAGGCATGTGGAGCCACTGCTGCGTCCGCCTGTAAAGTGGCCGCATGGACAATGCCGTGTCAGAGGAAGCCCAGGGGAACGGCCGGGGCACAGGGCCATCCCGGCCCGGCTCGGTCGCGCAGACCCTGGGCACTTCCGCTGCGTCGTCGCCTGAGACTTCGCGGCTGTTCTTCAGCAACCGTTTTGTCTACGCGGTGGTTTCACAGCGAGCCCGCGGTTTGTCCATTGGAGTGAATCTCAGTCCCGATCGGCAATGCACCTTTGACTGCATCTATTGCGAGATCGCCCGGAACGGCCGAAATGGCGCCCATCCCCATCCCGAGATCGACCTGAGAATCCTCGAGGACGAACTGGAGAAGATGCTGGCCCTGGCTGCGGATGGAAAAGCCCATGAACTTCCCGGCTATCAGTCGGTGCCCCGCGAGCTGTTATCCTTGAAAGCCGTTGCCTTGAGCGGGGATGGCGAACCCACCCTTTGCCCCTGCTTTCACGAAGTCGTTCAGGTCATCGTCCACTTGCGCGCACAAGGCGTGTTTCCGTTCTTCAAGATTGTCCTGATCACCAACGCCACGGGATTGCACCTGCCCCAAGTGCAGCTTGGCCTGCAGCTCTTCACTGTCCAAGACGAGATCTGGACCAAGCTCGATGCCGGGACGCAGACTTACATGAACCGCATTAACCGGCCGAAATCCGGCAGCACCCTCTCGCCCCAGCCTTCTCTGGAGCTGGTCCTTGATAATATTCTCAAGCTGGGACGCCAACGCCCCATCGTGATTCAAAGCTTGTTCGCGCTGGTGGACGAAGAAGAACCGCCCGTGGAGGAGATCGAAGAATATGTCCAGCGGTTGAAGGAGCTCAAGAAGGCCGGAGCCAAGATCTCGCTGGTCCAGGTGTATTCGGCCCATCGGCCGTCCATTCGCGAGAGTTGCAGGCATCTGCCCTTGAAGAACCTGTCTCGCATCGCCCTGCGTGTCCGGGAAGCCACCGGGCTCAAGGCGGAAGTGTTTTAGAAGGTTTAAGCCGATGGTCCGAAAGCCCGGCCCAGGGTCCGCCTCCCTCCTCCGAACCGGACCCTTCAACCTTCCACTTCGGCCCTTTCCAACCGCCGGGAGGTGACGTAAGTTCTGCCGCGTTTCAGGCCCAGATGCCCAGTGTTTATATCAAAACTTACGGTTGCCAAATGAACGAGCGCGACTCGGAAGCGGTCGCGGCGCAGCTCACAGCCAAGGGATATACCCTCGCCGCGTCCGAAGCCACCGCCGACGTCGTGCTGCTCAATACGTGCAGCGTCCGCGACAACGCCGAGATCCGGGCCATCGGCAAGCTGGAGAACCTCATCGCCGAAGCGCGCCGGCGCCGGCCTGGTCAATTGCTCGGCGTGATGGGCTGCATGGCCCAAAGCCGCGGGCGGGAACTGATCGACCGGCTCCCGGACCTCGACCTTGTCCTGGGCACCCAGAAATTCCATCGCGCGCCCGAGTACCTCGAGGAGATCCTGGCAGGGCGGCGCTCGCGGGTTATTGATATCGATGCCGAGAGCGGGAGCGAAGCCCGCATTCGGGAGCATGTCCTTAACGGCGCCGCCCCGGGCAACGCCGTCACCGCTTTCGTGAGCATCATGCAAGGGTGCAACCAGCATTGCACCTTCTGCATTGTCCCCCATACCCGGGGCCAGGAACGCAGCCGTTCCATTCCCGACATCCTGACGGAGTGCGCCGAACTGGTGCGCCGCGGGGTGAAGGAAATCACCTTTCTCGGGCAGATCGTCACGAGCTATGGCAAGCGGGAGATTGGCCTTCGCGACGGCAAGTCCCCGTTTGTTCAACTCCTGGACGCGGTGCACGAACTGGAAGGGCTCGAGCGGATTCGCTTTACCTCGCCCCATCCCAAGGGCTATGGCGACGACCTTGTCGAGGCGTTCGGGCGCCTGTCCAAGCTTTGCGAAAGCGCCCATCTGCCCGTGCAGAGCGGAAGCGATCGCGTCCTGAAACGAATGCACCGCGGATACACCCGCGAACGCTTCGTCACGATCACGGAGAAGCTGCGCCAGGTTCAGCCAAATATCGGCATCACCACCGACCTGATTGTCGGTTTCCCGGGCGAGACGGAGGAGGACTTTGAAGAGACGCTTGCGCTGGCACGCGCGGTTCAGTTCGACAACGCCTTCGTCTTCAAATACTCAAAGCGCCAGGGGACCCCGGCGGCCGAGATGCCGGACCAGGTGCCCCAGCCGGTGATCGAAGAGCGTCACGCCCGCCTGCTCGAAACGGTGAACGAGGTCGCCTCCGGCAAACTCCGGCGCCTGGTCGGGCGCCCCGTGCAAGTCCTGGTGGAAGGCCCCAGCCGAAAGAACCCGGCCCGCCTCGAGGGGCGGACGCGCTGCAACAGGATCGTGGTCTTCGAAGGCGCCGAACGGCACCGGGGCCAGGTTCTGGACGTGGACATCAAGCATGCCAGCGCTTTCACGCTTTACGGCGAACTCACAACCGTTACCCTTGCTGGTTAACGCGCCGACCGCAGATTTTGACATGAGACTCTCGACTTTGGCTGTCCTTTTGGGGCTCGCTTTTTCCGCACCCCAGATCTTCGCGCTTCTAAAGCCATCCGCTTTCGCGGCGGCGGCGCGCAAGTTTCCGCGGTCCCTCACCTGGGGCTACCTCTTAATGGGCTTGGCCACGGTCTGGTTCCTTTGGAATGTCAGCAACGAATCCATTTCGGATTTTGCGGCCTACAAAAAGCTGATGCTCCTGGGTTTCGGCGCGGTGGGCCTCCTGACCTGCATCTTCGTGCGGGATTTCCTCGCCGTGCGCGGCCTGGCGATTGTCTTGCTCCTCCTGGCCAAGCTGATGCTGGACACGGCCCGGTGGCACGATTCCCAATGGCGGCTGGTGATCTCGACCCTGGCCTACGTCTGGATCTTCGCAGGCATGTGGTTCACCATCTCCCCCTGGCGCCTGCGGGACATCATCCAGTGGACCACCGCCACGGAAAAGCGTGTCCGCCTGGCCAGTGCTCTCCGCCTGGCTGTCGGAGTTCTAATCCTGGTGTTGGGCTTGACGGTCTTTCGGGCAGGCGAACTCCAGGCCCAGGTCCCCCAATTGGGCATTCCCCTGCCAAACGCCGCTTCCGCCGAACCCGCGCGCTAACGCCCCATCCCTTGCTGTCATCGTGCCTTCGTCTCGCGGAAAAATCCTCATCATCCGCGGCGGCGCGATCGGCGATTTCATCCTGACGCTCCCGGTGTTGTCCGCGTTGCGGGAGCGCTTTCCGGAGACGCGCCGGGAGCTGCTGACCTATCCGCGCGTCGCGCCCCTGGCGCTGGCAGGTGGGCTTGTGGACGACGCGCAATCCATCGACGCCCGGCCCATGGCCAGCTTTTTCGCCAAACGTGGCCGGCTCCCGACCGAGCTGGCCGCTTTCTTTGCGGGTTTCGACCTGATCATCAGCTACCTGTTCGACCCCGACCTGATCTTCCGGGAGAATGTCGATCGCTGTTCGAAAGCGCAGTTCATCGCCGGTCCCCATCGCCCGGACGAAACCGGGTCGATCCACGCCACCGAAGTGTTTCTGCGCCCGCTCGTCCATTTGGCGATCTTCGATGCCGACCCCATCCCCCGGCTCGATCCGTCGGCGGTGGCACTCGCCGAACCCGGTTTTCCGGCGAACGGCGCGCCTTCCCTCGAGCTTTTGGCAGGCGAACAGTCCTCGGCCGACGGCGGCTGGATCGCTCTGCACCCGGGCAGCGGGAGCGAACGCAAGAACTGGCCGGAACCTCATTGGCAGGAACTGATCACTCAACTGGCGGCCGAAACGTCGTTCCGTTTCCTCCTGATCGGGGGCGAAGCCGAGGGGGAACGGCCGATCCGCCTCGCGGCTGCCCTGCCTCGCGACCGCGTCCGGGTCGCCCAAAATCTCCCCCTGCCCCAGCTCGCGCGGTGGTTAAGCCAATGCTCGATCTATCTCGGGCACGATTCGGGGATTTCGCACCTCGCCGCCGCAGTGGGTCTGCGCGGACTGGTTCTCTGGGGCGATACCCGGCAGGAAATCTGGCGGCCGCGCAGCGACCGGTTCCAGCTGCTCTCGCACTCGTCGGGCTTGGGGCAACTGGATGTGCACACGGTATTGGCCGCCCTGCTCAGGATGCCGCGCGATGACGAACCCGCGCGTTGAGCTCCGGGACCCGTGACCGGCAGCCGAACGCTGCCGTGCGCTCGCGTAAACTCTCCTGCCCCTAGCCGTCGGCTGGCAATTGCGCCCGGTACTTCGAAGGCGATAGCCCCACCATCCGCTTGAACACCCGGTTGAAATGGGTCAACGACTGGAACCCCACTTCAAACGCAATCTCGCTAATCAGGCAGTTCGGATTCAGCAGCAGGTTTTTCGCTTTCTCAATCCGAAGCTGAGAGATGTAATCGATGAAATTCACGCCCGTCGATTTCCGGAAAAGCTTGCAGAAATAGAAGCTGCTCGCATTGACGGCTTTGGCGACCTGGCCCAAGGAAAGGTCTTCGCTCTGGTGCTCAAAGATGTAGCTGCGCGCCCGCGTGATCACCGGCGGCTCCGAATTGACCTTCCATACCGCAATCTGATCGCCGACCATGGACAGGTGCTGCCCAAACACCGTCAGCATGGTGATGACGGACTGGTGCTGCGCCGGCGTCAACGTCCGGGTCTTGAAGAACGCGTCGCGCAACGCCGGCTTTTTCACGTCCACATCCCATTGCTGGAGCAAACTCGCCGTGCGTTCGAACAGGGCCTCTGTGGGCGGTTTCGCGAAAACCTGGCCCGTTTGAAGATACCCAATCAGCCGTTCGCCCACGCGAATGGGCACCGCCGTTTCTGACAACCCGCTGGCGCACGTCACCGTGGCGGGCTGGGTCATGGCGATCCGCGAGAGGCGCTGCGTCGTGCGAAGGCACGCAGCGCACGAACGGCTCTTCCCCGCAAGCTGGGCGCAAAAGGGGTTTTCCCCCCGCTTGCCATGATAGGGCAGTTGCCACGACTCGACCGCCCGCAGGGTGAGCGGGACGCCAATCGCATCGATGAAAGCCCGTTCGTACTCGCGGTAAAGCTTGGACGCGGCGAGGGTTGCCAGGAGACTGCGCCCCTGGTCGGGAGGTTCGGCATTGCCGAGGGCCGAAACGCGGATCGCATTCTCGCCCGGGGGGGGAACAACGACCAAGAGTTCCTGCGGATGACCGGGGTCTGCGGCGGATCCGACGCCCGGGGCACCGTCCCCGGTTCCCGTCCGCTCTCGGTTAGCATATCGCATGGGCGGACTTTAAAGACCCGGGTTGATCTTATCAATTGGCCCGGGCGACATACCGGATTGCACAAAAGACCTTACCACAAATAAGGGATTCACTTAACCCTACTAAGCGAACACCCTGGCGTCTCGTTCTGGATAGCATGTTACCATATGGTTGCTATATGGTTGCTATATGCTTGACATAACCAGAAATAAATCAACCTATTAGCAAGCATCTTTTATAGATATCTCTGATCTGGCTGGGCACTTGACTCTTGTGGTCGTTTCCCTCTCGGAGCCCCCCCTTTGCAAGCGGCTTTTCCCGGCTGTCACTGCATTGCACCCCGATCCACGGCCGCTCTCAGCGGCGTTTGGCTTCCCACCCGCGATTATGCTTCGCCGGCGGCCTTGCTTCGGGTCTATTGCATCCATGAACTTCGCCGTGGAACATCTCGGTTTGGCCGCCCATGACTCCGCCGCTCTGATGAAGTGGTGCCTCCATTGCCTCGACGGGGTCCTGGTCTTCTCGGATGGGAAAACTCCGCCCGCCTTTTTCGTCCGCCTTCCCGGCGGTCTTCTGATCGAGATTTACACCGCGGGTTCGTATCCCGAGCGGGCGCCCACGAACGATCTTGCTGGATGGCGGCACTTGGCCTTGCGCGTCGATTCCATCGAGGCGGCCCGCGACGCCCTTGCGGCGAAAGGGGTGGCGTTCGAGCCGGTGATCAAACCGGCGGGCGGGGGTGGCCGCGTGCTCTTCTTCAAGGATCCCGAAGGAAACCTCTGGCACCTTGTCGAGCGGCCTGTCGAAGTCACACGGTTCAATCCAGGCGAAAAGCCACAGAATGGCGAAGAGTGAAGCCCCTTTCAGAGCTTTCAAAGCGGCGCTCCGAACACCAGGTCCACTACAGGTGACGGAGTCGCTCTCACGCCCACTGGATCACATCTGCAGACCAGTTCCGCCGGTTTTCCCTCGACACCGATGGGCGTGGATGTGGGACCGGCGTTCTCCGCGCCTGCGAGCAGACCCGGTTCGGTCTATGCTTACGGGCCGTACACTGCCGGCCCAACCACGGGTCCAAATGGCCCTTGGACATTCCTGACCGTCTCAGCTCTGTTTGGCTTGTCCGGCGGCGGCGATATCGCGGCCCTGACAGGTGTCGCTCAAATCGATACCGCCACGAACACCGTTCCGGATTCGGGACCTGGTCTCTGGGGTTTGGCGACCCTGGTCCTGTTGCTGGCCTGCCGAAGCGAAAAGGTGCGCCAGGGGTTCCAAGCGCAACGTCGCTCGGCATAACCCACGCGCGTCGTTAAGGGCTCACATCTCAAGAGGGTCAAGAGTCGCCCGGGTGCGTCGGGGTGGCGGTGTGCGCAAGTGCGCAATTTGCGCACAGACTCGCAAATAGCTCTGCCGCAAAGACTAGCTGATAGACGTGCCGATGTCAGTAGCCCCGTCCGTACGCCAGCATTGCCATCCTTCATGACGGTAAACCCACCGTTTGGTTCAAAAGGGTTTGCTCGCCTTGATGTCCGGGAGTAGAAGCTTCTGTGGCCGGTTGAACGGTGGCGCGCCGATCGTCGCCGCTCATTCGGTGTAACTTGTTGAAAACGATCAGACGCCCATAGAGGTCGAAGGCCCATGCAAGAACTCTGGATTCCTTCCAAAGCCGTCAGCGAAGAGCGGTGCGCCTTCACGCTGATCGAACTCCTGGTGGTGATTGCCATCATCGCGATCCTTGCGGGGATGCTGCTGCCGGCGCTGGCGAAGGCCAAGCAGAAGGGGCAAGGCATCGCGTGCATGAACAACACCAAGCAACTGGGCCTGGCCTGGTTGATGTATCCCGACGAGAATGACGATCGTCTCGTCGTCAACACGACCGCCGAACTCACGCAATCCGGCCGCACGAATAACTGGGTGGCGAACGTGATGGGTTACAGCCCGCAGGAGGATACGAATACTCTCTACCTCCAGCAGGGCTTGCTGGCGCAGTATGTTGGGAAAAGCGTCGCTGTTTACCATTGCCCCGCCGACAAGAGCATGAGCAAGAAGCAGGCGAACGGGCAGTCCTATCCGCGGGTGCGAAGTGTTTCCATGAACGCGTTCGTCGGGCCGTACGACAAAGCAGGCACGCCGGTGGTTTCCGGTTGGGCTCAGTTCATCAAGCTTTCCGCGATCCCCAATCCATCGTCCATCTTCGTGTTCCTCGACGAGCATCCTGACTTCATCAACGACGGCTGGTATGTCTTCTGCAATGACGGACCGGCAGGAAGGTTGTGGAGCGATATGCCCGCTTCCTACCACAACGGCGCGGCGGGTTTCGCCTTCGCCGATGGGCATTCGGAAATCAAGCGCTGGATGGTCAGCACCACCAAACAGGCGCATTATCCAAATTGGCCGGTTCCCACCGGGACGGACCGGCGAGATTTCGTCTGGGTCTCGGAGCGGGCAACCTACCGCAAGTAGGTTGGCCCTGCCGGCGAAGTCACCAGGCTAGCGTTGCAGGACGGCGCGGACGATGGCGTCGGCCAAGGCTTGCATCCCCCTGTCACCCGGGTGCCCAGCGACGCCTTCGTGTGCAAACGATCGTTCCGAGCGGGCGGCGTTGGCGGGATCACGGCCGATCGGGCCGGCGTCGACAAAGAGGCCGCCGGCTTCCTCGCACGCCTGCCTGAGCATTTCGTCTTTGGCGGCGTCCGGCCAGAAACAGCTTCGGACCACGACGCGCGGACGGCGTTTGGCGTGGGCGCACCTGAGAATATCGATGACCCCGGCTTTGAATTGGGCTTTTTCCACTTCGGAGCTCAGCGTCGGCACGTTCTCACCAATGGCCAGGATTACCAGGTCGGGGTCGAACGCAAAGAGATCCCGCAGTTGGCCATCCACGTCGTAGCTCGCGTAGTTGCGCTCGAAATCCGCGATGTTCCTGACCTGGATCTGAGGCGTAGCCCCGGTATGTTGAGCGAGGGCGCGGGTGACGAGATGGACGTAGTCTTTGTCTTCCACACTGGCCGCCATGCCCCAATTCCCCGTCCAGCCGATGTCCGCCTTCGGCCCGTGCAAGGTGATGCTGTTGCCCAGAAACAAGATCCTGCGGATGGCGGCGGGCTTGACCTCCGGCTCCGCCGTGACCGGGAACATCGAGATCCGGAACTTCGTGCAGCCATACGGGATAAGCGTCACGGACTGGGCCGGACCTGGCCGGGCGGCCGGGAAGATAGGCAGGCGGGGCGCTTTCGGGTCCGGGTTCCAGGGAATTTCAACCACGTTGGCGCGCAGCGTGAGGGGCGAACGCAACGGCCAATCCCATCGCGGAGGCATCGCGGCACGTTCCACCAGAAGGCCGGGCTCTTGGACATCGAGGGCGTAGCGCCACCGTGCCGATGGATCCGGCGTATTGGCGTCGACGGTATCGGGAATCGGCAGCGCAAAGAGCAACGGGCCGTAAGAAACAGTGGCGTAAGGAACACCCCGCGTGCTGCCTTCCTCCGGAATCGTCACCCGCGTGGCCCGATGCGCGCCGTCGTAAGGCGCCCCGGACGCAGCGTCGCGTCCCGCCAGCACGGCCGGCGTCATGGGGAAACGCAAACGGACCGTGTCGCCCGGTTTCCACGTCCGATTCACGCGCGTGAAACGCCGGGCGTCCGGCTGAACCGCGGTGGCGGCGCCGTTCACGCTCAACTCGGGGGCCGCGCACCAACCCGGGATCCGGAAGTCGATCGGAAACGCGGCGTTGCGCGCTGGTTCGACCGCAATCTCGATCGTCTCGTTGAAGGGATAATCGGTCTTGCAAGCAAGCCTCACGGGAACGCGATCGGCCGCGAAGGCGGTCACGTTGCACGGACCATAGCACGTGGCGGCCAGGCCATTGTCGTAGGTTGCCATCCACATATGCGTCACATACCAGGGCACGATGCGGTTAAGCGCGGCTGTGCAGCAGAGCGGGCTATGTTTCCGCTGATAAGAGCCGCCCCCAGCCCTGGGGCCATGCGGGAAATCGGGAGAGCCATTGGCAAAGCGGTTCGGGCTCTGGAAATAGACATGCCTGCTGTAATCGCGCGACACGGTGGCCGGCCCGGCGTTGAAGAACGCCCGCTCCGCCCGGTCCCCCATCCGGCCTTCGCCCGTCACGAAGAGCAGGCTCACTTGGCTCCAGATATATCCGGCCACGTCGCAGGTTTCGCTCCCGCGGAAAGCGCCCGTGGGACCATACCATTCGTCGGAGACCGGCACGCCATAAGGCTGCATGGCGATGCGCTCCAGGAGATCCTGCCAGCCGACAGCCGCCCGCAGATATCGCGCATCGCCAGTCCATAAATAGCCCACTGCCCACGGCGTGGTGCTTTCGATGAACCCGACCACGTGTTCGTTCTCCACACTGGCGCCCGGTGTCAGGTCCGGTGCCGTGCGGTAACGGCTTAGGCCCGGCAAGAGCGCCCCTCCTTCTTTCTTGAACATGGCGTCCAACGCCGCCGCGACACCAGGGTGGCCCGTCCAGGTGTAGGTGTCGAACGCCGGCCATGGATTGGACACGCTGCCCGTGATCGACCGCAGGCATTCCGGATCCGAGCCGTACGCTTTCACGAGCGCTTGCAGAATGTGCGGATCCCCGGAGCCGGCGTAGAACCCAGTCATGGCGCGTCCGAGCAGACCGCACGCCCAGAGGGGCCAACCTTCCAAAGCGGCGGCCACCGCCTTCCGGTCGTCGGGATTGTTACGGTCAAGCCACCAGAGGAAGAGCAAACCGTCGGTGTTCATGTGGTCGGCCACGGCGTAAAGCCGGTGTTTGGCTTGCTCGATCAGCGCCGGGTCATGCAGGGCAAACCCGAGGCGGGCAAGCCCATCGAACCAATAACCGCCCCCTTCATAAGGCCAGGCGCCTTTGTACCAGAAGAGCCCCTCGCCGGTCATCCGGTGGTCCGAAGCCCAGGCCCGCTTGAATTCATCGTCATACTCGTCCATGTGCCCGGTGAACCCGTCGCGCGCTGCCAGGCACCAATCGCGCAGCCAGCCCGCCGGTTCGACCGCGCCAGGGGGCAGCGGGAGGAACGCGGGGCGCGTCGGCGGCTCGAAGGGACGTGTGTAATTGGCCCGCGCCGGGGCCGCCGAAGGCGCGGGCACATCGGCTGCGTGGATGCTGATAAGAGTCAAGGCGCTGGCGCCGACGGCGAACATGGCCAATTTCAGAAAGGCACTCTTAATGATCATGGGCGTTGCGCTCCCGGGGGGAATGAACGTGTTCCTCACATTGTTGAGCTTCACGCGCGCGATCCTACAGCACCGGTCCAGCCGCCACGAGCCTGTTCCATCTGGGTGCTCGTTGCGGTGGCTTGGCTTTACTCGCCCGCGATCCGGTAAAAGCGGCACACCTTGGATGTGAACCCGGAATCGATGTAGGTAAAGGGGGTAGTGGTACTGGTCACTTCGTCTAACAACTCCCACTTCTCAAGGTCAACGGACCCTTCGATACGCCAAGCCCGGTTCGGCTCGGCCTTGATCGTAAGCAGGCACGCGCCGTTCTCACTGACCGCCGCCTTGATCGCCGGCGGTTCCCAAATCGTCAGGAACTGCTTGGGTGCCACGTTGGACAACTCCTGCACGGCGCCCGAGGGCCATTCGATCTTGAGGGCCATCACGTTGGCGGCGTCGCCCAAGCCGAAGTGGGCGATGAGGGTGTTGCCGCTGTAAACGTCGCCGGATGAGACGTCACGGCGTTGCCAGCGCACCTGCCCCCCATAGGTTGCTTGAGTTCGGACTTTGCTGCCGATGCCATCATGGTTGGACGCCGTTCCGACCAGCTTCACTTTTAGCCACGCGTTACCGTTGCCGCTATTCTGATACAGGAAGTTCTCGGCCCTGGCCGTGCCCGCATCGTTGCCGTTGCAGACGTAGAGGTCGAGGAAGCCGTCGTTGTTATAGTCGAACCACAGGCCGTTGTACGACGCGACTTCACTCGCCGAATAACCCGAACCTCCTCCGCCCAAGGGAATGTCCGTGACCAGGCTGCCCGTGGTCACGAGGGTGAAGGTGCCATCGCCGTTGTTATGATAGAGCTGGTTTGGGCTGGGGCATTGTGTCAAGAACAGATCAAGGAAACCATCATTGTCATAATCAACCCAGGTGGCGGAATTGACGAAAGGTTCTTGCATCATAGGGCCAATGACTACGCGTTCGAAATCGCCGTTGCCGAGGTTTCGATAGACTTCGGCCTCGGCTCCCTGTTTTTGTGCGAAAAGATCCAATCGGCCATCGTTGTCGTAATCGCCCCACGCTTCCCCAAGGGCAGACCGGTGAGTTGCCAGGTTATCAAGCGCGACAAACCGGTCCGTGCTGTCCTGGTGGAACATCCGGCTTGCGGAGGTGTTGTGTGCGCAGAACAGTTCCAGCCAGCCGTCATCGTCATAGTCGGCCCAGGTTGCCCCTCCCCATGGTCCCCCACCAAGAGAGGCAGTTTTCGTGAACGTTCCGTCTCCATTGTTGCGGAAGAGCCGCCCGTCGCTGGACAGGTAAACGTCCAGCCACCCATCGCGATCGTAATCAGCGATAGCGACGTTCCAAGACGTCGCGCTCACGAATTGACTGGCTATGAAAGACCCGTTCCCGTCGCTGAAGTAGAAGAATCCTGGTTTGCCCTCGCGCGGGGCAAACAGGTCCAGTTTGCCATCGTTGTTGAAATCGGCTGCCACCGCTGGCGCCCACCAGACGTCAGCCTTCGTCTGGGAGGGCAAGTTGGTGGAGGTGATGAACGTTCCGTCACGATTATTATGGTAAAGCGTGGACAGGCCTATATTGTACCGCGAGACGAACAGATCCGGGTAGCCGTCACCATCGAAGTCACCCGAGGTGGCACCGGTCGAATCTCCTAGTTCTGTCACCCACGCCCCCGTGGTGATCCTCGTGAAGGTAGGATCAATGGAGAGTGTGGCGGATGCGCTGACCACCGAACCGCTCGTATCGCTGACAACCACAGCATACGTCCCAGCTGAAGCCAGGGTCACGTTGGTGAGAGATAATCTCGAGGTGGCGGCGGATGGGTTGAGCGCAGGATCGATTGAGACCTCGTTGAACCGCCATTGATAGATGATCGGCGGCGCGGTTGACGTGGCCGTCACCGTGAACTGAACGGTGGCGCTCAGGCTGGCAGACTGACCCGCGGGCTGTCGGGTGATGCTCGGCCCCTGAGCTTGGCTGCCGAGGGCGCCGATGAAGCACAGCCCGGCGAGGAGGAAGGCTTTCGTCGTTGTCATAGTATTAGAGTTCCGGATTGGTTCCGCCCTAACGCGGTGCATCCAGCCCTATGGACTGGCACTCGGAAATGGAGCGGTTCTCAACCCTTTCTCCGCAAACCGGACGGGAAGGTTACAGAAGAATTCCAAAGGGATGGCAAGACGTTGCGCGCCCCCCCCCCCTTGCCCGGGGTCTCGCCGGATCTCACGGTTCCACCGTGATCGCTACCAGGAACGGGGCGGCTTGAGTTCCTTTGGAGACGAAATCGAGCGAGGTGACTTCGATGTCCGGTTGCGGGTTTTCGTACGGGGTGAGATAGAGCCGGCGCGTTTCACCCTTCATGTTAGCGACGGGATTGGCGCCTTCCCAGACGACCCGGCCCCGCTCACACTCGCGCTGTAGGTCCGGACTATTACCGCCCTGGCACCAGTTGCGCACGTCCCGGCCGTAGAGGATCTCGGTTTCGCGATGGCTGCCGTCGGCAAAATGCCAGACAAAGCTGCCGATCGCCTTTCCGTCCTGGATGCGTGTCTGGGACCAGACGCCGTGCAGCACTTGGAGACGCTGGACGGGGCGTCCGACCGTGACGCCGGTGACACGCTTTGGATACCGGTCCCACATCCCTTGGAATGCGGTGCCCGCCGGCTCGACTCGCCACAGCATGACAACACCCCGCACGTCAAAACCAAACGGCCCCTTTCCCAGCGTCACGAAGCCGGTCTGCGTCTTCAGGGCTTCGAGATCGTCGTCGTGCTCCTCGACGTTACCGGTCGGGTAAAAGATGGCATCCAACATTCCCGTGTAGTGGGGAGTTAGGTCGATGAGGTTCGTCCCAGCTTGCGGATTCCGGGGTTGGAAAAGGGTTCGATCGGGGTCGATGCTGGAACGTCGGGGTCTCGGGTTGAGCGCAGCTTTGGCCTCGACAGCCAGGCGTTCACGCCAATACTGCCTGGCATAGGCTCGCACGCGTTCAGGAAACGTTGCGCCCTTGAACGAATCGTAATCCCCTTCCAGCCACGGAAAGCTCTCCTCCTGCCGAGCGGCGAAGTCCGCGGACGTCGTAAGCAACCGCCGCCCATCCGGACTGAACTCCGCGGTGAATGGGCTCTCCGCGTGGTTCGACAAATCAAGCAAAGACCGGCCATGCTGGAGATCCCAGATCTCGAACATTCCGACGTCGAAGCCAGAATAGCTAAAGTCCGATACTGGGACGGCCACGCGCCGTCCGTCCGGGCTGCAGCCGATTGAACTTGAGCCAAACGTGCGGCACTGCCAGTCATACCGCAACCGGCCAGAGCGGGCATCCCAAATGCGGAGCCGCCGGTCCTCGCCAACGGCAATCACCTGGCTGCCGTCGGGGCTGAATCGAACCGCCCAGCATCCGGCCGAACCTTCGGTCAGTGTGAGTCGCAGCGTCCCTGACTCGACGTCCCAGACTCGAGGCGGCCCAAGGCCGTCCGCTGTGGCCAAGCGCCGCCCTGTGGAATCGAAACCTAAGCCTAAGGCGAGGCCTGCGTGGAGCGTATGCCGGTCCTGCCCGGTGGCTGCGTCCCAGACTTTCACCACGCCATCCAGGTCGGACGTGGCGATTCGCCGGCCATCTCGACTCCAGGCGACCGCCGTCACCGAGCGGGTGTGGCCGCGGAGCACGCGCACGAGGTCGCCCGACATGGCATCCCAGATCCTTGCCACCTTTTCGGTGCCAACCGTGACGATCTGCGTTCCGTCCGGACTGAACGCGGCGCTTAACGCGGAATGGCAGAGAGACTTCAGTTCGACTTCGGGCCGGCCACTTTCGGCATCCCAGATCTTCAGGTGCTCCCACCAACCGCCGGCGCTCAGTCGCTTCCCGTCAGGGCTGTAGGCACCCGCCCAGGTCCAGCGTCCGAGCGGGTAGCGTTCGCGTCCGGGGCTGCTGCTCCAGATCTTCACGACCCCGTCCTGCCCCGCTATGGCGATGAGCCGGCCGTCCGGGCTGAACGCGGCTGCCTCGGCCATCCAGAGATGACCGCGCAAGGTGAGCAGGACTTCTTGCTCAGCGACATCCCATATCCTGGCCACACGCTCGCCGCCAGTCGCCACCAACCGCTTCCCGTCGGGGCTAAACGCCACCTGGTGAATGCGTGCGGGGATAGCGAAGAGCTTCCGCCCTGTCTCGACTTCATAGAGCTGCGCCGTGCTTTGATCTCCCCCCGTGCAGACGAGCCGGCCGTCGGGGCTGAAAAAGGCGCGACGCTGCACCGGTTGAGCCGTCTTGAGGAACCCAAGCTCGTGCGTCCGACGGTCATTCGTCCACAGCGCGACGCGGTTCTGGAGAGAAATTGTGGCGAGATGTTGGCCGGTCGGATCGGCGAACACAGCCCAATCCTTGTCCGGATCCAACTGGAAAAAGAAGACTTTCTCACCCGTCTCCGCGTCGAGCCGGCGGACAGCGAATTGGCTCTGCATAACCAGTTGGCGGCCGTCAGGAGTGAACCAGACGCCTGGGACGGGCACACCATATGGGCGCTCGATGGGGACGGGCTCGCCGCTGGCCGCCAACAACTGGCGCCTGGACTGAAGATCCCACACGCGGACTCGTCCGCTACTCATGGTCGCCGCCAGTCGCCAGCCGAATGGGTCGTAGGCGACGCTAGTCACCCACTCGGTCGGACTCTCAGGATGAGCCAGCGCTCGCGAGAAGTCTCCTTCTTTCTCGGAAGGCGAGGTCGTGGGGTGCCTGGGGACTCGCACCGCCGCAAACGTCGGTCGCTCTTGCCAAGTGGTAGTGTCGAACAGCCGGATCTCGCCATTGGTCATGCCCACGGCCAGCTCGGTACTTTGTGGATGAACCGCCCAGCTTGTCACGCGGTTGGTCGCATCGCCCACCCCAAATAGTTCCTTACCATCCGCCACGTTCCACACTTTGACTCGCCCTTCGGCCCCATGGGTGACCAGCCTCGAACCGGCGGGGTCGAACGCCATGCTCACCGAGCATCGACTTTCCCAGGTACTGACTGGGCGTTTCGTGTGGGCCGGAATGCTGAGGAAGTCTTGGTGGCAGAGGTAAAGGAGGTGGCCCCATTCCCAGTGGCGGAACTCAGGCGGACAATTGTAGAGCAGGTTGAGTGCGCGGTCGATACTGCCATCCTTGATGTAGCGATCCGCCAGGGCAATGCTGGAGGCATAGGTTTCCAGCCTTTCCCGTTCACGGGCCTGCCTCTCCTGTTGACGGGCGGCGGCAATGCGCCAACCCGCGAGCGCTGAACCCACAATGACCGTGAACGCCAGCGCCCCCGCCAGGCTGGCCAGTGCCGGTTTCCGCCGGCACCAAAGCCAGCCGCGCTCAACCCAACTCACAGGCCGGGCCTGAATAGGTTCGGAGGCCAGCCAGTGCTCAAGGTCTTCCGCGAGGGCCGCCGCCGACGGATACCGTCGTTTCGGCTCTCTCTGCAGGCACTTGAGGCAGATCGTCTCCAGGTCGCGGTCGACAGCCGGATTGAGCGTACGCGGCGGTTTGACCGCGCTGTCCAGCGCCTGCCGAATCATTTCGATGGGGGTTGGGCCGCGAAACGGCGCCTTGCCCGTGAGCAACTCGTAGAGAACCGCCCCGAGGCTGCAAACGTCAGCAGCCATCGTGGCGTGCTGCGAGCCCCCTTGGAGTTGTTCCGGGGCGGCGTAACCCGGGGTGCCAACGGTTGGCATGCTCTGGACGAGGTCCTGGTCCTTTTCCATCAGCTTGGCCAAACCGAAATCGGCCACATAGGGCTCACCGTGTGCGTCGAGGAGGATGTTGCCGGGTTTCAGATCACGATGCAGCAACCCGCGTTCGTGAGCATAGGCCACAGCACGGGCAATCTTAACGAGCAGGTTTGTAGCGGTGGCCTGGCGTTCCCGAGCGCTGGCTGGCCCCTGATCGTCTGACGTGTCGGTCTTCCGTCCTCCGTCCTCCGCCCTCTGTCTTCCAACTGCCGCGACCGCCAGGCTCCCCCCTTCCACCCATTTCATCGTGTAGAACGGCTGACCGGAGACCTCGCCCACATCGTAGATCGGTAGGATGTGCGGATGATCAAGGCGGCCGGCGGTCTCCGCCTCGAACTGGAAGCGCCGGAGGTCGGCCGTGGACGTCAGCCGCGACGGTATGACCATCTTGAGGGCAACCATGCGATTGAGGCTCCGCTGGCGGGCCTTATACACGATCCCCATACCGCCCCGGCCGATCTCCTCCAACAGTTCATAGTCCCCAAAGGACCCCTTTTTCGCGCTGTCGACAGGAGGAACCGATGCGGTACGATCTGCTTCGGCGACCTCCGCGTCCGACGGGCGTTCCAGAGGCGTTAACGAGGCCGCCAGGACGCAACGAGGGCATAGTCCGAAGGGCGCTTCCGGCGGCACGATGCCACCACAGGCCTGACACCGACCGAGAGGATTTGTCGGCATTGCCGTTTGCGCTGCTTCGTTATCCTTCCTGGTACTTCTCCGCAAAAACGGGCTCGGCGTAACCGATCGCTTTAAACGGTCAACACACGAACAAGGTGGCGAACCTCGTCATCGATCTCGCGCGGGTCATTGACGGTTTGTGCGATCACGGCTCTCAGCAACTCGCGGTACCGCTGACGCAGCCTATAAACCGCGACCTTTACCGCGCCTGGGCTCAACCCTAGCGCCCTCCCCACCTCGACATAGCCGCTCGAAACTTCATCGCCTTGAAGAAAAGAGCTCAAGGCGGCGAAAAGCTGCCCTTTGCCCTGCTCGTGGTATTCGGCCTCAAGCAACCGGGTTGCTTCCCCAACAAGCGCCAAGGCCCATTTGCGGTCGAAGGTCAACTCCGGCGAGTTATGAGTGTCATGGGCGAGATATTCCTCCAGGGCAGGGATGTCCAGAGGGACAAATGCATATTCGCCCCCCCGCTTTGCGGCGTGCTCGCGGCGGCGACAGTCATGGAGGTAGTCGATGTACGCGTGCAGCAAAAATGTCCGGAAGCGGCCCATGGTTGGATCAGCCCGCCGCGCGAGTTGCTTCTCGATAAGTAAGGCAAAAAATCCCTGAGTTAGGTCCTTCGCATCTTCCGGCGAACGACCATAGCGCCTCGCAAACGCATACAACGGATACCAGTAGATCCGGCAGAGCGCCTCGAGCGCGACGGCGCCCGCGGACGACGCCCCATCTCCCGCCGCAAGCACCGCGCTCCAGTGGGTTGTGGCAAACTGGGCGGCAGTGTGCGCGGTACCATCCTGGCTGGAAGCGTCTGAACCCATGACCCCGCGCATAAACGCTCTCCGAAACAAAAACTCTCAACGCCTCGGCTGGACGCGCCAAAGCGACAGAATCCCTCTCAGGCTGCTGGAGGCTCTCGATTACTATCTGATCACGATCCAGATCGAATTACCAGCCCAGATCACAGCGATCTCGGAAGGTGGCCTAGGGTCTTGCCTTGGGAGGTTGACGGGAAAAG
>CAZODO010000019.1:0-67383 GCA_964578605.1 uncultured Verrucomicrobiota bacterium | reverse complement strand
ACTTGAGGGACTTTCACCCTCGGATGCACCTGGCTTCCCGAAGCGCACCGTAATGCTCCTTCTCACCTACGGGCTCGCGGCGAACTGGCTCTGGTGGTCGAGTTGGGTCATCTGGATGCCCCTGGTGGCCATCATCTGGGCGCCGATGTGGCGCCGGATGCGCATCATCACAACGGCCGAGTTGATCACGTTCCGGTACGGAGGACGTCCGGCACAGGTCGCGCGGAAGGTTTACGCTCTAGTCTGTTGCTTTGGGTTTTCGGTGTTGCTGATCGGGTACATTACCGGGTTCTTCGCCAAGACCATAGCCCCCATCGTGCAGATGTCCGAACTGCAGATCCTGCTGATCTTTGGCGGAACCACCGCGCTCTACACCATGTTCGGCGGCCTCATGGGCGTGGTGGTGACGGAGGTCCTGCACTTTGTTATCCTCCTGACCGGCTGCTCCGTGTTCATGTTCATTGCGGTGGCGCAGCATGGCGGTTGGGGCCAGATCCTGGCGCGTGTGGCCGCGACTCGTCCCGAAGCCCTCATGCAGTTCCCACCGGTGCACGCCTCCGCGCCGGAACATTCCATCGCCATGCTCACCATCGTCATTCTAGGCCTGCAAGGACTCTTCTTCGCCGGGTCGCCGACCGCCGGGGAAGGCTCGACCGCCCAGCGGTTCATGGCCGCGCGCAACGAGCGTCACGCCATAACCGGGCAGTTGTTCAACTGTTTTCTCGCGCTTACGTTGCGCATTCTCCCGCTGATCGGGATCGGTTTGGTGGCTTTGTCCATCTTCTGGCCTGCCAGCCTGGTTCCGTCGGCGCCTGCCCCGGCAGGGATGACGGTCCTGGACGATCCTGTCACAGCGTGGGCCGAAATCATCAAACGCTGCCGTTTGCCCGACGGCATGGTCGGATTGCTCATCGCGGTGGAAGTCGCAGCGTACACCTCGACGCTGAGCGCCTTGCTCAATTGGGGCGGCAGCTTTGTCATCAACGATATTTACCGGCCGCTCGATCCGAAAGCCACGGTCCATCGAGAGGTCTGGGTGAGCCGTGTCACGACCCTGGTCTTGTTCCTTGCCGCGAGCGCCGTCGCGATTCTCTTTGTCAAGCAGATGGTCGGCTGGTTCATGTTCATCAACTCGGCCATGGTTATCTTTCTGTTGCCGCTCTCCTTCTTCCGATTCTTCTGGTGGCGCTTCAATGTATGGGGCGAACTGGCAGCCATCGTGCTCGGTCTTCCCCTCTCGATCCTCATCTGGTTCGTCCTGGATTTTCAGAATGCCGCGCGCTACCCGATGTGGCAGGGATTGGGCCTTTTGTTCGGCCTGAGTTTCCTCGTGTTGATCGTCGTGACGTTGTGCACTCCGGCCGAGTCGTTGGAGACGCTCAAGGGGTTTTACACCCGGTGTCGGCCGCCGGGCCTTTGGAATCCCGTCAGGACAAGCCTGGGCCACTCAGCGAGCGCGAGCGCTCCGGTGCGCCCTTTGCTGGCCAACTCACTCCTGGGCATCCTCGCCTGCGTCGGGTTGACCCTGGCCACCAACGCGCTTTTTGTCGGCGACTGGTTCCGAGTGGCGGCCGGTATTGCCGCCGCGCTCCTTTTTGGCGGCTGGCTCGTCATGAGAGTGGTTGAACCCCTCGCCGTTCCCGATCGTGCGAAGAGTGCGGTCGACGCCTCACCTGGAATTAAGACTTTATGAGAAAACGACTGATCTTCTGGCCGGCCATTGTAGCTGCTGCCTGTGCTCTCTTCTCTCTGGCCGCACTCGCCGCCGAACCGTTGTTCGAACTGCCCGGAAGCAGCTTCCCAGGCGGTGCCCAGTCCCGCTTCGGACCGTCCTTCTTCGGGCGCCAGGTCAATTATGTCTACGCGCAAGACACAGGGAACGCGGCCCTCATGACGGCAACATGGCGGTTGGATTCATTGCCCACCGAACCTCTGTTCCTTTCCCTGGAAGGCAGAGATGACGATGCCTCCAACTCTTGCCGCATTCGTATCTCTGTCAATGGCCAACAGGTATTCCAAGGCCCCAGCGGTTTTCCCGGTGATCGATGGCTCATCCGGCGGTTTGAACTGCCGCTGGATTTGCTTCGAATGGGCGCCAACGAACTCGAGATCTCCAACCAGGAACCGCACGGGACCTTGGGGATGCCGCCGTGGTTCATGGTCGCGCGCGTTGCGCTGGCGGGAGCCAACTATCGCCTGCCCGCATTCCAACTCCCCAAGCTCCATGTCCAGTTGCCTGACCAGGCGCGGCCGTTCCCTGAACCATTAGGCCAGGGCCATTCCATGCCGGGCTTCGAATTCAGAGGCACCAAAGGCTGGAACTGGACCCCGGAACAGTACCTTGCCGAGATTCCCTTCCTCGCGAGGTGGAAGATGAATTTCCTGATGAACTGTTACCTGTCCATGTTCACTTCCAAACCCGGAGAACCCTTCCACAACGAGTGGTGGAAACCCATGACTCCGGCCCGTCAAGCGGCTTACGCCCAGGTTTTTCAAGCCTGCCGCGACTACGGCATCATCTTTTGCTTCGCGGTCCATCCGCAACTCGGCTCGTCCCGGCCGGTCGATTTCGCGAGTGAGAAGGACCTCGACGACTTTTATCAGCATTATGCCTGGGCCCAACGGCAAGGTGTCCGCTGGTTCAGCGTTTCGCTCGATGACGTGAGTTGGGATCGGGGCGGCCCTGCTGCGGGAGGCGCGGCGCACGCCCGGTTCGTCAATGAGATCTTCAGCCGGTTGCGCGCACGAGATCCGGAGGCGCAAATGATTTTTTGCCCGGGGCCTTATTGGGGCGACGGGACGGAACCCCAGGCCCGGCCGTATCTCGAAACCCTCGCGCGTAATTTGCACTCGGATGTCTATGTCTTCTGGACCGGGGACGGCGTGGTGACTTCGCGCATCACCCGAACAGCAGCCGAAAGCTACAAGAGCATTGTCAAGCACCGCCTCTTCTTGTGGGACAACTATCCCGTCAATGACGGCAGCCCCACGCTGCACTTGGGGCCGGTGCACGGGCGCGATCCCGACCTTGGCGCGGTGATCACGGGTTACATGAGCAATCCTCTCTGTCCGCAGAACGAGATCAACAGGCTGCCGCTCGCCACCTGTGCGGATTACGCGTTTAACCCCTGGGCCTACAGTCCGGAACGTTCGATCGGGCAGGCAATCCTGCAATTGGCGGAGACCGATGCGCAACGCCAGGTCCTCAAAGACCTTGCCGAAGTGTATCCGGGTTTCCTGGTGACCGGCGGCGGCACGGGAGCCAACCCGGTGCGAGATCGGTTCACGAGCCTGGCCGCCGACCGGGAGTCTCTCTCCGCGGTCCGCGCCTTGTTGAATGAGCTTCGATCGCTAAACCAGCGGCTGGCGAAAGAGTTCCCTGACCGGTTCGAAGCGGCGCGGAAGACGGTCGCGGGCGATGTGCAATGGATCCAGCAACGTCTCGAGGGGCAACCATGAAGGGGACTCCGCACCGCGAGCAGCCGCCTGCGCTTCTATGAAGGTGGGGACCGCGCAACTGAATATCACCCCCGAGCCGGGCATTGAGCTGGCAGGGTTTGCGATACGGCCGCAGCCCTCCACCCGCATTCTGGATCCGCTCTGGCTTCGCGCGCTCTATCTCGAAGACGGCCAGGAACGCTTGCTCTGGTTGCATGCGGACCTGCTCGCCTTAGACCAGGCTCTCGCAGATCGTTGGCGGGTTTGGGTGGAAACCAACCTGCGAATTCCTCGGGCGTGCGTCGTCCTTTCCACGACCCACACGCACAGTGCGCCGGCAGCGATCCAGCTTACCGGTTGTGGCCAGGTTCAGCCAAAATACGTTGCGTGGCTTGAAACCCAATTCCATGAAGCTGCCTGCGCGGCCCAGCGGCAAACCGAACCGTGCGTGCTTCGAAGGGGCCAGAGCACCTGCCGACTGGGCTCGGATCGCCGGGGAACGAAGTCGCCCCATGTCGATTCTCGTGTGGGGGTCTTTGGCTGGCAGCGTCGCGATGGCACATTCAAGGCCGCGTTTTTGAGCTACGCGATGCACCCGGTCTGTCTTCGCAGCAGTTTAATCAGCGCCGATTGGCCGGGTGTCGCCGCCGAAGCCCTGTCCGAAGCCTTGCCCGGCCGGCCGGTCACGCTCGTTTCCAGCAGCGCCTGCGGCGATATCAACCCGCCCGGAGTGGGAGTGACACCCGCCCAAATGCGCGACTGGGGCCGCGAAATCGGCAGCGGCGCCGCGTCGAAACTCCTCGAAGCCGCCCGGGACCCGCATCCGCAAGAGACACCCGCCCTGCGCGTTCTGAGCACTCAAGTCAACCTGCCTTTGGAACCGTGGGACGCTGCCGACGTCCACCGCTACGCTGACGCCTGCCTCGCGGATACAGCCGGCTCGCGCGAGTTCCCCGACAAGTTCCGGCAAGCGGTTGAAGGGTGGCGCATCTCCATGAACGATCGATTGCGTCGGAAGGAGCCATCTTGCACCCGTGCAGAACTGACTGTGATCAAGTTCGGGCAGGCGGCGGTTGTGACAGCGAATGCCGAAGTCTTCTCACGCTTCACGGAACTGGCAGGGCGCGGCAGCACCGGACAGGTTTACACCGTCAATTGTGCCAACGGCATGATCGGTTATCTCCCGACAGCGGAAGCCTATGAAGAAGGGGGCTACGAAGTGAACTGGTCGATGCTCTTCTATAACGTGCCCCGCCCCCAGCGCGGCGCGCTTGAACAACTCGCCCAGCGCGCCCACGCACTGCTCACCGACCACTGACGCCAAGCAGGCGGAAGCTCACGGCTAAGGGTAAACGACTCGGAGGAACTCAATCGACGGTGGGATGTTATTGGTAAACGAGAACGTGTCCTCAAGGGACGTCACCGTGGCGAGGTTCGTCCAGACGGTCAGATTCAAACTCGCCTGGACGGTATAAGATTCCTTGGCCACTCCCATCCAGGAGATCACTCCCGGACTGCGACAGCTGAGGAAGACCGGCCGGATCAGTGCGATTCGACCGATCCGGACCCTTGCGCTGGCCGACCGGGTGTTGTCGCCCAGGAACAAGAAATTCGGGATTCGGTACGGGCTGATCAATCCGCCAAACGCCGTGTAATCACGGACCGGTCCGGACAGGAGCGGCACGCCATTGGCCCGCAGGACGTAGTTCGTCCCGATGACACTCAGCGCGTAGGCCGTTAAGCTGTCGGCGACCGGGAACGAAGCGTCTTCGCCATGCGTGAACAAGGGGACATCCGATTGGGCGAAAATGGTATCGGTCCAGAATCCCAGTTCAATGCCCTGCTTGTCGCCGGCCAATAAGATGACGGAAAAGCCCGCTCGATGGGTGTTGTTGTGGCTCTCGGCATCGACTTGAGCGGTGAACAAGAGGGTAAACCCCTGGGCGCGATCCAGACCCGGAGCCATCACTTGGGTGCATCCGGCTTGGGTGGATGGCGCAAGCGACGTGTCCAGCACCGCCAAGTTGTTGGTGGCCTCGATGCTGAACATTCCCACGGCCCCGAAGGTCCAGCCTTGCGCCTCCGGAAGCGTGCCGAGCGAGCCGTCATAAAGTGTCTGCGCCCGCCCTTGGCATTCCGGAAGGAGAGCGAAGGCCAAGGCGACAGCCAGGCCACTGCAGAGCCGCCGTGAATTCCGTCGATTCATCCCCTCCATTTCGTTCATTTGGGATGGGCTGCCATCACGCCGGGACAGTATCCGGCCGCAGAACCCAGGCGCAAGCTTCTGGCACACGGTTATCGTCAATTTGCCCCCCGCCGCTGCGGGAGAGAGCTGATCGCTCATCTGCCGGCAAAGGCTCGGGCACACGCAGCCCGCTACTCCTGGCCATGGGGTGGCTCCGTAGTGGCTCCGTAGTGGCTCCGTAGTGGCTCCGTAGTGCTTCCGTAATGGAGCGCTTATCGCTCCGTGGTTCCGTCGTGGTGCGGACGTAATCGGCCCGCTGTGGTGCTTAAATGGATCCGGCATGCGCGTCTTGTCCTTCCACGGCATGCCGCGAGTGACCTCGGAATCGCGCCGGAGTGTTGCTCTGCCGGCAGAAAAGGACTTCGGACGCATCAGGGACCGACCCGGGAGGCTCCTCGAATGCATGCTCCGTTCACCGCCGCCTGGGGTCGGAACAGGCGGCTTGTCTTGGGAGGAGGCACAAGCAGATATGATGCTTGGGTGCCTACGGTGCTGCGTGACAAGGGCTATCGGCTCGGGTTTTACAGTTCCGAGCCTGATGAACCGCCGCACGTGCACGTTTACAAGACCGGGTGCGAAGCGAAGTTCTGGCTGGGACCTGTACAACTTTCCTGGAACAAGGGCTTCCGGGGAGCCGATTTGCACGAGATCGTGCTGATCCTCGAGGCACATGAAATCGAATTGATCGAAGCTTGGAATGAAACGGAACAGCACTCCGCCCCCGGATATTGCATCTGTGCAGATTACGGACGAGCTTCTGACGTTCGAATTGGAGGACGGCCGATCTGTCAGTGTGCCGCTCGCCTTTTATCCGACTCTCATGCTGGCGAATCGAGAAGAACGCGCCCAATTCGAAATTTGTCACTCTTCGGTGCATTGGCCTCTTCTGGACTGTGACATCAGTTCCGACTGCCTCTTGCGCGGAGCACGAGAGGCGCGCCGCTATGCCGAGCGAGCTTGGCAGCGCAACCTCCAAGCTTCCCGCAAATAGCGCGTTGGCCTCCGGAAAGAAGCCGACGCGGGCGAATCAATCCCTCGCCGTCGGCACACAACTCCTGGGCCGTTGGATCGCCTCTGCTTGGCCTCGTCCCAGAACCTGGACGAGTCGCTCCGCCACGAATGTCACTCCCTCTCGCCAGAAGCTTCTCATTGAAGAGTGACCTTTGCCGATCCATAGGCCACCAGGTTGAGCAACAGCCGATCGGCCGCCGGATGTTGATCGAGGTTATCGAGAATGTTCAACGTGTTCAGAATGATCCGGCCTTGGCCCACTTTGCAGGCGCCAAGCATCAAGCCCGAAGCATACCCGTCGGGGCGGCTGGAATGGCAGATCGCAAACGCGGCCACCGCCACGTCGTCGGGAGTATCCTGCCCTTCAAAGAACCGGTTGCTGATCAAAGGCCCGTAATAGTCCCAATCCATGATTCCGGGCGACATTAGCCCCTTGAACAGGTCGTGCTTCCTGGCCACGCATTCCTTGTGATAGAGCCAATCCGAGAAGTGAGTGAGCTGCCCCTTATTGGCGAGCGGGAACCACCCCATGGACTCGTCGCCCTTTCTAAACACATTCGGGTCCAGCAGGATCGCTGTGCTCCCCTGCGCAACGCGCCGCTGCAGTTCTTCACGGTCCGATGCTGTGATCGTGGAAATGGCGTTTCCCACAAGGATCGGCTGCCGGAGATTGGGACCATTCTCGCCCATGGTTTGCACCGACACCCCTCGAGCTTCAAGCCAGGCGCGGTGACGCTCATCCAGTCCAAGCGCGCCCACGGCGAGGCGCTTTTCAGCCAAGGCCGGTGCGCTCAAGTGGAATTGGAGACGTCCGGCGGCCGGTGCGCCACCCCGTTCGAGCGTCGCCGCGAACGTGTGGACGCCTGGAGATCCGGGCAGAACGACATCCTCGACGAAGACAGGAATGGCCAGCGGCCCGCCGGCCTCGTCCGGTTGGGGAACCACGACCTGGGTCTTCTTCTCCCACACGATCCCTTCGGGTCCCAGAACACGCAGCCAAACAGGATACGCTCCAGGCGCGAGGGCGCCTTCGTTCGCCAGGACGACTTCGAGCCGGACCGGGCGCCCGACGTAAGCGTGAATCGGCGATGCAAACAGGCACCATCTCAGAGGCGCCCAGCCTTCCTGGAGGATGTCCATGATGCCAGGCTTGAACTCGCGCCAAAAGGTCCAAAGCCCTTCTCCCGTGTAGCCGTGGTCGAGCAAACCCGTGAGGTTGTAGCCGCAGATACGCGGATTGGATCGGATCAGGCTGAAACCCAACTCCCGCTGCCGGACATGCAGGCGCTGGCTGGCGCGCAGCATTTCCTCGGGAAACGCGTAGACACCGTCCATGCCAAACCGCTGCCAGTCGGCTACGAGTTTCTCCTCCGTTTGCTTGAAATACTTGAAGTCGTCCCAATCCGGATTGGCGCCGTGTTGTTCATAAAACCGCCGTTCCCGGATGGCGTTCATGAGGCTGCCAATACCGTACTCGGAGAGAAACACGGGTTTGGTGTCGCGGCCCAGGTTGCGAATCCCTTCTTCAATCGCGGGCGTGTGAGGCGTGACGGGGTAGATATGGGCATCGCCAGCCCCTTCAAAATAGCCGCCCCAGGGACCGTTCCGGGCTGTGCCCTGGTATTCGGGACTTTCGACGCCCCACACATGTTCCCAGCGGGTCGAACCTGGGTTGGAGACCGAACCGATGTGGAACTGCCCGTCCCAGCGTCCGCTTTGCTGCAGGACGAGTCGTGAGTCATCCAGCGACCGGAGCAACCCGAGACTAGCCACCGAATGCCTGACCATCGGACCGTTGGACATCTCGTTCACCAGGCCGAAAATCACCACGCACGGATGATTGCGGTCGCGCAGCACCATTTCACGGAGGCTGGAATCGAAGCGCTCCGCCATTTTGGGCGAATCGGCCAGCAACCAGGCGGACAGGTTTTCCTCGTACACCATGAGCCCAATCTCGTCGCACAGGTCGAGCTGATAAGGATGAGCCATCCCGGCGATGAACCGGACCATGTTGAAGCCGCAAGCTTTCATATAAACGAGGTCTTTCCGCAGCAGGTCCGGCGCGGTATCGGGTGGCAGAATGGCTCCGACCGGGCAGTGATTGCCCGTGTGAGAGCTCTTTAAAAAGATGCGCTTTCCGTTCAACTGAAAATAGCCGTGCTCGACACGCAATTCGCGGAATCCAAATCGCGTGGCATGCCCGTGGGCGTCGGGGCTGCCGTCCACCACCACGCGAGCGGTCAAGCGGTACAGGAACGGTTCCTCCAGGCGCCAGAGCTTGTGTTGCGGCACTTGCAGCGCACAGTCCACCTGACTCGAGCCGGGCGCGACCGCCTGGTCAACGGTCAATGCCGCCACCGGCTCATTTCCACTCGCAGGGGTAATGACGAACTCGGTTTTCGCCCGGACAGAGGTTGTGCCTGTATTGAAAAGCGTCGTCTGAACGCGCACCGAACCGTCCTTCCAATCCGGCCGCACATAAACGTCATCGATGCGCACCGCGGGGGTCCAGAAAACCTCGACCGGTCCAACGATCCCTCCGCTATTGTAAGAGCCGCCGACCGAAATGCCGGAGGCGGCCTTATTGCGATGCGGGACTTCGTTGAGGACCATGCCGTCGATCCGCTCCGCCGTGGGATTGAGAACGCGCACGGCCAATCGATTCGGTCCGTCGGCGCGCATGGCGTCAGTGATATCGAGGAGAAACGGGGTTTCAGCACCTTCGTGTCCGCCCACCAAGACATCGTTCAACCAGACGTGCGCCAGGTAATCCACAGCGTGGAAGCGGATGCGGCATCGCCCGCCCTGATAAGGGTTCACCGGAGAACTGAACTCGCGCCAGTACCAAGCCACGCCGTGGTATCCCGGCAACGCCTCCTGGAAGATGCCGGGCACACGGACAGGTTTCGCCCCAGCCACTGGCGTTTTCCACCAGGCCTCCTCCCGGCCCACGTTCCTGGAATCCGCCGCGACCACCCAACCGCTGCCTTCCAAGGAGACGAGTGCCGTTGGAACCCGGCTCTCTGCGGCGAGCAGGGGGGTGGCGGCCAAAACGACCAGTCCGATCAGGATGCCTATGGATTTGCTCATAAAATCATTGTCCCGCAGCGGCGAATTGAGGATGCAACCGACCATAGCGCTTCCCGCATGGCTCTGGCCAGCACTTTGCCGAAACACCTCGCAATCCTCATTTTGTTCGGAGCGCCGGCTTGCAGCCGGCTTTCAGGCTCTGCTCGTTCGTCGCGGCGGCGAGAGCGAAGCCGTCTGCAAGCCGGCGCTCCGAAGAATGAGAGGCAAAACAGAAGCGTCGCCGGCTCAAAAACATTTGCTTTCGTGCCGTTCCGCGCTCGTAATAGCACCATGAAATGCATTCTTAGTCGCCGTCAGTTTCTCCAGCGCACCACTGTCGCGAGTTTGGCCCCCTTCCTGGCCTCCGGATTCGCGACGCGCGGAGCTTCGCCCAACGAAAAGCTCAATATCGGCGTCATTGGCGTCGCCAATCAGGGGAATTACGACCTCACCAACGTGGCCCACGAGAACATCGTCGCCCTTTGCGACATCGACGATAATCACCTGAGGGGCGCGTCCGAGAAGTTCCCGCAGGCCAAGACCTACAACGATTTTCGCCGGATGCTCGATCAGAAGGGTATCGATGCTGTCGTGGTTGCGACTCCGGACCATTGCCACGCCGTCGCGGCTGTCGGCGCGCTCCGGAGCGGACGGCACGTGTATTGCGAGAAGCCCCTTGCCCGCACCATTTCAGAAGCCCGCATCATCACCGAGACAGCCCGCAAGGAGAACCGGGTCACTCAACTCGGCACCCAGATCCATGCCGGCAGCAATTACCGGCGCACGGTCGAGTTGGTCCAACGCGGAGCGGTCGGCCCGGTCAAGGAAGTGCATGTTTGGGTGAACTCGTCCTACGGTGGGATGGAACTGCCCAAGGAAACGCCGCCTGTCCCGGCCCACATCCATTACGATCTCTGGCTCGGGCCGGTCGAGCCGCGGCCTTACAGCCCCGAATGGGTCCCGTTCAAGTGGCGCAACTGGTGGGCGTTTGGCGGGGGATCGCTGGCTGATTTCGGCTGCCATTTCATGGATCTTCCCTTCTGGGCTCTCGATTTGAAGTATCCCCTCAGCGCCGAAGTGGTCGACGGACCGCCGGTTCACCCCGAATCCACTCCGCCCTGGCTCATTGTCCGCTACGAGTTCCCCGCCCGCGGCGAGCAACCCCCCGTCCTCCTGACTTGGTATCACGGAGGCAAGAAGCCGGCGCTGCTTTCCGAGATTATTTCGCCTGATTACATTGGCCGGTGGCAGAGCGCGGTCCTGTTTGTGGGCGAGAAGGGCATGCTCCTTTCCGACTACAACCGCCATCAACTCCTGCCGGAAGAGAAGTTCGTCGGTTTCACGAAGCCTGCTCCGTTCATCAAGGACTCCATCGGCCACCACAAGGAATGGACGGAAGCCTGCAAGTCAGGCGGAAAGACAACCTGCAACTTCGATTACTCCGGGCCGCTAACGGAGACTGCCCTGCTGGGCAATGTTGCGTATCGCGTGGGCAAGAAGCTCGAGTGGAATCCCGCCCAATTGCGCGCCCCCAATTCGGCCGAGGCGGCGCAGTATATCCAGCACAAGTACCGCGCCGGCTGGAGCATCTAATCCGAACCACCATGACCCGGACAAATCTCACGTTCGCCTCGCTCTTGATCGCTATTCCATTGTGGGCCGCGGATCCCGCTTTGCTCAAGAGCGAGTTCATTTACGAAACCGCCCCGTTCCCCTCCTGCCACGCGTCAACGATTGTCGAGACGACCGCTGGCAATTTGGTGGCCGCTTGGTTTGGCGGCACGGATGAGAAGGATCCCGATGTCGGGATCTGGGTCTCTCGGCTGGAGAGCGGCCAATGGTCTGCGCCGGTTGAAGTCGCGAACGGCATTCAGTACCGCAAGTCCAACGGCGCGGTGGTGCGACACCCAACGTGGAATCCGGTTCTTTTTCAGCCGCACAACGGCCCGCTCATGCTCTTTTACAAAGTCGGGCCTTCGCCGCAAACCTGGTGGGGAATGCTCACGACTTCTGTGGATAATGGAAGGAGGTGGTCACAACCGTGCCGCTTGCCCGAAGGGATCTTTGGCCCCATCAAGAACAAGCCGGTGCAGCTCGCGAATGGCGATATTCTGTGTCCTACGAGCAACGAAACCGACGAACGCCCCAGCAAGTGGGCGATCTACTTTGAACGCACCCGCGACCTGGGGCGGACCTGGGAACGGACGGACTTGCTTCACGACGGCGTGGCCCTGCGTGCGATCCAACCGAGTGTTCTGTTCCTCGGCGGCGACCGGCTCATGGCTTTAGGGCGCACCCGCGAAGGCAGAATCTTCCGAACCACGTCCGATGACGCCGGCTCCACCTGGGGTCCTCTCACTTTGACGGAATTGCCCAATCCAAATTCCGGCACCGACGCCGTGACGCTCAAGGACGGCCGCCATCTGCTCGTCTACAATCACACCGCTCGGGGCCGCTCCCCCTTGAACGTGGCGGTTTCCGCGGACGGTGAAATCTGGCAGGCGGCACTCGTCCTCGAAAGCGAACCTGGCGAATACAGTTACCCGGCCGTGATCCAAGCCAGCAATGGCGTTGTGCATGTCACGTATACCTGGAAACGGCAGAAGGTGCGGCATGTCGCCCTTGATCCGGCCAAGCTCTCGCTGCGCCCGATCGTCAATGGCGAGTGGCCAAAGTAACTGAGGAGAACTGGAGAGCGAACATTGGCCATTTCACCCATGCTTCAGCGGGGAGCCGAGAACGGCCACGGGTCCCCGAGATAGAACAGGAGCAATGCGGGGGATGTCCGGAATCCCGTTGCCTATCCCAACGATGAAGAACTGTTCATCGAACTTGTCGGGAATGTTCAACGGATCGTCAGTGAAAAAGCTGGGGAACGACTCGTAAGTCGCGCGCAACGTTGAGGTCACGTCCATGTGCTTAGGGTCAGGGTTTCTGACCTTGCCCGTAAAACTGTACACAGATGTGTACAGTTTTGCAAACCCCTCGCTTTCAGTGCCTTACGAGTAAAAATGTCACGCATTCGCGCATTCGCCCGGCAAAGTCCTCTGCTTGTCTGCCGCCTGGCTCGTCTTGGGGTTTGCTCACAGGACCGGCACGGAGCCGGTGGTCTTCCGAGGCTTACGGGCTCGATCCCCGCGCCTGATGGATGCTGTCGAGGATCGAAGCGAGCTTAGAGGCTGGCTTATCGAGGGCTGCAAGCTGCGATTCCGCATACAGCGTGAGGAGGTACTGATGGATCGGGATGTGGCCCTCCCAACACTGGCAGACAAGCCGACATGGAAGCTCGATGCTCTCCCGAACGCAGTAGGAGAGCGGGACCGGGTGGCCGAGCTTGCGGCAGTGCATTTCCTGGTTTGGGTCGATCCGTGTCATCATGTCATCAGTGCAGCAAGCGCAGGGCCCCGCCTCGGTTCACAGGGCCCTGGCCGGATTCCGCCAACGCAGAGCGTTCTTATCCGCTCTCAATACGTCCTCACCATCTGCCGGTGCGAACCATTTTGGGTCTCGGCAGATTGCCAAGCTCCCGAATCGCGCTCCCCATCTCGCTTTCCGGCAGTGAATAATTGACGAGCTTGCCTCGGAAAAAACGGTCATAGCCGGCGAGGTCCATCAGACCGTGACCGGAAAAGTTGAAGAGGATGACCTTTTCCTTCCCTTCTTCCTTGGCTTTCTTCGCTTCCTGGATCGCGGCGGCGATGGCGTGGCTGGTCTCGGGCGCGGGAATGATTCCCTCGGTCCGCGCGAAGAGCACCGCGGCTTCGTAGCATTCAATCTGGTCGATGGCGCGCGGGGTGACCAGCCCTTCCACGATCGTCTGGCTTACCAGCGGGGCCATGCCGTGATACCGCAAGCCCCCCGCATGGATCGGCGGCGGGATGAAGTCGTGGCCGAGCGAATGCATGGGCAGAAGCGGCGTCATCTTCGCCGTGTCGCCATGGTCATAAACAAACGGACCTCGTGTCATCGTCGGGCACGAAGTCGGTTCCACGGGAATGATGTCAATCTGGGCGCCGTGGATCTTGTCATTGACGAACGGGAACGCGAGGCCCGCGAAGTTCGAGCCACCGCCAGCGCAAGCGATCACGACATCGACCTTCTTTTCCCCGATCTTCTCGAGCTGTTTCTTGGCTTCGAGCCCGATGATGGTCTGGTGGAGCATCACATGGTTCAACACGCTCCCGAGGGAATATCGGGTGGAGCCGCTCTTGTCGGTGACGGCCGCTTCGATCGCCTCACTGATGGCGATACCCAGCGAGCCGGGAGTATCCGGATGCTGGGCCAGGATCTGGCGGCCGGCATTCGTCTCGGACGAGGGGCTGCCGACGCACGTCGCCCCCCAGGTCTCCATCATGAGCTTGCGAAACGGCTTTTGGTCAAAGCTGATGCGCACCATGAAGACCTTGCATTCCAGGCCCAACAGCGCACAGGCAAAGGCGAGCGCGCTCCCCCACTGGCCGGCGCCGGTCTCGGTGGTGATCTTCTTGATGCCGAACTGCTTGTTGTACCACGCCTGCGGCACCGAGGTGTTGGTTTTGTGGCTTCCCGCCGGCGAAACGCTCTCGTTCTTGTAATAGATCTTTGCCGGTGTGCCCAAGGCCCTTTCCAGCGTCACGGCCCGGTGGAGCGGAGACGGCCGCCATTTCCAGAGTATCTCCAGGACATCTTCCGGAATGTCGATCCACCGCTGGGTGCTCACTTCTTGCTCGATGATGTTCATCGGAAAGACCGGGGCAAGCATCTCGGGGGTGATGGGCTTTCCATCCGGTCCCAGGGGGGGCTGCATGGGGGACGGCAGATCCGCGGCGATGTTGTACCATTGCCGTGGCATTTCATCTTCGGTCAGAAACACTTTCGTACGCATAGTTTTCTCTTAGGGTGTGGATTGAGAGGGCGAAGACCGTGGTTCGAATACTTTCTTAAGCATGGATCTCCCTCTTTTGAGCTGCCGGGCCCCGCGCGTGATCTTGCACAAGCTGACTCCCAATTCCTGGGCGACCTTCCGCTGGCTCTTGCCTTCGGATAGAAGCCGGACGATATCCCAGCGGAGCGACAGGCGTTCCTCCTCGCTTTTCGTCAGCAGTTCTCTGAGCAGACGCTCAACAGCCTTCGGGTCGCGCATCTGCGCGATGACCCGGGCAATACTGCTGATTTGGTCCATGGTGTGTTTCTATCTGTAGAAACATCCCTCCGCATCTGTCAAGCGAAAGTCAACCGCCGCCAGTCCTTGCCGCAATGGCTCAACGCTCTCACTCGAAAGAGAACCCGTATCGCAGAGATTCAGGCCGAACCTCAAATCCCGAGCCTGGCCAGCTCGGATTTCATCCACGCAATGTCGTCCGCCACGGTCGTCTTTGTGGCCGGGAACAAGGCCGGGAAGTGCGCGTCCAACCGGGCCTTGATATCGCTCATGCGCTCACACAGAGCGAGCAGGGAGGGACGGGCGCCGGGCGCCGAAGCCGCCTTGAGGAACTTGGCGCGGACAGGATTGGTGCCCGTGCCCCCGCCCGCCACGATGAAACCGGGATAGGCTTCGACCAGGTCCTTGAGCACGCGTTGCTGGAGGCTGGTTCGACCCAGCCTGAGAATCGCGCGGCTGATCGAGCGGCCGGGATGATAGGCGCGGGGGTTGTAAGCGTAATCTGCGCAGGTGGCCAGGGGTATCCGGTTGATCTGGTTCTGCGTGCACATCGGGTTGCTCAGGTAACCGTCCACGACTTCGCAAAGGTCCGGCTCGCGCCCGCTGACGGGGCCCAAGTGCAACGTAGGGCTGCCGTCGTTGACCGGGTAATTGTCCCAAAGAAACAGACGGTGCTTGACGACGCTCCGGTAGCTTTCAGCTGCCACCCGGGTGATGCGGGGCGTGACGATGCTATCGCCATTCCAAAAGACATAAACTTCCGAGTCCAGGTCGCGGGCCAGGGCCTCCAGGTAAGCCTGGTGCTCCGGGTTGGTGCCATCGCCCCAGCAAGCAGCCGGACAGAAGACCATCTGCGCCCTGACGTCATGGGCACGGAGCCTCTCGAGCACCGCGGTGACGAACCGCGCGTGCCGGGTGCCACAAGGCCCCGGTCCGGCATGGCCCCACCCCGCCCCATCCAGGCAAACACTGAACCACTGCACGCCCTGGCCTTGGGCCCACCGGTAATGCTGAAAAAACGCCGTCACGTCCGTGGCGCTTTCCGGGTCGAGCGGGCGCGGGGAGGCCAGTTGCGGATGCAGGGAGAAACAGAACCGGATGCCAGCACTCTGGCAAGCGCGGATGATGCGCCCGTAGGCCTCTTTGCGGGCGGGGGTCATGGGTTTCCACCACTGGTTGCACCAAGGCTCACCCCGCTGGGACACGATCATGGAGCCATAGCAATCCATGAGGAAATTCATCTTCAGGCCAGCCAACACTTGGATCTCTTCCAGGTACTGGCCGGCTGTCCAGAACCAGCCCTTCATCCCGCGAAGCTTGAATCCGGGCGCGCCCTGTTCGGGCGAGAGTCGTGCCTTGGTGGGAAGACGCACCCGGCGCTGCTCCCGGTAAGCCATCGGGGGACATCCGTATTCGGATTTGAAACAATGGTGGAAATGCGAGGCGTCATCGAACCCGGATTCAAAAGCGACGGCAAGCACCGAACGGTCCGTCCCCGACAACAAATCCGCCGCGTGCTTCAACCGCAATCCCAGCACATAGCAACGCCAGCTTTGCCCGGTTATTTTACGAAAGAGCTCCGTGAACTGGCGCCGGCTAAGCCCCACCGACCGCGCCGCCTCAGAAAGGCTTTCCTGCTGGTAGAAACGCGATTTCAACCGCAGAGCATACCGCGCCACGCGATCCGTGCTGTCGTTGCCAGGCTCAAACCCGGGAAAATGATCCGGACCACGCCGCCGCACGAAGCGCAGCGTCCGAACGGCGAGATCGATCAGGCGCGAGTGCAGGATCAATTCCCACCCTTCCTGGCTGGAATCCTGTTCAAAGAGCATCTCCTGGAAGATGGACCGGACGACGCGCACCTGGTTTGTTTTGGCGCTGCCCAGTTCCAACGGCAGGACACCCAAGGCGTTCAAGGGGCCTCCCACGGCCGAGAGAAGCTCCGGCCGGTAGCGGATCACATAGACGGTGACCGGGTCATGCGGCAGGATTTCGTGGCGGACAACCTTGCCAGCCGGGACGTGGCAGAGCGTATCCGGCCCAAGCACATAACGACGATCTCCGCTCTCACAACGAGCCTGCCCCGAAAGAACCAAGGAGAAACGCGAGTCGCGATCCGCCAGGTCCGCCGACAACCCCGCCGCCCGCCGCTTCTCGAACACCACCAATCCGCATGCCGGAACCGCCGGCTCCGCGGACTCTGTGTGGGCCCCCTCCCCGGGCAAAGCCGGTCCGTTGATCGAGTGCGCGGCGGTGTTGGGCCTGCCTGCATTCACGCCGGCAGCGTAACGAGCAACAGCACGCAGTCAACCCTTTGGGCGGGGACCTCAGCCAGTGAAGCCGCCAAAACTCGGCTCTCCACCCTGTTGAAAGCCAATCCGTGCGGCCGACGGGATGCCCTTCACCCCAAATCCCAAGAATGATGGAAGACCCGGCCCATGCTCCGCAACGGACACGCGAAGGTCACGCCCGGTATCGCCGCGGAGCCTGAACGACTTTGCGCTGTTCAATCCGGCATGAATCGACAGAGTAGGCCGTGGGCGCTATGCGGAAGCGAAACCTCAGCCGGGCGTTTAAGACAGCATGAAATCTCTCGCGATCCTTGTCCTCGTCAGCATCACCATGGGTGTTCTCGGGCAGCCTTATTATGTCGCCCCCGGCGGTGATGACGCCAATCCAGGCACCTTGGAAAAGCCCTTTGCCACTTTGAGGCGGACCCAAGAAGCCGTGCGCCAAAAGCCGGGCTCCGTCTGGCTGCGCGGCGGCACCTATTACCTGGCCGAACCGCTGGTTTTTACGCCGCGCGATTCAGGCACCAAGGCCGCTCCGATCGTTTACCAGGCCTACCAGGACGAGACACCCGTGATCAGCGGCGGAGTCAACCTCGAGAAACTGGATTGGCAGCCCTGCCGCGACGGCATCGATCAGGCGAAGGTGCCCGCGGCCCTGCGAACCGAGGAGATTTTCGTCAATGGCGAACGCCAGATTCTGGCAAGGTATCCGAACTTCAATCCCAAGGCTCAGTACTTCGACGGCTTCGCAGCCGACGCCATCTCCGCAAATCGCGCGGCACGCTGGGCGAATCCAATGGGCGGGTATTTCCATGCCATGCATCCCGCGCTCTGGGGCGATTTTACCTGGCGGATCACTGGAAAGAATGCCAAGGGCGAAGTCACGCTGGAAGGCGGTTGGCAAAACAACCGGGGCGGGGCCGTGCATCAGAGCATTCGGTTCGTGGAAAACATCTTCGAAGAACTGGACGCGCCCGGCGAGTGGTTCCTCGATTCAACCACGCACACCCTGTACTTCTACCCGCCCAACGGACTGGACCTGAGCACCGCCAAAGTGGAAGCCACGCGACTCCGGCACCTCGTCGAGTTCCGCGGCAGCGAATCGAGACCGGTCCGCTTTGTGACCTTGCGCGGACTGACCTTCCGCCACGCGGCGCGCACGGTCATGGACACCAAGGAACCGCTCATGCGCTCCGACTGGGCGATCTACCGTGGTGGAGCCGTTTTCTTCGAGGGCGCGGAAGACTGCGCGATCGAACGCAGCTTTCTGGACCAGGTTGGCGGCAACGCGATCTTCGTCAACCAGTACAACCGGCGGATCACGGTGCGGGGTTGCCAAATCGCCAAGGCAGGCGGCAATGGCATCTGCTTCGTGGGAGACCCGCAAGCGACGCGCAATCCCTTGTTCAATTACAGCCAGGTGAACCAGCTCGAGGACCTCGATCGCACGCCGGGGCCGAAGAGCCCCAACTACCCGGCCGACTGCCTGGTTGACGACTGCCTCATTTATCTCACCGGCCGAGTGGAGAAGCAGACAGCAGGAGTTCACATTCAACTCGCGCGCGGCATTACGATTCGCCACTGCTCAATTTACGACACGCCCCGGGCCGGCATCAACATCGGGGACGGCTCCTGGGGCGGTCATGTGATCGAGTTCTGCGACGTGTTCGACACCGTGAAGGAGACGGGCGACCATGGTTCGTTCAACTCCTGGGGACGCGACCGCTATTGGCGTCCGAACGTTTCGGAGGTCAACGAATGGATCCGGCAAGCTCCCGGCCTTCCGCGCTTGGACGCTGTAGAGCCTGTGATCTTGCGGAACAACCGCTGGCGTTGCGACCATGGATGGGACATCGACCTCGATGACGGGTCCTCCTTTTACGTCATCACCAACAATCTGTGCCTCCGCGGCGGCATCAAGAACCGCGAAGGGTACGGACGCGTGGTCGAGAACAACATCATGGTCACCTCCGGCTTCCACCCTCACGTCTGGTATGCCAACAGCGGCGACGTGTTCCGGCGGAATATCGTTTGGCGCGAGTACCAGCCCGCGCTGATGCCGCCTCCGCCCTGGGGTCAAGACCTGGATTACAACCTCCTGCACCGGGAGAGCGCGGCACTCGGGCCAGCCACACCCCTGCAAAGGCAAAGCGGCCGTGACGAACACTCCCTGCTCGGAGACGCGCTCTTCCTGGACCCCGCCACGGGCGATTACCGTGTCCGGGAGGGTTCGCCAGCGCTCGCCTTGGGATTCGTGAACTTCCCGATGGACAACTTCGGCGTGCAGGAACCGTCCTTGAGCGCCTTGGCCCGCAAACCCACGCTGCCAGGACAAAAGGCTGGGGCGGCCACAGGGGCCCGCAACACAAGCCCTCGTCTTTGGCTCGGAGCCACCGTTCGGAACATCGCCGGCGCGGGGGAAATGTCGGCGCTTGGTCTGCCGGGTGTTGTTGGCGCCTTGGTGCTGAAAGTCCCAGACAACTCCATCCTGGCGAAGAGCGGCTTGCAGAAAGGCGACGTGATCCTGGCGATCGACGGCACCCAGGTGACGGATGTCGGAGTGTTGCTCGAGCAAGTGCCTGCGCTGGCAGATTTTCAGAGCATGACGCTGTTGATCTCGCGCCAACAGAAGCAGATCTCGCTCGAAGTTCGCTCCTAAAAAACCGCTAACTTGCGCCCGATCCGTTCTGGCCAACCCGAAGTGCTCCTGACTGGAGGGCAGCGAAAAGGACCCCTCCGAAAACCGCGGCATTCTCGCCGCAAGCCCCGGGATAAATCGTCACGGGCGGATCCTTCGCATCGCGAAACGCCCGGTTGGCCTCAAACCCCTCGCGAATCGCTTCGAAACAGCGCTCCCGGATATTTTGGCGCGTGGTGTGTGCGCCGGGACAGCAATAAAAAGAGGATTTATACGTCCGGTGCAGTTCCCCAAGAATCATGCCCAGGAACCTCATCTGCACCCGAATGACTCGCCAAGCCGCCGGATCGCCGTTGTCGGCGCGGTCCAGGAGGGTGAGCCCAAGCTTCCGGGCATCTTTCTCGCCCGGCCAAAGGCCGGCGTCGATCTCGGCCTGGACCAGTGCCACCAGGCCATCCACACAAGCGGGCGTCTTTTCAAGGCAAATCCCGGGGTTCCCGCAACCGCAGCGTGGGAACAGGATCGGAAGGTCCACGCCCGCTAGTCTCGCGAGCGCCAAGGGGTCGCAGCTGCGGTGGCCTTCTTCTGCTCCTTCGCCCTGTTCGCCTTTCCAAGGCATTCCCCCTAGGACGGCTCCAAAAGCCAAGCCGGTTCCGGGACAGACGGTAATAAAAGTGGCCGCCGGGGTGACCAAGCCTTCCAGAACGGCATGAGCCCATTCCCCCAGGTTGAAGAACATGCCGTCGTTGCCGACGGAAACAACCGGGTCTTGGACCCCGCGCCGCGTGAGGGCATCGATAAGGTCCTGACGGAAGCAGCGCCGCGCCCATTTTTCGCTCCCGCGATTGGTGATGCGCAAGACTGTGCCGGTGGTGGAGTTGGTAGGGCCGCACATCGCGGCGGCAAAGTAGGTGTAATCGCGGAGGCGGCGGCGCGACCGGGCCGCCAGCTTCACCCAGCTTTCGACGATCGCTTCGGCAAACGGCTCGGGTCCATCCGCCCACCGCGACGGTTGTTGCACCGTCTCCTTCGTCAGGAGCGCGAGCCCTTTGGTTTCGCCAATCTTGAAAGTTGTTCCACCGAGGTCTGCCCCCAACCCGCCTGCGACAAGGAGTCTCTCATCGCAAACAAGGCCTGGCTTGATCTGTTTCATGTCAGGAACCATGGCTAAAACGCTGCGCGGTTCCCAAGGCTCCCCCGGGCCCGCCAGCCGTGCAGGTTGCGGCCAAGCACGGGCCGTGTCAAGAATTGGCAAGGCCGGCACAGCAATTCCCTTGTTTATGGCAGGGTGGGTCCGGCCCTGCCTACGCTCTGCCTACGCTCTAAACTCACGGTTCACCCGTAGTTCACCCGTAGTTCACCCGTAGTTCACCCGTAGTTCACCCGTAGTTCACCCGTTCCCGAACGGGTGATCTACGGGTCATGCAGGGGTGATCCACGGGTGAAGCAGGGACGCAAGACCAGTCCGACGGCCAGCCATCGGCAGTCAGTCGCGCGGGTTCGTCCTCGACAGCGGGAGCGTTCTTTCGAATGATTGCCGCCCGAGCGGGAAATGATGAAAAAGAGAGCCTACGCTGCTGCCGGGGTCGATATCGAGCTTGGCAATCAGGTCAAGAGCCAGCTTCCGAAGATGCTGGCCTCAACCCACAGGCCGGGTGTGCTGGGCAAAGTGGGCGGTTTTGGAGGCTTGTTCGCGCTGGACACCTCGAAATACCGCGAGCCGGTGCTGGTTTCCAGCGTCGACGGGGTGGGCACCAAGCTCAAAGTGGCCTTCGCCATGGAGCGCCATGACACGATTGGGCAGGACCTGGTGAACCATTGCGTCAATGACATCGCAGTGGTGGGGGCCGAACCCCTCTTTTTCCTGGATTACCTGGGCACTGGGAAGCTGCAACCCCTTGTTTTCCAAGACATTATCAAGGGTTTCGCGCAAGCCTGCGCGGAGAACCGTTGCGCCTTGATTGGAGGGGAAACCGCGCAGATGCCCGGTTTTTACCAGCCAGGCGAATATGACGTCAGCGGCACCATTGTCGGCGTTGTGGAGAAGAGCCGGATCTTGAACGGGTCGAAGAGTGTTATAAAGGGCGATGCCGTGATCGGGTTGCCATCGAGCGGGTTGCACACCAATGGCTATTCGTTGGCGCGAAAGATCCTTTTCGAACAATTGCGGCTGAAACCTTCGACACGGGTTGCCGAACTCGGCGGCACGGTCGGCGACGTGTTGCTCAAGGTGCATGTGAGCTACGGACCGATCCTGCAAAAGCTCTTGAACCAGTTCAATCGTCCGGCGGGAGCCCGGCCCCCAGAGAGGGGCTCGATCCGGGCGCTCGCGCACATTACGGGAGGCGGGTTCGTCGATAACATCCCCCGGGTTTTGCCGCCGAATTGCGATGCCGTCCTCCGCAAAGGCTCTTGGCCGGTCCTGCCCATCTTCCAATTCCTGGCCGAAAAGGGCCGAATTGCCGAGGACGAGCTTTACCAGGTGTTCAACATGGGCATTGGGATGGTGATCATCGCCGCTTCGGAAAAGGCCGACGCGGTATTGCGATGGCTTAAGGCTCGGAAGCAGCCCGCTTGGTGTCTCGGCGAAATCGTCCGGGGGACAGGCCGGACACGCCTCGAGTGAGATGGACATCGGAGGGCGCTGCGCGGAGGCGAAGGCGGCTTGTTGCGGGGACCTCCAGGAGCCCTTCTGCGAATAAACCATTCGAATGAAAATCTTCGTCATAGGTTCCGGCGGACGCGAACACGCCCTCGTCTGGAAGCTGGCTCAGTCAGCTCGGACCACCGGGCTTTGGTGCGCGCCTGGCAACGCCGGGATCGCATCCGAAACCCTTGCCCGCAATGGCGCCCGCGTCGAGACGGTGGCCCTTGGCGCGGAGGATCTGCAGGGCTTGCTCGCATTTGCGCGGGAGAAGAAGCCGGACCTCACCGTGGTCGGGCCGGATAACCCGCTCGCGGCCGGAGTGGTGGATCTGTTCCAGAAGCACGGGCTTCGCATCTGGGGGCCCAACCAAAAGGCGGCCCAATTCGAAGCCTCGAAGGTCTTTGCGCAGTCCTTCATGGAGAGGCATGGGATCCCGACGGCCCGGGCCGGGGTTTTCGACCAGGCGGAACCGGCGCGGGCTTTTGCGGCGTCGCTGGAAGGCCGCTGCGCGGTCAAGGCAGACGGCCTGGCCCTGGGCAAAGGCGTCCTCGTTTGCGCAAGCGTGAGAGAAGCCGAACGCGCCATTGCCGAAGTGCTGGTCTCCCGGGCGTTCGGGGCCGCCGGAACCCGGATTGTGATTCAGGAGTTCCTGGAAGGAACCGAGGTCTCGTTGCACGCGCTTTGCGATGGCCGATGCGCAAAGCTCTTTCCGACTACCCAGGACCACAAACGCGCTTTCGACGGCGACCAGGGGCCAAACACAGGGGGAATGGGTGCCTATTCGCCCGCGCCATTCCTGAGCGACGCCGATCTCAAGCAGGTGGAACGGCAGATTATGGATCCCTGGTTGGCCGGGTGCCTCGAAGAGAAGATCGACTTTCGAGGCATCCTCTACCCAGGCGTGATGTTGACCAAGGACGGACCGAAGGTCCTCGAGTTCAATGCCCGGTTTGGAGACCCCGAGACCCAGGCCTATCTGACCCGGCTGGAAAACGATCTCGTCGAATTGCTGGAGGCGTCCATCGATGGAACCTTGCGGGACGCGCATCTGCGGTGGCGCCCCGACCCTTCGGTATGCGTGGTGATGGCGTCCGGCGGATATCCTGGAGCCTATGCCAAGGGCAAACCCATTGAGGGATTGGATGCCGCAGCAAGGCTGGATCGCACCAAGGTGTTTCACGCCGGGACGGCGTGGAGGGGCGACAAGGTCGTGACCCATGGCGGACGCGTCCTCGGCGTCACGGCCTGGGCAAAGGACCTCGGGGCAGCGCAGGCCAAAGCGTACGAGGCGGTGGCCCAGATCCAATTCGAAGGAAGCTTCTTCCGCCGAGATATCGCGGCGAAAGGTTTGGCAGGCAGAAAGGTGTAAGGTGTCTTATGAAAACGTTTCGAAACGCATGGCCCGCAGCGGTGGGACTCGGGCTTGCCCTGGTGGGCCTTGTCGCAACTGTCCGCGCTGCGGACGCGCCGGGGTCGGGCTGGCCACCGTTTGCCGAGGTTTACGGGGTCCTGCGCTCCAACCTGGTCGGGACTTCCGAATCGGAGTTGAACGGCGCCGCGGTTTCCGGGCTGCTCTCGCAACTGGCGGACAAGGCTATCCTGGTCACCAACTCGGCAGCCGCCCCCGAGGCTGGCACCGTGGCGCTCCTGGCCAAGTCAACGGCGTTTGACAAGCATTTCGCTCATGTCCAGGTGTCGAAAGTCGCCGCGGGGCTGGCGGACCAAATCCGCAGCGGGTACACTCAACTCGCTTCGACCAACCCATTGAAAGGGGTCGTCCTTGACCTGCGCTTCGCGGCCGGGACGGACTACGCGGCGGCGGCCGCAGCCGCAGACCTTTTTGTGCCTGGAGAGCAACCCTTGTTGAATTGGGGCAGCTCAACAGCGCGGTCGAGTGGAAAGCCAATGGCCGCGGACTTGCCGTTGGTGCTTTTGATCAACCGGGAGACGGTCGGAGCTGCCGAAGCGCTCGCGGAAGCGCTCCGAGAGACGGTGGGCGCCTTGATCATCGGGAGCCCCAGCGCCGGGCGAGCCTACACCTTCCAGGAGCATCCGCTAAGCAACGGCGCCACCCTGCGGGTCGCCAGCGGCGTCGTCACGGCTGGGCGTGACCGCAAACTGGAGGGGGCCGGGCTGCAACCGGACATCCGGATCGCGGTGAAGCCGGAGGACGAAAAGGCCTATTTCGACGATCCTTATGCCGTGTTGGCCAAGCCCTTCGCCCAGTCCGCCAGAGCCGGCACCAACGACCTGTCATCGCTCATGAACCGCTCCCGGCGCCGAAACGAAGCGGACCTGGTCCGGATGCAGCGCGAAGGCATTGACCTCGAGGTGGAGCCAGCCTCGGTCAGGCCGCCTGAACCCACCGAACCGGTGGTGAATGATCCGGCCCTCTCCCGAGCCTTGGATCTCCTGAAAGGTCTGGCATTGGCGGCCAAGCGACAGTAGATCCATTTCGCGGTTGACGATTTCCTGAGTGAAACCAAAGTGTACGGCGGTGTTCGAAGCATGAAGACCATCCTCTTCGTCTGCACAGGAAATGTGTGCCGCAGCCCCATGGCTGAGGGGCTCTTCCGCCATACGGTCAAGGGGACCAGCCAATACCGGGTGATTTCCGCCGGCGTCGGAGCCATGGACGGCCAACCGCCCAGCCCGCACGCGGTGCGTGCCCTCAAGGAGCTCGGGATCGACATCAGCAAACAGCGCAGCCGGATGCTCTCGGCCGACCTGGTTCGCGAGGCGGATTATATCTTTGGCATGACGCACGGGCATGTGGACGCCGTGACGCTGCTCTTCCCCCAAGCGGCGGAAAAGACTTTTCTTCTGCGGGAATTTGATGAGACTCTCGATGTTTTCGAAAAGGACATTTCCGATCCCATTGGAGGGTCCTACGAAGTCTATTTGAATTGTCGCGACCAGATCGAACAAGGCATCGCCTCTATGCTGAATTTTATCGAACAAACCTCCCAAAGCCCTGCCTCCACTGGCGAGTCCCCCGCCCTTCACCACGTTGCCGTTGGCGCCGATCATGCCGGCTTTGAGCTGAAAGAAGCTCTCAAAGACCACCTGGCCAAGCGAGGCCTGCGCGTGACCGATCTGGGGACCGCCAACTCGGAATCAACCGACTACCCTGACTACGCCAGGGCCGTCGCGGACGAGGTGGCGTCGGGCCGGAGCCAGCTTGGTTTGCTCGTCTGCAGCACCGGCATCGGCATGAGCATCGCCGCCAACAAAGTCCCGGGAATCCGCGCCGCGCTCGTCGCCAGCGACGAATCCGCGCTTCTCGCCCGCCAGCATAACAATGCGAACGTAATCTGCTTCGGCCAGAAGCTGACGCCCGCCGACCAGGCGAAACGAATGCTGGACCTGTTTCTGGATGCGCAGTTCCAGGGAGGGCGGCATGAGCGCCGGATCGCGAAGCTGGAACCAGGTGAACCCGCAGCCGCACGGCGCTTGCGGCAGGTGGACCCCGATATTGCGACGGTCATTTGCCTCGAAAAACAGCGGCAGGAGGAGAATATCGAGCTGATCGCGAGCGAGAACTTTACCAGCCCGGCGGTGATGGAGGCCCAGGGCTCCGTGCTCACCAACAAATACGCGGAAGGCTATCCCGGAAGGCGGTACTATGGCGGGTGCGAGCATGTCGATACGGCCGAGCAACTGGCCATCGATCGCGCGAAACAACTCTTCGGCGCCGAACATGCCAACGTGCAGCCCCATTCGGGCAGTGGCGCCAATATGGCCGTCTATTTCGCGCTCCTGAAACCCGGCGACAAGCTTTTGACCATGGATTTGACCCATGGCGGGCATTTGACGCACGGGCACAAAGCGAACTTCTCCGGCAAGTTCTTCGAGGTCGTCCATTACGGCGTGCGCAAGGAGGACGAACAGATCGATTACGATCAGCTTGCCGAATTGGCCCGAACGCATCGGCCGAAGATGATCACCGTGGGAGCCAGCGCTTACCCGAGGATTATCGATTTCGCCCGGATGGGCCAGATCGCCCGCGAGGTTGAGGCGCTGCTGCTGGCGGACATCGCGCACATTGCCGGGTTGGTCGTGGCCGGCGAACATCCCAGCCCTATTGAGCATGCCGATTTCGTCACCACCACGACCCACAAGACTCTGCGTGGTCCGCGGGGCGGGCTGATCATGTGCAAAGGGAAGTTCGCGAAAGAGATCGATTCCCAGGTCTTTCCAGCGACGCAGGGCGGCCCCCTCATGCACGTGATTGCGGCCAAGGCGGTCTGCTTCCATGAGGCCCTGCAACCGGGCTTTCACGAGTACCAAAGGCAGATCGTCCGCAATGCGAAGGCGCTTGCCGCCGGACTGAAACGCAACGGGTTCCGCCTGGTCAGCGGCGGCACGGACAATCACCTCATGCTTGTGGACGTTGGGGAAAAGGGCCTCACCGGGAAGGAGTGCCAGGGCGCACTCGACCTGGCGGGCGTGACCGTCAACAAGAATACGATTCCTTTCGAGACGCGCTCCCCATTCCAGGCCAGCGGCATCCGGCTTGGCACTCCCGCCGTCACCACGCGAGGCATGCGCGAGTCCGAGATGGCGGCCATCGCCGATATGATCAGCGAGGTCCTGCTGGATATTAAAAACCTTGACGCCGCAAGCAAGGTGCGCGACCGTGTCCACGAGTTAACCGCACGATTTCCCTTACCGTATTAGTTTTACGACTGGCGGCCGACCCTCAGACAGAATCCCGGTCCAACAGACCACGAGTGCGCCGGTTGAATAATCCCAACGGGGTCGTACAAGCCTAGCTAGGGCGTGCCTGAATTTACAGCCGCCCCAGCTTGGGCGGCGAATTTTATCGAGTATGGCTAGAGTAACAACCAAGAAGCCTTCGAAACCAAGAGCGTCTTCGAGGGCCAAAGCAAAAGTCGAACAAGCTCCATCTCCCGAGGTCCCTGCGGAATCGTCCACCGAAACCATCGCGCGCCAGCAAGAGCTCATCCCGGCCACGGACGGTGCGCCGGGCGATTCCGCCCCCGCTCAAGTAGAAGCCGCGCCAACGCCCCCTCCCGGCCCTGCGGAGGCTCCAGCCCCGGAGCCCGTCGCCGCCTTGAAAGAAGCGCCCGAGCAAAGCGCACCGGCCATTCCGGAACCTCCGAAACCCGCCGAACCCGAGAAGCCCAGCCCGAGCCAACCCGCCCAAGCCGTCGAACCGCCCCGCCCGCGCGAGCAGCGCGAACGCGAAAGGGACGGCTCCCGGGACCGCGATGCTTTCAGAGAGCGGGACCGCGACAAGAACCGCGGCAAAGCCAAGGATAGACCCTCCCACGACGAACCCGACCTTCCACCGCTGGACAAGGAAGCCGCCGCCAACGCGATCAACATCGCGCAGCTCCAGGCGCTGTCCATGGCCGATCTCAACAGCATGGCCAAGGACATGGGCATCGAGAACTTCGGCACGATGAAGAAGCATGAAGTGATCTTCCAGATCCTTCAAAAGAACGCGGAACGCAGCGGAATTCTCTTCTCCGAAGGCGTGCTGGAAATCCTCCCGGAGGGTTTCGGTTTCCTCCGCTCCCAGAGCTTCAATTACCTGCCGTGTCCCGAAGATATCTACGTTTCGCCATCGCAAATCCGGCGGTTTGACTTGCAGACCGGCGACCTGGTGGCTGGCCAGATCCGGCCGCCAAAAGAGAAGGAGCGCTTCTTCGCCCTCCTCAAAGTCGAAGCGGTCGGGAAGGAAGATCCTGACAAGGCCAAGGACAAGACGCATTTCGACAACCTGACGCCGCTGTTCCCCAACAGGCGGTTCCTCCTGGAGACTTCCGCGGACGAGCTGTCGACGCGCGTTCTGGACTTGGTCTGCCCGATCGGCAAAGGCACCCGCGGATTAATCGTCGCGCCTCCCCGGACCGGCAAGACCGTGTTGATGCAGAAGCTGGCCAACGCCCTTCTGAAGAACAACCCGGAAAGCTACCTTTTCATCCTCCTGATCGACGAACGGCCTGAGGAAGTCACCGACATGGAACGAACCTGCCGCGGGGCTGAGGTCATCAGTTCCACGTTCGATGAACCCCCCGAACGGCATGTGCAAGTGGCCGAGATGGTCATCGAAAAGGCCAAGCGCATGGTCGAGCACAAGAAAGACGTCGTCATTCTCCTGGATTCCATCACCCGCCTGGCCCGCGCCTACAACACCGTCCAGCCGCACTCGGGCAAGATCCTCTCCGGCGGTGTCGATGCGAACGCGTTGCACAAGCCCAAGCGGTTCTTCGGCGCCGCCCGCAACATCGAAGAAGGAGGCTCGCTGACGATCATCGCGACCGCTCTGGTCGATACCGGGTCCCGCATGGACGAAGTGATCTTTGAAGAGTTCAAGGGCACAGGAAATATGGAAGTCCACCTCGATCGGCACCTGGTCGATCGCCGCATCTTCCCTTCCATCAATATCGAACTCTCCGGGACGCGCAAAGAGGAACTGCTTTACCATCCCGACGAATACAATCGCGTCGTTATCTTGCGCCGCGCCTTGACCGGTGTCCCGCCGGTGGAGGCAATGGAGCTGATGCTGAACAAGCTCAAGAAGACGCCTACCAACATCGAGTTCCTGCTATCGATGGGGATGGGCTAGATCAGGCCCGATGGTTTGGGGTGGCGCGCCGAGGTCGGCGCGCCATTCAGAAGAATCATTTCATCGAAGAGTCGTCCCAGCAGCGGGGTCCCGCGTTCTTTCGTCCGCCAAGCGAACCCAATCCTCAGCGCGAAGGACGAACACGCGGTGCGGTCTGGAATATGAAGTGTGATTCCACTATGGTTTCACTATTATTTTACTATGATGATTTAGTGAAACGATAGTTTAATCTTTATTTATTCTTTGTTGAACTCCATGATCAGGTGCTGTCGGCGTAAGCGCTAGCAGCGTCTTTTCTCGTCTTTTCGCTTGCCCCAGGATTTGATATGGCTCTCCCAGTTCAACTGAAAACCCCCTCGACCCCCCACTTGCCCAACGGTTAGCCCTCTGCAAGCCCGTTTCTGCAGTAAACTGTATCAGGGAAGCCACTTGCGCATTCCCGGGTTAAACTGTAATTGTTTCCGATGCACCAAGTTTCAGCTAGGAGACGCTTCGGTCCCAGCCGGACGTGCCTCGCTATGGCCGCCACTTTGCTCGCCCTAACCGGTTGCCGGCAGGAAGAGATCGGCACCCTCACCGTCCCAAAGGACACCAACGCCCTCGCCACGGTTACCGCCCCCACCACGGCGCAGCCAGCCGCCCCTGCCCAGATCGGATGGACCCCTCCGCCCGGCTGGGAAGAGCAGCCGACTGGCGGGATGCGCGCCGGGAGTTTCGCGGTGGTCAAGGGAGACCAGCGCGCCGATGTTTCGATTGTTCCCCTGGGCCGAATCGCCGGGAGCGAACTGGATAATGTCAATCGCTGGCGGAACCAGGTTGGGTTGGCGCCCGTCGCTGAAAGCGAGCTCAAATCGATCTCCGAGGACGTCACGATCGGAACCACGCCCGTTCGTCTCTATGATATTGCCGGTTCGGAGCCAAAGGCCAATCAACCGGTTCGCATCCTGGCTGCCACCCTCCCGCTTGAGGGGGCAACCTGGTTCTTCAAGATGACCGGACCGGACGCCTTGGTCGCGGAACAGAAACCGGCATTTAAGGAGTTCTTGAAATCGATTCGGTTCGAGTCGGGACCGCCCCGCCCTGTGTCGGCGCCCGAAGAATCGATGCCGCTGCCGGAAGGGCATCCGCCACTTTCCGTGCCGCAAGCCTCGGCGTCACAAACCGGACCTTTGCAGGCGGCGGACCCGGCGGCGGACCCTGGGAACGGCAACGCGGCGGGCAAACCGGCTTGGGACGTGCCGCCCGCGTGGAAGGAACAACCGCCCAGTTCCATGCGCATTGGCAGCTTTCTTGTCGAAGGGGAAACCGGCGCCAAAGCAGACGTTTCGGTGATCAGGCTGGGTCCGGATCCAGGCGGGCTGCTGGGGAACGTCAATCGCTGGCGCTCCCAGGTGGGGCTCGAGGCCGTCGAGGAAGGGGACCTTGCCAGTTTGATCACGACTCGGAAAGCGAACGGCCTCGAACTGACCTTCGTAGACCTGGCGGGGCGCGACCTGGAATCCGGGAATTCCGCCCGACTGCTCGCGGCGATCGCGTCACGCCCTGGAGGAACGTGGTTCTACAAGATGCTCGGCGACGACGCACTCGTGGCACAGCAAAAGGATGCGTTTGTCAAATTCGTTGAATCAGCCCGCTATCCCCATGCCCTTTAACCGACTGCGCCAAGTATTCGCTTCGTTACGGCTGACGGTATTCTGCCTGGCCTGCGCCCTGGTGCTGGTCTTTGCAGGGACGCTGGCCCAAGTGCACCTGGGCCTGTACGTCACCCAGGAAAGGTACTTCCGAAGCCTTTTTGTGCTCTGGACGATTCCTGGGACGGGCCTGAAAGTTCCGGTCTGGCCGGGCGGTTACCTGATCGGGGCGGTGCTCCTGGTCAATCTGATCGCCGCACACCTCCAACGCTTTCGGTTCACCCGCAAGAGGGTGGGGCTGCTCCTGATTCACTCGGGTTTAATCCTGTTGTTCGCGGGCCAGTTTCTCACCGAGACTCTTCAAGTGGAGAGCTCCATGCGGCTTGAGGAAGGCGAAACCAAGAACTACAGCGAGAACTCCCGCAAGAACGAACTGGCGATCATCGACATTTCCGACCCCGCGCAGGACAGGATCGTGTCCATCCCGGAATCGAAGCTCGCGCACAAGGGCGACCTGGCCGCACCGGGCTTGCCCTTCACGGTCCGGGTCAAAGAGTATTTCGTGAACTCGGTGCCTGCTCCGTCGTTGCGATCGGTCGCCGGCAACACGCCGCGGATTGAGGCGACACACGGCGTGGGACAGCGTCTCCTTTTCGCTCCGAAGGAGACGACGGCGCGGATGGATGACGAGAACGTTCCGGCGGCGCTGGTTGAGATTGTCACGCCGGGCGGGACGCTGGGTTCGTGGACGGTTTCGAACTGGCTCACGAAGTATCCGGGCAACCTGCGACAGGCTTTGGGCGGCCAGGCAGGCGCGATCCTGTCGATGCCCCAGCAGTTCACGTTCGAGAACAAGACCTACCAGCTTGCGTTGCGTCCAGTGCGCTATTACAAGCCCTATTCCCTGACCCTCAAGGATTTCACCCACAAACGGTATAAGGGCACCGAGATCCCCAAGGACTTCTCCAGTCGCGTTCAGTTGCAGAACCCGCAGACGGGGGAGAACCGCGAGGTTCTGATCTACATGAACAACCCGCTGCGTTACGGCGGGGAAACGTTTTATCAGGGCGGGTTTGAGCCCGGGGACACCGTGTCGATCCTCCAGGTGGTCCGCAATCCTGCGTGGCTCACACCTTACCTCTCGTGCACGTTGATTTCCGTGGGGCTGGTGGTGCAATTCCTGATGCACTTGATTCACTTCGGCAAACGCCAGTCGACCGTGGCAACGGCACGGAAAGGTGTCTCGGACCGCCAAGGCGGCCGCTCGCCAGGCGAGTTGGCCGGGGTCATGACAGAAGCGGGAACACAGCCGGTGGCGAAATCCCTTGAAGCTGCAAGGAGGAACTCATGAAGAAATGGCTCCCCTGGATTCTCGTGGGCGTGTTTGGCCTCTGGATTCTGTCCGCGCTCGCACCGGAGCGAAAGGTCAATGGCTTTGATATCGCCGCGTTTGGGAAACTGCCGGTCTTGCTGAACGGCCGGGTGCAACCGCTGGATTCGGTCGCGCGGAATTCTCTCCTGAGCATGCGCGGCAAGCAGACCGTGACGAACGACGCCAAGGTGCGCGTCTCCAGCGCGCAGTGGTTGCTCGAACTGATGGTTCGTCCCCAAGAGGCCGACCGATTCAGCAGCTTTCGCGTCCAGCATCCGGACGTGCAGAGCCTGGTGGGCGTGCACTCGAGCGGCATGGAGTACCTTTCCTTCGATGCCCTCGCGCCTCACCTGGGAAAGATCGAGGAGCAAGTCCGCCCCATCTTCCGCGCCGAGCAGGAGAAGACGGCCTCCCCTGAAACACGGACGCCCTACCAGAAAGACCTGGTTCACCTGTATAACAGCCTTTATCTCTATCACCGCCTGCGCAACAGCCTGCAGCCAGCGGACACCGCCGAGTTTGTCCGGCACCACGCGGCCACCAACGCGGCTCCGCCATCGCCGGCCACGTTTGCCAGTGAATTGGCGTTGTATGAAGCGGCTCTGAAATCCAGCTTGCCGGCGCTCAGGCAAACCGCCCATGGGCACAGCGGTGACGAAGCGGAACTGGGGGGCATCGTCGAATATTTTCGCCGTTACCAGGAATTGGACAGCCTGGCCTACCCGGCGTTGGTGCCGCCTTTGACGCCCCAACACACGCCGGATGATTGGAAGAACGTCGGACGCAGCCTGCTCGAATCGCTTCGCACTGCTGAGATCCATCCGGCGGTGGCCGCGCTTGCGAAGATCGGCGAGGCCTGCGCAAAATCCCAGCCGGCCGAATTCAACGCCGCCGTCGCCGAGTACACGCAATGGCTCAAGGGCAAAGGGCTCATGCCGGAGCTGAACAAGGGACGGCGGGAGCATTTCTTTAATCACCTTGAACCCTTCTACAAAGCGATGGTGATCTACGTTGCGGCGCTCCTTTTGGGATGCGCTTACTGGCTGCGCCTTTCCGAATGGGTCAGGCGTGCCGCGTGGTTCTCGCTGGTTTTGGCCTTCGCGGTCCACACGGTCGGTCTCGTTTTCCGGATGTTCCTGGAAGGCCGGCCCCCGGTGACCAACCTGTATTCATCCGCGATCTTTGTCGGGTGGGGTGCCGTGCTGCTCGGGATCATCCTGGAGCGCATTTACCGCGACGGGATTGGCATTGTCGCTTCGTCCGCGGTGGGGTTCACCACGCAGATTATTGCGCATCACCTTGCCCTCGGCGGCGATACCATGGAAATGCTCCGCGCCGTGCTGGACACCAACTTCTGGCTGGCCACCCACGTGGTGGTGATTACGGCGGGGTATTCCGCGATGTTCTTCGCGGGTTTCCTGGCGATTCTCTATGTCCTGCGCGGGGCGTTCACTCGAACCTTGAGCGCCGTGACAGCGAAGGCGCTCTCGCGAATGGTCTACGGCATCATCTGTTTTGCCACGCTGTTCAGCTTTGTCGGCACCATCCTCGGCGGGATCTGGGCCGACCAATCCTGGGGCCGGTTCTGGGGTTGGGATCCCAAGGAAAACGGCGCTCTGCTCATCGTTATTTGGTGCGCGATTATCCTTCACGCCCGTTGGGGCGGAATGATCGGGGAGCGCGGATTGATGGCCCTGACGATCTTCGGCAACGTGGTCACGAGTTTCTCCTGGTTTGGCGTGAACATGCTGGGCGTGGGACTGCACGCCTACGGATTTATGGACAGGGCCTTCAATTGGCTGGTCGCGTTTGTCATCAGCCAATTGCTCCTGATCGCCCTCACGATGCTCCCTGCCCGCTATTGGCGAAGCTTCCGGAACCAACCCCGAAGCACCGCCCTGCGCGAGGGTGGCGAGGATGAACTGGCCGCTCCGGCCCGGGCCTAGCGCGTCAGAGCGTCCACAGCCGGTTACGATCGGGGCTTGCCCTGAGCCATCACGCGGCTTCGCTCCAGCCCAGCTGTCGCCGGTGTCGCCAGAGGTCCTTGGGCTTGAACAAGCCGGCGGGCGTAATAATGCCGGTGACCAATTCGGCGGGGGTGACATCAAAGCCCGGATTGAAAGCGCCGCTGGACGCGTTGGCCACCCGCACTTGCGTGCGCTTCCCTTCCGCCGTGACACCCCACGCGCCCAGGACCTCGCCGGCATCGCGTTCTTCGATCGGGATCTGGCCGCCATCCGTGAGCGCCCAGTCAAGCGTCGAAAGCGGAATGGCGACATAGAACGGGATTCGATGCCGGTCCGCCAGCACCGCGCGCGTGTAGGTGCCAATCTTGTTGGCCACGTCTCCGGTGCGCCCCAGCACGCGGTCGCTGCCCACGATCACCAGGTCCACCTGGCCGCGCTGCATCAGCAACCCGGCGGCATTATCGGCAATCACCTGGTGGGACACCCCCTGGTTCGCCAACTCCCATGCTGTGAGCGTTGCCCCTTGGCAACGCGGACGCGTTTCCGAACACCACACATGGAAGCATCTTCCTTCGGCCTGCGCCGCATAGAGCGGAGCGGTCGCGGAGCCGATATCGACGAAAGCAAGCCAGCCCGCATTGCAGTGGGTCAGGACATTCATGCCGTGCCCGATGAGCGGAAGCCCATGCTGGCCGATGGCCCGGCAATGCTCCACGTCGTCCTCGGCGAACTGCTGGGCCGCTTGGACCGCGAGCCCCTGTTGTTCTTCGACCGTCTGCCCGCGGCGCATGGCCAAGCGCACCGTGCGCATGGCATTGACGGGATCAATGGCTGTGGGCCGCGCCGATTTCAGCGTTTCAAAGACGCGATCGACATGGCGTTCGAACGCCGCCAACCCGCGTCCCCGGAACGCGCGCGCGCCCTGGGCAAGCCCATACGCAGCCGTGGCGCCGATGGCTCCGGCCCCGCGCACCACCATATCGCGGATGGCGCGCGCGGTGTCGCGGAACGTCGGGGCGGCGACGACTTTGAACTCGTGCGGAAGGAGTCGTTGCTCGATGAGCAAGACGGCGTTTTGTGCGGGGTCAAACCGAACGGTCCTGAAGTGACGCTTACGCCTGCCGATATGGACATTCATGCCTGGAACCGGCGCGCGCTGGCCGGAAGGGAAAAGGAAGACTAGCGAACGTGGGTCTGCATGGTGCGCAGCTTGGCCCGGATCTTCTGGAACAGGGGATGGCGCCGGACATTCCGCAGATCCGGATCTTCGGCGAGCCATTTGAAATCCCGGTAACCCATTTTCAGCGCGCTTTCCAGTGCCGATAGAGCCTGGTCGACCTGGTCCGTCAGCGAGTAGCTGCAGGCCAAATTGTAGAGCACCAGGGAATCGTCCGGCCGCAATTGCGCGAGCCTCTCGTCCACTTTCAGACCATCATCAAATCGGCCGCGGCGCGTGTAATCGTCCCCCAAAATCTGCAGCGCCTCCACGTAACCCGGGTCTCGTTGGACCACACCTTCCATAAAGGTGATCTCGATATCCAGATCGCGTTGCTCATGGCGGGTTAGCTTTTTTCGAAAAGAGCTTTTCTTCGGCATACGCTGGAATCGCATGATTACATAACGGGTTTTCAAGTCAAGAGCGTCTCAGCAGATTTCCGGCCGTTTCCTAAGCGAAACCCCCATCGCCCCGATTTGGATTGCCACCCTTCCTCTTCCAGCCCAAGTACGAGGCAGCATGAAATGTTTTGTGACGGGCGCATCCGGTTTCATCGGCGCAAACCTTGTTCACGAACTCGAGGCGCAAGGCCACGAGGTCCGTGCCCTGGTCCGGGCGGGAAGTCCCTGCGCCGGCCTGAACGGGGCGCGCTGCGAACGGATCGAAGGCAGCCTGGAAGACTCCGCCAACCTCGCCCAGGGCCTGCAGGGTTGCGACTGGTGTTTTCACGTGGCGGCGAGTTATCACCTTTGGCTCCGCGATTATCAGCCGATGTATGCCGCAAATGTGCAAGGCACCCGGCACGTCCTCGAAGCGGCGGCCGAGGCCGGGTGCTCGCGGATCGTTTACACCAGCACCGTGGGGTGCATCGGCCTTCCCAAACAGGTCGATGGACAGATCGCCCCCACCGACGAGTCCGCGCCCGTTTCCGAGGCGCAGATGTCCAATCACTACAAGCGTTCCAAGTGGCAGGCGGAATGTGTGGCCAAGGAACTCGCTTCAAGAGGGCTCCCCATCGTCATTGTCAATCCCTCCGCCCCCGTCGGGCCGCGCGACTCCAAACCAACGCCCACGGGCAAGTTGATCGTCGATTTCATCAACGGCGCCATGCCCGGATACGTCGACACGGGGCTCAACTGGGTCCATGTCCGCGATGTGGTCCGAGGGCACATCCTCGCCGCGGAGAAGGGGCGTCTCGGCGAGCGCTACATCCTCGGCCATTCGGATGGGAACTGGACCATGCGCGAAACGCTCGAGGTGCTGGCTGAACTCACCGGACTCCCGGCTCCCCGGATGCGCATCCCCTACGGGGTCGCCCTGGCCGCTGCGTATGTCAACGAAGCCATGGCCTGCGTCACGGGCCGCCCGCCCAAGGCTCCCCTCGCTGGCGTTCGAATGGCCAAATACAAAATGTTCTTCACGCCGGCCAAGGCGATTCGCGAACTCAGCCTGCCCCAAACGCCCCCGCGCCAGGCGTTCTCGGATGCGATCGCATGGTTCCGCGCTAACGGACACGTCCGCACCCGAATGCCGGGCGGCGCCGCCAAGGTTTCCTAGCGCAGGATCGGATGGCCGGGCCGGCCTGACGGCCGATGGCTCGCGGGGGTGCCGCTGGCTCGGTGGATTGGCATTTGCCGGACCGGACTTGCCGGAGGAAGGCGGAGGGCGTTGCGCGATCGCTTGGCCGACGGGAGCAAAGGCCCGGGGGCTTCCGTATTTCACAGGGTTATCACTCGGATATAACAGGTATTTAACACGTTCCAGCGACGTGTTATATACCTGTTAAATACGTGTTAAATACGTGTTAAATACGTGTTATATCCGGAAGGATGAGCCCGGTTTCCCAGGGTTTGTGCGGGAAAACGGGCGCGCCGAAAACGTCGCGCCTCGTCTGGTTCAGGTCTTGGCCCCCCGGCAGCTCAAAGGTCTGAGAGGATAGCCTGCCCCGGTGGAACACGGTCCGCCCTGCCCCACCGTGGGCAGTCGCTCAGTTCAACGGAATGCCGCGGCGGACGTAGGTGGGGATATCCAGGTCTTCGCCGCGGTGAATGGTGGGATGGCTCTTTTCGAAGCGGCCTTTCGACACAATTTCGAGCGGCAGGTTCCCCTGCTGCAACCGCCGCGGCGGGTTGGCTCCGGGGCGGGTGCCGCTCGCGTTCAAACCCAGAACGACATTCATCTCGTGCCCTGTGGACGGCGGGGGTGGCACGAAGCGCGAGGCGCCGCACATGGGAACGGAGGTTTCGAGAAGCCGGCTGCCCAGATCCCCACCCTCGGAGGCCAGTGGCTGGGCGTCGCCGTCTTGCGGGGAGGATCGATGGGACGGGAGCGCGCGCGGATCGGGCACCGGGTTCTTGCGGGAAGCGACCAGCGTGAGGCCGAGGCGGCCGCGCATTTCCTCGGTGACACTGGCGCCCATGATGACATGGGCATTCTCGGTGCGCCGGTTGATTTCCTCCATGACTTTCCTGACATCGGCCAAGGACAAGTCCGGTCCGCCGAAAAGGCTAATGAGCACGGCATCGGCCTCCGCCAGCGCCTGGCCGTCGTCCAGGAGGGGCGAAGCCAGCAGTTGTTCAATCACTTCACGGGAGCGCGCCTCGCCTTGGGCTTCCACGCAGGCGAAGCAGGCTTCGACATGCTGATCCCTCAAGACAGCGCGGAGATCGGCGAAATCGACATGGATCAAGCTGGGCCGGGTGAGCATCTGCCAGATGCCCTGGATGCCTTGCGCGAGGAGTTCGTTGGTCTTGTTCAGGCCATCCAGAACGCTGGTATTTTCATCGACGATGCGAAAGAGCTTTTGGTTGGGCAGACAGATCACGGCGTCGGCAGCGGCGCGCAACTCGTCCAGGCCTTGCTGAGCCTGGCGCCGCCGGCGCGCGCCTTCGTCATCGAAGGGCAGCGTCGCCAGGCCGATCACCAGCGCGCCGGATTCCTTTCCCATCCGCGCCAGGACCGGGGCGACACCGGTGCCGGTTCCGCCGCCGAGGCCCGTGACGACGAAGAGCAAATCGACCTCCTGGCAAAGGCTTTTCAGGACGGATCCTCCGTGTTCTGCCGCGGCCCGGCCGAGGCTGGGGTCGCCGCCGGCGCCCAATCCATGGGTCAGGTCGCCGCCGAGCAGGATCTTATCCGGGGCGGACGTCATTTCGAGGATGCGGGCGTTGGTGTGCAGAGCGACGGGGCGGAGTTCCTGGAGGCCGGTCTTGGCCATGTGGGCGACGGCGTTGCTCCCCGCGCCGCCCAAGCCAACGATGCGAATGGTGAGGGGCCTGGGTGGGGCGGGCGTGGCAACGGCCGGCTGCACAACATCGGAGGTTCCGTTTGTTTCGGAAGTCGGACTCAAAAGGGTGGAGCTCATGGCGGTGGCGGAAGTGGGTTGAGGAACTCAGGACCGGTGGAAAAACTGGTGAAGGGTCTGTTTGATGCCGCTGGCGAAAGAGCCTCGGCCAGCCATCCTTTTCTGCTGCTCGAACGAGCCGAACTTGACGAGTCCAATGCTGGCGGCGAACTCGGGCTCTTCGAGGGCGGAGCGCAGCCCGCTCAGGCAATTGGTCTTTCCGACGGAAGTCGGCATCTCGAAGATGTCGCGGGCGAGCTCCTGGACGCCGGGGATGTGGGCGCCGCCGCCACACAAAAAGACACCCGCGCGAATGCGATGGAGCAGCGCGGCGGCTTGGAGTTCCTGGGCAATGAGTTCGAAGATCTCCTCGACCCGGAGCGACATGATCCGGTGAAGGTGCTCCAGGTTGATGGACCGTTCGGGCAAGCCATGGTCGTTGGTGAGCGGGATGGTGCGGCCTTTGGCCTCCGGTTTCACCAGAGCCGAGCCGTGATCGATCTTGAGCCGCTCCGCCCGGCTGAGGGCGATCTTCAAGCCGTAAGCGAGATCATTGGAAATGTGGTCACCTCCCACGGCGAGCACGCCGGTGTGCTTGATCGTCCCGTCGGCGTAGACCACGAATTCCGTCGTGCCGCCGCCGAGATCGATCACGAGGGCGCCCAGTTCCTTCTGCTGGCTGTTGAGGAGCGCCAGGGCGGATGCCAGCCCGGTAAACACGATATCCTCCACCTCGATCTGTAAGCCTTTGACGGCACGGATGGGGTTCTGCAATCGGTTGAGATTGCCATGCACCACATGGACGTCGACCTCGATCCGGCTGCCCACCATCCCGACCGGGTTGCGGACCCCTTCCTGGCCATTGACGAGAAAATGCTGGCGGATCACATGGACCACGCGGTTTTCCGCCGAAAGGTTGATCGTCTTGGCGTTCTTGATCACGTCCCGCACGTCTTCCTCCATAATCTCCCGGTCATTGGAGACCACGGGGTGGAACCCGCGATTGCTGAACCCGCGGACATGGCCGCCGGTCACGCCGAGGTAGACGCTGCGGATTTCGACGTCGGCCATCTGCTCGGCTTCGACAATGGCATTGCGGACATCTTCCGCGGTGGTGGCGGAGTCGATAATCTCGCCTTTGCGAACGCCCCGGGACTTGGCCTGCCCGATGCCGATGATGTTCAGGGCGCCGCCCTCGCTCAATTCGCCGACGGTGGCGCAGACTTTCGACGTCCCAATATCGAGCCCGACAATGATGGAGGAGCTGTTAAACATGCTTTTTCCTGTAGGGAGAGGGTTTGGCCGGCGCGGGCTGGGGTGGAGGAGCTCCAGAGAGTTCCCGCCACCGGGCCGGGACATTGTTCGAGACGGACAAATCCAGCGAGGCCAGGCGCCGGCCCGTGCTGGACGCAAAATCGTGCACCAAACGCCAGCGGCGAAGCTGCAGGTCAAGCTTGCTCAGGCCGAACGTGATGGCCGCGCCCTGCCCCGTGGCCGCCTGGAGGAGGCAGGGGACGGAGAGGTCCACCGACTTGAGATCGGCCAGCCCGAACATCGGCGACCGTCCAAACTCAACCACCAGGCGCAAGGCGGCCTGGATCTGCTGCGATTCCACCGGCCGCCCCGGGAGTAATTGCGCCCCCGCCACCCCGGTCAACACCGGCAGGCCATCAAAGCCGCTGGCCGCAGCCTCCAGCCGATGAGCCTCCAGCGGCAGCATCACGTAGCCGTCCGCATCGAAATAAAAGACGACCGTCTGCATCCCGCCATCCGGGCCGCCCGGCTCAAAGAGGCTCGTTTGAGCAATGGGCTCGCGCTCGATCACTCGGATTCTCAGCATGTGCGGGCGGACCCGCTCGACGGCCGCGCTGCGGATCCAGGGCAGAAACTCGAGATCCCGCTGAATGCGGTTGAGATCGAGGGCCATCAGATTGTCGCCAATCTGCACGCCTGCGCAGGTGCGAATGAGTGTCTTGGGGAGCAGACCGTTCGTTTCGATATCGATCGCCTGGACCGCGAAGGCCGGGTTTTTGAAGACGGCCCGGTCCAGGAGCCAATGGGTGCCAAACCAAGCGGCGGCAAGGAAAGCCACGATGCCCAAGCAGCCGGTCACCAGCTTGCCGAGCAACCGAAAGCGCAAGGCTCGGCGCTGGCGGGATTCGATCTTGACGTCGAGCAAGTGCTCGCGTTCGAAGCGCCGGTTCTTCGGCCTTCGCTTGAATCCCAGGAGACTGGTTGGTCGTTCGGGTTTTCGCATCGTCAGAGGGGGGTGCGGCGCAGCGCCAGATCGATCATGGCCTGGCAGAGACCCGGATACGAAAAGCCGGCTGCCGCGGCCGCTTTGGGAAGCAAACTGGTCTCCGTCATGCCGGGCAGCGTATTGACCTCCAGGACCCAGGGAGCGCCCGAGGCGTCGACCATCACGTCCACCCGCGCGTAATCGCGGCAGCCCACGGCCTGGAACGCGTTCAACGCGGCGGCCTGGATGCGCTGGGTGATGACGGCATCGAAAGGCGCCGGACAGAAGTATTCGGTGCGCCCCGCCGTGTATTTGTTCTGGTAATCGTAGGCGCCTTGCTTGGGCCGGACCTCGACCACGGGAAGAGGCTTGCCGTCCAGAATGGCGACGGTCGTCTCGCGGCCGGCAATCCTCGCTTCCACCAGCACCTCAGAGTCGTGACGGAATGCCTCGGCCAATCCCGGGGCCCAATCGCCAACACGATCAAGGAAGACCAGGCCGACACTGGAGCCTTGGCGCGCGGGTTTCAGGACCACCGGCGGGTTCCACCCCTCTGGCCAAGGCGTGTCAGGTGCGGCGACGACCACGAAGCGCGCGGTGGGGACGCCGGCGGCCACAAACCGTTCCTTGGCGAGCACTTTATCAAAAGCGATCCGGCTCGATTCGGCATCGCAACCGGTGTAGGGGATTCGCAGCGCCTCAAGCTCGCGCTGCACCGTCCCGTCTTCGCCGTACGTCCCGTGCAAGGCCAGGAAAGCCACATCCGTTCTCTCCGGAAGGACGAGTGCGCCCGGACGCGGATCGATCTCGTGCACGCGATGACCCAGCGAGCGCAGAGCCCGGGCCACGGCCACCCCGCTCTTGAGCGACACTTCGCGCTCGGCGGAAGGTCCGCCCAAGAGAACACTGATCGTGAGGGGAACAGGCGCGCTCATCCTTCTCCCAGAATCTGAACCTCGGTTTCGAGCGCGATGCCGCGAGCGGACTGGGCGCGCGCTTTGATGATGTCGATCAAGCTGAGCACGTCACGAGCGGTGGCGGTCCCGTCATTGACGATGAAATTGGCGTGGACGTCGGAGACGGAGGCGCCGCCCACGCGGGTGCCCTTGAGTCCCAACTCGTCGATCAGCTTCCCCGCGGGAATGGTCGTGGGGTTCTTAAAGATGCAGCCGGCACTTGGCTGGCTCGGCTGAGAGTCCCAACGAATCCGGCTGAACGATTCCAGTCGCGCGCGAATGGACTCCTGGGAAGCAGCCTGGCCCTTCAAAACCGCCCGCAAAGCAATGTGATCTCTAAGCAACGGACAGCCGCGATACTCGACATTCACTTCGCTGGCCGCCCGTTCCTGAATCACGCCGCCCTCGTCCATAAAAGAAATCGTCTGAATGACATCGAACAACCAGGAACCCATGGCGCCGGCGTTCATCCGCATGGCGCCTCCGACGGTTCCGGGGATGCCCTCGAGAAACTCCAGTCCGCCCACCCCATGGCGCCGCGCCTCCGCAACGACCGCCTTGAGACGCGCGCCTGCCCCGCAAGACAGCGTTTCCCCCGAAACACGGATTCCGCTGAAATGACGATGCGCCAGGCTAAGCACGACGCCCCGGATGCCGCCGTCACGAATCAAGACATTCGAACCGCGACCCAGAACGAACACCGGCACGGACGCGCTGCAACAAAAGCGCAGGAGCGTGGCCAGATCCTCTTCGGAAGCCGGTTCCACATAGAGATCGGCCGTGCCGCCGACCCGGAGGGTGGTTCGCCTGGCCAAGGGCTCGTCGCGGCGAAGGACCGTCTCCGGGCACAAACGTTGAGCAAGTTGGGCATGAAGTTCCGAGTTCATGGCGGGGCTCTCGTTGCAGGTCCAGGTCATTCCGGGCAGAAGGGGCTCCGGTTCCGCCGCAGCGGGCAGAGAGGATTTCAGGCGGTCGGCCATCGAATGGGCCGCGCGGGTAATGTCACCGGCCCCAAGGAAGAGAATCACATCGCCCGGCTCGATCGCCGCCCGAAGGGCCTCCTCCAGATGGGCGAAATCAAAAACGCCCTCCACGGGATGTCCCGCCGCGCGGATTGCGGCGGCCAGGAAGCCGCTGTTGATGCCCGGAATTTCGGCTTCGCTCGCGGGATAAATTTCCGCCAGCCAGAGCCGATCCGCGTCCGCAAAACAGGTCGCGAATTCCTTCCAAAGGTGCTGGGTACGCGTGAACCGGTGCGGTTGAAAAGCGACCAGAAGCCGCTTGGCCCCGCTGGATTTGAGGGCGCGCAACGTCGCTCGAATCTCGTTGGGGTGATGCCCGTAATCTTCGAACAAGCGGCACCGGGCATCCCGGAAAAGCTCTTGCTGCCGGCGCGCCGCCCCGCGAAACCGGGCGACCACCGATGCGATCGCACTTGGCTGGTACCCAAGCTGATGGAGCAAGGCAATCACCGCCGTGGCGTTCGAAACGTTCTGTTCACCCAATAGCGCGGTCTGAAATACGCCCAGGCGTTCGCCCTTGTGCCAAACCTCAAAGCACAATCGAGGGGACGCCCCCGGCTCACAGGAAGTCTCCGGAACGCTCATTTCCACCCGGTAAACCGCCAGCGGATGGCGCCCGTAGGAGATAGCGCGCGGATTGCGCGCATACAGCTCCGCGAGCCGGGGATCGTCTGCGCAAAAAATCAGCGAACCGGTGGTCTGGTCGCCAAAGAAACGAAACTCCTCAAGGATAGCGTCGAGGCCGGCAAAATGATCCAGGTGGTCGGCATCGACATTCAGAACGATCGCGTGCTCGGGCCGGAATTGCCCGAGTGTGCCGTCGCTCTCGTCCGCTTCGATCACGAAGCACGGATGGCGAGGCGCGCGCTGACAGTGAGCCTCGTCCAAAGACATGCGGGCGTGCGGCACCAATTGAGGGACAAGCGCTCCGATGGCGTAGCTGGGGCGCGCCTCCAGTTCCTGCAAGGCGAAGGCTAGCCAGGCGCTTGTGGTCGTCTTTCCATGCATGCCCGCCACGCAGATTCCGCGCTGCCGATGCAACAGAGCCGCCAGCAGAAAGGCCCTGCAAACCGAAGGAATGCCCAGCGCCCGGGCAGCTTGAAGCTCCGGGTTGTCATCATGGACCGCGGACGTATAAACCACCAGCACAGTCCCGGGTTCGAGGTGGCCGGCTGCGTGCCGGGGAGAAATACGCGCGCCACGCGCTTGCAGTTGGCGCACCTCTTCGTTGACCAGCAGATCGGAGCCGGTGACTTCGCAGCCGAGGTCGAGCAACAGATGCCCGAGGCCACTCATGCCGCAACCTCCCGCACCGACAAGGTGCACCTTGGCACCTGGACCCGCGGTGCGCAGGAGGCTATCGACTTGATCCGGGTTGAGTGCGTTCATCGCTCGAGCTGAATCCCGGGGGTTGAAAGCTTGAATTTCCCTTCGCCGAACGGCTTGCGAAGCCCTTCCACCGAAGCGCGCTGGAAGGAGCCCGGGGCGACGGACGCCGGCTTGCAGACACCGATTTCACGGCAGATATGGCTCGCGATATCTTCGGCCGCACTGGGATGGTGCCACCGCTTCTGAGCCGCGCACATCTTGGCACGGACGGTGCCGTCCACGAGCAGTTGCAGAATCGTGTCGGCCAGCATCTCCGGGGTCGTCACATACTGCTCGAGCATTTGCGCGGCGCCGCTGTCCACATACGCCCGTGCGTTGTGGAACTGGTGATTGTCAGTGGCGTGCGGGTAAGGAATGAGCACTGCGGGAACCTGCATTGCCGCCAACTCCGCCAGGGAAGAGGCGCCAGCACGATTCACAACCACGGTCGCCGCACCCAGAGCCAGCTCCATCTCGGTGAGAAACGGGCGGATCACGGCACGCCGATGGTAAGCCGCATAGGTGGCCTGGAGCTTTTGCCGCTCCTCGGAGCCGGTCAGGTGCAGGAATTGGAGATCGGGCGCCTTGGCGGCCAGGACCGGGATGGCGCCGATCATCAGGTGGTTGATCCCGCTGGCGCCCTGGCTACCGCCCATCACCAGGAGGACCGGCCGGTCCGGTTGAAGACCGACGGCCATCCGGGAAGGCTTGGGATCGGAAGGCTTGAATTGCGAGCGCACGGGCGTGCCAACCACCCGAATCGACTGGTGATACAAGCGGTTACCCGCGCTCTCGAACCCGGCAAAGACTCCGTCCACCCAAGGCGAAAGCCAGCGGTTGGCCCGGCCTGGAACGGCATTGGATTCGTGCAGAAAGGTTGCCGCCCCGGTTCGCTTGCCCGCCACGATCGGGGGAGCACTTGTAAACCCGCCCATCGCCAGGACCGCGCGAGGGGGGCGGTCCCGGAACGCTTTCGTGCAGATCCCATACGATTGCCAGCAGCCTTTGAGAAAGGTCCCCAGCTTGCGATTTTGCAGCGCCACGGCGGGCAGAGGAAGGACCTGCATGTCGACGGCGGATTTCACCGCCTCCTGGTCCACTTCCTTCTTGGAAACAAGCAACGCGATGTCGCAACCCCAACCCTGGAGCGCTTCGGCTGCGGCCAACCCTGGGAAAAGGTGACCCCCTGTGCCACCGCACGCAATCGCAATGAGAGGGGTAGAGGAGGGTTTCGTCATGAACTGAGTTGGACCGCGGCGAGTTCAGGGAGGCGATTGGTTTCAGGAAGCTCCTCCGGGGTATCCCGGGCGTAGCGGGCAATGCTCAGGAGAAGGCCGATGGATCCAAGCATCAACAGCAAGTTCGAGCCGCCATAGCTGATAAACGGCAGGGGCAAACCCTTGGCGGGGAACGCCCCCGTCACCACGCCGATGTTGATCAAAGCCTGCAGACCGATCAAGAAGGTGATCCCGCTGCCCAACAAAAACCCGAACGTGTCCCGTGCACGACGGGAAATGGTGAGTCCACACCAGACAAGCACCACGAAGGCCACAATGGTCGCGAGGGTGGCGATCAGGCCAAGTTCCTCTCCGACAATCGAAAAAATGAAATCGGTATGATGGTCGGGAACGTAGGCCTTCTCCCGGCCGTTCCCTAGACCGACTCCATCAATGCCACCGCTGCCAATGCCAACAATCGAACGCCACACCTGGAATCCCGCGTCATCCTTGTTGCTGCTCAAATTCATCCAAGTCTCAATGCGCCTCCACCGAACCGGATCGTTCCAGATCGAAAAAGCCATGCAGCCCACCCCGAGAAGCAACGGGGCGATGATGAAACGCAACTTTGTGCCTGCGAGCAAAAGCATAATCACGGCGACGGTCCCCAAAAGCACCGTTGCCCCACGGTCGGGTTCGATGAAGATCAGGCCGAGAACAGCTGCGATCATCAACCCCGGTATCACGAGGCCCTTGCCAAATTCCGGCATGTAGCGCCGATAACGGTCTCCGTAGCGGGCTAAGGCGATAATCAAAGCCAGCTTCGCCAACTCTGACGGCTGGAACTTGACGAAATCGAAATCGAACCAGCGGCGGGCGCCTTTAACCTTGGGCTCAAACAGGACCAACACCAGCAGGACAATCGCCACGGCCAGCAGGAACCAAGCGCCTTTCTTGAACCACCGGTAGTCGACACCTGCCACCGCAATCGCCAAGATCACCCCGGCAGCCGCCCAGATCAACTGCATCTGCGCGTAATAGGCACCTCCCTTGAGAAGCCCGGCGCTGTAAAGCATCACGACTCCCAGTGACAATAGCGCTCCCACGCAGAAGACCAAAAGAGTGGTGGCCGCTTTCATGCTCTCCTTTCGAAATCGGCGCCAGCAAAAGACCGACCCGGAACGGTCTCCGCGACTGTCCATGGGCGCAACGGGCGGTGGGGCAGTCGAACCGCCCCACCAAACCCATTGCGTTCGGTTCCTCTTTGTCTGCGCGCCAAACTCACAAAAATCTCTTGCACGTGAAGCCTCGAGTCTGGAAAACGAATTCCAGTGTCAGTGCCCGTAGGCCGCCGACGATGCCTGCGGTGTGGTAGCCGCGGTGTAATTCGACTCGGTCCCCCCCGTGGAACGGTCCGGGATCTTGAGCTTCTGCCCGGCCCGAATCACGTCCGATGAAAGGTTGTTGGCCGTGCGAATAGCCGAGACGGTGACGCCGTGCCTCCGGGCGATGCGGGCCAGGTTCTCCCCTCGCTTGACGCGGTAGGTCTTTCCGCTGGCAACCGCGGCCATCGGCTTGGTCGAGGCGGCCGAAGCCACTTCCGAACCCTTGGCGGAGGTCGCGGCGGGAATCTGAATGGTCGTGCCTGGCCGAAGCCGGGAAGGGTTGATCGTCGGGTTGGCCTTTTTCAGAGCATTCAGTTTGACGCCGTTCGCTTTGGCAATGGCAGTGAAAGTGTCGCCCTTTGCGATGGTGTAGGATTTGCCCTCCGCAGGCGGCTCGCGAACGGCTTGAGGAAGCCCCGCCGGGATGGATTCCGCAGGCTGTTGCTGGACGAAAGGCGTCGGTTGAGGCACCGGACTCGATGGTGGATCGGACTCCTGGGTGGGCGGGTAATAATCACTCTCGAGTGGAGGGAGAGTGTTCTCGTTGGTGATCGCCTCTGCGGGTTGCAGGGCGGCGGTCTTGTTCTCGTCGCGGCGGCATCCTTGCATAAGGAGGCCGGCAAAGAAAACGGCGTGAATGGATACAATCGTTAGGATCGCGATATGGACAGTAGACCTGCCCTTGGCCTGCCTCTCAAGCGCCCCCTGCGGGACGAGTGGATTTGGAGTGTTCATCGTTTGGCGCTCGTCAAGTTGACGGTTCAGTTTGAATGGGATTGGAATTGGCTACGGCTTCTCCACGCCGACCCACTACGCTCGGCGGGACAAATCGGTTCGATGGCGCGCTTTGGATGTTCATTGGTGAGGAGCGCCTTTCGGGCTCGCGAAGCGCATTTCGCCTGCATTGCCGCGAGCCAAGTCAGCCACCGCCTGGCGAAAGACCTCGCCTCGGTGCTGATAGTTTTGAAACAAGTCGAAACTCGAACAAGCGGGGGAAAGCAGAACGACATCTCCAGGCTTGGCCGTCTCGGACGCCTGGATCACCGCTTCGGGCAATGTATCGACCAGCGTGCAAGGCGTGAATAGGGTCCAGGCAGCCCGAATTTTCTCGCGAGTCTCTCCCAAAAGAAAAGCCCGCTTGACCCGGCGAGCCAGCAACGGGCCAATGTCGTGATACTCAAATCCTTTGTCCTTGCCGCCTGCGATCAGAAGGACATTCGGTTGCGCGCCCCCGGCTCCGCGAACCGCCATCAAGGCCTTGGCGACGGCGTCCACATTGGTCGCCTTTGAATCGTTCACGAAGGAGACGCCCCGGATTTCCGCCACAAGCTCGCAACGGTGGGCGGCAGGCTTGTAGCTCTTGAGCGCTTCCACCATTTCATTCAGCGGCAACCGGAGAATTCGCCCCGCCGCCAAGGCTGCCATCAAATTCTCTGCGTTGTGGGGACCGCGCAAGAGACATTCGTCCGTGTCCAAAAGCAAGCCTGTCCATCCAGGCAACCGGCTGATGAGCAGACCTCGATCCAGGTACAGATCCGCGTCCCGATTTGCAGCGCTAAATGTGATCACCTTCGAAGGGATCTTGAGCCCGAGCGACTGCATCCGGGCGAGCGCCTCGGTCTGGACCACTGCCCAATCAAACGGTTGTTGGTTCCGGAAAATCTGGGCTTTCGTTCGCACGTAATCCTGGAAGGTGGGGTAGCGGTCCAGATGGTCCGGCGTGATATTCATGAGAATCGCAACGGCCGGACGGAAGAACTGAATCGTCTCCAACTGGAACGAGCTGACTTCGAGTGTCAGGACGTCAAGATTCCGGCTCTCGTTCACCACCGCGCACAGGGGCAACCCAATGTTTCCAGCCGCGACAGTTTTGCGCTGGCAGTGCGTCAGAACGCGGTGCACCAACTCGGTCGTCGTCGTCTTCCCGTTGGTACCTGTGATCGCGACGTTGAGGCAGACCGCCTGCTGAAAACCAAGCTCCAGTTCGCCCAGCGCCGGGATCTTCCGAGCCACCAATTCGCCGGCTAACCTGGAGGAAAGAGGCACGCCGGGACTCAGGACCGCAAGATCAAAGGGTTGCTCGGGAAGGCTCGTTGCCTCGAGTTCCACGCGGGCGCCCGCGGTGCGAAGCGCTGCAGCACGTCCCCGAAGGGCCGGGGAGTCCGCCTCGTCGAGTGCCGTGATCTCGGCACCCTTGTCCAGCAAGAGCCGGGCCGCAGCGAGGCCGCTCGTGCCAAGGCCGACCACCACAACTCGTCTACCATACAAAGGGCTCATGCTGCCGTTCACCGTAGTTTGAGCGTGCTCAAGGCGACTACCGCGCAGAGCACGCCAAGAATGTAAAAGCGCGTCACCACCTGGGATTCATACCAGCCCCGCTTTTCAAAATGATGGTGCAGCGGTGCCATGAGGAAGATCCGCCGTCCTGTCCCGTAGCGGCGCCGCGTATACTTGAACCAAGCTGTCTGGCAGATCACGGATCCAGCCTCGGCGACAAACACGCCGCCAGCAATCACAAGCACCAAGGGCTGATGGATCAGGACGGCCATGATGCCCAGAGCGCCTCCCAGTGCAAGGGAACCGGTATCCCCCATGAACACGGCGGCCGGGTGGCAGTTGTACCAGAGGAATCCGAGGCCAGCGCCCATCATCGCCGCGCAGAAGACGGTGAGTTCGCCCGCGCCAACCACGTAAGGCACCTGCAGGTAGGCAGCAAAGCGGTTATGCCCCGCGATGTAAGTCAGGACAAGGAAGACAACCGTCACAATAAGCGTGCATCCAATCGCGAGACCATCCAAACCGTCCGTGAGGTTCACGGCGTTGGAGCTGCCCACGATCGTGAGGACGGTCAGCGCCAGCCCCACTCCCGCCGCTCCCGTGAGGAGGGGTGACTTGCGAAAGGGCACCATCACTTCGCTGATCAGGCTGCTGGTGGAGGGCAAGCGCCATAGGTAAAGGCCGATGAACAAGGCGAGCGCTGTTTGGACGCAGAGTTTGATGTGCGACTTGGCGCCGCGATTGCTCTGCCTGGTGACTTTGGCGTAATCGTCGTAGAAGCCCAACCCGGCAAGCAGAACCAGGGAGAGCAAAGTGAGGATCACCAACTCATTCCATTGCGCCCAGAGCAGCGCCGAGATGTCCATTGCCACCACGATCAGGACGCCGCCCATAGTGGGGGTTCCGCGCTTGCTCAAGACACGGGCGGTCATCCCGCCGGCTTCCTCAGCTTTGTCGTTGTAGTTCTGGCCAAAGTTCAACGCCTTGAGCCACGCGATCACCTTCGGGCCAAACCACCAGCTAATCAGGAGAGCTGTGATCGCGGCGCCGGCGCTTCTCAGAGTGATGTACCGAAAAACCCTGAGGAACGAAAGGGCTTCCTCCCAATCGGTTCCAGCAGCTCGTTCCTGCAGGATTTGACTCAAATAGTAAACCATTCCGGTCTCCAACAAAGGCTTCTCCAACTTGCGGTCCCTCGGCAACCCATCGCCGTCACCGCACCTTCTCGTCCAGCCACTGCTTGATCCTCTCCAGGCCCGCTACTCGCGAGCCTTTCAGCAAAACGACATCGTCCGGCCGGGCGATCTTCCACAGGCCCTCGGCGACAGAGATAAGGTCGGCACACGCCTGCACCCATTGTACCCCGGCGCCTCGTGCCGCCTCGGCCGTGACTGCGGCCATTTCTCCCACGGTGAACAAATGTTCCACTTGAGACTCAGCTGCAAACCGCCCGATCTCGACGTGCGCCGCGCGGGCGTGATCACCCAACTCGGCCATATCGCCCAGCACGGCCATCCGCCGACCTCGGCAAGGGAAATCGCGAAGAGTCTCCAGCGCGGCCCGCACGGAATCGGCATTCGCATTGTAACTATCATCCAAGATGCAAATTCCGCCCACCATGCCAAGCTCAAGGCGCATTCTCGCCGGTACGCATGAGAGCAGACCCAGTTGAACTTCCTCCGGATTCATCCCGAACTCAGCCGCCACGGCAATCGCCAGCAAGGCATTGACCACCTGATGCCGCCCCAGCAGGGGAAGCCGGAAATCGCGGCAAAACCCAGCCGTGCGACCTTGCACGCTAAAGACTATTCCCCTCTCGTCCATCCGTGTCCCAGTTGCCCGCCAGTCGTTCTGTTTCCCGAGCCCGGCGCGGGTCACCGGAGCGTTTGCTCGCCGAATCAACTCTTCCGCGCCCCAACTGTCGCCGTTGATGAAAAGCCGGCCATCCGGCGGAAGGAGCTCAGCGAGCCATCCTTCCTCCTCGAGAACTCCGGGCAATCCACCAAAGAACTCCAGATGTTCGCGTCCGATGGCGGTGATGACGCCAAATCGGGGCCTCGCGAGTTCAAGCAATGGCGCCAGCTCTCCCGGATGATTCGTTCCAAACTCAAGCACCGCAACCTGGTGGTCAGCTTGGAGATTCAGCAGCGTTGCCGGAACCCCGACATCGTTGTTGAAGCTCGCTTCGCTGCGCAGTGTTTTGAACTTCTGGGATAAAACGGCAGCGAGAATATTCTTCGTCGTGGTCTTTCCATTGGATCCAGCCACCGCGACCAGCGGGATGGGGAAATCCTGCCGATAACGCGCCGCCATCCGGCCATAGGCCCTGCGGGTATCGTGAACCGCCACGACTCCGCAGTTCGGCAGCGGGGACGGAAGTCGCGCCTGGTCGAGAACCAAACCGACAGCACCGTCGTTAGCAGCTTGCGCCGCGAAGGCGTGCCCGTCGTGCCGCTCCCCCTTTAGGGCGACAAAGATGTCGCCGGGGCGCACGGTGCGAGAATCCGTGCAGACGCGGCTTGCCAGGGAACCTGGCAAGCCGGCCAGCAAGCGACCTTGGCATGCATCCGTCATGTACTGTAAAGTTCGGGGTTCCATCAACGCGGACCTGTGCATTGAAAACTGTTTCCCATTGTCCCGCCATTGCGGGATGGCGATGCACACACCAGGGAACATCCAGCCTCCGAGCTCAATCGATCCTGTCTCAGGAACCCCAAATCTCCCCAAGTTGTTTCAGTTGTCGGGGATAAATTCATCGGCTAATGCCTTGACGCGAAGTCCGGACACGGCAACCGTCCGGATCGTTCCTCGAGTGTTTCCCGGGCATAGACCCGGTCGTCAAATGGGACTACGGTGTCCTCGAACTCCTGGTAAGTCTCGTGCCCTTTGCCGGCGATCAGAACGCTGTCTCCCGGTTCCGCCATGCGGATCACCTCTTCGATCGCCCGGCGCCGGTCTAATTCGACGCGGTAGCGATCCGATCCGGCCGCGCGAAAGCCCTCGACGATTTCATCTGCAATCTGCCCGGGAACCTCGTGGCGTGGATTGTCGCTTGTGATCACCGTAAAGTCCGCCAGTTCCGCCGCCACTCGCCCCATCCTTGGCCGCTTCCCTCTGTCGCGGTTACCGCCACAACCAAAGGTCACCAGGAGTCTGCCGGGCGTGATTTCCCGTAAGGTGGTGAGCACGTTGTACAAAGCATCGTCCGTGTGGGCATAGTCCACATAAACCCCGAACTGCAACGGCGATGGGACTCGTTCGAGACGCCCCGGGACTGGGTCCACGCTCTCGAGAGCGCGACGCACAGCGGGAATGGAAACCTTGAGCACTTGGCCTGCCCCGATCGCAGCTAGAGCGTTGTAGACATTGTGCCGTCCGATGAGCGGAAGGCGGCACCGGAAATGGCCCTCAGGGGTTTCGACTGTCATCTTGGTGCTGTCGCCCGAGAGTTCGATGTTCGTAGCGCGAAGCCTTGCCGCCGTGCTCAAGCCATAGGTGAGTTTAATCTCTGCTTTGCTCTCATGGGCGAGACGTTCTCCGAAAGAATCATCAATGTTTATGACTACGCCCCCACGTTTTGCTCCTTGCTCGAGCGCCCGGAACAAGGTTCTCTTGGAAGCGAAGTAGTCTTCCATAGTGCCGTGATAATCAAGATGGTCACGCGTCAGATTGGTGAAAATCCCGGCATCAAATTCAATCCCGAGCACGCGGTGCTGACTGAGCGCATGGGAACTGACCTCCATCACACAGGCCTGGCAGCCGGCCCGGAGCATTTGCGCCAACATCTGCTGAACTTCCAGCGCCTCAGGCGTGGTGCGTTGGGCGGGGAAAACCCGATCGCCAATCTCGTAACGGACAGTGCCAATCAAGCCCGTCTTGATCCCAGCCGCCTCGAGGATCTGTTTGATCATGAAGGCGACAGTTGTCTTGCCGTTGGTTCCGGTGACCCCAATGACCCTCAAGGCAGTGCTAGGATGCCCAAAGAAGGCCGCCGACGCCCGCGCCAGGGCCTCCCTTGTGTTCGCAACCAAGATCTTGGTGGCCCGGTGCGGCAGGAATCCATTCCGCTCGCAGACGACCGCCACGGCTCCGCGATCGAGAGCACTATTGATAAACTCGTGGCCGTCGGTCTTATGACCCGGGATTGCAATGAACAGAACGCCAGGAGTAACCCGCCGTGAATCGTACGCGATCCCGGCTATCTCGCGGTCAAGGGTTCCCTCCACACTCAACGGGTGGAGTTGATCGAGGATGCGTTTAAGTTCCATAGCTCAATCCTCCACCTGGCTGAATGGGACCTGGCGAGTTCCGCCGTCTTCGGAGACCTCAGGCGACTCCGATGTCGCCGCCGGTCTGTCCGACGGGATTGCCAGATACTGCCCAACCCGCTCAGCAACATTTCGGAACACCGGCGCGGCAGCCTCCCCGCCATAGTAACCGCGCTTGGGTTCGTCCAGGAAGATACCGAGGCAAACCTCCGGAGTATCGGCAGGAAAGAACCCCAGGAACGACGAGAAGTGCTTGTCCCGGCGATACGTGCCGCCAACGATTTTTTGTGCGGTCCCCGTCTTCCCGGCTGCCGTGTAATGTTCAAGGATGGCTCTGCGGCCGGTGCCATTGGTAGACACAACCGTCTTGAGCGCCTGAACCATCAGTCTGGCGGCCCGTTCACTCACGACTTGGCGGACTTCATGAGGATAGTTCTTGGCGATAATCCGCCCCTGCGAGTCCTCCAATCGGTCAATCAACAAGGGCCTCATGAGATGCCCACCGTTTGCAACGGCCGACATGGCCATCATCATCTGCAGCGGTGTGACGGCGACTTCATGGCCCATCGGGATTCGCGAGATCGACAACTTCGTCCACCGTGGGACGGGGTAGACCAAACCATTCGCTTCTCCGGGCAACGCGATGCCTGTTTTCAAGCCAAAGCCGAAACCGCGCATATAATCGTAAAGGCGTGCCGAACCGAGGCGGATTCCGATCTTTGCCGCCCCAATGTTGGAGGAGCGGGTAATAATCTCTTCGACCGTGAGCACCCCGTACCGCTCGTGATCGTGGAGAAGACGTCCCGCGAAATGGAAAACACCGTTCTCGCAATCGAAGGAGTTTTCCAGGGTGACAACGCCGTCGTTCAAGGCCCCGGCGACGACGACAATCTTGAACGTTGAACCCGGTTCAGCGAGATCGCTGATCACCCGGTTTCGGAGGTCGTTAAGAGGGGTCAACGTGTGATCGTTAGGATTGAACGACGGCAGGCTCGCCATCGCAAGAATCTCTCCAGTGCGTGGCCGGACGACGACCCCGCAAGCACTGAGAGGGGTATGCTTCACCATGGCGTCCGCGAGTTCGGTCTCCAGGATATGCTGAACCCCCAGGTCGATCGTGAGAATGACGTTGCGCCCCGGATGCGCTTCGACGTCCTGACTGCGGAAAGGGACGAGTTCGCGGTTCAAGGCCACCTCGGTGCTCCGCCATCCCACCACGCCCTGCAGTGCTTTGTTCAGAGAGAGCTCGATCCCGCCCAGGCCTTCGAGTTCGTCCACTTTGCCTTTGGGGCTGGCCCCATACGTTCCTTTGACAAATCCGAGAACGTGGGCCGCCAGGGACTGGTTCGGGTAGACCCGTTCCTGATCATCAAAGGCATCCGCGGTAATGCCAAACTTGCGCACGAGGTTATAGAAATCCCTTTCCTGCCTCGGCAAGAGGCGGACGTCCACTCCCGGAGGAAATTGCTGCATCAGGGCGTGGATTTCCTCCCAACGCTCCACGGGGACCTTGCGCTTCAGAACGACGTAACGATTGGTATCAAGCACTCCCAGCTTGTTCGTGTACAATCTTGGCTCCAAGCGCTGAAGGACCTCCTTCTCAGTCATGTTCAGAAGCGGTGCCACAGCCTGGGCGACCGCCGCCCGGCAGTGTCCGAGCACAGCCGGATTCCCAGAGACTGTCTTCACGAATATGCTGCCCGCCAACAGATTGCCGCGAATATCGCGAATGTCCCCTCGTTTGGGTGGTCGGAGGAAGATCTTTTGGGTTGCGTCCTCAGATTCGGACCTCAGATTCGCATGATCCAGGACCTGGATTTCGAAAAGGCGCAAGCCAAGGCAGGCAAAGGCCACGACAAGAAGAAAGCCCATGGCCACCATCCTGCGACTTTGTGCTGCGCTGATCATGTCCTCTCGTTCCGCATCGAGTTTGCCGCCCATTCCGATTCCGTCCTGCTACTGCCGAGCCCACCAGCGGAACCGCTGGCCAGCATAGAGTCTTTCTGTTGCCGCCGGCGACGCAACCGGAGGTGGCCCCTCTACCAAACGCACAATCTGGTCTGGTTGGGGTTCCAACATCTCAAGTCCGCTCTGACGGATGCGTGCCTCGATCTGGGCCGGGGTCTGGAGCGTTTCCAAGATGCGGGCCAGCCGCTCATTCTCGCCGCGCACCTGTTCGTGCCGCTTCTCACATTGCTTCAACCGTTCGCCAAGCTTGTTGATCTGATCCTTTTGCCAAACATAGCCCAAGCCGGACCCGGCAAGGACAACACAGAGTCCGAGAGCCTTCAGGGCAGGCCCGAAGCGTGCTCCGGCCGTTTGGTGTTTTCGATTTCGACTCATCTAAATCCTCTCTATCACACGGAGCTGCGCACTTCGGCTCCTCGGATTCTCCGCAACTTCCTCTTCCGAAGGCTGAATCGCCTTTCGACTGACCCAGACGCCTTGCGGGGCCACAGGCTGGCGAAGCTCGGGAATGTCCACCTTGCCTGGAATGGCATAGTCGCGAACCCGCTCGCGACCAAATTCCTTAACCATCCGATCCTCCAGAGAATGGAAGGTGATCACGGCCAGGCGCCCTCCCCGCTTCAACAAAGGCCAGATCCCTTTCATTCCCCGGTCCAGCATCCCCAGTTCATCGTTCACCACCATCCGCAGCGCCTGGAACACACGCGTCGCCGGATGGATTCGCGCCCCCCGGCGCGGCGCGGCGCGTTCGATAAGGGACGCGAGCGCCGTGGTCGTGCGGATCGGGGCCGTTCGGCGCGCCTGCTCGATGGCACGGGCCAGGCGGACAGCCTGAGGCTCGCCGGCCAATTCTCGGAACCAGCGCGCGAGGTCCTGGGGGCTGGCTTCGTTCACCAACCCCTCCGCCGTTAGGGACTGCCGTGTGTCCATCCGCATATCAAGCGGTCCTTCGTATTGAAAACTGAACCCGCGCTCGGGTTGATCGATTTGCGGAGAGCTTAGGCCCAGGTCAAGCAGCGCTCCGTCGACACTGCCCGGCGGCACCCAGTCCGCCAATTCCTCAAAGGGCTCACGCCGAACTTCCCAGCGCCCCGCGAACCGCGCCAGGCGACGGGCCACCGCGTCCACGGCCTGAGCATCCCGGTCACAGCCATAGAGCTTTCCGTCAGGCGCGCTGGCTTCGAGCATCGCTTCCGCATGTCCGCCTCCGCCAAGGGTCCCATCGACATAAACCCCTCCGGAACAAGGTCTAAGAGCCGCGAGCACCTCCGCGACCATTACCGGCTTGTGAGAGAAGTTTTCCACGTTGTTTTTGCAGCTCGCTGAATTCCTCCGCCGCCTGCCTAAGCAGCCGCGCACTTAACCGGTTCCAAACCATCCCGTGCGGCTGGTGCGGAACCGCACTCTGCCCTGCCATGGTCTGACGGGACGCGACCTCGGAGTCAGTGTCCGTGAGGTCATTGCGAACAACGCGCACCGTGTCCAGAGACGGCTGGCCCTGAACCGAGCGCCTCCTCTCGCGGGCTGCGTCGCCGCCGTTGCGGGTGTTTCTTCGAAACACGCCGCTGATCGCCCGGCGGAGCCAGCCCAACTTGAGGACATCGGCACGGGGTTCCCCTTGCCCGACGATCTGGCAAGCAGCATCATTCGCTGCCGCATCCGCCAGCGGAGCTGGCACCGTTTGCGTCTCGGACGCCTGGCCATCGTCAGGCGCGCCTTTGGAGACGGCGTTAAACCTGGGGAGAAGACTCTCCTGATTCATCCGGTAAGGTCCCGGTTCCTTTCTTATGCCCTTCACCGAGCGCCCCGCCGCGAGTAAACGCATAAAGCTCATATTGGCTCAGATTTGGCGAAAGACGTCGAGCTGCCGTTCATCGGTATCCGCAGCGCTAATTTCCTGGTATCGTTCCGGGTTCCAGATCTCGAACCGGTCCACCATGCCCAACAAGACCGCCCGGTCCTCAATGGCGGCGGCTTTCGCCATTTCCTCGGGCAGGCAGATGCGGCCGGATTTATCGACCGTAACGCGATCGGAGTTCCGTCCGATAATTCGGCGGAGTTCCTGTGCCTTAGGGTCGGCAAACGGCAACGCTTTGAGTTTCTGAACAAGTGCGTCCCATTCGGCTGGCGGAAGCACCAGCAAACACGCTTCAAGCATGGTGCCTTTCGGCCAGAGAATGAGGGTGAACTCAACCGAAGCGTCGGCCGGTCGCCACTTCGCCGGAATCTGCACGCGGCGCTTCTCGTCAACGCCATGACGATAGAGCGAGGTATAATAGATAAATGCACCGCTGGACGCGCTCGCTGACATTTTCAACCCACTACCAAGGGCATTTCGCCCCCTGTTATCCCATAACGCCCCATTTCTACCCATTTTCCCCCACCAACGTCAACTAAATAGCGACAGTAGTTGTTCGCTTTGTAATCACCTCTTATTCACAACCTGTTCGCACGTCGACCGCTTTCTTTCCTGTTTTTTCCCTTTCTGTCGAGCATTCTTTGACAAAATGCGATCCGCTGACTTTGATTTCCACCTCCCGGAACGTCTCATCGCTCAGCGTCCTGCCCCTGCCCGCGATCAATCCCGGCTGCTGGTGCTCGACAGGGCATCCGGCGAAATCATCCCTTGCGCCAACATCCGCGATATCAGCCGATTCCTCCGCCCTGGCGATGTGCTCGTGCTCAACAATACCAGGGTTTTCCCCGCGCGACTGCGGGGACAGAAAGCCGGAAGCGGGGGCCAGGTAGAAATTCTGCTTCTGGAGGAGGTCTCGACCAATCTATGGTGGACTCTCTTGCGTCCGGGCAAGCGCGTGCGTCCGGGAAGCCGGCTCGTGTTCAAGGCCCGCGACGACGCGCAGACGGTCGCGGGTGTGGTCACAGAAAAGAATGCCGAAGGTCACTGCTGCTTGCAGTTCAAGGGCACCAGCGATATCGCAACGCTCCTTGACGAACTCGCCGAGGTCCCGCTCCCGCCCTACATCGTGCGTCCGCCGGAACCGGAGGACCGAAACCGATATCAAACCGTATTTGCGAGCCGAACAGGTTCTGTTGCGGCTCCCACCGCGGGACTGCATTTCACGGAGGAAATGCTCGCGGAACTGCGCGGGCAAGGAATTCAAATCGAAGAACTCACGCTGCACGTGGGTTTAGGGACCTTCGCGCCCGTGAAAGTGGCGAATCTCACCCAACACACGATGCACGAGGAGCGCTTTGAACTGAGTGCCCAAACAGCCGCTCGGATCGATGCGGCGCGCAGCCAAGGCCGCCGGATTGTGGCCGTGGGGACGACGAGTGTCCGCGTGCTTGAAAGCGTTGCGGCTCTCCACAAGGGTCGCTTGGTCCCCACGGAAGGGCGCACCCGCATTTTCATCTATCCGCCGTTCACGTTCCAAGTCGTCGGAGCGCTGCTGACAAACTTCCATCTCCCCCGCTCCACTTTGCTCATGCTCGTGAGCGCATTTGCGGCGCCTGGCCAAACGCGTGGAACGAACCTGGTCCGGGCGGCGTATGAGGAAGCGGTTCGCCGGGAATACCGGTTCTTCAGCTATGGGGATGCGATGCTGATCGTCTGAGCGGCTTTGGCCCCGTCTACGTGAGCTGGGTTTGGGATGGGGGTGGCGGCTCGGCCGAACGCGCCAAGAGCCAAAGCAGATCCGACAGGCGATTTAGAAAGACGGCGATTTCCGCATTCTGGACTTCGGCGCTCTCCTGCAGGGTGCAAACGCGGCGTTCAGCGCGCCGGCACACAGTCCGAGCCACCTCCAGAGCGGCGGAATGCAGCGTGGCCCCTGGGGTTGCCCATCCGTGAAAGCGGACGGATTTCGATTCGAGTTCCTCGATCCAGCGGTCGAGTTTGCTGGTCATCTCGGGCGTGAGCCGGGCGAGTCCGGCATTGACGAACCGGTGATGGTCTTCGCGGGCGGTGGCCAGTTCGCCCATGAGAGCCACCAGATCCTGCTGCACCCATCGGAGCCGCTCCTGCACGCCGGTGTCGTCCGCGGTGGCGCGCGCCAACCCGATCGCACAGTTCAGTTCATCCACGGTCCCATACGCTTCCACACGCGGATGCGTCTTTGGCACGCGGCGGTTGAACATGAGGGCGGTCATTCCGGTGTCGCCTGTTTTGGTCACAATGCCCATGGAAGGTTCATTTAGCCATAAGGCCATTGACGCTCGCAAGGCCATTTCATATGGTCCGCAGGCAATATCGGCGTTATGAATGCTAAGCTTCTCCTGAAAACCCTTTTCCTGATGCTGGTGCTCCTCTTGCTCGTCGTCATGGGGATGCATAACAGGTCATCCGTTCCGTTCCAGCTTCCGCCGCTTGTCCGAAAGCCTGTGTCGCAGCCCGCGGCCATTATGTACTTCGGCTTCTTTGCTGTCGGGGTTCTGACCGGGACCGTGTTGACTGCCGGAGGGAAGCGCGGAAGCGGCAGTTCGGTGAGCAAATCCAAGAGCAGCCGATAAGTCCGGCTCGGATTCGAAAGCTGCATTGGCGCCTCGGGCGGCTGTGATCGGGAATCCGGCTTGAAAGGATTCGGGCAGCAGACGCCAAGGAGGTGGGGGTGGGGAACCCCGCTGAAGAAACGTACCGCCACCCGAATCAAATCCAACGCTATGGTAAGTCCCCCCCGGGCTTTGTCAATCGGCAGGTTCGCCCCCGATCGGCGCCGGGCGCATCTCAGGTTTTTCTCTCTGACATTCCAGCCCCTCCATCCCACAGAATATCGCGGAGGGGAACGATCAGCTCACCGGCGCGGACCGATGCCGGTTTTTTGATATCGCCCGGGGTTCGGCCTTGGAGAGTGCCGCCGCGCTAGACGTATTGGTGGCCAAGGGTCGCTGTTCCGGAGAGGAAGTTTTACCCGGCAAAGACCGCCTGTGGAGCATGGTGTTAACGCTTCAATATCTTCCCGAACGGGCTTTCCTCGGGCTCAATCTCAATCCTGCCGGGTTTGCCGCCGGAAGGGGGTTGAGGCACGGCCGTCAGAGGCGCTTTCGCCGGCGCCGGCTTGGCAACAGGCGGCAGGGAGGGCAACCCCGGGTCCGGTGAAGCTGGCCCGGGCGCGTCGCCTTCCGCAGCTTCGGCGTCGCGTCCCGGAATGTAGAAATCGGCTTTGCGATCCAGCCACGTGCGGTATCGGTCGAAGGTCCACATGCCGTGCTCGGCGCCCGTTTCGAGCACCGAAACGATCCGGAAGAACTCGCGATTGCGAATGAACGCCTTGATCGGGTGCGTTGGGGTCAGAATCTCGCACTCGGGCACTCGGATACTGAGATCGGACCGAAAGCGAAGGCGCTGGGCGATCACTCCCACGATGCAGTCCGCGAGCTGAGCGGCGACATTGCCTTGGATTTCCGCCGGGAACGCGCTGACGATCCGCTGAAGAGCCTCGGCGCACGTTGCCGAATGGACCGTTGCCAGGACCAGGTGGCCGGTCTCGGATGCGTTCAGCGTCAGGCGCATGGTTTCCGGATCGCGCATTTCGCCGACCATGAGAACGTCGGGGTCTTCTCGCAACGCATCCAGCAGCGCTTGCTCAAAACTCGGCGTGTCCCGGCCCACTTCGCGCTGCCGGATATACGCCCGGCTGGGCCGGAAAGTATATTCGATGGGGCTTTCGATGGTCACGATGTGGCGCGCATCGGCCAGGTTGATCTCCTGGATCATGGCGGCCAGCGTGGAGGATTTCCCGCAGCCGGTCGGTCCGCTCACCAGGATCAGCCCGTGCGTGTTCGCGACCATCCGGCGCAAGTCGGGGTGCAAATTAAGGGTCTCAAGCGTGGCTTGAAACGACGCCAGCAAGCGGATCGCAAAACCAACCCCGCGTGACGATTGAAGCACATTGATCCGGCAGCGCACACCCCGGATCGTCCGGGAACAATCGAAGGACCGTCGCTCGAGAAAAAGGGGCCAGCGATCCGGACCGATCAGGTCCCTCGCCAATTCGAGCAGCACGGGCGCACCCAACGGTTCTCCCGCGGTGCGCAGGGTGCCCCGGACTCGCAAAGCCGGCGGAAGCCCAGGTTCGAGATGCAGATCGCTCGCCCCGTTGCTCTTGGCCATCGCCACCAGGGATTCCAAGTCCATAAAGCCTCTCAGCAACTCGCGGGCAATTGCCGGAGAACCTCGATCGCGTGCGGCACGGCGCCCGCCACAAAGCCCAGGCATTCCACGGCTCCGGCCGGCTTGCCCGGCAGGCAGAGGACCAGCGTTTGGCGAACCACAACCGCCAGGCTCCTCGACAGGATGGCGTTGGGCGTAATCTTGAGCGATTCCATCCGCATCACCTCCCCAAACCCGGGCAATTCCCGGGCGGCAATCTCGCGGACCGCTTCGGGAGTGACGTCGCGCGGGGCGATGCCCGTTCCGCCGGTGGTCAGGATGAGTTGGCAGCCTTGGTCGATCTGCTCAATGATCCCGCGTTGAATCGCGTGCTTGTCGTCCGGGACGAGCCTGTCGGCCAGGACGGACCAGCCAAGCTTGGCGACCGCCGCCCTCAGCGCCGGACCCCCGAGATCCTCATACTGGCCTCGAGATGCCCGGTCGGAAATGGTGATAATGCCGACGGGTATCCTCATGGCAACGCGTTGGGCTACGGATTCTCAGCCAGGAGCCTCTCCACGCGCTCGGCGAGCTTATTCCGAGCGTTAATATCGCGAAGGATGCCTTTCTTGTCGACGAGCCACATGGCAGGAATCCCCTGGATCCCGAATTGTTTTCCGAACTCGTTCTCCCAGACTTTCCCGTCAAAATACTGGAGCCAGGTCATCTTGTGATCCTTCACAAACGTGAGAAGCCTGTCCTTGTCTTTGTCGAAGCTGATGCCGACGATCTCGAATCCTTTGGGATTCAGCTTTTCGTAGGCGCTCAACACATTGGGCAATTCCTCCACACAAGGGCCGCACCAGGTCGCCCAGAAATCCACCAACACCACTTTGCCCCGCATCTTCGCCAGGTCAACTTCCCGTCCATCCACCGCCTTGAACTGGAGCCCCAGCGGTTGCCCAACCATCCGCAGCGGCTTGACCGCCTCTTTCACCCCGGCCGGCGCGTTGCTCGCGCTGATTTCCTTGGCCAGTTGAACCGCCTTTTCAGGCTCGGATTCCAACGCCACCATCTGCAGCATCTCGTAGGTCTCGGTCCGGTTCGGGAATTGGGCAAGCAATGAGCGCGCGCCTTTCTCGAGTTCCGCCAGCGCCGCGGCTCGGCCCTGCGGCATCTTGGCCAGCGCGCGGCGGTTTGCCGCAGTGGCCGCGATATGAAAACGGTCCTCCTCAGGCAGGGAACGATCATTCAGTTTGACCGCCTCCAGCGATTCCAAACGCTCCAGCACATTGGTGTTGCCCAATTGCGCCGCGACGCTGAGCAATTCGTACTCCTTCGCCTTCGCTTCTTCAACCCGCGGGTCTTGGGCAAAGCGCGTGTAAAACTCCGCCGCTTGTGCGGCAGCCCTGGCAAGCCGCGCCGATTCCGTCGCGCGAAATTTTTCCACCTCGGCCTCGGGCGGCGGCACGGTCTCCCAAGTCTTTGGCGGTTGCGGGAAGGTGCCGTTCCGCAAGACCTCGGCCCATGCCTTTTCGGCGTCGCCGGCCGATGCGGCGGTCGCGGCGGCCGGTTGGCTGGAGCTTGCGGGCGCCGGAACGGGGTCGGCCGCCTGCAGGGCTATCACCCAGCCTGCAACCAGGCTGCCCGCGAGCAACCGCCTGCCGAAAGGGATCAAACGTCTCATAAGCTCAAGTCAGACAAGTTCGCAGAACATACACGCTCGCCCCTGTGGGTAAAGCTGGAATCCCACCGCCCGGACGGGGCCACGCGAGGCGCCCGCCCCCGTGAGGATTTCCCCGTGGCCTGCTCCAATCTCCATGAGACAGGGACATCGTCGGCCCGGGAGAGGGTTCACCTTGATCGAACTCCTTTGTGTCATGACGATCATCCTGATCCTGGTGGGCCTGATGCTTCCCACGCTGGGCAAGGCCTTGCGCAAGGCGCGTGGGCTGGGCGAACACCTGGGCGGCCCGGGCGGGATCGAGATGAGACTGAGCGAAGTGATGACCCAATACACCCGCTACCGCATCGCGAACCCCAATCACCGGAAGCTCGATAAGAAGGCCTTCATCCGCGAACTCCACCTCAGCGCCACCGCCGAGGAATGGATGAAGCTCGACTGCGTCGAGTTTCATCCGTTCGCCAGCACCGATCCGGCCGATCAACCCGCCATCGTCGTCCTTCCCTCCGGCGGTTGCGGCGCGGGTGACCAGTTCTGGGTCTTTGCCATTGGCGATCTCATTCTGCCGAACGACCCGGAGTGATGGGAATCGCTTGCGTTTGCCCCCTGCTGGAATAGCCTCAAGCCACACCGTATGCGCAAACTCCTCCCGGCCCCGAATCCGCTCCGCTCTCGACGCCAATTCCTGGCATCCGCGTTCGCCCTCGCCGCGGTGGCAAGCCCGGCACGAAGCGCTTTCGCAGCCGAGACATTGCGCCCCATCCTCCCAGCCGGCAATGCGTCCGCCGGCGAACCTCCCATGAAACCTGCCTCTTCCATCCAGATCGGCGCCCTGTTGGGGACCTTTCGGACCGGCACCCTCGAACAACGGCTCGATCGCGCGAAAACCTGCGGACTGGAAGGTGTGCAGATGAGTTTCGATTGCGTCGGATTGCCTACGATGCCCGACGAAATTCCTCCTGACCTGGCAAACCGGGTCCGGCGTGAGGCGGCTGCACGCGGACTTCGCGTCGCCGCCGTCGATGGCACGTTCAATATGGCCCACCCCGATCCCGAGCACCGCCGGCAGGGGTTGCAACGCTTGCGTGTCCTGGCGGAGGCGTGCGGAGCGATGGGCACCGCGAACATCCATCTTTGCACCGGAACGCGTGACCGCAACAGCATGTGGCGCCGTCACCCGGACAACGCCTCTCCGGACGCTTGGCAGGACATGACCGCGTGCCTCCGTGAAGCGACCGACATCGCGCGGCAAGCCAACGTGGTTCTCGCCTTTGAACCGGAAGTCAATAGCGTGGTCGATTCACCTCGCAAAGCACGCCGACTGCTGGACGAGATCGCTTCCCCGCACCTGAAAGTCACGATCGATCCGGCCAACATCTTCCACTCGGGCGAACTGCCCCGCATGCGGGAGATCCTGGACGAGGCGTTTGAGTTGCTGGGCAAGGATATCGTTTTGGCGCACGCGAAAGACCTCGATCACGATGGGGATGCCGGCCACCTGGCGGCCGGCCATGGCAAGCTCGATTACGATCGCTATTTGGCTCTGCTCCATGCCTCTGGTTTTGCGGGCCCGCTCCTCCTGCACGGCTTGAGCGAGGCGCAAGTGCCCGATTGCGTGGCCTTCCTCCGCAAAAAGCTGGAAAAGGCACGCTCCGAAGGGTAGAGCGCGTGCCCCCCCGATTGACGCTGCCGGGTGAGGCTCCTCGATTCGCCCCTCCCCTGCTCTGCTTGAGCGGCAGGACCCAGGTGCAGGTCCTCCCGGATATAACAGGTATTTAACAGGTATTTAACACGTATATAACTCGTCTCCCAAACGTGTTAAATACGTGGCATAACCGAGTTAAAACCGTGTTAAAAAGGGGGGCATCACGGTTACGTCGCAGAGGGTGTTCGTTTGCCGGAGAACGTTTGCGCAAACCGCTCACTTTGCGGCAGCTTTGCCGAGGCCACGGGCGTGACTCGGGTGTTGCCGGCTCTCCTTGAGAAGCCAACAAGGAATTGGCTTCGGCAGACAATGTGCCGTATGGTCTTTGGCATCAGCGATGCTATGGTTGTTTCAGGTATGAGCGTCCCTGGATTCGCCGCACTGGTTTTATCACCGCTTTCCCAATCGACCGGCTGGGTTGCGGAAGGCGCCGCGTTCGGAGAGAAGGGCCGGTTCCTCACGCGCTCGCCTCGCTCTGGGCAGCGACGAGACTTTTCCCGGCCGGCCATTGGCTGCCGCTTTGCATTCGTTGGCAGGCGTGGCGCCGTCGCCGGAAAGAGCGTGCGCGCCGCGCTAGTCGCGGGCATCCTCCTCAAAACTGCACTCGGTTGCTTGGGGGCGGTGATGGTGACCAGCCCCGACCTGGCCGAACTGCGCAGTGCCATCGAAGCCGGTGGGATTGTGAGGTTGGCGTTTGATGGGACCGTCACGCTGCCAGAGGCGGTTACCATTACGAAGGACACGACCGTGGACGCCACGGGCCACACGGTCATTCTGGACGGCGGCAATACGGTTCGCCATTTCGTGGTCACCAACGGGGCGACCCTGCGTTTGCTGAACCTGACGCTGGCCAACGGCCGGTTCGCCGCCGCCAACGGCGAGATCAATCAGGGCGGAGGTTACGGGCAGGGCGGCTCGATCTTCAATCTCGGCGGCAACCTGGAAGTGGTTGGATGCACCTTCACCAACAACTAGGCGCTGGGCGGCCATGCGGGCTCGAACACCGGCGGGGGCAATCCAGCCGGAGGAGCCGCCTGGGGGGGAGCGATCTATTCGGTTGAGGGCTCTCTTTGGGCCAAGGAATGCCTCTTTGCCGAGAACCAGCGCACCGGGGGCGACGGGGTGGTGGAAGCGGAGTTCCGGTGGAGCGGCGGGGGCGGGGCAGGCTTGGGCGGCGCGATCTACGGCTACAACAGCGAACTCAGGCTGGAGGGGGTCACCTTCACCCATAACGCGGCGCGGGGTGGGATTTTGCCTGATCCATGCTGTGTCTGGGCAGTGAATTGGGCGGGGGACGCTTCGGGCGGGGCGATCTACAACCGGGGAGTCCTGGAGATCGTCAACAGCACGGTGGCGGAGAACCGGGCCAAAGGCGCGGCGAGAGTGGAGCCTTTTGGCTATGCGGGCTGGAGCACCGGGGGCGCGCTGGCGAACGAAGGGAAGGCGGCACTGCGCAATGTCACGTGGGCGGGCAATTCAGCCAGCCTGGCGAGCGGCCCTGGATCACCAGAGGTTCAGGGGGACACTTTGGCCGTCGTGGGTGGGTCAGTGACGTTGATCAACACGATCCTTCAAGGCGCGCCGGGCCAGACCAACGTGTGGGGGTCAGTAATCGACGGCGGGCACAATCTCTCGTCGGATGCCAGCGCGAAGTTCACCACGGCAACGAGCCGGGCGGGCGCGGACCCGCTGCTTGGGCCCTTAACGGACAACGGCGGGGCGACGCCCACGATGGCGCTGTTGCCTGGCAGCCCGGCCATTGACGCCGGGGACGATGCGGCCGCCCCCCCGGGGGACCAGCGCGGGGTGGGGCGGCCGGTAGGTCCGCACGCGGACATTGGGGCCTTCGAGGTTGGATTGAGTGGTGCTCCCGTGATCATCAGCGGCCCGGAGAATACCTGCTGCCCTTGACCTATCAGTGGCAGCGAGACGGGGTGGATGTTCCAGGCGCGACCCACTCCGTGTTGGAGTTCGAAAGGGTGAGTCTGAGCGATGCCGCGACCTACACGGTCGTGGTGAGCACGGTGTTTCTTTCGGCCACCAGTGCGCCAGCGGTGGTGACGGTGCTTCCCGCGGAGTTCCCGTCGATCCTGGAGCAGCCGTCGGATCAGCAGGTGAAGGAAGGAGAGAACGTCACGTTTTCAGTGGTGGCGCGAGGCGGCGAACCGCTCCAATACCAGTGAATCTTCGAAGGAGTGGAGTTGCCGGGAGCGACCAACACGACTTTGACGCTGGATAATGTGCGGATCACCCGGGCGGGAACGTACCTGCTTCGGGTGCGGAATCGAATCGGGGAAGTGGCCAGCACGCCAGCTGTCCTGGATGTTGAACCGACGATTGTGGACCCCGGCTTTGCGCTGGCCAATTCAGCCAAACCCGGTACGCCAGCGACTTTGACCGTTCAGAAAGACGGAGGCGTGGTTGTCGTTTGGCTCTCGCATCGCATGTCCCGTTTCAACAGCGACGGCGGCCTGGATGAGGACTTCGCGCTTCCGATTAAAGGCTCAACTAGGGCTTGGCTGTTCCAACCGGACGACAGAATCCTGGTCAGCAGTTCCGAAGGCGAGGCCCCACTGACCCGGAGTTACTGAGGAGTCTTTTAGATAGACTACACTCGGCAATGTGTCTATAATCGCTGG
>CAZODO010000018.1:0-67665 GCA_964578605.1 uncultured Verrucomicrobiota bacterium | reverse complement strand
GCGGGGCGTCGAGTCTGAAAACCGCATTGTTCACGCCCTTGGGGTCTTTGAAGTCGAATGACTGGGGCGCAGCCAAGGCGGCGCTGGTAAGCGTGGCTAAGGTTAAGAGAGTGATGATTCTAGTCGTCATACGGTCGTGTGTTTCAGTGGGTGGTTTGTTTGTTGCGGAAAAGAAATGAGGTTGCTGCAAGCAGGGAGGCTCCAAGTAGGGCGGCCCCCAGAATCTCCAAGCCGGGCAAGAAGCGCCGCTCGTAGCTGACGGCTTCAATGCCGGTTATTTCATCAACCGTTTTCACCGGCACGCTGGTCTTCGTCCAGCCCCGGTTAGCCCCGGTGGCGAGCCAAGTGCCGGTGGCGGCCAGCGCCAGCGCGAGGGCAACGATGCGAATGGTTTTCGACATAAGGTTCTGGTGCTTATGAAAGCCCTCAGCGCAAATCGAACAGGATCGCCTCGGTCTGCCTCGCAGCGGTAAGCGTGAGCGTCCCCGGTTCCTCCATGCTTGCGCCGTCGCCGGTCGCCAGCGCTGCGCCGTTGAGGGTCAAAGCACCTTCGGCCACGTGTAGCCACGCGCCCCGGCCCGGCCTGAGCTTGTGTATCACCGTCTGGCCCGGCTTGAGCCGGATACGATAGATGTCCGCGTCCTGATGAATGGTGGCGGAGCCGTCGCGACCGTCCGGCGAGATGACGAGCACCTTGGCGGCGTCGGCCTGTTCCGGCTTCGGATACCACTCGGTGTAGCTGGGCGTCAGGCCGCGCTCTCGTGGTTGAATCCAGATTTGCAGGAAGTGCAACGACTCTTTGGGAGACGGGTTGAACTCGCTGTGCGTGATGCCGCGGCCCGCGCTCATGAGTTGAATCTGGCCGGGTTTTAGCTGACGTCCGTTGCCCATGCTGTCCTTATGTTCCAGCGTGCCTTCGAGCACGTAGCTGAAAATCTCCATGTCGCGGTGCGGGTGGGTGCCGAAGCCCATGCCCGGCGCAACCCGGTCGTCATTGATAACCCGGAGGGAGCGGAAGCCGATGTGCGCGGGATCGTAGTAGTCGGCGAAGGAGAAAGTGTGGTGCGAATTGAGCCAACCGTGGTCGGCATGGCCGCGTTCATCCGCCCGTCGGATGTTCAGTTCAGTCGCTGTCGTTTTCATGCGAACACAATGCCCGCTGCGACGTTGACCGGCTAATGCCAAGTTATTGGCCTGAGACTGCTTTTTGGTTATGATCTCCCGGCATGGAACTTCGACAACTGCGTTACTTTGTGGCGGTGGCCGAAGACGGCAACATCAGCCGTGCCGCGAAACGGATTTTCCTGACACAGCCCGCGCTGAGCCGACAGATCAAAGCGCTGGAGGACGAAATCGGCCAGTGCCTGCTGAAGCGGGAGGCCCACTCCATCCGACTGACGCCGGTCGGTGAAGCCTTGCTCCGCGAGGCCCGCGACCTCATCCAGCACGCCGAGCAGGTGCTCGAACGCGTGCGTGCGGCCGGACGCGGCGTGCGCTTGCGGGTTGGTTACGCGCCCTCATTGGCTGCCGGGTTATTGGCCGCCGCTGTGGAAAACTTCACGCAAGCGCATCCGAACGCCCGTGTGGAGTTGTTCGACCTCTCGACCGAAGAAATGCTGGAGGGACTGGAAAACGACAAACTGGATGTCGCGCTCAGCGTCGGGCAGCAGCGTGGAACAAGGGGATTGAAATGGACGCCGCTGAGACGGGTACCCTGGCAACTGGTGGTGAATCGCAACCATCCCTTGGCCCGCCAATCGCACGTGACACCCGCCGAAGTCGCTCGTGAACCGTTGCTCGTCTTCTGCCAGCGCGATTACCCTGAGTATTGGGACATCATCACTGGCTGGTTGCGCCGGCACAAGCTGCGGCCCCAGATCGCCGAAGAATACGACGGCTTGGAGAGCCTCATGGCGGCAGTGGAATCAGGTCTGGGCGTGGCCCTGCTGACATCGCGAACGGCGCATCGCGTGCCGGAGCGCGTCCGATTGAAGAAACTCTCGGCTGCTCCTGAGCCGGTGTGTATCGCCGTAGGCCATCGAGACGACAGAGCCGACGACAAGCCGCTTGCCGTATTCGTCGAGGAATTGCGCAAAGCTGCTGCGGTCCTCGTCTGATGCCGGTGTCCCGGGGTCGGACCTGGAGAAGCGGTTGAGTGACTGCTGTTTGGGCTGGTAGCGACCGTTGCCACGGCTGCTTCCGGCTCATTTTTACCCCCGCGTTGTGGCTTCTAAGAAAGTGACGGGGGCGCGACGAAGCCAAGGAAGCAGGCTTAAAACCAAGAATGACCAGGTAAAAATCGTCCGCAAACCCATCCAGCACCCCCACGACCGGACTCAGGTGCCTCCAGCGCAACACCGAAGATCCCGGTCTGACTAGATCTGCATGTCGAATGCGGCTTCGGTTCTTCGTGTCCTTCGTACTACTATCTTGAAAAGTTTCGTTTTCCTGAGAACATTTTCAGGCGGTGATTTTCGTAAGCTCTTGAACGTTAGCTTGGCGCGGCGCCCGCGTGTCCATTCGGACGCCTGTGGCGCCAGGGCGGTGATCCTTGTCGTTCGACCGCATAAAACGTGCTATGACCTTCATGCCAATACTCTTTCTCGTCAGCGGTCTTTTGATTCTGGCGCTCAGTATTCCTTTGATTCGCCGGGCGATTCCCATGAATGACTACTACGGCTTCCGTGTCGAGGCGGCCTTTGCATCCAAAGACCGTTGGTACGCCATCAATGAGTACTCCGCACGACTTTTGGCGAAGTGGTCGATGCTTCCCATTGGAGCCGGTATTTCGGGCTTCTTCCTGCCCAGTGAGTGGTTTGTGGAATATGCCAGTGCTGCCACGTTTTTCCTGGTTTGCAGCGCGGCCATCCCTCTGCTCCTGACGTTCCGGTGGATACGAAAGACATACGGAGTCCAACAAAACGGCTGCACGGAACTCCGGGATCGCGCCTCAGTTGATAATCAAACATCATTGCCCCGGCGTCGGTGATTCGGATACCATGAGATCATGGGGCGGCGAGAGCGCTACCGGTTGTTGGATCTGGAACGACTGTGCTGGCGGTTAGGGACCGAGGATCTGGTGGCGGTCAGGAAGCATCTCCAAGCAAGGGTCCCGGGGTCGGACCTGGAGAAGCGGTTGAGTGACTGCTGTTTGGGCTGGTAGCGACCGTTGCCATGGCTGCTTTCGGCTCATTTTTACCCCCGCGTTGTGGCTTCTAAGAAAGTGGCGGGGGTGCGACGAAGCCAAGGAAGCAGGCTTAAAACCAAGCATGACCAGGTAAAAATCGTCCGCAAACCCATCCAGCGACCCCACGACCGGACTCAGGTGCCTCCATCGCAACACCTTCCTCAGGTCCGAACCCGAGCCCGCCCGGACATTGTTCACGAACAGGTAATCGGCCCTGTGCTCGCCAAGGTCCGCCGTCATCGTGAGCGAACTGGACAGGCTCAGGCGGAACTTTTCGTCGAATCGAAACTGTACACATTTGTGTACAGTTTTATAAGCAACTCATTTGGAGCCGTTTACAATGCAAAATGTCACGCTCTTCGTTGTTTGGTCCCCCATTCGGGGTCGCTCAATCTCCCGCCCTTTCGCGATTAGACCAGGGGCTTGGGCGTTTCCGGTTTGCGACGGCTAGCCTGCTACCCCCCCCCCGACGCCGGGGCCCCGCTTCGTCAGGACATGGGGCTTCCGACGTTGTTCACGAACACGTAATCGGCCCCGTGCTCGCCAAGGTCCGCCGTCATCTCGTCCATGTACCCCCGGAACAGGGTGTTGGATGAGATGACGGAATGGCTCAGTTTCCGCAGAATGAAACCGACCTGGGGCGTGAACTTGCCTTGGCCGCCGTCGTCCCGGCCCGCCGCGCAAACGTTGGATACGAAAGTCAGCCCGCTGCATTCCTCGAGCCGGACATGGCAGGAACGTTCCCCTTCGGCCAACTGGCTGCTGTCCTTGCCGCAGCGCCGAAAGACATTGCCGGTGATGGTGGTGGTCCGCATCTTCATCGCGCAAATGCCCGCGCCCCAATTGCGGTCGAAGCAATTGCCGGTGACATTCCAGGCATCGCCCGCGCAGAGGTAAAGGCCGTAGCCATGGTTCCACTCGACGCGATTGGCGGTGAACATAACCGTGGCACCGACGGAATCGCATCCAAACCCGTGGCTGCCGTTGCCCGAAAGCTGGTTGTCGGTGACAAAGCCGTCCCAGCCGGTGATCTGGATGCCGCAGCCTTTATTGCCTTGCATGATGCTGTGCCGGATGATGAACAGCCAGATGCGCAGCAGGTTGACGCCATGCCCGGAGAACCGCTCGACCTTGCAGTCGTCGATCACGATCGCGTCTTCTTTCGGACTGTACTTCTCGGCGTTGTTGAGGAAGACGCCGTGGATCGCCTTTTTCGCATCACGCCGTCCGCGCAGGAACAGGCCGCGGAGATGGACGCCGAAGGCGCCCGTAATGTTGAGAAGGCAGTCTGCTTCATCTGAATCGAGGATGAGCATGGCGCCGCCGTCCTCGCGGTAGCCCCATTGCGGTTCGGCGAGCACCGTCGTATGCGGGGCGACCTTGAGATCGTGGCAGAGATACCGGCCGGCTGGAAAATAGACCGTGCCGCTGACAGCCCCGGCGGCATCGAGCGCCTTCTGAATGGCGTCCGAGTCGGGTGTCTTGCCGTCGCCTTTGGCGCCGAAATCGAGCACATTGAAGACGGAAGAACTTCGGGCGCCGCTTTCGGAAGGAGCGGCCGTTGCGCCCGCGAGGCCGGCCATTCCAAGCAGGCCTGTTCGGAACAGAAATTCGCGCTTTCTCATGGTGTGAACGGAGTTCAACACATCCACGAGCCAACGCAAGCTCGGAGGCGGCGACCAGAGTAATTCTCAGTTTGGCTTCTTATTCTTCGCAGCGCCGGCTTGCAGCCGGCTTCGTCTTTCACCGCCGCCACGAACGAGCGGCGCCTGAACCCGGCTGCAAGCCGGCGCTCCGATCAGTCCGTCGTTTCCGGAGGATGCATCAGGACGAAGTTCGTTACCCCACCGGAGAAGTCCCCCGGTTTCAGTAACAGGAACGCGTTATCGGTTCGGGTCTCACCCATGCGATGCCCGAGACGTTCGGCATGGAGCAAGCGCGCTTCGTGCGGTTGCCTGCATGCGCCGAGCGCGGTATCTGCATTCAACCACCTTCGGCCTTCCATTTGCCGCGGTTTCCCCTCAGACTTGAGCCTCCTATGAAACACGACCTTTCGCGCCGTCATTTCCTTGCCACCTCAGCCGTGATTGCCGCTGGACTCGGCGTGCAGCTTCGCGAACCGCTCGGCCAAGCCCGGGCCGCGGAGAGTGCCCCCGGCTTGAAACACAAGCTGTATAAAGCGTTGATCGTCAATCGGCCCAGCGAAGACGAGCTTAAACGGCTCAAAGACGCCGGGTTTGACGGCGTCGAAGCCGGCATCGTCAGCGAGCCGGAGGCCGAGAAGTGCCGCGCCGCCGCCGAGAAGGCCGGCATGCGCATTCATGCGGTGTTGCGAGGCTGGGCGGAGTTTAACCACCCCGACCAGGGCCAAGTGGATCGCAGCTTCAAGACCACCGAAGCGGCTCTGCGAGCGGCGCACGGGTTCGGGGCCGACGCCGTGCTGCTGGTTCCGTGCCGGATCAGCGGAGTCAAGATGCCGCGCCCCTGGGAGTTCCTGATCGAAACGGACGAGACCGGGCATTTGACCCGCGTGGTCAATGGCGACAACGCGCCTTATGCCGAATACATCCGGGCGCATAACCATGCGATCGACACCTCGCGCGAAATGGTGAAGCGCCTCATCCCGCTGGCGGAAGAAACGGGCGTCGTGATTGCCTTGGAGAACGTCTGGAATAACCTTTGGGTAAAACCGGCGGTCTTCAAACAGTTCGTCGCCTCCTTCCAGAGCCCATGGGTGAAGGCCTATTTCGATATTGGCAACCATGTCAAATACGCCGCGCCAGAAGAGTGGATCCTCACCCTTGGCGGCGATCTCTTGGCAAAATGCCACGTAAAGGATTTCAAACTCTCCCCGACCGATCCGAATGGCGGCGGCGACTTCGTCAATATCCGCGACGGCAGCGTCCGCTGGCCGGTGGTGCGCAGCGCCCTTGATGCCGTGGGGTACGCCGGATGGATGACCATCGAAGGCGGGGACCTGTCCGTGGCCGAACACAGCAAGCGGCTCGACATGATCTTGGCGGGCAAATGAATTGCTCCTTGTTCCTGGCCGCTCTTCTCGGGGCGGCCTTGGTCTCTCGGGCGGCTGATGAGACCCGTCCCGCCACGGGCGATACCCGTCCGCTGGAATACTTCATCATTGTCACGGGCGGCGAACTCCTGGAAGGCGTGCTTCAAGATGCCCATACGCCCTTCCTCACCCGCACTTTGCGTCCGTTCGGCTGCCATTGCGCCGGATCCATCCTTGTCGACGACCAGCGCGAAGATATCGAGCGCGCCTTCCGGTTCGCTACCAACCGCGCGGCGCTGGTCATCGTCACCGGGGGCCTCGGCCCCACCCCGAACGACATCACGCGCGAGAAGCTCTCCGCAATCACCGGGATCGAGCTGCAGGAAAGCCCGGAAGCGCTCGCCGAAATGGAGCGCCGTTTTAACCAATCGCGAACCCAACTGCGGGCGAACTTGCGCCGGCAGACGCTCGTGCCGGTCCGCGGCGGGTATCTCAAGAACCCCACCGGGACCGCCGTGGGGCTTGTCTTCGACTCCGGATCATCCGTGGTGGTCGCGCTGCCGGGTCCGCCCCGGGAACTCCAGTCCATGACCACCGTCGAGTTGGTGCCGTTTCTCCAGCGCCGTTTCGGGATTCGCGAGCTGGGAACCGCCCTCACGGTGCGTTTCGTCGGAGCCGGCCAATCTTTGATCGATCAGGTGATCAAAGACCGTGTCTCTGTCCCGCCAGGCGTCCTGATCACCTCCCTTTTCGAGGGAGGCCGGGTGGACTTCACATTCTCACGGCCGGGGCCTTTGCCGGAAGACCGGGAGGTTTTCAAACGCCTCGAAGCCGACCTGCGCCAACATCTTGGAACGTATATCTATGCCAGCGACGGCTCCTCGCTCGAAGAGGTCGTGGTGAACAACCTGCTGGCCCAGGGCGGACCGCTTGCGCTGGTCGAGATCGGAAGCGGCGGTTCCATGGCCGATAACTTGACCGGCGCCTCCCGCAGCCAAGCCCTGATCGCCGGTGCGTTCGTTGCACCGACCCACGAGGCGATGGCCAAACTGCTTTCGATCCCGCCAAATGACCTTCCTGAGGCGCCGCGGGACCGGATCCAACACCTGGCGGCTGCAGTGGCGGCGAAAACGGGCAGCCGATGGGTCGCTGGCACAAGCTCGATCCTCACTGACGCGGCGGGGGCCAAGTCGCTGTGGGCTGTGTGCCGGTACGGCGACGGGCCGTGGCATACGCTGCGTATGGGAACGCGCGGTTCCGATCAAGCCGCACGAACCGCCTTGAACACGCAGCTCATGGAATTCCTCTGGAAATGCTCCAAGCTCGGGGATTGATCCCCGACAACGACGCCGCACGAGCAGATTGCAGCGCGCGAAAACCCCAGGAACGCCCATTTTATTCGCGTCCATTCGCGGTTGAAACGACCTTTGCCGGCTCAAGGGGTTACTGTCCTTCGTCGGCCTTTTCGAAGAGGGTGAGGATCTTGCCGAAGGAGTTGTGGAGTTCGGCGTAATCCCGAACATCAACCGTGAACCGTTGATCCGTGTTCGGACGCGATTCCACATGCCCATCCGAGAAGAGAATATCGGCAAACTTCTGCCGATGATGGGTTTGCGGGCGGACATTATACGCCGTGAGTTCGGGCGGGCAGAGGAACATCGAATCGATGGCCAAGGCGCGAATCGGGACGCCATTGCGGTTGTCGCCGAGGTTATCAAGCCGGATATGTTCAGGCGGGCCGGCGTCGGGATTATCGAACAGCCGGGTGTTTCCGGCGTGCCGGTAAAAATAGCTGCCCTGCGCTTGTTGACGCCCCACCTTGGCCAACTCCACATCCGCGTTCAGCCGTTGATCCGTCCCCGGGCAGTAAAGCACCCGAGGTTGTGCCGACAAATGACTTTGCAGCAGCAAGCCGAGTGCGACAGGCGCCCCGCCATCCAAAGACACCAGGCTCGTGGGCGCGCCAGTCGATGGGTAAAAGTTGGCGGGGCTCGTAAACGGTGGCGCTTTCGGACCGTAAGGGATAGAGCCGCTGAAATCGTCCGCATAGACATGGATAGCCAGGCCGATCTGCCGCAGATTCGACAAGCAGACCGCCTTGCGCCCGGAATCTTTCGCGGAGGAGAGCGCCGGGGCGAGCAGCGCCGCCAGGATCGCGATAATGGCGATCACGACCAGCAGCTCAACGAGGGTGAAACCCCGCCTCTGCTTGCATTCCGAGCGTGCTGGCGTCGATGTTGGCATTAAGGAACTTGCCGAACCTGGTAAAAGCGTTGAGCCCCGTTCGGCCCCGCATCGGTGAACGCCGTGGTTCCCGTGACGTTCGTCACAGTGCCAAGTGTAGTCCAACTTGCCAGGGGAAGCGAGAGATCGTCGGCGGCCAGCACTTCGAACTGAGCGCCAGGCTCGCTGCGCACGGTGAAACTGAATCCGGCGCCGGTTCGCGTGGGATCGGTCAGAGAAACACCGGAAAGGGCGGCAAGCCGGACATTATCAATATCCCAATAGCCGCCAGCCAGGTTCGGCGCCACTGTCGAGAGCAACCGAATCCCGATCTGCTCGCCCGCCCAGGGATCGGTGGCTTTCACGGTGGGAACATCCACTTGGAAATCCACAAAATGCTTGGGGGTGAAGACGCTCGTGCTGTGCTCGATCGTGGTGGAAGCGGCCACGACCTGGTTGCTCGCGGCATCGCGGTAATAGAGCGCCACTTGCATGCTCACTCCCTCAAGCATGTTCCCGCCGCCCCCGTAAACGCCGACTCTGAGCTGGTAAGCCTTGCCAACCTCGAACTTGGCATCGAACGCGTGAGTCGGTTCCGGGGTTTGCCAATCCGTGGAATCGTAGTCCTGGAAAAGCGCGACTTCGGGCACGGCGAACAAGAAGATTGCCTGATCTCCATCCATGTTGTCGATGCGGTCGGGCGACCCCGGGGCGGTGTTCTGGTAGACACCCGTCAGCTGGTCCCATTTTTGCGCCTCGGTCTCTTCGAACCAGACGGGCTTGGGCGACTTTTGCCAGGCGTCGACGCGCGGATCAGCGAAAGGGGTCTCGGGCGATTCAAAGGAACCGTTCGGGACAGGAATGGCTTGCCCTCGAAGCAGGGCTATTGAGAATGCCAGCATCAGGGGAATTGCTACGGACCGTAAATCATTCATGCGCGATTTGGCTATCATTGGACTCGACCTCGTGAATCTGCGCGCCTGGGGGAGTTAAAAGCCCTCAAGCCCGCCCGAAGGCATTCACGCCAAAGCGCGCCCTGAGCGCAAGTGCAAAGTTCCTGCGCCAAACCAACCGACACACCGGAAAGGAGCCAAGGGCGAGACTTACGCCCCCATATTGCGGCGTTGGAAAGGCTTCTGGCCTGGAGGAGCCGGGGTGAACATGTCTTTCGCGGTCAACCCGATGGCTTTCGCCATTTGGATTGAGTAGTCCAGCTTGCCCATTTCAGGGTAACGGCCGTTGGAACCGAAGGAAAACTTGGCGCCTGAGTCCTTGGCGAGCTTTAAGAACGGCATCTTGGGCAGCTTATAGCTCGAGTTAATCTCGAGAGCCACGCCATACTTCACCGCGGCGTCGATCACCTTCTTCATTCGCTCGGGGGTCCAGAGTGCGTCGTAGCGGTCGGCGATGATTCCGGGGAGCCAGGTGATATTGGCGAAGATATCGAGCGGCTCCTTCTCCATGATTTCGACGTGCCAATCGACATACTTGTCCATGAATGGCTGCGCTTCACCGATGATGGCGTTGCGCTCCCACAGTTTCATGCGCCGGCCGCCCGGCCCCACCATGGTCATGGCATCCGACAACACGTAATCGAGTTGCCCGAGTAATTCGGGCGAGAAGCACCCCATCCAATCGATCCACTCGGCCTGCACGCCCTTGAACACCGGCTTGCCCTCCAGCATATCAAGGTACCCTTTCAGCTCGGCGTCGTTGCTCAGCACGACGGGATACTTGTTCTCCTTGGTCCCCGCGTGTTCGACAATGCCGAACTTCACGCGGCGCTCCGTGGACAGCGGCAAGACTTGGGCGATCGTGCTGTTGTCCAGGTGCACATGAAAGTCGACCAGGGGAAAATCCAGATCCGCCGGGGCGGCATGCGCCTGGTTGGAGGATCCAATGGCCGGGAGGACCGAGAGGGCGCACGCACCCGCAGCACGCGCCAGAAATTCACGCCGGGAAAGAGGTGTTTGCATAGGCTAGTTCACCCTGGAACCGGGACGAAAATCAAGCCTATTGGAGCCGCCGTCGGGCGACCAAGGTTTGACTCGCAGCCGCCCGTCGTTTAACAACGAAGCCGGTGTTCGCAAGCCGTTTCAAATTCGAAAGGGAGTTGCTCGCCCGCGGAGTGGCGCCCCTCGCGGGCGTGGACGAAGCCGGTCGCGGTCCGCTCGCCGGCCCGGTGGTGGCTGCCGCCGTCCTCTTCCCCGTGGAGTGGATCACCGGCGGTTTGCCCCGTGCCTTGCACGGGTTGAACGATTCCAAGCAGCTCCGTCCCGAGGAGCGGGAGCGCTATTTCGCCGTGCTGAAGAGCGACCCCCGGGTGGTGTCCGGCGTGGGGATTGTGGATGTTCCCGTGATCGACACCATCAATATTCTCCAGGCCACTTACCAGGCGATGAACGAGGCGTTGGCCCAACTGATCCCGGCGCCCGAGCACGTGCTCGTCGATGGCCTGGTTGCGGGCGGGCTGCGATGGCCACAAACGGCGATTGTCGGCGGCGACGGCAAGAGCTATTCGATCGCCGCGGCCAGCGTGATTGCGAAGGTGACCCGGGACCGCCTGATGGTCGAGTACCACCGCCAGTATCCCCTTTACGGCTTCGCGGAGCACAAAGGCTACGGCACGCCTCAGCATCTGGGGGCCCTCGCGCAACACGGCCCCTGCCCCATTCACCGGCGAAGCTTTGCCCCCGTGCGCCAGCCGGAATTGCCTTTGTTCAATCCGCCGCCCAGTCATGCGCCTGTGGGACCGAGTCAAAGCAGGGTGGATAGGCCGTCCTGAGGCGCGTCATCTGCGGCATGGCAAGCTCGGAGAACGGGCGGCCAAGCGGCATTTGCAGGCGCTGGGAATGAAGTTCCTGGTGGCCAACTACGCGTCGCGAAAAGGAGAGATCGACCTGATCTTCCGAGAAGGGAAATGTTTGGTGTTCGTCGAGGTGAAGACCCGATCGTCGGAGGCATGGACACGCCCTGCCGCTGCCGTGAACGCGCGCAAGCGCCGTTTATTAAGCTTGGCAGCGCTCGAGTACCTTCGGCGGATCAAGAACCCGCAGGTCCCGATCCGGTTCGATATTGTGGAGGTGCTCCTGTGCGACGGCGTGGTCAGCGAGATCCGGCATTTGCCCAACACATTCTCCCTCACCCCGCCGTTTCGCTACGGATAGGTTCAGCCAGGTTGTTGGCTGCGGACGGCGATCAGGATTCCCAACAGGATGACGACGCCCCCCGCCACTTGGAGCAGGCTTAACGGCTCCGAAAGGAGCCCATACGCCAGAATCGCCGCCACCACCGGCTGCAAGAGCAAGCCTACCGACGAAAAGCCGGCGGGAAGGTGCGCCAGTGCGTATGCGATCAATCCTTGCCCGCCAATATGGCTGACCAGCCCCAGGCATAGCAGGACGGCCAAACCCCGCCCGGACGGGATCCAGATCGTTTCGTTGGAAAGGAATGCCGCCATCCACAGAAGCACGCAGCTCACCACGCCGGACCAGGCCAGAATCCGGGAGGTCGAAAACGCTGAGCGCAGGTATTTAATCGTAAGCAGGTAACTCCCGTAGAAACCCGCGGTGATCAGCGCCAGCATATCGCCGATCAAATGCCTCGGCGTCAGCTGAAAACTGGCGCCCACCAGCATGGCGGCCCCCGCGGATGCCGCCGCCAGACCCAGCAGCAAAGACGCCGTGATGCGTTCCCGGAAGAGCATTCGCGCCCCGAGCATCACGAAGAACGGGGCGCAGTTGGTCAGCAAGGTTGAATTGGCCACCGTCGTGAACTTGATGGACCAATGCCAGAATCCCAGGTCGGCCGCAAAGAGCAGACCCGCCGCCGCGCACGGCCAGAACGCCCGCCTGGCTGCTGGACCGTTCGCTGCCGGGGCCGGCGGCGGCTTTGGGCCTGGCGATTCCAGGCTGGCAAACAACCAAAGGAGCGGCAGCGCAAACAGAATTCGGTAAAACGCGGTGGCGCTGGGCCCCACCTCGCTCCACCGGACCAGGATGGGCGCGAACCCGATCCCCGTCGCCCCACCAAGCAAGGCGGCGAACGCCACGCGCTGCGGAGAATTCCATTGCATCGCCAGCGTTCTACATGATTGAGTGCCCCAGGTCACTGCCGGGAATACCGGCGCCTCGGCCACCGGGCCACAGACGCCCAGACCCGGGGACCTTCTGGAATGCCGACTTGGGGATGCGGGCCCGGTGAAGTAGTCTTACGCTATGCGAATGATTGGTCATGTAGAGAGCGAACCGGACGCTCGGACGTTCAGTGCCTACCTCTACGTTCAGGGAATCAAGAACCAGATCGAAGCGGAAGGCGACGGCAGATGGTCAATCTGGATCCATGTCGAGGACGAAATCGAGCGCGCGCGCGCCCTGTTTGGCCAATTCCTCGCCAACCCCAACGACGCCAAGGTGAGAGACGCAGCCGCCCGGGCTCGCGACATCGCCAACCGCGAGCAGGCGGAGGATGAAGCGGTCCGAAGCCGACAATTCGATCGAGACCGCCTGTTTCCGCAGCGAACGTCGTTCTCGGCCGCGCCGCTGACCCTGGCGTTGATCGTGATCTCCGTGCTCGTTTATCTCGTGCGCGAATACACCAGCGCCGCGGGCCTGACCGACGCCCTGTTCATTAGCGATCCCAACATCATGGGCAGGGATCTTGAAGAAGTGCGGAACGGCCAGGTCTGGCGATTGCTGACGCCGGTCTTCCTGCATTTCGGCATCCTGCATATCCTGTTCAACATGCTCTGGACGCACGACCTTGGAGGAACGATCGAGAGCCGGATGGGGACTGTTCGGCTCCTGTTGCTGGTGGTGGTCATCGGAGTCGCCTCCAACCTGGCCCAACTCTACGTCAGCGGCCCGAGGTTTGGCGGGATGTCCGGGGTGGTCTACGGGCTTTTGGGATACGTCTGGATGAAAGGCAAATTCGACCCCGCCTCCGGCCTGTTCCTGCATCCGTCCACGGTCACGATGATGCTGATCTGGCTGGCGTTCGGCTACGTTATCGACAGGGAGATCCTCGCCATGGCCAACACCGCTCACTCAGCGGGGCTGGCCGTCGGCGTGATCTGGGGTTTTGCGTCTGCGCGAACCCGGTAACCAAGCCTTACCGGCTCTTTGCAACAGCCGCCTTGCTGGGCCACGCCGCGATCAGATCCACCAGGATGCGCTTCGCTTCCTTCAACGCGGCGTCGACGGGAGCTGGCTTGTCCTCCACCGAATCTTCGTCATCACCTGTTGAAGCGGCCTCCCTGACCGGGCCCTCGGCCAGAGAAGGGTCTGGAACCTTGCCGGAAGCGCTGCTCACCTCGTTCGTCTTGCTCAAGGGCGCCGGCAAACCCGCGAGGCTTGCTTGCTTCAAGGTAATCTCGTAAATGGTCTCGCCGGAATCCGGTCGCGCCTTCAACTCCGCTTCGCGGGCCTTTTCGCGCGCTTCGATCTCCTCTTTCTCCTTCAAGCGCTGCGCCTCGTTAAGAGATACGGTCCGGTCGGCCAGCTTCTTCCGGTAAAGAGCGATGTCCTCCTGCAGGTAAATGAAGTCCGGATCCTTATCCACCCGGGCGAGAGAGCGTCTTCGCAGATCCGGAAGGATCGGCTGGATCAGGTTGAGCTTTTGATACGGCGCCGGCTCGATCACGTCCCAGGGCATCGGGTTCTCCAGCGACGCCTCGCCAATTTCCGCATAATTGTAAATGGACGGCAGGATAATGTCCGGCGAAACCCCTTTCAGCTGGGTGGACGCCCCGCTGGCGCGGTAGAACTTGCGAATCGTCAGTTTGAGCGCTCCAGGGTTCTCCACAGGACGCCCCGAGGCCCGCTGAACATACGGATCCAGCTTGATCAGAGATTGGACGGTGCCTTTGCCATGGGTCGAAATATCGCCCACGATTAAGGCGCGTCCGTAATCCTGCAATGCGCCAGCCAGAATCTCCGACGCCGAAGCACTCATCCGGCTGGTCAGGACGATCAACGGGCCGTCGTAGGCCACTTCCGGATCGTTATCTGCCTCGATGGCCGGCCTGCGATTGGGATTATGATCCTTCACCTGCACGACCGGGCCTTCCTTGATGAACAAACCGGTCAGGTTAATGGCTTCCTCAAGCGATCCTCCCCCGTTCCGGCGCAAATCCAGAATGATGCCCTCCACGTTTTCCCGCTTGAGCTTTCGGAGCAAGCGCATGACATCGACCGTCGTGCTCTTGGGCTCCGCTTCGCCCCGCCGGTCAAAATCCGCGTAGAACGAAGGCAGATCGATCAATCCAAGACGCACGACTCTGTTCTCCGCCGGGAAATCGATAATCCTGGCCTTCGCTTCCTGGTCTTCGAGCTTGATCTCGTCGCGCACCAGCGTCACCACCCTGCGGACCGACGGGTCGGAGGCGCCGGCCGGGATGATGGTCAGGTTCACGACCGTCCCTTTCGGGCCGCGAATCATATCGACCACCTTCTTCAGAGGCGTATCGATCACATCGACCGGTTCGTCTTCGCCCTGCGCCACGGCAATGATCCGGTCGTCCGGCTTCAGCTTCTTGCTCTGTGCGGCGGGGCCGCCCGGGACGAGTTCTTTGATCTTGCAGTAGCCATCCTCGGACTGCAGCAAGGCGCCAATCCCGTAAAGCGAGAGGCTCATGTTGATCGAAAAGCTTTCGTAGGACGACTTCCCCATGTAGTCCGAATGCGGGTCGTAAACATGCGTGAGGGCCGACAGGAAGATCTCGAAGATATCCCCGTTGTCCAAATCCTGGTAGAACCGCAGCACGCGGGCGTACCGGCGGGTAATCTTCTTGGCGATCTCCTCGGGCTTTTCCTTGCTCAACTTCTCCTGCAGGATCTCGTTGCGGAGATGCTGGCGCCAGAGCTGCTTGGCCTCCGCCAGGTCCTTCGGACGCGGCGCTTCCTTCCGATTCAGGTTGTACCGGTCATCCCCGGTGAATTCGAAACTCTCCGTCTGGAGCAACTCCGCCACGTAACTCACCCGCTGCTCCAACCGCTTGAGAAACACCTCGAAAATCTCCCGCGCGGGCTTCGTATCTCCCTTGCTATAAATAAGATCATCCAACCGGGTCCGATATTTCGCGTCGAATTCATCCAGGTCCGATTGGAGAAAATGCAGGTGCAGGTTATCCAGCACCTCAACGTAACGGTCAAGAAACTTGCCCGATACGGCGTTATTCAAGTCCTGCTGGATAAAGTGGTTCTGGACCAGGATCCTGGCCACAAGCCGGGCGATATTGGAGTCATTCGGCCCCGGGACCAGTGGTTGGGCAGCCCGCGCGGCCACGTCATCCAGGAGCACTTGGCTTTCCCGGGAAGCCTGGCTCAAACGCGCTGCCCAACTGGCCGAATTATCCTGCTTGTCTGGGGCGTCCGCAGCTGCGCTCGTCCAGGCGAGAAGCGCCGCCAGGTTCAAAGAAAAAAGAAGAGAGAGCGTCGTTCTCAAGATTCGGTTCTTTTTGATCGTTTGATGCTCACGATACCACACCAGGCACAAATTACAGCCGAATTCTGCCTTGAGAAATGCAGAAATGCCAGGAGCAGGCGCAGCCCCAAGCCCGGACTTTCAAAAGCGTCCCCCCCTTCGACTGTCGTTACTCTCCCCTCCTTTCGGGGTTCACCCGTTCCCGACCGGGTGATCCTCGGGTGACGACCGTGTTTAGAACGGACGAACCCAGGGAGAACGCCAAAAGAAGCAGCGCCCGGCACGAAACCGCTCGCCATGGAAGAACGACGCCATTCCATCCTCTGCCAAATTGGTGCCGGTGGTCGGACTTGAACCGACACGGCCTTCTAAGGGGCCCCAGGATTTTAAGTCCTGTGCGTCTGCCATTTCGCCACACCGGCAAGCGTTGATTCTGAATCCTTTACGCATTCAGAAGAAGTCCGAATCTGACTTTGTGCTGCTTTACGCTCGTGGAACTCGATAAAACCACGTCGGCAAGCCCGCCCGCTCAGCCGGGAAATCCCCCTCATGCTGCACCGGCAGCCCTCTCGCCCAGCACTAAGCAGGCTAATGTCAACCATTCGCACAGCCAAACAGCTTATCAAAGGGCGAGGGATGACCGCAAGCGTGCAATCAGACCTGGTCGTGTCCAGTGCTGAAAGCGGGCATCGGGTGCGGCTTGGATTTCTGGCTTGGTTTCCGGAGGCGTAGCAGCCATCCAGTGAAAGGGGCACTTACGAAACTGGCTCTGCCCAACCAGTAGCGTGGCTCTACGACTCCAACCTGCGGTAGAAATCCCTAGGCGTGACGATCTCCACGCCGAAGGGTTTTTCCAGCGCCAAAAGGTCTTTGTCCTTCGTCACGATGAACTCGGCGCGGCTGGCCAGGGCACAAGCGAGAAATGGGTCATCCTTGGCGTCCCGACTGCGCCGCTTGCCCAAGGGGGATGGTTCCACCAGCAGGGCCACGCGCTCGATCCAGTCCAGGAAAGGGGTGGGGTCTTTGTCGGGACACTCCCGGCGTCCGATCCGCGTCGCCAGGGTTCGATATTCGTCCAGGATGGCCTCGGTAACTGCCAGGCGGCACTTCCGCCGCGCCAGGAGGACGAAGCAGCGACGATCTTCGCTCTTGGGCCAGAACGCCGCCGAGACCACGACGTTCGTGTCCACGACGATGGTCACGTTTTGCGCCTCCGCTGTTCAGCCCGGAATTTCGTGATCTCGTCCTGGATGACAGCCTCATCCTCAGCCGTGATGGGCCGGGTGCGTCGTCCCCCATCCAGTGCCTTGAACACCGCCGCCAGTTCGGCTTCGGTCGGCTCCGGCACGGGCGTCACGTAGAAGCCGTCACCGACCTCGGTGATCCGCAGGGAGGTCCCTGGTCGGATGCGCTTACGTTCGCACATGGACTTGGGCAACACCACCTGGCGCTTTGTGGTTACTGTAATCGTTGTCGTCACACTCGTAAGATTATCCTACGCTCTGATTCCGTCAAACTCAGCTCGCCGCCAGATACCTGTAGAATATCGCCCTAGAAATTCGCAGCGTCTTGCAGATGTCCGCGACGGGCATCGTTTGTCGGTGTGCAGCTTCTTTCCCAGTAGAAGGGGCTTGTATCGGTCAAAATAACTGGTCCGTCTTTTTGACAATGAACGCATGAAGAATACCTCGCAAAGCATTGAGAGCAAGGTGTTACGGTCTCTGCGTGCCAGGCCGAATGCTGAGGCCGTATCAGCCAAGCATTTTACACGGTATGGCAACGCCTTGGCCGTGGGCCAAGCTCTGAGCCGACTGGCAAAAGCCGGGAAAATCCGGCGCATTCGCCAGGGCCTTTATGACCTGCCGCGCCCCCATCCCGTGACCGGCCAGACTGCGCCCGACCCGATGTCGGCGGTGAGGGCATTGATGGAGGGCAGTAGCGCCCAATGGCAGGTGTCCGGCGCTTACGCGGCGAACCTGCTCGGGCTTTCAGAGCAGGTGCCAGGCAGGATCGTGGTTCTAACCAACGGGTCGCCGCGCCAGGTGAGGTTGGATAAATTGATCTTGGTCTTCCGTCGCGCAGCTCCCCGTTTCTTGCTGGGCGCGGGTCGGCCTGCCGGACTGGTGATCCAAGCAATCCGTCATTTGCGCGAGCGCGGCTTGGAGCCAGCGCGGCTTGAATCACTGCGAGCGAGGTTGGACGCTGACACGAAGGCGGAACTGGCAGCACTCACACCCAAGCTCCCAGCGTGGATGCAGCCCATCGTGCAACGTTTGACCGGAGCGGCAAATCCAAGGCGCTGAGGCCCATCGCCGAAAGAGCGGAATCCGTTGATCTCAATCCATTTGATCTTTGGCATACGCGAAGACCTTCGACAGGGCTTTGACCTGCGCCTGGAGCGTGGCGACAACAGCCGCCTGCCGTCCTTGCGGTTCTGCGTTATTCGCTACGTCAACCAGCTTGTAGGCCACCTGGCAAAAACCCGGCAACTACTCAGCGAGGGGGCCGACGTGCAAGAGGATGACGACCAGTGCGTAAACTCTCCAATGGGTGTTGCCATCTGGGATGATTCGGTCGAGATGGTACACTTGCTTCTTGAGTTTGGGGCTAATCCCAATGAACAGGAGCCAATAAGGCAGAGCGCCGATGGGGCATGGGGCGGGGATACGCCCCTTCATGATGCCGTCCGCAAAGGTTCGGTGAAAATGGTGAAGCTGCTCCTGTCGCGTGGCGCGGACCCTGACATCCAGAATGCCGAACGCCTTAGTCCTTTGGAGCTGGCCAAGCGGCGTGACCAAACGCATCTCGCTCACTTGATGGAGGTCCAAATCGACCGGTCGCTCGTTGGCGAGGCGGTTGACCAACTCTATACCATCGGCAAAGTCGCCGAGTTGCTCAGCGTGGAGGAGGCGTTTGTTACAAAGCTTCTAAATGAGGGGAAGCTCCGGCAGGTGAAACTGGACGCCAACATGACGAGAATCCCGGCCAGCAGCCTGAGAAAGTATATCGCCAAGCTGGTGAAGTGAGAAAGGCGGGGTTTCAACAGAAGTTGAAACCGGTCGTTTGGGTGAAATCCCGCGACCTCAACCACCAGTGAGTCCTACGATGGCTGCCAGGGGCCTCCCTTGGCCCAGGCCGCTTTCAGCCTCTCACCCTGGCTGGCGGCGACCACCGGGGCCTCCAGGAAGCTCCTGATCTGGACCACGACTTGTTCCAAGCCCTCGGTTGCCAGCTTGAGCCTGCTCCGGCGCACAAATGCCTTCCACTGCGTCTGCTTTAACGGGTCGCCGCTGAACTCCGGTGTCAACGCCAGCGGCATGGTCGGGGTCAGCGCCGTCTTCCTGCGCTTGAACGTGGCTTGGATCGCGGCGGACAGCACGCTGCCATCGAAGTCGAACTCCCGCGACAGCGCCCAGATGTCGTAGAAATCCTTCATCCGGCTGTTGGCCAGGCCGAGCTTCACCATCGCCTCGAACTTCTCTGCCACGACCGTCTCCTTGGGATACATCGCCAGGCGCGGTGCCGGAAAATCAAGCAAGGTCGGGAAGTTGGTCTGGATAGCCTTGGGCGTTACAGCGTCACCGAAGCCGATGTCCACCTGGATCGGAACCCTGGCCTTGCCCAGTCGTGCTATCAACGTCACGCGCACGCCCTGATACAGGTTGTCCTCCCGGATTTCCTCGGCCTGCACACTGTCAGGCTCGAACGCCAGCCCATCATTGGCGACAGGCAACTCGCACAGCCCCCGGAAGATGTCCCGCAACCGATCCACTGACGCGGATTTCAGGGCCAGCAGGTCCATGTCTTTGGTAGCGCGGTATTGTGCCCCCGTCCAAACCAGAAACAACATGGCCCCCTTGAGCACGAAGTTGGCCGCGTGTTCGGACTGGCTCAGCCGATACATCAACCGCTCCGCGCCGTATCGCATGAGCACAAATTGAAAATCCTCGTCGCCAAGCTCGATTCGCTTCAACAGCCGGGCGTAAACGGACGCGGCCATGTTCTGGATGGTCTTCCCCTTCACGTCAGCATCTCCAGGTAGGGGCGCATCACGTTTGTCACCCTGTCGATTTTAGCGAACCGGTCCAGGTCGGCCATCGTGACCTTGCGCTTGCGCCACGCCTCTCGCAGGGCCTCCAGTGCCACGTCCAGGCCCACCGTGCTCCTGAACCTGAAACAGTCGGCGATGGACTTGGCTGGGCAATAAACTTTTACCCGAACGCCGTCGATCTCCTGTTCCTCAATTCCGGTCCCAAAAGACGGTTCAGAAACCGTTACGACCCGAAGCCCGGTTCGCACCCCACGCGGTAGAGCGGCACCGCGTTTTACGGCCAGCCATACCTCGTTGGGGAGTTGAGTTCCGATCTCGTGAAATAGCAGGGCGCTCAGCAGACACACCACGCCGTTGGGAACGCGCTTAGCAATCTCCGCCAATCTCAGCTTCTCTGAATACTCGCTCTCGGCCAGCCGATACACGCCACGGTCGCTTCGCACCAGCAGACCCTTCCGATGCAGACGGCGGAGATGCTCAGGATGCAGGCCCTCGTCCGTAACATCTTTCAACCGCAGAATCTTCTTCTTCTGGGCGAGGGCCAGCACCCGGTCTTGTTGCGTCATCGTCTGTCGCATGTGTAAAAACATATACACACAGCCACAACTGTCAATGGTATTACACACGCTCGCTGCTCAGTCCCAGTTCCGAACCAGTCCAAAATCAGGCAGCCGCGAGATACCGATAGAATGTCGCCCTGGAAATCCGCAGGGTCTTGCAGATGTCCCCGATAGACAGCGACTTGTCCGCGTGCAATTAGGGGGCTCTGGGTCAGCGAATTGTACTGCCCTCACCATCCCAGGACGTTGCCGGAGTGGAAACGGTCCCCGGATTTATAACCAACCTTCGAAGCTCCCACGTGTTCTCCCTCCCGAACGGAAACCTATGACAGCAAAGATGGACATTTCATGTGTGGAGAACGGCTGGCAAGACACCCCGCCTTTTCCGCTGGTCCGGCACATTGTCCGCCCGAGGCCTTGGCTGCGTTGTCCCCGGTGTGCTTCCATCATTTACGCGCGCCGTCACAAGCTTTGTGGGGTGTGCGGTGAAGAATTGCCGGCGGCGCTGTTGTTCTCGGCGTCCGAAGCGTCCCGCGTTGAGGAGACGCTGGCGTCGGAACGGCAGAGGCATCGCGCGTGGATCGAGCGGAGAACGACCGCTTCTTATTGAAGCGTCACTCGTTGCCATAGCGCCGAAGCAAGCACCGCGGCATAGCTGAATGAGAATGAGGACCTAGGGACCACTGATCTCCATTGATTAGAGTGAATTATTAAGGAAGAGACTTGCGCGTTGGGACGCGTGACATATTGCGTCATAACGTTCTGCAATGATGCCACTTACGCAAGTGTACACATCTGTGTACAGTTCTGTTTGCTGGCACTTTCCCGGGTTTCAATTAGGGTTACAAATGCGATTCGACAGACGCCAAGCTGGCGTGACCGGGTCGCCGAGGTCGCAAGGCGAATCCCACTGCGCCACGCTGGAGAAGGACCCGCCCTGCCGCGTGAGACTCACCGTCGGATCGAATCTTGCTGTTGGCGGCGTTGGGTCATTTCCGCACCGGCCGTGGTTTGCTTGCGCGAAGGGCGGTTCCAGAGCCAGGCGGCAGCGCGGCCGGATTCGCAACCGATGGCCATGCCGATGAGCATGCCAGCGATCATGGAACCCAGTGCCCAAAGGAACCGAGAGACTCTGGCCGTTCCAGCCAAGGCAAGCCCGATCGAGGTGCCATAGGCCATGCCCGCCACCATGCCGACGGTTGAAAGGATGCCGCCGATCACCGGCATGAGCCAGGTTTGGCCTCGTTCCGGCCGGCTGACCATGAACGGCAAGCTGAACAGGACCATGCCAATATACATCCAGGGGATCGCGGGCTGGGCGCTTGAAGCGGATCCGTGCGCACAACAACCCAGCATCAGGTGCTGACCCACCACCGGCGCGAACCCGGCTTCCACCCACCATCCGAGAATCATCCCCCAATTGCCCACCGCGAGCATGGCCACGCTCATTTGCCAATGGTACTTCAAGGTGGACGCGGTCCCGTCCATGATCCGGTGGCTGAACCCGACGATTCCGAAACCCAGGATGCCGCAGACCAGCGCGACGCCAAGAGCCGGCCAGAAGGGCAACCGCCCCAGGTAAATGATGAACGGGGCCTGCAGCAGGATCAAGAAACCCGCCAGACTCCATCGCGTCAGCAGCTTCGCGGGCCATGCAGCGCCAGCCAGGCGCGGAGCAGCCGGTTTCCGAGCGGCGGTGCTGGCGGATGCCGCCCGGCCAGAGGCAGGCACACAGCAGAACTCGTCACCCCGTGAGGCCCGTGTTGCCCGCCAGGAGACCGTCAGGCTGGAAATGACCATCAGCAAAACAGCGGCAACCGGGTGAAGATATCCACTGACCGCCAGGACGATGCCCACGAGGTTGTAAAATGCCGCGAAGGCGAGATTCGAACGCACGGCGCGTTTGACCCGTCGAGAGAGGTCAATCGCCCAGGGAACGACTGCCAGGTCGCCGCCGTAGAGGACCGCGCCGGCGCTGGCCTGGCTCAGGCCGGAACCGTGTCCCAAGCTGATCCCAAAGGCCGCGGCGTTGAGGGCGGGCGCATCGTTAATGCCGTCCCCGACAAAGCCGATGCGTTGCCCCTCGGCCTGCCAGGCATTGAGCAGTGCCGCCTTGCCGGGGGCCGTCAAGCTCCCAATCGATCCAGGCAATCCGAGGCGGGCGACGCGATCGGAAGAGTCGCCTGTCAGAATGGACGATTGCAGACCCAACCCTTCCAGCGCCTTAAAGACGTCCGCCGCCGAAGCCCGCACCTGCTCCCGCACGGCGGCGATGGCTGAGAGTTGGCCGTTCACTTGCACATAGATGAGCTGGTCGCCCGGGCCATCGGCAAGCTGCTGGCGCAATGCGGCTTCGCCTTCCAGGTTTGTCATGAGACCACGCTGGCCGATCCGAACGTGGTACTCGGTCCCGTCCGCGGCGGACACCCAGGCTTCCACTCCCAGCGCGGGGACGGTTTTCGTGTTGCCCAGCCGGTACGCGCGGTCCTGTTCGCCCATCCTGGGCAGAGCGCGAAACGCCTGGGCGATTGGGTGGGGGCTGCTGTCCTCGACAACCCGGATCATCGCCTGGATTTGCTGACGTTGCTCGGCGCTGCCGATCGTCGTCAGGTCCACCATGGAACAACCTTCCTCGGTCAAGGTGCCCGTTTTGTCGAAAGCCACATGAGTCAAACTGGCCAGGTGCTCGATGGCATCGGCGCTTCGCACCACCAAACCGCGCGCCGCCATCGCAGCCATTGAGTTCCAGAGGGCGATCGGCGTGGCCAATCCCATGGCGCAAGGGCAAGCCACGACCAGCACCGCCAGGGCATTGAACAACCCGGCCTGCCAACCGGTTTTCCACCCCCAGAATACCAGCGTGCCCAAGGCGGTGATGAGGACGAAGGGCAGAAACCACGCCACAATTCGATCGGCTTGGGCCTGGATGCGCGAAGGAATCCCTCGCGCCTGAGTCGCGAGCGTCAAGAGCTCGTCCAAATGCCGGCCGGACCCCGCACGCGTCGCGGTGATGAGCAACTCGCCGTCTTCCGAGTAGGACCCGGCAAGGACCTCATCGCCGGGACGCCGCACCACGGGAAAAGGCTCGCCGCTCAGGGGCGCCTGCTGCACGAACGCTTGACCGGCCACGATCCGTCCATCCACCGGGATGGGTTCGCCAGCCAGGACCCGGACCTGCTCGCCGACTTGGATTTGGGCGGAGGGGACCTGGAGATCGGTGCCGTTCTGGAGGACGCGGCGGGCGGTGGCGAAGGTTTCGTGGAAACGTTGCGCTTCGGCGAAAGCGCGGTTGCGCCCTTGGGCCTGGAGGGTTCTGCCGGCGGTGTAAACGGTCAACAGGACCGCCACGATTTCGTAGTAGACCGCCCCCACACCGGTGAGAGACGCATACACCGAGGCGGCAAACGCCCCCACGATTCCGGCCGAGAACATGAGTTCGATCGTCGGACGCGGGAATTGCTGGCGCACCGTCCGGAAGAGAGCCGGGCCGTGCAACCAGAGCACGACCGCGGCGCCGACGAACAAAGCCCAATGCAAAAGCCGATGCGCCTCGGGATCCGGCGTGGTGAGGTTCACCGCGAGGTCCAGGATCATCATCTGGCCGAAAATGGCCGCGCTGGCGGCCACTTTGATCCAGACGGAGGTCTGCCCTTTTGGGGCGGGAACTGCGCGCCGGCCACTCTCTCCCAAAACCCGGCAGCCATAGCAGCAGAACTTCGACCTGTTTTTCGAGGAGGCTCCGTCTCCCGGATCACGCTGCGGCGGCAGGGGCGCTCCGCAATAGTCACAGGAGGCGGCTGTTTCCTGGGCAGGTTCCATCACGACCGTGGTCATGGCACGAAAGGTTATTGGCCGTCGGGGATGGCCATCAATTCCTGGGCTGTCCAAGGCGTCTGGCGACCGGCCACCTGCGCCCGGATCGCGGCCACCTGTTCAACGGCAACGGGCGACGCCTTGTTGCCCCATTGGTTGCGGATATGGGTAATCACCGCGGCGATCTGTTCGTCCGAAAGCGTGTCTCTCCAAGGCGGCATGGAGTTGTTATACTGCTGGCCCGACACAGTGATGGGGCCTTGCACCCCGCTCAGGACAATCCGGATGATGCGCCCCGGATCTCCGTGGAGCACCCACTCCGAACCGGCCAGCGGCGGAAATTGTCCGGGAACGCCGTTGCCTTCGGCCTGGTGGCAAGGCAGGCAGGCCATCGCGTAGGTGCGCTGGCCGATCACTTCCGGGCTCAGAGCAGCTTTGGGGGCCGCCGCAACCGTCAAGGCAGGGCGCCACGTGTCGAGGATGGACGGATCGAACCCCGCATTGAAACGGGCGAAATAATACCCCCCCCAAAACAGGAGCCCGCCAATGGACGCCACCAGCCAAAGGGAAATGGGTTCGTAACCCTCGCGGGGATCCGACTGTTCCCGCCGGATCGCGGCGTGCATGGCGGACACATCGTGACCCTCGCTCAAGGCCCCCTGGGTGAAGGTGGCTTTGCCCGGGCTGGCAGGATCGTCTGAGCGGTTCATGGCTCCGGGACGGTTGGCGTGGTTCTGAGGCTTAGCATGTAAGCGACCAGGGCGTCGGCCTCCTCGGTCGGCACCATTTCGTATCCCGGCATCGGGGCAACCTTCTGCGGCAACGTCAACGCGTTGGGTGACGCCTCGCCGCCAATTCTCTGCTGCCTGAAAAGCCACGGGAAAGCGGGCATGTTCGAAATCTCGTAGACGGCGCGCGGATTATAGAAATGCAGGTAATGCCACTGCGTGCCGGGTTGGCGAACCCCAATATTCGTCAGGTCCGGCCCCGTGCGCATCGTGCCCAGAAAGACCGGGCGCTGGTAGATGTAATCGACCGCCACACTCCGCCGTTGTCCCCAGCCGCGTTCGATATCGACGCCGAAATCCTCCGCCCTGACCTGCTGGCTATGGCAGTAAATGCAACCGTTGGCGCGGTAAAGCTCTCGTCCCTGGGCAGCCAGGCCCGAAAGGGGCACCGGATAAGTCTCGCCTGTCTCCCGCAGGACGACCGGCTGCAGATTGCCAATCTGCCAGTGTGGAAGGAAGGCCAGCCCGACCCAGGAGCTGCCGATGGTCAGGAAGACCCCGAGAACAATGAGAGGACCGTAATTCATGATGCACTCGACTCCGCGGGCGTCGGCGCCGCTATCTGCACCACGGGATGCCGGTAAGGCCGCAGACGGCGGGCAACAATCCAGAAGAACGAAACCGTGAACGCCAAATGGCCAATGGTAATAATCACCCCCGAAATGGTTCGCCATTCCAGCCAGAGATAAGTCCCTCGCACCACATCCAGGAAGGGAATATCCGGGTTGTTCAAAGCCCACCCCTGGAAAATGCCCCCCAGCGAGAGCGGCGCCACGTAAAGCATGATCCCTCCCACCACCGTCCAGAAATGCAGGGAGATCAGGCGCACCGACGGCCATTCCCGCTGCGTGATCCGGGGCAGGATGTAGTACATGGCGCCAAACATCACCAGGGTGAAGAACGCGTACATGCCCCAGTGCGCATGCGCAATCGTGTGATGCGAGAAGTGCGTCACCCGGCTTACCGACCGCAGCGCGCTTGCCGATCCCTGGAGGCTGACGGCCGTATAGTTCATGGCGCCCAGCACGATGAACCGCAAGGTCGGGCTGGTTTTCAGCTTATGAAAATGGCCCACCATCGTGAGATGATGATTGATGGCCGTGACCGCGACGGGGATGACCATCATGATGCTGGCCACAATGCTCGCCGTCACCAGCCACGCAGGCAGCGGCCCGCCCACCAGGTGATGCGCGCCGTTCCAGTTGTAGAAGATCGCCAGCGACCAAAACCCGAGCAGCGACAGGTAATAGCTATGAATCGGCCGTCCAATGACCTTCGGGATGAAGTAGTAAATGGCCGCCAACCCCGCCGGGGTAAACCATAGCCCCAGCACGTTATGGGCAAACCACCAGTTCACCGCCGCCTGCACCGTCCCTCGCGCTGGCTGCGCGATGAGCATCAAGTGCGCAATCGAGAACAGCCAGGGGAACCAGAACAAGCTCGCCAGCAGGTAGTACTGCGATATGTAAAGATGCTTCTGCCGCCGATAGCGAAAGACGATCACCGCCCAGACCGCCATCGCCGCGTAGGAAGCGAACAGGATCGGGTTGGCATACCCCGGCATCTCCAGCCATTCCACACTGGTGCTGTCGCCGGCCAGAATGCCCCACACCCCAACGGTCACGCCGATATTCCAGAGCACACCCCCCATCACCACGATCCACGGAAAAATCAACGGCACTCGGCAAAGCCGGCAGAGCAGCCAGACCGTGACGCCGAACGACGCTTGCGAGGCGAATCCGTACACCATGGTGTTCAGGTGCGCCGGCCGCACCCGCCCGAACGTCAGCCACGCCGTTTCGGTCAGCAGTTCGGGCATGTGCAGCTTGAACGAGGCTAAAAGCGCCAGCACCGTCCCGATCAACAACCAGATCACCGCGCTGCTAAACAGGAAGAGCAACGGCGTCCGGCAGGACGCATCCACTTCGGCCAGCAAAGCCGGTGAACTCAGTTCGCCATCCGCTTTGTCGGGAGACAACGCCTGGGCGATCGATGGAGAGCCGGAACCGTTCATGGGACCCGCTCCCGGGGGGAGGAATTGTTCACATCCGAGCGGCCCGGGAAGAAATCGGTCTGCTTACCCACCGGCTCTTCCTCGTCGAAAATCATCAGCGCTGTCCGGGATAGATTCCGGAACTCGCCATGAGCGATAGCCCAGCGGAGGGCGAACAAGGCCAAGGCTGTCAGCAGGCCGAAGCTGGCAATCAGAAGCCATGTATAAAAAGGCATAAGCAAAATTTTTATTCCCGTTACCTAGGACAACGCGGGATTATAGGGCATTATCAGATCTATTCCATCAGGAAAAAGCTGATTTTGCAGCTGGGGAGCGTTCCCGTGGCGCGGGGCCGCCTCGGCCGGTTGGATCAGAAAAGGCAGGGCTGGACCGCCGGGCTGGCCATTGGGAGCAGGAATTCCAGTCACCAACGGCGGGCCGAGCCGACCCGACCTGCCTAAAATGAGCCTTGCTGTGCTCTATCGGCAAAGACGCGAGTTTTTCCAGGCCTTATTTCACTTTGCCCCGCTTCTCAGGCGGGAGCAGCGCCGGAAACGGGGCGTGCGGTTCGGCCTGATACCAGTAGGCCACCGACGCGATATCGTCCGAGAGCAGCAAGTATTTGCCGTCGTCGCCCCAGCCCAGCGCCTGGATGGTCACCTTGAGATCCTGGTGGAAGCAGACGGGGTCCAGCACGTGCCACCGGTAAAGGCTCCAGTAGTTCGGCGGCTGATGATCGGCGTTCGATGGCAGAGTCGTTCCACAATAGGCGGTCGTGAACGGCTCAGGGAACCCATAGCTGCCCCCAAAATAGTCTTCGGTTCCCGTGCCGCAGAGGGTTGGGAATTGGCCGTCGCCATCGATGAAGAACTTGATTTCGCCTTCGCCAAACCAGCCTTTGCGGCGTTGGGTCCAGGCGAGGAAGGTGCCGGCGTACCGGCCTTTGCCTTTGACCCCGTCGAGGATCACGTAGGGGTTCTGGCGGGAGGTATCCGCCCGACGCCACTGGGCATGGAAATAGCCCGCTTCGTCGGGAACGGCAGTCAGCGCGTAAGTAATCTGAAAGGCCAGAAGTTCGAGGTCCTTGCCGGATTCATTGGCGAAGGTCACGCGCGCGTGGCGCCGGAAAGGCATGGGCCAATAGCAGTTCATCGCGTTGGCCGGGTTCACCACGACGACCTGGGAATTGACCCGGGCGAACATTTCATGGCCGACGGCGAAGAAATCGGGGGCGGGCACTTCGATGGAGGGAGTGGTTTCGCCATCCCAATAGAAGCGCAGGACATTGGCGCGGCTCAACCCCTCCACCATCCAGATATGCTGGATCACGCCGGGGCCTTCGACGTCCATCAACGTCGCCGTTTCTCCGGCGTTGACGCGCAGGAAGGGCTTGACCTTCCAACCTTGCCCAAGGTTATCCGCAGCGCGCGCGCTCGCGGCCGGCTTGGGTTCGCTGGGGTTGGGAATGGCCATGCCGCCCTGCCCCTTGGCGCCGGTGAGGTTTTCCGCCGAGATCGAACGCGTTTGCGCATCAGTCAGGAGCGGGAGGCCGGATATCCCGCCCGGGAAAAGCTGGGAGACGGGCGATGCGCTTTGCGCGAAAGAACTGCCGTCAGCGGCAACTCCGAAAAGCGCCAAAGCGGCAAGAGCAAGGGGTAAGGGTCGGATGTTCATTCGGTTTTTGCCTGGATTCAGCGTGTTGCGGCTCAGGATTCATCCATTCCCAGCCCGGTGCCAGCCTAAATCTTGATGATATTGGCGTTCATCCCTTCCGCTCCAGGAAATCAGGCACGCCGGGCCTGCTAACCATTTCGCCGACGGAGCCTTTGAGTTGGCCGGCAGCGAAGTTTGTTTCGAGTAGAGCCATAGCTTTTCTTCAATCCTCCTGTGGTCTTGGTGAGGGGCAGGAAGCGTCCCAATTGCCGCTGGGTCCGGAGATGCCCCGTTGGTGACCCGGTGATCACCCGTGGATCACCCGTTCCCGAACGGGTCATCTACGGGTCATCTACGGGTGAACTACGGGTGAACCCCGGACGGAGGGCCGTTGCCGCCTGAACCCGCCAATACCGCGGAGCTGGAGCGCGTCCTCGTGTCGATCCGCGCCGAAAAGGGGCGGGTTAATCGAGCGGGGAAACGCGCGCTGGAACCCGGAACGGCGCCGTTGTCGGAACTGCCATGGACTTCTTGCCAATTCGGAGCGCCGGTCTGCAACCGGCTTTACCGGCTGCCGTTGCGTTGCAGCCCGCTTCACGGCCAAGACACAATGGCTCCAGAGAAACCGAGGTGATCGAAATTGAGAACGGAGTGCACGTCTTGCAGGAAGCGCCATCTCCTTACAGGCAGGAAACAAGCTCGAAAAGTGACCGCAGAGTTTGCTCAAGCCACTTATCTCTGCGACACAGGAATTCACAAGGAATTCGTCTCAGGCGGCCGCAATTCGAGTCGATAAGATGGGTCGTGCCGCACTCCCACTCGGCGTTTCGCCCCCCAGGTTTTCGTTTCCAGGGGTGGCGCACTTGTGGATAATCGGCGTGTTAACATGAAATACCCGGCGTCCGCAAAACTGGAAAACGTCACCGCCAGCGTCATGACACGGCGCCGCTGGATTGGGCTTGCCAATACGTTGTGCCTCACCGCCGCCGTCGCGCCCTGGCACGCCCGGGCGGACTCGAAAGTCGCCGCACGCGAATACCACGTCTGCCTGAGTGCTCAAGCCGTGCTCGAGGACCCCGATTTGCCGGACCTTCTGATGCGCGCCGGGGTTTCCTGTGTGTGGCTGGCCGGTTTCTTTTACGGACATTGGCCCTGGCCGATGGAGACGCTGAGGCGCGCGGCGGAGGTGCTCCGTCGCAAGGGTCTTGACGTCCGGGTTGTCACGATCCCCCTCGGTCATCCCGGGGACTCGCTCGGCGCGAAGGACGGGAACTTCCCGCTGACGCCTCCAGCCCATTGGCAACTTGCGCGGGACCGGGACGGCAAAACGTACGCGGGAACCTCGCTTCACGCCCCAGCCACGGACGAAAACGTGGCTGCCTTGCACCGGTTGCGAGCCGGCGGCTTCTCGCAGTTCTTCCTCGACGACGATTTTCGGCTGGCGCGCGGTCCGGGAGAGATTGGGGGCTGTTTTTGCGAGGCGCATCAAGCCCGGTTTTTGCAGCGGACGGGTTTCTCTGAAAGCCGCTGGCCCGAACTGTTGGGCGACATCCGTTCGCGGCGCTTGACGCCTCTGCTGCGTGATTGGGTCGAGTTTGCCTGCGATGAATTGACCGGGTCCTTTCGCGCGCAGGAGCGGGCGGCGAATGGCGCGCTGGGCATCATGATTATGTACTTGGGCGCCGAAAAGGCGGGTATTCGATTGCGCGATTATCGGCACGTGCCATTCCGGGTGGGGGAACTGATGTTCGACGACGGCTCCTTCAATCCTGTCAAAGGGAAGACGGACGAGCTTTTCAGCGTCTTGTTTCACCGCCGCACTGTCCGGCCGGAGTTGGCCTGGAGCGAGACGACGGCTTACCCTTCCGACCGGCTTTCCGCCAGCAATATGGCCGCCAAGCTCGTGATCTCCACGATGGCCGATGTCCGGCACACGACCTTCATGAGCGGCATGACGCCGTTTCCGAAAGCCCATTGGCAAACGCTCGCCGGTGAGATGAAGCGCCAGGCTCAGTTTCACGCAACGTTGAGCGGCCACAGGCTGCAGGGGCCCTTGAAGCATTACTGGGGCGAGCGCAGCCGTTATACTGGCGACGACCGTCCGTTCAGCCTGTTCCTGGCAACGGGCATTCCCTTTGAAGTCACCGAACAGCCGGCCACCGATGGCTGGACCTTCCTTTCCGATGCGGACGCCGCCGCCGTTGCGGACGGCGCGCTTCGCTCCGAAGGAACGCGCTTCCTGAGTCGTGCGCCCGGTCGAATTCCCGACACGATGGAGCGTTGCGATGAAACCCTCGAGGCGCTCTTGGCGTTCAAGCACCGGATCAAGCCGGGTCTGCGCCAGGTCCCCTTCGTGGAGAACGACACTCCTGCCTTGCTGGCTTGGTATCCGACAGCGCGAACGGCGCTGCTCTGGAACGTGAGCGGCGAACAGACAACATTTCAGATCCGCTGCGGACCCCAAAGACGAGAGATCAGCCTGCGCAGTTTGGAGAGCGCGATGGTGTCCGATCTGCAGGCGATGTAAACATGCGGCGATCCCGGGAGGGAAGCTAGGCGCGAAACAGCTCAATTCCAGGTCTCCGGCGAGAAGCGCGGTGGATCGCACCTCAGGGGTCCGGGGTCCTTCTGCGTTGAGCAGAGCTGCCACCGGAACTCCTCCGCGTGTGAAGAATCTTGTCCTGCACCCTTCTCCCAAGCGCCTGGAATTCCGGGTTTCCCAACAAGGCATCGCGATGGCAGGATGGCGGCATGTTCTCGATTGCAGCCCGCTTGATCCTGGCCATTTGTGCGATCGCTCACGCCAGTGCCGCGACCTATTATATCGATTACACCTCAGGCGACGACGCGAACAAGGGCGACTCCAAATCCGCACCGTGGAAACGGGCGCCCGGCATGAGCGGTTGGGCCGGGATATATTCGCATGCGCCTGGGGACCGGTTCATTTTCAAAGGCGGCGTGAGATGGCCCACGACCTGTTTCCAATGGAAGATCACAGAGGACGGTTCCGAATCGGCGCCCGGCTATTATGGGGCGGACACAACCTGGTTTGAGGGGCCGTCATTCAAGCGTCCCTTGTTCGATTTTGAGCGGCGCATTATCAACGGTTGGACGGTGGGAGCCGGGGTGCTGTTGGAGGGCGTCGACTGGGCGGTCATCGACAACCTGGAATTCGCAAACCATGCCGCTCCGCTCGGGAAGAACGGCATCAGCAATTGGGGGTGCATGACCATCACGCTCGATTCGTGCCACCATATCACTCTCTCAAACTGCCTCGTCCGGGATTGGTGGATGCCGAATGTCAATGGCGTGATCGAACCCGGGACGTCCGGGGGCGGCGGCATTCAGAAGGTCAACCAGGGCGACAAACTCACCGCGATCGGCTGCGAGTTCCACCAGTTGGGAGCCGGGGTCATTAGCGGGTCTGCACTCTGGAACATCGTCACGGTGCAGGACTGCCATATCCACCATTGCGCCTCGGCCGTCATGAGCGCCAATTTCACCCGCGGCAACCACATTCACGACCTTAAAAAACCCTCCGATCCTGCCGCGCACTCGAACGCCATGCTGAATTACGGAGCCAACATCGTTTCCGGGAACGAAATCCATGATCTGGACCCGACGGCGCAAGTCATCTTTATCGTTCCCGGGGCTTTTGGACCGGGCGACACCCACATCTTCAACAACGTGGTCTACCGGGTCACCCAACCGCCCATTGCGCTGGATACCGACCGGTTGAACCACCAGGGCCAGCGCACTTACGTCTGGAATAACACCCTCGTAGGCGCCTACGGCAAGGGCCCCTGCATCCGGGTTGGGGAACGAAAGAATGGCCCCTTCGCGTTTCTCGAAGTGCTGAATAACCACTTTATCACCTCCGGAAAGCCCATCCTCATGAATGCTCCTGCGTCGGGCGGAGGGCGCGTCACGAAGTTCAGCGAGTCCCATAATCTGACTCAAACTCCAGCCCAGGCAGGAGCTCGAGGCTATACCGACTCCAACAAATATGCCCCCAGCGCTGACACCAGTCCGACCGTAAGAGCTGGCATGGACCTTTCGGCGCGTTTTACGAACGACTTTCGAGGCGTGCTTCGCGTTGCGCCATGGGATATTGGCGCTTACCAATTCAAGAAACCGTAGCGAACCGGTCGCAGATTCGGATCCACCGCAAGATTCAGCCTGGAACGGCCGCGTTTTACCCGTCAATCGACGCCAGGAAACCGGAATAACCGGCCATGAAGCCGTTCTTACGCGTTCGCACGCTAAAAAGAATTAGCTTAAATGCGGATGCAGCCCAGTTCGATTTTCTGGCTGGATTCTTGCTTCACCCCGCCCTATGCTCTCCTGCACCGATTCGGCTCCATGCAATTCCTGAACAAGTCCAACTGGAAACGCTGGCGGGTGGTCTCCTTAATGGTCTGGGTCGGCCAACACGAGCGAGGGCTCCTGGTCACCGCAACCCTTCTCGCCGCGGGTATCTGGATTTTCGCGGAATTAGCCAACAGCGTGGTGCATGGAAAGACCGGGGCGTTCGATCGCACGGTGCTCCTGGCTTTGAGACACACGGATAATCTGGCGGATCCGATTGGACCCCAATGGGTTGAAGAGGTGGGGCGCGATATGAGCGCGTTTGGCGGCGTGGGCACGGTCTTCCTCCTCTCAGCCGCGGCCGTGGGCTTCCTGCTCCTTCAAGGGCAATATCGGACGGCCGTGTTTCTGATCGTTGCCGTGGGAGGGGGCTTCTTCCTTAGCCTGGGCCTGAAAAGGGCTTTCGATCGTCCGCGTCCTGACCTTGTCCCGCATGGTTCGTATGTGAGAACGACCAGCTTTCCCAGCGGCCATTCGATGAATTCGGCGGTGGTTTATCTGACATTGGGGGCATTGATGGCACGGGTTCAGCCCAAGCGGCGATTGAAGGCTTACCTTTTGCTCATGGCATTCCTGGCCACCGGGCTCGTTGGGGTGAGCCGCGTCTATCTTGGGGTTCATTGGCCGACCGACGTGCTCTCCGGTTGGACTGCCGGGTGTCTTTGGGCGCTCATCTGCTGGGAGACTGCCCGGCGCCTGCAGTTCCGGGGCCGGTTGGAGCAGGGGACCGAAATCGCGGAGAACGGGTCAGGGTAGCGGCCCGGATAGCTGCCGATCCTGCGGCGCAGCCAAGCCGTAACCATCCAGCCTCAACACCACGGATCACTGGATAACCTAAGGCGTTCGCCCTGGGGCGTCCGTTCGGGCTGCAGTGAGGTGCTCCTGGAAGAAGCGGACCAGGCGCGAGTAAAGCTGCTCGTTAACCACGGGGTCGGGCACCATGTGAGTCAGTCCAGAGAGCGGGAGAATCTCGGCCTTTTTGCCGGCCCGAAAGAGCGCGTCGACCAGCCTCAAGCTGTGGCGGAAATAGACGTTATCGTCGCCGGTCCCGTGAATCAGCAGCAGCGGACGGGTCAATTTCGGAGCCAGGGGCAGGAGCGAACCCTCCTCGTAGGCGGCGGCGTCGGCGGGCGGGATGCCGAGATATTGCTCGGTATAATGGGTGTCGTAATCGTACCAATCAGTCGGAGGCGCTCCGGCGAACGCGGCTTTGAAGATGCCGGGCTCTTTGAGAACCGCGAGGGCGGAAAGGTAACCCCCGAAAGACCAGCCGTAGATGCCTGCACGGTCCAGGTCGAGCTCGCGAAACCGTTGCCCCAGGGCCCGGAGGCCGGCGACTTGGTCTTCCAGGGGGACGGAGCCGAACTTCTTGTAGATCGCGCGCTCCCAATCATGCCCTCGGCCGGGGGTGCCACGCCCATCGACACTCACAATGATGAAACCTTGATCCGCGATCCATTGCGCCAGGAGCCAGGATGGCTTGGACGCTACCACGACCCCCGAAGACCAGTCCGGAAGCGGCCCGCCATAGACATACAACAGGACAGGATAGCGGCGTGCGGGATCGAAATCGCGTGGCCGAACAAGCGCGGCATGGAACCCGGCGCCCTGGCCCGCCTTGACCAGCTCGACGTTGGGCGTGAGCGGCGGTTCGTCAGCCACGGACGGCAGTTCGGCCAGGAGCGAACCCTCCCGGTTGCGGACGAAGGTCCGGGGCATGTCCTGCAGGCTCACCGTGGCATGCGCATAGACCGTCTGCTGGTCGTCGAAGCTGGCGCCGTGGCATCCGGGTTCACGCGTCAATTCGACATACTCGCTGCCGTCGAGGGTCGCCCGGAAAACCTTCCATTGAGTCGGATCCGGCCGTGCGGTAAAAGCGACGGCGCCGTGGACCGGGTCGACATGGAGGAGGGACCGGAAACCGGCGTTCGGCGGAACGAGGACCCGCCGCAGATCGCCCGAAGGCGTGCGCCACTCCAGTTGCCAGCTCGCGCCGGGCTTTTCGCTGGCCCAGATGAAACCCTGGTTGTTCACAAGCCAGCGCGGAGTGTCCTGCCGCAGGCTGACCCAGGCGGCGTCGCGTTCGGTCAGCAGAAGAGTGGTTTGGCCGGTCGCAGGATCGGCGGTAAGCAAACGGAGCTCCTTATGGTCCCGGGTCTGAACCGCGAGGGTGAGGGGACCGTGCTTTTCCCATCGAACGGTCGCCAGGTACGGGTAACGCTCGCGGTCCCAAGGGATCCACACCGTTTCACCCCCGGCGAGCGGCACGACACCGAGGCGGACCTTCGCGTTGGCTTTGCCCGGGCGCGGATAGCGGGTGGGGTAGGGGGCGGCTTCGGGTTTCGCGGGATCGGCGACATGCCAGATTTCGACTTCCGAACTGTCCGTTTCCTGGCAGGCGATCGAGCGCGAATCGGGCGACCACCAATAACCGGAAAAGCGCTGCATTTCCTCGCGGGCGACGAATTCCGCGAGGCCGTGGGAGAGGGTTTCGGAACCGCCTTGGGTGACGCGCTGTTCCTTGCCGCTGGCGAGGTCATAAACGAACACGTCATGGCCCACGATGTAGGCCACGCGCTGGCCGTCGGGCGAGAACTTCGGGTCCACGGGCGAGCCACTTGTCACGAGTTCCTGAACCGCCCTGCCGGCACGCTCCACAACATACAGATTCCCCGAGAGACTCAGGAGAATGCGCCGGCCGTCTTCCGAAAGCTGAAAATCGGCAAAGCCGCCCACGCTGATCCGCATGCGTTCCCGAAGCGCCTTCTCCTCGGGCGAAAGCTTTTCCTCGGCGCCTTTGAGGACATCCTCCGGCGCGAGGAGGAGCCGGTTCTCGCGCGACGCCACGTCAAATTCATACAGCTCGAGCTTCGGAACGCGGGCCTTGGCGCGGAGATAAAGGACCGCACTGCCGTCGGGGGTGGGCTGGGCGCGGGTGGGGCGGCCAAGGTTGAACCCGCGGGTTTCGGCGTGGTCGCGAAGGTACTGCGCGTTGCGAAGGTCGCGGTCCTGGAGCCCGGCAGGGATGGTCATGGTGCTGGAAAGAGCGCCGAATACGAGGATGGCGAGCACACGTGCTGAATGACGCATTCGCGGAGCATACAAGCTGCCGGCGGCAAGACAATCACGAGGTTGCTGCGCGCGCGCTTTCCGCGTCTTCGACAGGTTCAAGCTTCGCGATGGACGCCATGGTGGCGTCGGCGACCTCCTGGTAGATCTCTTTCAGGCGCGCCTTGGGACAGGTGCGGGCTTCGGCGCGCAAGGCCGAGAAATCGAGAGGCGTCCCGAACTTGACCGTTAACGGCTTTGGGCGCGGAAAGCGGAGGTGGCGTCCGTAAGCCTCATAGGTGCCGAAAACGCGGACTGGGACGACGGGGGCAGCGGATTTGAGCACCATCAGGCCGATCCCGGCGCGGGCGCGCTGCAATTGGCCGTCGCGTGTCCGGGTGCCTTCGGGGAAGATAATGATCGCGTTGCCGGCTTGCAGGGCGTCCAGGATCTGGCGCAAACCCGCCGCGCCGCCGCCTTCGCGGTCGACCGGGACGGCATTCCACGAGCGGAGGAGGGCGCCCAGCCCCGGAAAGCGGAACAGGGTATCGCGGGCCAGGTAACTCAGAGGCCGGGCAAGGGCCGAGCCGACCAAGGGCGGATCGAAAAAGCTCGCGTGATTCGATGCCAGGATTACGGGACCTGAGAGCGGGACGCGGCCGGCATTGAAATAGCGCCGGCGGAAGTAGGTCGCGAAGATCAGCCGAAAGAAAAGCCATCCCAGCCGGTAAAGGAATCGCATGGGCTGGGGAGTGGCCATCGAAAGGCGCTTACCGGGTGGACGCTTTCAGGCGGCGCTGGATTTCGTCGAGGATCAGGCGGGTCGATTGCTCGGGGGTCAGTCCGGAGGTGTTGATGACCATGGCCCCGAGGGGGACGATCAGGGGCGCAGCCCGGCGCTGGCTGTCCCGCTTGTCGCGCGCGGCGAGGTTTTCCTTGATCCCTTCGGCGGCCCGCCTTTTAGAACGCTCGTCGAGCGATGCGTCGAGGTAGAACTTGAAATCGGTTTCCGGGAAGACGTTCGAGCCGATATCCCGGCCTTCCATGACGAGATTGCCAAACCGAGTGCATTCCCGCTGTTTCTTCTTCATCCATTGGCGGACCCTGGGGACTGCCGCCACGTGAGGAACCGCGGCGCTGGTTTCGCCGGTGCGGATCTCTTTGGCGGGATAGTACCTGTCCACCAGCAAACGCACTTCGCCTTCCACGCATTCGAGGGTGGTTTTCCAGCGACGGCAAAGCGCGGCGACGGCGGAAGCATCAAGCGCATCGACGTGTTTCTGAAGGCAGTACCACGCCAGAGTGCGGTACATGGCCCCGGTATCGACGTAGATAAACCCGAGCGACTTGGCCACGCCTTTGGCATTGGTGCTCTTGCCGCTGGCGGCCGTTCCATCGATCGCGATGACAATAGGCTGGCTCACGCGTCTAAGCCGGGTCGGCGAAAAGAGTGTGCAAGCGGAGAGGTTGGCCGGTATGCGCGTCGAGAAGGGTGGCGCCGAGGCCCCGGGGCGGGGCGTCCGCGAGCTTCTGAAAGAAATTGGGAAACGTCTTCTTCACGCACGCTGGATTCTTGATGCGAATGCCGGGGACTTTCAATCCAAGAATCGCAAAACACATCGCCATGCGATGGTCGTCATAGGTCTCCACCGTTGCGCCATGCAACCGGGACGGGCTCACGGTCAGCGTGTTCCCTTTTTCCACCACCTGGGCGCCGCATTGCGAGAGTTCCTTCCGGAGCGCAGCCACGCGCTCACATTCCTGGACGCGCAGTCGTGCCAAGTCCGTGAACTGGACCGCGTGCGGAGCCCATGGCGCAAGGACGATGGCGGTCATGATGCTATCGCCAAGGTCGTGGTTGCGCGAGACCTGGCGCGGCAGGGGAAGGTATCGTGGAAACCGGGCGTCCACCTGCCACCCGGACGAAGGCCAGCTGGGAACCGTGATCCGCGAAGGCTCGCCGGAGGCGCCCGCTCGCAGGAGGTGGCCGGCCGCGATGAAATAACTGCCGCTCGAGGCGTCCGGTTCAATCGCGAAAGCGCCGCCCTGGGCAGGGAACACGGTCGCGAGCCGTCGCGTCATTTCGACATAGGGAACCTCCTCCGCATTCTCGCCGGCGACCTCGACTTCCCATTCCCCGGCCCGGGCACACAGCAAGAGCGCCGAGGCAAACTGCGAGCTTTTCGCAACGCTTACCTGGCACGAGGCAGACCGTGGTCCCTTGCCAATCACCATGGCCGGGAGCTTGTCATTGGGGGTCAGGACTTCGTATCCAAGCTGCCGAAGCGCCTGGAAAAGCTCCGATTGCGGACGTTGCCGCATTCGAGGCACACCCTCCAGGCGGTAGGCCCCATGCCCCAGGCAAACGAGGGCGGACAGAAACCGTGCCGCCGTGCCGGCATTGCCCACGAATAGCTCGAGAGGGCTCGCGACGGTCCCGGATCGGGGGATTCTGCCTCCCAAGCCTTCAACACGCACGGTGCGATTGCACGGCTCTGCCGGGTCCGGTTCGACGCGGACACTGAATCCTAACCGGCCGAGCGCCTCGGTCATCACTTGGGTGTCTTCGCTCCATAAAGCTCCATGCAGCACGGTCTCTCCGGCACCCAGGGCGGCCAGGACCAGCGCGCGATTGGTGAGGCTCTTCGAACCCGGGACGGCGACCTCAGCCGTGACCGGATGGGTCAATGGCACGATCTCGATTAGGTCAGGGAGCGGCATGACGCAGGCGGAAAAGGATGTTGGATGAAGGGCGGACGCGTCTTCACTCGGGGGATGGGGACGCCTTTTGGCTGCACCACTGGTCGCGACGATGCTTGGCCGTCTCGAAGAACTCGGCGATGGTCTTCGCATCACCTCTTTCGAGCGCCAATTGCAGTTCTTGCAGGTCTTCGATAAAGACCCCGAGCACCCGGGCCAGGTTCTTCCGGTTGGCCATCGCGATATCGCGCCACATGTCAGGCGATCCGGAGGCAATCCGGGTGGTGTCCCGGAACCCGTTGGCGCACAACAAGGCTTGTTCGCGGGGATAAGCCGGGCTGAGAACGTAATTGGCAAGCTCGGCGGCGACGACATGCGGCAGATGACTGGAACGGCTGACGAATTCGTCATGCACTTCGGGGCTCAAGGTAAGCACCTCGCATCCCACCGATTGCCAGAGCGTCTTGACCGCGTGCACGGCGTCCGGAGTGGAGCGGGGAGTGGGTGTGATGACACAGATGGCCTGGTTGAAAAGCGAAGGTTGGGCGGCTCGAGCCCCCATTCTTTCCGATCCCGCCATCGGATGACTTCCCACAAAGCAAGCTCCCGTGGCTGTGACCAGTGGCTCAACCTGGCGGACGGCGCTTGCTTTGACGCTTCCCACGTCGGTAACCAAGGCGCCGCGTCCGAGGGCGGGAGCCATGCCCACCGCGAGTTCGCGCATTTGTGAGAGGGGTGTGCACAAGACCACCAGGTCAGCGCCCTTGACCGCAGAAAGCAGGTCCTGGGTGGCTTCGTCCACCATACCGAGATCCAGGCATTCCCGGACGCTGGAAGACCGGCGCACGTAACCATGCACCCGCTTCGCCAGGCCACGCCGCTTCAGGGCCAGACCGAGCGAACCACCAAGCAAGCCTACGCCAATCAAGGCAACCTTCTCCCAGGGCATGCTCCAATAAATCAGGCCCGAGTTGCCTAGGCAAGAAGTAGCCGTCTTGCGTATCGGCCACGCCTCTGCTAGGCATCGCTCCTGTGATGGAACAATGGCAGAGCGGACCGTGCAGGGATCCAGGGCAAATGTTTGAGCGGCTTTTCCTCCGGCCTGTTGTTCGGCTGACTAAATCTACTTGGCGCGGCGTCTAAGTTCAGATGTCTGGTCCGAGCACAACGCAACCTCGTGTCCGAGTCGACGGCAAGTTCTTCCGCCTCGGAACGGAGAAGTTCTGCCTCAAGGGAGTCACCTACGGCCCTTTCGCACCGGATGCGGCAGGGCATGGATTTGCCTCGCGGGCGCAGGCGGCAAGGGACCTGGATGATATCAAAGGCTTGGGAGGGAATTTGTTACGCGTCTACGAGGTTCCGCCCCCGTGGTTCTTGGAGCTTGCGTGCGCGAAAGGACTTCGGTTGCTGGTCGACGTGCCCTGGAATCGGGACGTTTGCTTCCTCGAATCCGCCGCCTCTCGCGCCGAAGCGTGCGGGGCGGTCCGGGAGGCTGCGCTGGCTTGTGCCTCGCACCCGGCGGTGTTCGCGCTGAGCGTGGTGAACGAGGTTCCGGCTGATATTGTCCGCTGGAGCGGCGCCGCGAAGGTGGCGGGGTTCATTGATGAACTGGTCGGGATCGTCAAGGCGATCGCACCCGAGTGCCTTTGTACCTTTGGCAATTACCCGCCCACGGAGTTCCTGCGTCCGCAGAATATCGATTTCCACTGCTTCAACGTTTACCTTCACAATCCCAAACCGTTCGAGAATTACCTGGCGCGCCTGCAGATGATCGCCGATGCCAAGCCGCTGGTTCTCGGCGAATTCGGGATCGATTCCCTGCGGGAAGGTGAAGCGCGCCAGGCGGAGATCCTGGGCTGGAAGCTTGAACTGACCTATCGCGGCGGGGCGGCTGGCGCGATCGTTTATAGCTACACCGACGATTGGTTCAGAGGCGGCAGGCAGGTGGACGACTGGGCGTTCGGTCTGACGACCCGGGATCGCGTTCCAAAGCAGGCTTTTGCCGTGGTCCTCGACCGCTTCAAAGCGGCGCCCCACTTTCCTCTGCCTCGATACCCGATGGTTTCGGTGGTGGTTGCCAGTTACAACGGGGCCCGAACGCTGGAGGCATGCTTGGAGTCGCTCCAGCATCTGAATTATCCCGCTTACGAAGTCATCGTGGTTGATGACGGTTCAAACGACCGCTCTCCCGAGATCGCGGCTCAATTCCCAAGCGTTCGTTACGTCCGGCACGCGACGAACCTGGGCCTTTCCGTGGCGCGCAATTCGGGCATTGAATCCAGTGTCGGCGAGATCGTGGCGTTTACAGACTCCGATTGTCGCGCGGACGAAGATTGGCTGTATTACCTTGTGGGGGACTTATTAAACAGCCGGTTCGTCGGGATTGGCGGGCATAATCTGCTGCCGCTCGAGGATTCCTGGGTAGCGGCGGCGGTCATGGTATCGCCGGGGGGGCCTGCCCACGTGATGCTTACAGACCGGGTTGCGGAGCATATCCCCGGATGCAACATGGCGTTCTATAAGTGGGCCCTGGAGGAAATCGGCTGCTTTGATCCGCTCTTTCGGAAAGCCGGGGATGACGTGGACATCTGCTGGCGCCTGCAGCAGCGCGGCTACCGGATCGGTTTTAGCCCGGGTGGTTTCGTCTGGCATTATCGGCGCTCAACGGTGCGCGATTACCTCCGCCAGCAGCATGGCTATGGAGAAGCGGAAGCGATGCTTGTGCATCGGCATCCCGAGTACTTCAATTGGCATGGCAGCAGCCAATGGAAAGGCAGGATTTATTCCCCGGCCAAGTTCGGCGTGGTGACACGGTCGCGGATGATTTACCACGGGACGTTCGGGAGTGGTTTTTTCCAGACGCTTTACACGGCGCCGCCGTCGTTCGGGGTGATGCTGGTGACCACGTTAGAGTACCATGTGCTGGTTGTCTTGCCGCTCCTTGTGCTCAGCGTCGTTTTCCCGATTCTTTTGCCGCTGCTGATCCCTGGGATGCTTGTCCCGTTGGTGGTCTGCTCGTTTGCCGCCGCTCAAGCGGAACTGTCGGCGGGACGTTCCCGGCTGTTGTCGAGACCGCTTGTGGCGCTGCTCTTCTTTCTGCAGCCGATCGTGCGCGGCTGGGCCAGGTATCAAGGCCGGCTAAGCGTCCAACGCCGTCCGCTGGCCGAGTTTGAATCCCTCGATTCTTTGAGCCGGCACGCCCGGCAGCGGAGCTCTAATGAACTGCAGTTCTGGGTCGGCAAGGGGATCGATCGCGTGCGTTTCCTGGAAGCGGTGATGCGCCGCCTGGATGAGCGTGACTGGCCAAACAAGATCGACCTGGGCTGGAACAGCTATGATCTGGAGATCTATGGGAGCCGATGGTCTCACCTGCAACTGACCACGGCCGCCGAAATATTCGCTTCGGACAGCCAAATGATCCGGTGCCGCCTGCGAACGGCTCCGACGCTTTTCGCGAAGGCCGTTTTCTGGACGACTGCCGGCCTGGAATTGCTGGTCATTGGGTTTTTAGGTTCCTTGTTCCCGTGGCTATGGGCGTTGTTGTTAACGTTGCCGGCCCTGCTCTGGTTCCTCGACCGGGAGCAGCGGAACCTCAAGCGGCTGATTGCCGTGTTCCTTGACCAAGTCGCGAACGACGCGGGCCTGGTCAAAGTCGACCCGGGCCGTCGCTCGCACGGTTCCGCGCCTGCGAGTGCCTCGCCCAAGCCCGCCGGCGACCCGCGTTTCATGCATGCCACCAGCTCGGTCCCGACCGAAAGCTGAGCGGAGCTCCGGCCGGGATCTTCTGCGATCATGCTGCCTGCTTTCCCGCCAGCGGTTCCGCACTGAAAGCAAGCTCGCCCCGCTTGAAGTCCACGCGCACACGGGCGTTGTCCCCAATCTCACCCGAAAGCAACTTGCGGGACAGGGCGGTTTCGACGTGGCGCTGCAGGAAGCGCTTGAGTGGACGCGCTCCGTAGACCGGGTCGTACCCTTCGCGCGCGACATGCTCCTTGGCGGCTGCGGTCAGCTCGAGTTCGATATGCCGTTCGGCCAAGCGCTGCCGCAGCAGTCCCAATTGCAGGTCGACGATCTTCTTGATCTCGCCAAAGGTGAGGGGCTTAAAGAGGACAATTTCATCCACGCGGTTGAGGAATTCCGGCCGGAAATGCGCCCGCATCTCACCCATGACGCGCTGGCGCACGGCGTCCGCGATCTCGCCCGTTTCGCTGGCGTTCTCGATCAGGATCGGGCTCCCGATATTCGAGGTCATGATCACGATTGTGTTCTTGAAATCGACCGTCCGGCCCTGGCTGTCGGTTAGCCGGCCGTCATCGAGGATCTGGAGCAAGACGTTGAACACGTCGTGGTGCGCCTTTTCGATTTCGTCGAAGAGCAGCACGCTGTAGGGCTTCCGCCGGACGGCTTCCGTAAGCTGCCCGCCTTCTTCGTATCCGACATACCCTGGCGGCGCCCCGATCAGCCGAGCCACCGCGTGTTTCTCCATGTATTCGCTCATGTCGATTCGGACCATGTTCTCCTCCGAATCGAACAACGATTCCGCGAGGGCGCGCGCCAATTCCGTCTTCCCCACTCCCGTGGGGCCCAGGAAGATGAACGAGCCGATCGGCCGCCGGGGGTCCTTCAATCCAGACCGGGCCCGAATGACCGCATCGGCGACCGCCTGGACGGCTTCGTCTTGCCCAATCACCCGCTGGTGGAGGATTTCGTCCAAGCGCAGGAGCTTTTCCTTTTCGCCTTCCATAAGGCGCGACAGTGGAATGCCGGTCCACCGCGAGACCACCTCCGCCACTTCGTCGGCGGTCACTTCCTCTTGCAGGAGGCGATGGTCCTTGGCGCCATCGGGGCGATGATCGGCCCTTTTCTCGAGTTCCCGCAATTGGCCTTCCAGCGTCGGCAGCCTCCCGTACTTGTACTCCGCCACGCGGGTCAGGTCGCCTCGCCGTTGCGCCTGTTCCATTTCGTTCCGGGCAATTTCAATGGCTTCGCGCAGCTTTTGAATATCGCCAATCACGTTCTTTTCGTTCTCCCACTGCGCCTTCAAAGCGTCACGCGCGGCCTTCTGATTGCCCAATTCCTTGTCGAGCGCGGCCAGGCGTTCTTTCGAAGCCGGATCCTTTTCTTTGCGAAGCGCCTCCCGCTCAATCTCAAGCTGCATAACGCGGCGTTGGAGCCCCTCCAATTCCTCGGGCATGCTTTCCAACTCGGTCCGCAGCTTGGCGGCGGCTTCGTCCATTAGGTCAATCGCCTTGTCGGGCAGGAAACGGTCGGAAATGTAGCGATGTGACAATTGGGCCGCGGCCACCAGCGCCGCGTCCTGGATGCGGACGCCGTGGTGCAGTTCATAACGCTCCCGAAGACCGCGCAGGATCGAAATGGTGTCTTCGACCGTCGGTTCATTCACGAGGACCGGCTGGAACCGGCGCTCCAACGCGGCGTCCTTTTCGATGTGCTTCCGGTACTCGTCCAGGGTGGTGGCCCCAATGCAATGCAGTTCGCCGCGCGCCAGCATCGGTTTTAACATGTTGCCGGCGTCCATGGATCCCTCCGCCTTTCCGGCGCCAACGACCGTGTGAATCTCGTCGATGAACAGGACAACCTGCCCGGCGGCGCGGGTCACTTCCTGCAAAACCGCTTTGAGGCGCTCTTCGAATTCGCCACGATACTTGGCTCCCGCGATCAAGGCGCCCATGTCCAGGGCGACAATGCGCTTGTCTTTGAGGCTTTCCGGGACGTCGCCGGCGACAATCCGGCGCGCCAATCCTTCCACGATGGCCGTCTTGCCCACGCCCGGCTCGCCGATCAACACCGGGTTGTTCTTGGTGCGCCGCGACAAGACTTGGATGGACCGTCGAATTTCCGCATCCCTCCCAATGACGGGGTCCAGCTTGTTTTGCTGCGCCAATCGCGTCAGGTCGCGTCCGTACTTTTCAAGGGCTTCGTAAGTCGCTTCCGGATTGGCGCTTGTCACCCGCTGGTTGCCTCGCACCTCCGTGAGCGCGCGGAGCAGGTCGTCGCGCTGCAGAGTGAGGCTTTTCAGAATGCGGGCGATCGGGGTGCTCGCGGGCTGGTCAAAGGCGGCCAGCACCAGGTGCTCGACGCTGACATACTCGTCTTTGAGGCGCTTGGCTTCGTCCTCGGCCTTGACGAGCAACTGGTTCAGGCGTTGCGTGACGTAAACCCCACTCCCAGCCTGGGTGCTCCCAGTCACACGCGGCATCCGGCCAAGTTCTTCCTCCAGTTTCGCCTGGAAGAGGTCGGGCGCAACCTTGCACTTCTCGATCAATCGCGGCACCAAGCCTTGTTCTTGCTGAAGGAGGGCCAAAGCAAGATGCTCGACATCCACTGCCTGGTGTTGATGCCTTGTGGCGATGTTTTGCGCTTCCTGCAATGCGCCCTGAGCCTTTTCAGTCAATCGATTTAGGTCCATACGAAACACTCTTTCATAACTCGAAGCAATGTAGATGCCGTTGGTTCTGAATCGGCTGCGCGCATCCAGAGCTGAGTGCCTGACACGGAATGGAATTCACCGCCAAACCTCATCGATTGATTATCAGGCACATACCCAACCCCCTCTCCTTGGCTGTCCGCCCTTAAGACCCGTCCAACCCCCGTCGCGTAATGCGCCACCTTCGCGCGAGCTGGGACAACGGATTGACCCACTGCGCCAAAATGACACAACTGTACGGGCACTTTGCACTACCCGAGATCAACCGTCAGCGCCCGCCTGAAACCGAGACCCCGTTTCGTGCCCGCAAGCTCCGCTGGAGCCAAGATCACCCTGCCTCGAGCTACTTAGACACGTTATCGGTCTGCATCGTCTGGACCAGGTCCTTTTCCGCGAGCACCCAGTCCTGCAAGGTCAGGGGTTGGTGGGGCAGCTTGTCCCGATACAACTCGAACGCGTGCTGCCGGACCATTCCCCTTGTGATGCCCGGGGTGAACGGTTCTGGTTGTGGAGCATGAGGTTGCGATGGGTTGCTCTCCTGGGAAGGATTTGGGTTTTTGTTCGTCGAAGTCATAGGGGAACTCCAGGTTCGCATTTTGTGGCGGGGAGAAGTCCGCGCCCCGCCATCTCTTGGGATAATGTAAACGAGACGCGGGGGATTTTCATCCGCTAAATGTTAAGAATATTAGACCAGAAACCGAGCTTCTCCAAGTAATTAACTATAATTCCGCAAAGGTACAACTAGGATTTTGCTATTACAAAATAATAAAACCATACTCGAATCATAGCAGAAGCATAGTGAAAATATAGTTGAATTATAGATGATCATCGGCTCGTTCCAAAAGGCAGGATTCGGCGTCTTTGTCGCGCACGTTGTCCTGTGCCACTGAGGATGAAACGATATTCATACGGTATTTTCGGGGTAATACGGGTCCTCTTTCGACTGGGATCGCTGAGCCATTGAGGCCGTTGGCCTGAAGCGAGAGAGCCATTCCACTGAAAACAGCGAGGAACCAGTTCGTCTAAATCTGCGCGGCTGGGAGACGCCCTCTGCCTAAAATGAGATGCTTAAGGCCGGAACAGGCGGTAGCAGGTCGTTTGCGCGGGGACGGGAAGCGTTACAGATAACCTGTCGCCGCTCTCAACGGGCGTCGCGGGCACAGATTGCCAGGTTCGGGGCGGACTGAGGCTGGTGGTGGATTGGACCCCGAAATTGCCGGCGGCTGCGGGCCAGGAGAGCCGGAGCGTTCCGGCATCCAGACGCGCGATCTGGAGCGTCGCGGTGTTGTCGATGACCGTGACCTCCAATTCCGAGTTGTTATCCAGCAGGTTGGCGTCGAGTTCACGAGCCGAGACGGCAGCACTATTGGTGAGCGTGCCGACGGCTTCGGCGAGGACGGTGATGACCACGCGAGAGGTCGCCCCGCGCGCGAGATGGCCGAGGTCCACACGAATATCCGGGCCTGTTCGGGTGTAGGTTCCCTGGCTGGGAACGACGGAAACGAGGGACACTGCGGCGGGCAACCGGTTCGACAGAATAACCCCCGAAGCCGCGGACGGGCCCTGGTTGGTCACGGCAAGCGTGAAGGCCAGCACTTGGTTTAAGAGGGCGAGGTTGGTGGACGCCACTTGGCTCAGGGCCAGGTCCGCAGTCATTCCGACCACGAAAGATCGCGAGCTTGTGGCGGAACCGGCGGCGGTCACAACGGTGATCGTGCCGGTCGCCGCCCCTTGGGGCACCACGGCCCGGATTTCGGTGGACGAAAGGACCTGGAAAGCGGCATTCACATTGCCAAAGCGGACGGCCGTCACGTCGGCGAAGCCGGCGCCGAAGAGGGTGACTTGGGTTCCCGCCAGGCCCGAGGCAGGCTCAAACCGGTTGACCTGGGGCAGCACGAGGAACACGGTTTCGGAAGCGACAATGCCGGCCTGGTTGATGACGTTGATCCAGCCGCTGATGGCGTTGGTGGGCACCACGGCCGTCAGTTCGTTGGTGCTCACGATCTGGAAGCTCGCCGACGCTTCCTTGAAGCGCACGACCGTCACATCTGCCAGGTTCGTCCCCCGGATTCGGACGACGGCTCCTGGCACACCGTTGGTGGGAGCAAAGCTCGTGATGACTGGCGCCACGATAAACCGGTTGGAGCTGACGACGGAACCGGCTGGGGTGGTGACGGTGATGGGCCCGCTGGTGGCGCCGTCAGGAACCGTCGCGCGGATTTGACTGTCGGCGACGGCGCTGAACGGCGCGGGCGCATTGTTAAACCGGACGGAGTTCGCGGTGGCGAGGTCTACGCCTTCGATGATGACCAGGGTCCTTCCCTGTCCGGCTTCGGGGTCGAAGCCGAAGATCATGGGCTTGCCCGTCCGGACCACAAACCAATCAAAACTGATGCCGGTGCCGGCGGCGGTCGTCACGGTGATCGGCCCTGTGGTCGCGGTGGCCGGAACTTCGAGGTTGAGCTGGGTGGGGGCGACCACCGAGAAGGGCGCGTTCACGCCGTTAACCTGGACTTTTTGGGCCCCCATGAAGTTGTAGCCGTTCACGGTCACCAGGGTGCGCGGCGCGCCGCTGGCGGGCGAGAAATCGACGACGATTGGGCCGGCGCTTGCGAGAAAACTCTCGCTGCTGACACCGGTGCCGCCCGGCGTGACGACGGTGATCGGTGCATTGGTGGCCCCGTTGGGGACGGTGGCATTGATCTGGGTATCGGCCACAGCGAAGAAAGACGCGTTCACAGCGCCAAACCGGACCGCGGTGGCCCCGGCAAAGTTGCGGCCGCGAAGCACAATCGGGGTGCCTGCCGGACCGCCAAAGGGCTCGAAATCCAGGATGACTGGCGCGGTTGTCACGACGAAAGGCTCGAGACTTTCGGCCACACCAACAGCGTTGGTCACATAGATGAAACCGCTGCCCGCGCTTGCCGGAACCGTTGCCCGGATCTGGGAAGGGGATGTGATCGAGAACGTCGCGCGCCGATCGTGAAAGCCCACCCCGGTCACCCCGGTGAAATTCCCGCCGTTGATCGTGACGGTGTCTCCAGGCTTCCCGCCCGCCGGGTCAAAGCGGTCGATGAACGGTTCTCCGCCCGTGACGATAAAATCGAACAGACTTTCCGACGACCCGATGGGAGTGATCACCGTGATCGGCCCGTTCGTTGCGCCGACCGGCACCGTCGCGCGGATTTGCGACGGGCTGGTCACGGCAAAAAAGGCGTTGGTCCTGTTGAACTGCACCGCGGTGGCGCCTTCAAAATTCAGGCCCTCGATCAGCACCGTCGCACCGGCGGAGGCTCGGTCCGGGAAAGCACCGATGATGAGCGGCGCCACCTTGAAATGGGGAATCGTAATCGCGCCCCCGGACGGCGCGGCGACGCTGATCGGGCCGGTGGTGGCGTCCAGCGGGACGGTGGCCACGATGCGGTCGCTGGCGCGCACGGTGAAGTTCGCGGACCCGGAGCCGAACAGGACCTCGAACACCCCGGCAAGGTCCGAACCTCGGATGGTCACGCTGGTGCCGGGGGTGCCGGATTGCGGTTCGAATGCCGTAATGACCGGCACCGCATGCGCGGCGATGGTCGCCATGAGCCCGCATAAAACGGTCGCGCATTGCCCAACCACGCTCAGGAGAGAAAGCCGGCGAACGATTCTGTGCATAGCAACCTTTGGCGAGCCCTAGAGGCTTCGGCCTAGACTCCGTCCAGTTGTTTTCGGATGAACTCCCGGATCCGTTCGATCTCAGGCTCGGCAATCGTATGCTCTTTCGGGAACTCCTGCCAGTCAATCTGGAGCCCGGCCGATTGCAAAAGCTTGATCTGGGCGCGCACCGGCCCGACGGGAATCATGGGATCATAGGTGCCGTGTGACAACAGGAACTTCTGCTCGCGGGCGACCGGGGAGAACTCGCGGAGGGCTTGTTCCGGTTCGTGGGTGTAACCGCTAATCCCAATCACCCCGGCGAAGCGGCGCGGATACCGAAGTCCCGCCTCCATCGCCATCAGGCAGCCTTGGGAAAAGCCGAACAGGATGGTTTGCTCAGCCGAGTATCCGTTGGCGCAGTGCTGGTCAAGAAGCGCAAAGAGCAAACCCCGGCTCCGCTCGATCCCAGGGCCGGGATCGCCCGCGAAGTCGTACCACGAGTAACCGCCGTAATATTCATCGGGAGCGTTCACGAGCAGGCAATTCAGCCGGGGGAATCGGAGCAGCCCAGGCAGGAAACGATACCCTTCCATGCTGTCGCCCAGCCCGTGCAAAGCGACCAGGGTGCACCGCGAGTGTTTGTCTTCTGCTGGAATATATTCGTGTTCGAGCATGGCAGGGACAAGAAGGCATGATTACCCCGGCGCCGCAAGCCGTTTTGAAACCAGGAGAGTTCGTCCGGGCCCGCCAGGACCGGCTCAGGGCAGGCGGGTGAAGCCCAGCTTCATTGTCTTGCTGTGGGAATACTTGAGCGGCGCCTCGGCGTAGGCCAGCGGGAGATTGCCGGCATCAATCGCATCCCCCCCGCGCAGGCGCCGGACGAGATCCAGGAGGACGGCCGGCGGGTGGGCGGACTTGGACGCATCCCACACCAGCAACCAGGGCGTGTTCGTCGGGCAACGCATCTCGAACTCGGGCGAGACCACGGTGCTCTGCGGAAAGAAGAGCTTAAGGTTGCCTCCGATCAGGCGGTGGCTCGCGGCGATCACCGCGGGGCGCCCTGTTTGAGCCTCGAGTTGCTGGCTGAGCGCGCCGAAAGGAGCATTCAACCGGCCCACATAGTTGGTGAGACCCACGGTCAGAACACCCCCGGGCAGGATCGCCAGGACCAAAAGGGCCACCCCGCCAATGGCAAGCGCAAAACGCCTTTCGGCTGTCGGGGTGAGCCTGTGCTGAACCAGGAATGCTGCGCAGATGGCCATCAGGACGAGCACCGGCTGAAACCAGCGTTCTTTCAGTTCGATTCCCAACACGAGGACCACGACCAAGCCGATTCCTGCCGCCGCCACAAAGGTCCTGGTGATCCATTGTCGAAACTCACGGGCGCTGCCGGGGGCAGGGGCGGACGGTTGGCACTGGCGCCGGAAGATCAGGAAGTAAATGGCCGCAATCGGCCCGGCGAGCGCCCCCGCGCAGACCAGGATGCTGGCGACTCCGAGAACGCGCCCCATGATGACGCCCCGGTCACTCTTGAGGATGAGTTGTTCCGGCCGTCTCCAGAAGAGTTCCACGCTGTCCAGAATCCAGAGAAAATGGCAGAGGGCAATGACGGCGAACACCGCAACGCTTAGGAGCGTCCATTTGCCCAGGACGACACGCCGGAACTTCGGGATTGTCAGGGCCGATCCGGCAAGCGCCAGTGCGAAAAGGCAATAGCTGTATTTGCTTAAGGTCCCCAAACCGGCGCAGAGGCCCAGCAAGGCATACGGGAGCGGTGTCCTCGAACGGCAGACTTTCACCGCGACCGAAAACGTCGCGGCCGCGAGGGTGGTTGCCAGGACGCTGTGCGTCAGGTCCCGCTGCGATTCCCAGGAAATCTGGGGAAAAAGGAACAGGGACAGCATCGCCACCACCGAGATCCGCTCGTCCCTGGAGATGTCCCGCGCGGCGAGGTAAGTGAAGAGGAAAGCGCCGAACAGGAGGGCGTTCTTGAGCAAGGCGAGCCCTGGGATGCCCGCGCCGAAGAGACCGAAGGTCAGCCGCTGCAGCCAAGTGTACAAGGGTGGGTCCGATCCGTAACCCCAGCGCCACTCCTGAACGCAGAGCAACTGGTGGGATTCATCCAGTTCCGCACTGTCGGAGATCAGAACCCGGATGAACGCCTGCACCAGGAGGTAACTGGCGGCCAGAAGGAACGCCCGGGAGGGCGTCAGCCAGGCAGTGCCTTGAACCCGGGCTGCGGGAGCGTCCACTGCCGTCGTCGGATCCATGGAAAATCTGGGTTCCTGACTGTCGCCGGAAGAGGCCGCGCGTGCTCGAGCAGCCCTCGCATCACCAGATCGCAGCCAAGTTTCTCTGCGACTCGACCGAGAGGTTAAAGGGCGCTTGCGACCAAGTCTCCGACCTGCGACGTGCTATAGCCCATCTTGCCCGCGGCCAAAGCCTTGATCTTTTCGCGCGTCACCTTGATCACGGCGTCTTCGATCTCCTTGGCCGCTTGCGCTTCGCCAAGGAAGTCGAGCAACATCTGCCCGGCGCAGATCGCAGCTAGCGGGTTGATCACACCCTGACCGGTGTATTTCGGAGCGGAACCGCCAATCGGCTCGAACATGCTCGTGCCTTTCGGGTTGATATTCCCGCCGGCGGCGATGCCCATGCCGCCCTGGATCATGGCGCCCAGGTCGGTAATGATATCGCCGAACATGTTGTCCGTGACGATGACGTCGAACCACTCGGGGTTCTTCACAAACCACATGGTCGTCGCGTCCACGTGCGCGTAGTCGCGCTTGATATCCGGAAACTCCTTCCGCCCGACTTCGTGAAAGGCACGCTCCCAGAGGTCGAAAGCGTAGGTCAAAACGTTGGTCTTTCCCGATAGCGTAAGCTTGTTCTCCTTGTTGCGCTTGCGAGTGAATTCGAACGCGAACCGCAGGCAACGTTCGACACCGCGCCGCGTGTTGATGCTTTCCTGGACCGCGACTTCGTTCGGGGTTCCTTTGAAGACGAACCCGCCCGCGCCGGTGTAAAGTCCCTCGTTGTTCTCGCGGACCACCACGAAATCGATGTCCTTCGGTTTCTTGTCTTTCAGCGGGCAGAAGCGTTCGTCATACAGCTTGACCGGCCGCAAATTGATATATTGCTCCAGCTCGAACCGCAGGCGCAGCAAAATCCCCTTCTCCAATATGCCAGGCTTGACGTCCGGGTGGCCAATCGCTCCGAGCAGGATCGCCGGGAACTTCCGCAATTCCTCGACCACGCTGTCGGGAAGCGCCTCTTTGGTCCGAAGATACCGTTCCCCGCCGAGGTCATACTGGACCAGATTCAACTTCAAGCCGTGCTTGGCGGCGGCTGCATTCAGCACCTTGACGGCCTCACAAACAACTTCCGGCCCCGTGCCGTCGCCGCCGATGACTGCGATATCGTAACTCTTCATATTGGTATGCGTTCGCCGATCCTGGCGAAAGGCCCGCATCCTACTGGTTCGCGGCGAGGATTCAAACGGAATTATGGGGCCGGATCGGGCCGGGACACAGCGCACGTTATCCGCCCTGGCAAGATCCCGTGAGCCTCTCGCCATAGAAGGCGCCGATCGGACGGCCAAATGTCGCACAGTCTGCTGACGAAAAGTCATCAGTGGGGTTAAGGTTCTGGCGTGCAACACTTTGGCTCGATGAGAACAAATTGTTCACATGAACATTCCGCGATCTCGGAGGCAAGCGACGCGCGGGAAAGCCCGAAGCACGATGACCGAAGGTGCCGAAAGAACTCCGAGTTCCGAATCCGAGCTACCTGAGTTTCAGTCCGGGTAGGGCGACGCGCTCCGTCGCGCGCCGTGGCTGACTTCCGCTATCGTGATTGACTCCTCCCTCATCCATCCCGCCTAGTCTGCAGAATGTTTGAAGAGAGAGAAAGCAAACCAACGGCGGTCGACGGAGCGACCGGCCCTGCCTGAGATTCAGACCGGCCCGGCGGTCCGGCCCTTCCTTTTCCGAGCAAAAAGAGAATTGCGCCGTGCAAAATCCAATTGAGGGTTGCAGTAGTTCCTGAGTTCGAGATAACCTGACCCGCCGTGTAGCAGAACAGGATGGATGCATGATTGAGTGGAACATTCAGAGCCGCGCGCATTCTTGCCAAGCGTGCCACAAGCACTTTGCCGAACGCGAGCCGTTCCACACGCTTTTGTTCGATCAGAAGCAATCCTACGAGCGGTTGGATGTGTGTGAAGCTTGCTGGAGCAGCCAGTTCAGCCAAGGGGCAACCGATCGGAAAGGGTTCGTATCCCACTGGCAAAGCGTCTACGTGATGCCCGCCGCGGCCCCGCCAGACCCGATCCAGAAAGAGACCGCTGAAACGCTGCTCCGGAAGCTTGTCGAACGCAATGACCCGCAGCATGCTGCGGCTTTGTTCATCCTGGCGGTGATGCTCGAGCGCAAACGGCTTTTTAAAGTCAAAGCCCAGATCAACCAGGACGGCCAGCGCGCGTTCGTGTACGAACATGCCAAGAGTGGCGACTTGTTCACGATCCCCGAAGTCCAACTGCAGCTGGATCAATTGGACGAGGTCCAGCGGGACGTGGCCCACCTTTTGGAGCACGGTCTGCCCTCTTCGGATGCTTCCCAGGCCGAGAGGCCCGCCGCGCCGAATGCCGTTCCGCCGCCGCCTGCGGCTGAAACCGCGGGCGCTGAATGCGATCCACTTTTGCAGACCGGGTTTGCGACTCCCGTTGCCCCGGGCTGACTTCCCAGACCGTGTCGAACTTCGAAGCTCTCACCGAACTGCTTGGCTACCGATTCCGCGACGAGGAACTGCTGCGACTCGCTCTGACTCACCCCTCGGTGGCGCACGAGCACGGCGGCAGCATCCAGCATAACCAGCGCCTCGAGTTCCTGGGCGACGCCGTGCTCCAGCTCGTCTTGACCCGGAAACTCTACGAAAAGTTTCCGGACGTCGGCGAAGGGCCCCTGACCAAGGCGCGCGCCCAGATGGTCAATCGCCGCACGCTCGCGGACCAGGGCCGCCGCTTAAACCTCGGCGCGCACCTGATCATGAGCCGGGGCGAGGAACTCAATCGCGGCCGGGAGCGCCCCGCCGCGCTGGCGGATGCCTTTGAGGCCCTTTTGGGCGCCGTCTTCCTCGATGGCGGTTTCGCAGTCGCGGAGGAGATCATCCTCACCCAATTCCGGACCCGGTTTGGCGAGCTTGAAGCAATCCCCAACCTGGAGAATCCCAAGGGCGAACTTCAAGAGATGCTCCAGGCGCATTCGCCGGAGCCGGTCCAGTACGAACTGGCCTCGGTCAGCGGCCCGGACCACGACCGCCTTTTCGAATGTGCCGTACTCTATCGCGGGGAGGAGTTGGGGCGCGGCGATGGCAAGAGCAAGAAGGAGGCGGAGAGCAACGCTGCCTTGAAAGCGCTCTTGAGCCTTCGGAGCCGCAGCCAGTCAAAGGCCTCCGGCTGACCGCTCTCCCGGGAGCGCTGGCTACTCGGGGCGCGCTAGGCTCTGGAGATAGATTCTTCGTGCCCCGGTTCCGGACGGAAACGGTCTCTCTGGGATTTCCACTCCTGCGCGTCTTCCGAAAGCCCGGTAATGATGCGCATGCCGCGCTTGTAGGTGAAGTAGGAGTAGGCCCAGTTGAAAAGCACGGCGATCTTGTTCCGGAAGCCGATCAGGAAGATCAGGTGCACTCCCAGCCAGGCGAGCCACGCGACAAACCCTTTGAACTCCAGCCGGCCGATCTTGGCCACCGCGGCCGATCGCCCGATGGTGGCCATGGTCCCGCGGTCCCAGTAATCAAAAGGCGGACGCGGCATCTGCCCTGGCCGGCCGGAAAGAATCTCGGCTTCGACAATTCGGGCGGCGTGTTTCGCCATCTGCATTGCTGCCGGTGAGACGCCGGGAACGGCCTGCCCGTCTTTGTCGACGATGAACGCCAGGTCGCCGACGGCGAAGACCTCCGGATGCCCGGGCAGACTGAGGTCGGGCTGGACCTGGATGCGTCCGGCCCGGTCCAGTTCGACCCCCAGTTTGCGCGTCAAGGGATTGGCCGAAACTCCGGCAGCCCAAATGATGTTTTCCGCCAGAAGCACCTCATCGCCCAGGTCCACACAACCGGAGCTGATTTCCTTCACCCGGGTGTGGGCCCGGACTTCGACGCCCATCCGCCGAAGGTGGCGTTCCGCGCTGCCGCCCAATTCCGCGGGGAATTGCGAAAGAATGCCCGGCCCGGCTTCGATCAGCACGACACGGGCTTGCCGGGGGTCGATATTTCGGAAATCCCCTTCGAGAACGTATCGCCTCAGTTCCGCGAACGCGCCTGCCAGTTCGACGCCGGTGGGACCGCCTCCGACCACGACGATGGTCATCAATTTCCTGCGCTCTTCCGGATCGGCCGTGTTTTCCGCTTTCTCAAAGGCCAGGAGAACGCGGCGCCGAATCCGAAGCGCATCATCGAGGGACTTGAGGCCGGGCGCGTGCGCTTCCCATTCTGGGTGGCCGAAATAACTGGTCGTCCCCCCAAGGCCCAGCACGAGGTAGTCGTAGGAAAGGCGGGCTTTTTCGCATTGGACGACCTTTTCGTGCAAGCGAATGTCCAGCACGTTATCCAGGAGCACCGTCACGTTCTCGCAATCTGCCAGGATGGATCGGATCGGCTGGGCGATATCCGGCGCTGCCAGGCCGGCCGCGGCGACCTGGTACAGCAGCGGTTGAAAGAGGTGATGGTTCTGCCGGTCCACCAGTGTCACTTTGGCCCGTGCGCTGTTGAACCGCTTGCAGAAGGTCAACCCCGCAAACCCCGCTCCGAGCACGACCACATGAGGCTTGTTCGTCTCCATTGCAGCCCAATGTTGAGTCGATGGCCCCTAAATGCAAACGGGGGTCCCAAATGCCCTTGCCGGTCGAAAGCGATCCGGACTAAGGTCTGCCCATGTCCTTGCCGGCTGACTATCATATGCACACGCCGCTGTGCCGCCATGCCGTGGGTGAACCCATGGAATACGCCGCCCATGCCCTCCGCACGGGGCTCACGGAGATCGGGTTTTCAGATCATTCGCCCATGCCACAGGACGATTTCGATGATTGGCGCATGCCTTTGAACCAGTTGGACCGCTATGTCGAAGGCGTCCGCGAGGCGCAACGTGCGTTCCCAAACCTGACGATCAAGCTCGCCCTCGAGGTCGATTATCTCCCCGGACACGAGCCGTGGATAAAGGACCTGGCCAAACGTCATCCCTGGGACTACCTCATCGGCTCCGTGCATTACATCTCCGATGCGTGGGATCTGGACAATCCGAACAAGCTCTCTCTCTGGCGGGAACGGGATCCGTTTGAGGTTTGGACGGCTTATTTCGAGCGCCTTGCTCAGGCGGCTGCCTCAGGCCTCTTCGACATCATGGGCCATGCCGACCTGGCCAAGAAGTTCTGCTTTTACCCCAGCCAGGATTGCACGCACCTGTTTGCTCGATTCCTCAAGGCAGTGCGGCAGTCGGGGACCGCGATTGAGCTGAATACGGCCGGATTGCGCAAAGACTGCAAGGAGATCTACCCAAGTCTCAAGATCTTGCAAATGGCTCGAGAAGAAGGTGTTGCGATTACTTTTGGCTCCGATGCCCATGCCCCGTCCGAAGTGGGGATGGGTTTCCCTCAGGCCGTCGAATTGGCGCGGTCGGCAGGGTTCACCCATCGCCGGGCCCTGACGGCGCGCCGTTGGGTCGAGACGCCTCTTTAGCGCCAGTGCACCCCCAGGCCGGATCACGTCACGACCTGAGGGTGGCAGCTCTCCAGGGTTCTTGGGCTGGAGAACGGACATCCCAGTGGAAGCTATAAACCATCGGGATCGTCCTTAATCTCGACCAGTCCCCCCGCACCTTCAAGCAGCTTTGGGCTGGCTTTCACGATGTTGAGAGCGGTCCGGCCTATCGGTAACTTGCTCCGCTCGAACTGCTTAGGTCTCAGATTTGGGAACCCGTCCGCTTCGGCTGCCCTTGACCCGTTCGTGACCCGTCCTTCACCCGTTGATCACCCGTTCAGGAACGGGTCATCTACGGGTCATCTACGGGTGAACTACGGGTGAACTACGGGTGAACTACGGGTGAACTACGGGTGAACTACGGGTGATCCCTGCGTTTAGACCGGGAGCAGAGCGTGAGCATCCCCTGGAAAGTGAAGCACGGGTTTTCCCCGATCACGTGCCCGGCTGCTGCCCTAGGTTCAATTCAGTGCATGGGTTCGAAGGGCGTGTGGCAGATTAGGATCAAGAGATGGCTCGCTGCTGCGTGAAAGGAGCGAAGCTCGTATGTCAAAAGCTGTTGTCAATATCCCTGCGTTATGCCCGCACCCGATCGGGAATCCCGATTCGCTGGGTTCGTATGTCTCCTCACAACCGATCATCCAGTTTAAGGAGTTGGAGGTGGACCGGGTGCGCTATGACCAGTGGAAGGCGAGCATCAGCAAGCCGAAAGCACGCCGAGGCCGTTAAACTCTGGCTTTGCGGAGCGCTTCCTTGGTGCTGCTCTGGAGGGCGTCCAGCTCCGGTTTGAGATCCTCCTTCGCAGCGGCGGACATGCGATCGATAAACAGAATTCCTTTCAGATGATCCAATTCGTGCTGGATGGCTCGCGCCAGCAACCCCCCGCACCGAAACGCGAGCGGCTTCCCTTTTTCGTTCGTGGCCACAACGTCAACCGATTCGGGGCGCGGGATATCCACGAAGACGTCCGGGAAACTCAGGCAACCTTCGGGAGCCGAAACGATTTCGCCGACCGGCGTGACCTCCGGGTTGATCAGCACGACGGGCATAAAGGACTCCACATCCGCCGGTTCGCCATCCAGGGACAGCGTGGAGGGGCGGTCCGTCACTTCGGTGACGTCGACGACGGCCACCTGGAGCGCGTGACCGACCTGCTGGGCCGCCAGTCCCACACCGCGAGCCGCGCGCATCGTTTCCATCATGTCGTCGATCAGCTTTCTGATCGCCGGCGTGATCTTCTCAACGCGCGCACCCTTTTTCCGGAGGGTGGGATGACCGTATTTCAGAACAGGAAGCACCATGGAGAGAGTTTACATGCCGGGGCGGCGGGAAACAAACGGTTAGTCGGAGCCCTCCTGTTGGACTCCAAGGAGCTGGAGGAGACGTTCCAGTTCGGCATCGCTAAAGAAATGCACCTCAATGGCCCCTTTGCCTTCGCGATAGCGCAAGACAATGCGGGTGCCAAGGTGCTGTTTCAGCCGGCTTTCCAGGTCCGCGACATGGAGGTCGCGCTTGGGTTTGGCAGGGGCGGTTCCGGTCGACCCGGCCGGATCGGGGGCCGGGGACCGGTGCCAATTCGCGACAAGTTCCTCAGTTTGACGGACGTTCAGGTTCTTCGCGAGAATTCGTTCAGCCGCGGTGCTCTGTTCCCCCGGGTTTGGGAGCCCGAGGATGACCTTGGCATGCCCGACGGAGAGCTGGCCGGTGCGCACCTTGGCCTGGACGTCTGCAGGGAGCTTGAGCAAACGGAGCGAGTTGGCGACTGCGGCGCGGCTTTTTCCGACGCGGGTCGCTGCGAGCTCCTGGGTCAATTGGAATTGCTCGATTAATTGCGCGAACCCGAGGGCTTCTTCCATGGGGTTCAGGTTCTCGCGCTGCAGGTTCTCGATCAACGCGAGCTCCAGGGCGGTCCGGTCATCGACATCTCGAAGGAGGATGGGGACTTCGGCCAGCCCAGCCAGTTGGGCAGCTCGCCACCGGCGTTCCCCGGCGATGAGCTCAAAGTCAGCCCCCCTCTGGCGAACGATCAGCGGCTGCACGACGCCCTGCTCGCGAATCGAGTCCGCCAGCTCCCGCAACGACTCGTCGGAGAAGTCTTTGCGGGGTTGAAAAGGGCAGGGCCGGATCTGCTGAATCGAAACGCGCCGGACGCCGGCTTGGGTCTCGGCGGCAGCAGCGTCGCTCCCTGGCGAGCTGTGTTTTGGAGCCGCAGGAGCGCCACTCAACAGCGCGCCGAGCCCGCGGCCGAGAGCGGGTTTGACCATGGCATGAGAGTGTCGAACGGGGCAGAAGTTGGCAAGGAACAAACCAGGAACAAACCAGGACGAGCAGGAATGCTCAGGTTAGATTCTTATGCTTCGGAGCGCCGGCTTCACCTTTCACTGCCGCCGCCCACGAGCGACGCCAAAAGCCGGCGCTCCAAACGAGATGAGAATCGCTGCAGGATTGAAAACGCGATGAGCAAGAAAAGCCCTCGCATTGCCGCCTTGATCGAAAAGCGCCTGGGGTACGCCGCGGATGCGCATTACCTCGGGTTTTTCGACGCGTTCAATGCGCAGCAGTACTTTGAAGCGCACGAGATCCTCGAAGAATTATGGCTTGCGGTCCGGAAAGAGCCGTCCGGCGACTTTCATAAGGGGCTCATCCAGCTTGCCGGGGCTTTCGTGCATGTGCAAAAGAAGCGGCGAGGTCCGGCGGCGGCGCTCTTGGGGCTGGCTGGCCGCAACTTGAGCCGGTATGCGCCTTTCCATGCGCACTTGGATGTGGCGCGGGTGCTCCAGTTGATTGAGGCCTGGCAGGTCCGGCTCCAGGAGGGGACCGAGGTTCCAGCGCTTACGAACGAGATCGCTCCGCGGATCCACCCGTCGGCAAGCGCCTTCGCATGGGGTTGAGCTTGGTCTGGCCTGGCCCCGGTGTGCTTCTCAAGACGCGGCCCGGGTCCGGATGGCTTCGACAATCTCGGCGACGGCCTGGGCGCGAGGTTTGGCGCCCTGGTTGCCCTTCCCATGGACGCGGACACTGACCTGGTTGGCTGCGAGGTCGCGTTCGCCAAGGACAAACATCGTGTGCACCTTGGCTTCCTCGGCGCGCAGGACCTTGCCATTGATCTTGTCGGTGCCCAAATCCGCTTCGGCCCGCACCATGTGGGAGCGCAGTTCGTTGCGAAGCTCCTTGGCGTATCGGACGACCTTTTCGTCATCGCCAATGGTGAGGATTCGGACCTGCTCCGGAGCCAGCCAGAGAGGGAAATTCCCCGCGTAATGCTCGATGAGAAAGCCGATGAACCGCTCGTGCGTCCCCAAGGGCGCGCGATGAATGCATAGCGGCGTCTTGTCAGTATTGTCGCGGTCGCGGTAAACGAGCCCAAACCGGCGCGGGACGGCGAAATCGACCTGGTTCGTCGCGAGGGTGAACTCGCGGCCGACAACGCTCCAGACCTGGACATCGATCTTCGGCCCATAGAACGCCGCTTCGTTGGGGACCTCGACGTAGTGGATGCCCGAGTTCTTGAGGACCTCGCGCACCATGTTCTCCGTTTGGATCCAAAGCTCGGGTTCATCGACGAACTTCTTACCGAGCTTGGAGGGATCATGCGTGCTGAACCGCATCACGTACTTCTCCACGCCAAATATCTTGAAGTACTTGAGATACATCTGGTTAACCCCGTTGAACTCCTCCGCGAACTGATCGGGCGTGCAGTAAATGTGCGCATCGTTCATGCTCAGCGAGCGCACACGCATCAGACCGAATAGCTCCCCGGACTGCTCGTAACGATAGCAGGTCCCGTATTCCGTCATGCGCAAGGGGAGATCGCGATAACTGCGCGGCTCCGACGCAAAGATGCGGTGGTGATGCGGGCAGTTCATGGCCTTGAGGTAATACCGCTCCTTGGGACCGGACGCGGCAGGCGCCCCCACTTCCCCTTCGGGCATGCCGGCCTGAGGCTCCCTCCGGTTCTCCTCCAATTCCATAGGCGGGAACATGCTCTCCGCATACAAGACAGGCAGGTGCCCGCTGGTGAGGTACATCCGTTCCTTCGCAATGTGCGGCGTCTTGACGCGCACGTAGCCGGCGGCGAACTCGGTTTCCTTGGCCAGCTTCTCGAGTTCTTCGGCGATCGCAGTCCCTTTGGGAAGCCAGAGGGGCAGACCCGGGCCGACGTATTCTGTGTCAATCGTAAAGAGGCCCATCTGCTGGCCGATCTTGCGGTGGTCACGCTTCTTGGCTTCTTCCAGCATCTTGAAATAGGCCTCCAGCTCCGTCTTGTTCTTGAAGGCGGTGCCGTAAATGCGCTGGAGTTGGGGGTTGCGCTCGTCGCCCTTGTAGTAAGCGCTGGCCACATGCGTCAGTTTGAACGCGCCAATATTCCCGGTGCGCATCACATGGGGGCCGGCACAGAGGTCCACGAAATCCCCGTTCTTGAAATAGGAGATGGGCTCGTCGTCCGGGATGCCTTGCAGAATGTCCAGCTTGAACCGGCTCGGGCCCGGGCGATCCGTCAGTGCCGCCAAACGCCCGCGCCGGGCGTCTTCGAGAGCCTGTTCCCGCGTGACGTCGATCTTCTCGAACAGGTGGTTGGCCTTGATCTCCTTCCGCATCTCCTCTTCGATCTTCGGAAAGTCCTCCGTCGAGATGCGATGTTCGAGATCGACATCGTAGTAGAAGCCGTTTTCCACGGGCGGACCTGCCGCGAATTGGGCCTCCGGCCAGAGCCGGGCGATGGCCGTGGCCAAAACATGGGCGCACGAATGACGCAACCGCTGCAGGTCGCTCATCTTTTGCCGGTCACCAACTGATTTGCGTTCCGCTGTGTGATCTGAGAGATCCATAGTTCCCGCCAGCTCTAAAGAGTCAGGGATCGCCAGTTTGGGGTGCGCCTCGCCCGTTTGCAAATACAACTTCGAATACAACTTCGAAACGCTCGTTTGGTGCTCCAGGAATCACGCAGCCCGGGTTCAGGCGGCCGTCCGATTGCTCGCCGCTGGAAAAAAGCTACCGTGCCGAGATGGAAACCGGACCTTCCCCAGTCTGCCTTTACAAATCGCTTCGCCTCGATAGCATCCGTCCGAGCCCGATATGATGCTGCCTTAAATGCTGGCCTTCAAATGAAACTGCAACTGATCGATTGGCTGATCGTCGCGGCTTCCCTGCTCCTTTGCTTTGTTCCGGCCCTGTTTTTCGGGCGCCGGGCGGGGAAGAACACCTCTGAATTCTTCGTGTCAGGCCGGGCGGTGCCGTGGTGGCTGGCTGGGTTATCGATGGTGGCGACCACGTTCAGCAGCGACACGCCGAACCTGGTAACCGACATCGTCCGCCGGCAAGGCGTTGCGGGGAACTGGGTCTGGTGGGCGTTTGTGTTCACGGGGGTCGCGACCGTCTTCTTTTACGCCCGGCTATGGCGGCGGTCCGAAGTCATGACCGACCTGGAGTTCTACGAGATCCGCTACTCGGGCAAAGCGGCCAGCGTGGTGCGCGGTTTCCGGTCCGTTTACCTGGGGCTCTTCTTCAATTGCGTGATCATGGCCTCGGTCAACCTGGCGGCCTGCAAGATTGCCAACGTGCTGTTTGGGCTGCCGCGCTGGCAAACGCTATTGATGGTGGGAATGCTCAACGTAGCGTTCGCGGCGCATTCGGGGCTTTGGGGCGTGCTGGTCATCGATATGATCCAGTTCTTCATCAAGATGACGGCGGTGATCGCGGCCGCTTACTTCGCGGTGCAGCACGTGGGCGGACTGAGCGTGATGGTCGAGAAGCTTTCCGCGCCGATGGTCGGGCCGGACGGCAAGACCATGCTGCATTACCTGAATATTCTGCCCGATTTCTCGAATAACTGGGAGATCGCGGTGGCGGTATTCATCATGCCGATTGCGGTGCAATGGTGGGCTACGTGGTATCCCGGGGCCGAACCGGGCGGCGGCAGTTACATCGCGCAACGGATGCTGGCGTCCAAGTCGGAGAAAGACTCGCTCGGGGCGGTGCTCTTTTTCAATGTCGCGCATTACGTGCTGCGTCCCTGGCCGTGGATCCTGGTGGGGCTTTGTTCCTTGCTGGTTTACCCGCAGCTCTCGGATATCCAGAACGCCTTTCCGAATCTCGACCCAAAGCTGCTGGGCCATGACATCGCTTACCCGGCCATGCTCAAGTTCCTGCCTGTGGGCTTTATCGGGTTGATGGTTGGGGGCCTGATCGCGGCGAATTCATCGACTATTCTGACGCATCTGAATTGGGGCGCCTCTTACCTGGTGCACGATTTCTACCGCCGATTCATCCGGCGCGACGCTTCGGAAAGGCATTACGTCTGGGCGGGGCGCCTGACCACGATTGGGCTTTTCCTGGCATCGGCCGGCACGGTTTACCTCCTGGAGACCGCGAAGGACAGCTTCGATCTGATCCTGCAGGTGGGCGCAGGGACCGGGCTGCTTTACCTCCTGCGCTGGTTCTGGTGGCGGATCAATGCCTGGTGCGAGGTGGTGGCAATGATCAGTTCGTTTGGCATTTCAGCGGTGCTATTGATCCTCCGCAAACAGTCCGGTTTCGAGATCAGCACCCACGTGGCGCTAATGGCCACCGTGGCGATCACGACCGTTTGCTGGGTGGCGACGGCGTTCCTGGCGCCGCCCACGGATCGCGCCACACTGATCGCGTTCTATCGGAAAGTGCGCCCGTTCGGCCCGGGCTGGCGGCGCATCCGGCAGGCTGCTGGCATCTCGGACGAGGAAGCGACCACCAGCCGTGAGAACATTCCGCTCGCCTTGCTTGGCTGGACGACGGGTTGCGCCGTCATCTGGTCTTCGCTCTTCATGGTCGGCACGTACCTTTACGGCCGGTATCTGCAGGCGGGGATGCTTTGCGCGGTGTTTGTGGTGAGCGGTCTCATTCTGCTCCGAGTGATCAATAGGCTCTGGGGCAATGGCGACGCGCTAAGCGACACGAATGGCACCCCTTCCGGACCGGACGAGGTTGGAGCAGGACGATCGGCCCGATAGACCGAATGGCGCGGCGACTGTTACGACGCCTCGACCAGGCGGCGGAATTCGTCAAAGAGAGCCGTCGAGTCGTGCGGACCCGGTGAGGCTTCCGGATGGTACTGCACGCAAAAGATCGGCTTCGCTTTGTGGCGCATTCCTTCCACCGTCTGATCGTTCAGATTGATCCGGTTCACCGCCACATCGGAGGGGAGCGAAGCCGCCTCCACAGCGAACCCGTGGTTCTGGGAGGTGATCTCGATCCGGCCCGATTCAAAGTCCTTGACCGGCTGGTTGGCGCCGCGATGTCCGAACTTGAGCTTGAAGGTCTTGCCGCCAAAGGCCAATCCGAGAAGTTGGTGCCCCAAACAGATGCCGAAGATCGGGATGCCGGTCTTCATCAAATCCCGCACCGCACCCACCGCGTAATCAAGCGCGAAAGGATCGCCCGGGCCGTTCGAGAGAAAGATGCCGGCTGGCTTGTGCTTGAGCGCTTCGCGAGCGGGAGTCGACGCCGGGACCACTTGGACACGGAAGCCTTTCTGTCGAAGCCGGCGCAGGATGTTGTATTTCATCCCGAAATCGTAAGCCACGATGGGGATATCGGCCGGGGGCAGGGGATCGCGCACTTCACGCGGGTTGGCGTCGCTGGAGCCGCGAAGAATGTTAAAGCTGGCACTTTGCTGATCGTGTTCGTCCCAAAGAAAGCTCTTGCCATGCGTGACTTCCTTGACGTAATCGACCCCGACCAGGCCGGGCCAATCGCGCGCTTGGGCCAGCGCCTCTTCTTCCGAGACGTCTTCGGTCGTCAAAAAGCCGTTCATGGCGCCTCGGACGCGCAGTTTCTTGGTCAAGGCGCGCGTATCAAGCCCTTCGATGCCGGGGATCCCGTTGTTCTCGAGGTATTGGGCGAGCGAGAGATCCGCGCGCCAATTGCTTACCACGGGCGACAACTCGCGGATCACGAGGCCGGAGACATGCGGGCGCCACGATTCGACGTCCTGGAGGTTGACTCCGTAATTGCCGATGAGCGGGTACGTCATCGTCACAATCTGGCCTTTGTAGGAGGGGTCCGTGAGGATCTCCTGGTAACCCGTCATCGAGGTGTTGAAGCAGACCTCGCCGCACGCGGAAGCGCGCGCGCCAAAGGCTTTCCCGCGGAACAGGGTGCCATCCTCGAGGGCCAAAAGGGCATTCGTGCTCATATTCAGAAAAACCGCCGCGGCATGCTACGGGGGAATGCGCAAGTATCAAGCGGGTAAGGCCACAAAAACGGCGCGGCCCCTTGGCCGCGCCTGAGGAAACTGCGTCGGTGAGCGGAATCAGCTCCGGGATTTCAGCTTTTGGAGCTTGGCGACGAAGTCTTTAGCGCTTTCGCCCGAGTAACCCACATCCTTGCTGAGTTCTTTGCCGTTCCTATCGAGGACCACGATGGTCGGGAACCCCTCGATCTTGAATCGCTTGGCCAGTTCTTCGTTGGCCTTGGTTTGTTCGGGAGGAAGCTTGTTGAGTTGCGGGAAATCAACCATCACAAGGACGAGGCTTTCATTGGCGAAAGCGAGGAACTCCTTGGATGTCAGCACCTTGCTATGCAACGCCTTGCATGGCGGGCACCAATCCGAACCAGTAAAATCCAACAACACGAGCTTCTTCTCTTCCTTCGCTTTGGCCTGCGCCTTGTCCAGATCCGTGAGCCAGTTTCCTTCTGCCGCATTGGCGGCCTGGATAAGCGCCAGCGCCGCAACCACACCGAGCACAAGCTTCTTCATAGGTTAAATATGTTCTACGGGAACGCTGGAGCTTTCCGGGCGCCAGCTTTTGCTTAGCTTACCCTCAAACGCCGCATCTCGCCACACGATTTCGCCTCCCACCACGGTCAGCATCGCTTTTCCGCGAAGCGTCCAGTCGTAGAAGGGGCTGTTGCGCGAACGGCTGGCGGATTCCTCCCGGACGAAAACCCAGCGATGATCCGGATCGAACACGGTGATATCGGCGTCGGCTCCAACCGAGAGGGACCCCTTCTGGAGACCCAAAAGGCGGGCGGGTGCGGTCGTGAACTTCGCGAGAAGCTCGGCCAACGGCAGGCGTTTCGTGTGGTGAAGTTGCATCAAGGCCAGCGCCAACTCGGTCTCCAACCCCGTGATCCCGAAGGGGGCGTAACCGAATTCGACTTCCTTCTCGTACACGCAATGCGGGGCGTGATCGCTGGCGAGGATATCGATCGTCCCGTCACAGATGCCTTCGATAAGCGCGTCCCGGTCCCGGGCGGAACCCAACGGAGGGTTCATCTTGAAATGGGTGTCGTAGGCGGGCCAGACCGGAGTGGCGGCTGCTTCGAATGCCGACTTCGCCAGCGCGTCCCCGTCGGTTCTCCAGAACGTCTCGCTCCCCGCGACGGCTGCGTCCGTGAGGGTAAAATGATGGATGCAGGCTTCGCTTGAAATGGGCACGCCGCGCCGTTTGGCTTCGCGGACCAGCCGAACGCTCCCGGCCGAACTGAGGTGCTGGCAGTGCACCAGGGTGCCGGTCAGTTCCGCCAGAAGAATATTGCGGGCCACGACGAGTTCCTCCGCGACCGCCGGCCAGCCATGCAGCCCGAGAATGTTACTCCAAAAGCCCTCGTGCATCATGCCATCCGTCGAAAGCGAACTATCCTGGCAATGGTCCAAAACGGGCAAGTTGAACATCCGGGCATACTCCATCGCACGCCGCATGAGTTCGTGATTCTGAACGCATTTGCCGTCGTCCGAGATGGCCACAACGCCCGCTTGTTTCAGCGAACCGATGGGTGCGAGTTCCTCGCCAGCCAGGCCCCGCGTGATCGCCCCGGTGATAAAGACGTTGACGTGGCCTTCCCGGGCGGCCTTCTCCTGGATCAGAACGACCGTTCCCGGGTTGTCAATGGGCGGGATGGTGTTCGGCATGCAGACCACGGACGTGAACCCGCCCCGCGCTGCTGCCGCGGTGCCAGTGGCGATGGTTTCCTTCGCCGTTTGCCCCGGTTCGCGCAGATGCACATGCGCATCGATCAATCCTGGACAGACCACCAGGCCCCTCACGTCGAGCCTTTCCGCTCCCTCGGGCACCGCCATGGCCTGGTCTGAACCGAGTGCCGCGATTTTGCCATCCATGACCAGGAGATCCGTCACGGTGTCAATGCGGTTGGCTGGATCGATGACGTGTCCGCCGGCCAGCAAGAGAGCCTTCATGTTGAAGCGTCATTGTAGAGAGGCGGATTGACAACGCAAGCGTCCCGGTTAGTATGGCCTTGCCCTTTGCGGGCGTAGTTCAATGGTAGAACGGAAGCCTTCCAAGCTTCACACGAGGGTTCGATTCCCTTCGCCCGCTCCAAACCTCTCCGCGCCTTTCGGCGTTGCCCTGGACGTGTGCCGCCTTGCTGTTGTTCGTCTTCCCGCTCAACCTAAAATGAGACTTGCTGGAACTTTACCGCGAACGCGTGCTTGAATCGGCCAATTTCGGTGAAGTTGGCGGTAAAGATCTTGGGAAAGGTGAACGCTGGGACAAGCTTTACCTAAGATAAGCATGGCTACCCGCAACGCAGACTTGGGCAGGTGTCTCCGTAGTGTCTCCGTAGTGTCTCCGTAGTGTCTCCGTAGTGGCTCCGTAGTGTCTCCGTAGTGGCTCCGTAGTGTCTCCGTAGTGGCTCCGTAGTGGTGGGGAGGTGCGAGGCTGGTCGTGGCCGAGTGGTGCCATTGCGTCGGAGAAGCACCTCGGACGGATTTCGGAGATGTCCCGGACGTACCGCCAATGCATGCCCAATCCCTGTCACGTTGAGTCGGATCAGGCCGTTGGCCTAAAGCAAGAGAGCCATTCCACGGAAAGCAGCGACGCGCTCCGTCGCGCGCCGTGGCTAACTTCCGCTATCGTGATTGACTCATCCCTCATCCATTCCGCCCCGTCTGCAGGATGTTTGAAGGAAGAGAGAGCAAACCAACGGCGGTCGACGGAGCGACCTGCCCTACCTGGAATCAGAGCGGTAGATGACATGGGTGTTGGCAGGTGAGCAAAACAGTTGCTACACCAAGGT
>CAZODO010000017.1:0-68565 GCA_964578605.1 uncultured Verrucomicrobiota bacterium | reverse complement strand
GGGTGGAAAACTCGGAGCTTTTTCACATCAATGTATGCCCCATCATGGGGCCGAAAGGAGATCTCGACAAAGAAAAAGGCATCCTGCCAAAGCGACCCTGCGCGGCGAGTGACAAAATGGCAGCAGATCTTCCTCTTGGAATGCGATCGGACTATTGAGGTCACCTTCAAGCGCGAGGGTAAAACCTTGGCCCTGCATGGCGTTGCCTCATTTCCGATGAGAGGTCCGCTTGCGTCGGCGCAAGTAATTCAGGTTATTTACGTTCAGGCTCCGCGTAGTGTTTTCGAAGCGCCCGGTTCCACCTTGGATCACGACGATCCACACTCCCTGGATGGGGACGGCGGCAGGACTGAGCGCACCGCTGCACATGAATCCAAAGAGCTCGCCGCCATTGGTGGCGGTGATTTCTCCTGTTTCGGCTCCTGTCGCCGGAGCAAATTTCTCTCCCGTCATGATCTGCTGGAAATATGACCTCGATTCCGGGTCTTAGCGCTAACGGCTCATGACCGGCCTCTATTTTGGCTAACCTGTTCACGAGTAGCCGGTTGTCCTGGCGACAGGAGGCCGCACAAGCCCCCGGACCTCGGAAGCCAGGCGCCGACTGGCCCGGGGGGAGCGTTGCCACGATTGCGAGCTGGCGCTAGCCTCACCTGCAGGCTTATCCTTGATCAGAGCATGCTATGGGAATCTTAGGGTCCACGGCGGAAAGACAGCATTGCAGGCAAGCATGGTTCGATACGACCCACTGGAGCACGGTTCTCGCGGCGGGTGAAGGCCAGTCGCCGGGCTCCATCCAGGCGCTGGAGAGACTCTGCCGGAAGTACTGGTATCCGCTATACGCCTACGTGCGCGGGTGTGGTCTGGAGAGTCACGACGCCGAGGATGTGACCCAGGAGTTCCTCGCCCGCTTTTTGGCTGGGAACCATGTCGCCCGGGCCAGCCCCGATAAAGGCCGGTTCCGCTTTTACCTGCTTGGGGCGCTTAAACATTTCCTTTCGGATGTATGGGACCGGGAACGGCGTTTGAAACGCGGGGGTGGCCAGCGCCCCGTATCCCTTGATACGCAGGCGGGCGACGCGCGCTACCGGCTGGAGCCAAAGGACGAGTCGAGTCCGGACCGGTTGTTCGAGCGGCGGTGGGCGTTGACGTTGCTGGAACAGGTGTTGACCCGTTTGGGCAAGGAGTGCCGGTTGGCGGGGAAAGGCGCGGTCTTTGAGCGACTTATAGGATTTCTTACGGATGACGAGAGCGGAGCTTACCGGGACGCGGCTCGAGACCTAAGAATGAGCGAGGGGGCCGTTCGTGTGGCCGTGCACCGACTCCGCCGACGCTACGGCGAGCTGCTGCGACTGGAGATTGCGCACACGGTTGCCTGCCCGGACGACGTCGGAGAGGAGATGCGCCATCTGCGGGAAGTGCTGCGCCAGTAGGACGGCCTGTAACGGAACCGTCCTCTTGCCTCACTCTGGAGCATGGAGTTGCGCCATGGCAGACATGATCTGTGGAAAGTGTGGTGCTCGCTTCGGGACAGAGGCGGCGCTGGGGCTTTGTCCGTGCTGCTTGCTGGATACGGGTGTCAAGCTCGCCGACGCCAGCCGATCGGATGCCGGGCTGAGCGGCGGCGGGGGGACGGTGGCTCAGCAAGAGAGTGCCGAGGCCCTTTCGTCGCCCTTTCGCCTTCGCCTTGAGGACTACGAGCTTCTAGAGCAGATCGGCCAGGGCGGTATGGGCGTGGTCTATAAGGCGCGGCAAATCAGCCTGAACCGGATCGTCGCCGTGAAAATGCTGCTGGGCGGGGAATTCGCCAGCCAGGCAGCTATGCTCCGGTTCCGGATCGAGGCTGAATCAGCCGCGCGCTTGCACCATCCCAATATCGTGAGCATTCACGAAGCCGGGGAGCACGACGGACGCCCCTACTTTTCCATGGATTTCGTGGAAGGACGGACGCTGGCCAGCGTGGTTCGGGAAACGCCGTTGACGCCCCTCCATGCGGCACGCTATACGCAGAAGGTCGCAGCGGCCGTTCATTACGCCCACTCGAAAGGGATTCTTCACCGCGACCTCAAGCCGAGCAATGTGATCATCGACGAGGCGGACGAACCCAGGGTGAGCGACTTTGGCCTGGCCAAGCAGTTTGGAGTTCAAGGCACGGACCAACCCATTGAGCCCATGCGTTCCTTTATCGCTCCGGCGGGAGGAGAAGACGGCGCCGGAGACCAAACCGGAATGACTCACCCGTTAACCCTGAGCGGGGAGGTGCTGGGTTCGCCGGGCTTCATGCCACCCGAACAAGCGTCGGCCCGGTGGGGCTCCGTCGGACCTCGAAGCGATGTTTATGGTCTAGGCGCTCTGTTCTACTATTTGTTGACGGCGCGGGCGCCTTTCCGTGCCGCCACGGTTACGGACACGCTTGAACAACTTGTCAACAGCGAGCCAGGATCGCCGCGGCTTCTCAACTCAAGTGTGCCCGTGGACCTGGAAACGATCTGCCTGAAATGTCTCGAGAAAGAACCTCGGAGGCGATACGGCAGCGCGCGGGAGGTGGCCGATGAATTGGGGCGATTTCTCCGTGGCGAACCGATTCGGGCCAGGCCCTTGGGCCCTTTGGGGTGGACTTGGCGCTGGTGCCGGCGGAGACCCGCCCTGGCCAGCCTTGGTGCGGCTTTTGCTTTGGCGGCAATGCTGATCCTGGTCGGGTCGCCCATCGCGGTCGCGCGGATCGAACGCGAACGGCAGCGCGCGGAAGCCGAAGCCTTCAGGAACGTTCAGAACCTCTATGCCGCCGACCTGAGCCTGGCCTACCGCGCGTTGGCCGACAACAACCTGGGAATCGCGTCAAGGCTGGTTGAACAGTACATGACTGGTCCGTCGAGTGTGCAACAACTCCGGGGATGGGAATGGCGGTACCTATGGGGCCAGTGTCGGGGCGACGAATCGCTGACGATTCGTGGCCACACGGATGGTGTCCCTACACTCGCGTTTTCCCCTGATGGGAAGCTGCTTGTCTCAGGAGGATGGGACGCGCGATTGCAGGTCTTTGATCTGGCTTCACGAACTGTCGTTACAAATATCGTCTGCCAGTCACCAGTTGCATCCATTGCTTTTACTCCGGATGGGCGTCAACTGCTGACGGGCACGTGGTCTGACGGCCTGGAAATCCTGGAAACTCAGACATGGCGAAAGACGCGCACCGTCGAGGCACCAGAATTCGTGTTCTCACTGGCGCTGTCTCCAGATGGGCGCAAGGTAGCTCTGTCTGGTAATGCCTTTGCCACCCTCTGGGAACTCACTGGAACGCAGGAAGTCACACGGGTTGCGCTGGGGGGCGCCTCGGAGCGTGACGGGGCAGTAGCTTTTTCGCCTGACGGGCATTTGCTGGCCTATATCGGACGGGGCGCCGTTGGGCTCAAGCTCATTGGCGCCACGGGAAACGACAAAGAGATCAAGAACGACACCTGCTCTTGTTTGAGTTTCTGCCCAAACGGGGATCTCCTTGCTTTAGGCGACCTGACCGGCGGGGTAACGGTCTGGACCACAGCGGAATTGAGAAAAGTCGCAGGACTGGCGGCTGATACAGCATCCGTCACGGGATTGGCTTTTTCCCCTGACGGCAGGATTCTGGCAACCTGTGGACAGGGCCAGAACATCACTCTCTGGAGCACCGAAGATTGGCGAACGGTGGGCGTGCTAAAGGGACATACCCGGACGATCTGGACCGTCAAGTTCTCTGCCGACGGCAAGTTCCTGGCGAGCGCCGATTCTTACGGTTCAGTCAAGTTGTGGCGTTGTGATGCGGCTAGAAGCGGCAACAAAGCCACCATTTCATACCCTGACGACCTGGTCCCGCATTTATTCCGGCGAGCCTACCCGGCGCGATATGGAAGGGCTTTTATGCTCGTCCGCAGCAACCTGACTTTCGAGGTGTTTGACAAGTTGTCGCTGCGCCAGACTGTTGCGGGGCGCCTTCCTATCGACCATCTCCAGGCAGGCACAATCTCCCCCACAGCGGACGTGCTGGCTCTTGCTACTGAGGAAGGCCTGATACACCTCTTGCGGGCCGGCGACTTGAGGGAGATTGGGAGACTCCTCTCAAGCGGCACCAATTGGAGCTGTGTTCTTGGATTTTCGCCGGACGGCAACCTGTTCGCGAGAGCTAATTCGGCTCGTTTCGTCGAGATCTGGGACCTCAGGCATCCGTCGAAGCCACTGCTGTTGGAGACATCGGAGGGTGGAACAATCCAAACGCTGGACTTCTCGGCCGATGGCAAACTGATAGCGGCTGCGCACTGGGCAGGCGGGATCACCCTGCTCCACATCCCGGGTAGGCAGACCTTGGCTGTTCTCCGAGGACACCGGGTCGGCGTGAGGGATGCGAGGTTCTCGCCTGACGGGAAGTCCATCGCCAGTGCTGGCGGAGACGGGACAGTTCGCCTCTGGAACCTTGGCTCGCTGACCGAGGTCGCGCAGTTCGAAGTCATGGGCGAGCGCGCGACAACGGTCGCATTTTCGATCGACGGGCGTATGCTGGCGGCTGGGGATACCCAAGGTTACATTTACTTCTGGCGCATCGATATCGGAAGAAACGCGGGGGTGGTGCGTCCGGCAGACAGAATAGAGTGGCTCGAGTTTCTGGCCGACGGAGACACGCTCGCTTACGCGACGAGCAAGGGCGTGTCATCGCTCAAGGCCCCTTCGCTTCCGTAAGACTCCAAGCCGCATCGCCGCACGATGCTCCCCGTGCCTTCGTCCGAAGAGCGTGCAAACACGGGGCCAACGAAACGAGCGTGTGTAACAACTTACCCCTTTTGCCTCATTGCTTTTGACGAGCTCAATACTTACAAAGCCATGAAAACCGAAACGCAACACCACCGGAGCTGTCCCTTTAAGTCTGCCGAGTCGCACACCTGGCTGATTCTGATTGCCGCCTTGCTGTTGCCGGACACGGCCTCATCGCAAAATCCGGAATGGATCGTTTACAACAAGTCCAATTCCGGTCTCGCCGACAATCGTGCCCCGGTCGCGATGCTGGATCCTCAGGGCTGCTTGTTGGTCGGTCACAGCCATTGCTGCGACCCAAACGGAGGTGGCTTCTCGAAGTTCGACGGTGTCCATTGGACAGTCTACAACACGAGGAACTCCGGGCTACCGCACAACAATGTCTTTGGTTTCGCCTTCGACCCTAAGGGAAACACTTGGATCGGGACGGGGAGCACACAAAACACGGGCGGTGGCCTGGCCAAATTCGACGGCAAGACGTGGACCACCTACCACACTGGAAACTCCCCGCTTCCCAATAACAACATTCTGAGTCTCAAGTTTGATGCCAAAGGAAATCTCTGGATCGCGACCTTTGGTGGAGGCGTGGCGAAGTTCGATGGCGAGGATTGGACAGTGTACAATACCCAGAATTCAGGGCTTCCGGGTAACACGGTGTCCGGCATCGCCTTTGATTCGGCCGGTAACGTGTGGATGCTGACGTGGGGAGACGGCGGCCTTGCCAGGTTCGACGGAGTGAACTGGAAACGCTTCTCGGTTCAGAGTACCATGGCGAGCTCGATCGCGATTGACTCCAAGGACAATGTGTGGGTCGGATCCGAGAATGCGGGCGCACTCAAAATCTCCGGCAATGATTTGACCTTTTACACCGCTAGCAACACGAAAATGCCGATTACTTCGTCGTGGTTCATCGCAATTGATTCCAAGGACAACGTCTGGATTTGTACCGGTGCGAGCGGCTTGGTCAAGTATGACGGTAGTGAATGGACGCTCTACAACACAAAGAACTCCATGCTGCCCAGCGATATTCTCTATTCCCTTTCGGAGGATGTTTGGGGCAATAAGTGGATTGCCACGAGCAATGATGGCGTCGCTGTGTACCGAGCGGGTGGAGTGCTTTTCCCCCCTGCCACATCGATTCTTGCTCTTAACACTGCGGTCGGCCAGGCGATCTCTGCTCATGACGTCGATGCCATCGTCAGCTTCATGGCGCCGGATGCGGTGTTCGACTTTGCGCCGGTGCCCCCCATGCTGGTTGGCCCGACCGCCATCGGCGGCTTCTTTTCCGGTTTGTTCCACGGGTTTCCTGACTACAATACCACCTCGGAGCAACGCTGGTTGTCCGGCAACGCCGTCGTGACGGCGCACACGACCTCGGGCACGCTGCGGAATCCCTGGATGGGCATGCCTGCCACGGGCAAGGGCGGAGACCACATGCATTTGGATGTTTGGGAGTACCAAGACGACAAGCTTCAACGGATTACCACTTACATGGACCTGCAAAGCCTGATGGTTGTGACTGGCCTCATGCCGGCGCCTCAGTTGCCAGTGCTCCAACCCGTCACACCAATGGCAGATCCCGCGCCGACCGGACTGAGTCCTGTGGCCGCGGTCGATGAAGGCCTGTCTCGATGGAATGCGCATAACCTGGCCGAGTTTGCCAAGATCTTGCGCGGCGACGCGCAAGTGTTGTTCGCCCTGTTGGGCGCGCCGTTGGATCGTCCGTCCGCCATCGCGATGATGGAACTGTTTTACCAGGGCTTTGGTGACCTGAAATTCGACGTTGCCCGGCATTTGGATTTAGGGGAGGGCTGGGTGTTGACGGAGGGGGTGTATCGGGGGACCAACAGCGGCCCGTACTTGGGTCTGCCGGCCACCGGTCGGGCCGTGGAAGTGCGCGCGGCGCTTCTGAATCAGGTGGATAACCAGGGTCTGATTTGTGCGGAAAGGGTTTACTTCGATAACATCAGTGCACTCACTCAACTCGGATACTTTCCGCCATCGCCGCGGTTGAGCTTCCAAAGGACGGCGAAAGGAATGATCATCACCTACGAGGGAAGCTTATTGTCGGCACCCTCCGTGACAGCCCCGTGGCATCTGGTCGGGGGTGCCTCGAGCCCCCATACGGTGACGGCCACGAACGGCCCGATGTTCTTCAAAGCCCAGCAATAGCGTGGCCGGTAAATTCGCAACGACCTTGCCCGTCTCGCGATCAACGATCGTTCGATGCCGTGGGTGAATGATCCAGAAGTCAGCAATCGGACCTGGACCACGAACTCGGCTGCAAACTGGCGGATCAGCCACCTGGAGGCCCATCGTTTGGGCGGGCCGAGACGCTCCGCCGCCACCGAGTCGAGCCGTGGGCCAATAGAACCAGATCAGGCGGTTCGCGCTTTTGGGCCCCAAGGTTCGATCTGGCGCAGGGCCTTTGCCTGGAGTTCGCGGTAGCAATCGGGCAGGTCAAACCGATGGAGCACCCCGGGGAGAAAAGACGACAGGGGCCAGGCGTACTCTTCCGATTCCGCAACGTCAGCGTAGGAGGTCAGGGCATGCTTCAGGGTGACCCGCTTCACCGGACTCGAGAGCAGGGCGGCAAACGTGGCTGGAATGGCGCCCCAGCCCAGGGCCGCCAGATGCACCTCGGTGTGACCGCAGCTTTCGAGCCAGTCCAGGACACGCAGAAGATCGTGCGTCTTCTGCCCTACGTACGGACGATCCAACATGAGAGAGTGAATGGCGTAGAAGTAATCGCTCCCGTAGGGATCGAGAAAGCTGTTGTGCCCGCAGGTGTCCGGGCGCGATTCCCCGATGCCCCGGACATCGCAGGCGTAAAACGCGGCGGCCGGCTCTTCCGACACGAGTTGCCTGATGAGCGGTTCGTCCCGAAGTTCGGCGTCGCTGGATTGATGCGCCACGTACAACACGGCGCGGGCCGGTTCCCGCGGCGGGCGGGCATCATGCTGTTCCGCGCTCAAGCGATAGACCAGCGCATGAATGCCGGGCTCAGTGCACACGGCGTACACGGTGGCATGAGGCTGCGGGTAGCGCCGGGACGACACCGGCCGCGGAATCCGGTAATCGGGAGCTCCGGACCGGGGCGGAAGCTTGAGCACTTCCGAAACGGCCCGGACCAGTTCGGTGCGCTCGAGTTTCGGCCGCCGTTCTTCCAGAGCCTGGGAGAGTTCCGCCGTGAAATGGAACACCGAACGGGATTCCAGATCGATCACCTGGCCGCGCGGAGTGCACCGCAGCGTTTCGGGCTTGTCGAGGACCAGGGCGGGTTCGGTCTCGGCATCGGAGAGGCCCGTGACGCGGTTGAACCAACGATACATGGCTTCCCGGTTCTCCTGCGAGAAACCATGGGTGGTGGGGCCGGTAAACATCGCGATGTTGTCTTCCGCGCCGAGCAGCCGGTAAAGGCGCTGAAGCCGGGCGAAGGCGCCCTCGGTGCCGCGGATATCGAAAAAATCACGTTCTTTGGCCAGGAGGATGACCGGTTTGGGCGCCATCGCGGCGATGAAGTCCTCGTGGTCGAGTCCCAGGGAAAGCGCGCGCGGTGGGCACTGTTCGGTATCGGCCGGTAATTCGTTCTCGAGGTTGCGGCGGAAGGTGGTTACGAAACAGCTCGGCGCCGCCATGGTCCAGCGCGATTCGAGCCCGCACAACCAGGTCGTCAACGTGCCGCCGCCGGAATTGCCGGTCACGCCGATATGGCGTGGATCCACCTCCGGACGGGTGAGGAGGTAATCGAGCGCGCGAATCCCATCCCAAGCGCGCCAGGCGCCAAAGAATTCGCCGACCAGAAACTGCTGGTTGCCCGCGTAGAGATGCTCGCGGACCCCCACGCCAATGCGCGACTTCAATTGCGCGTCGGGATACTGCAAGCGTTCGCCCTGGCCGATTGGGTCAATGATGAGGACGACATATCCCAGCCGGGCCAGGCCCTGCGCGAACGACTGGTAAGCATCGATCGCTTTGCCCGCGTCCGAGTGGCCACAAACGCCGACCACCCCGGGCAACGGAGCCGTCTGGGCTTTCGGGAGGTAGAGGTTACCCACGACCAGGAAGCCGGGACGACTCTCGAAGATCACCTTCTCGATCCGGTAAACGTCACGCTCCACCGTCCCGGTAATGCGCGGGTTGAGCGGCGTCTTCTCGGGAAACGGGCCGAAGCACGCGCGGATCTTCTCGCGCACCGTCGCGACGTACCTTTCGGCGTCGGCTCTGTTCTGGAGAAGCGACTTCGCCTTTCGGTTTAGCGCCTCGGTTTCGCGAAGCCGCTCCACGAAGTATTCCTGGACCATCCTGGGAAAACGGTTGAGCGGCTCCAGAGCCGGCGGGGATGCCGCGCTGCCGGATGCGTTCGCGGCCCCGAAGAGAGAGCCAGGACTGGCCAAGGTGCCGGCAGCGATCGCGCCGAGGCTTCCGCCGGCCGTGAACAGAAAATGCCGGCGTGTGAGGGTTGCGGGTTGCGGTTTTCGCGAAGACGCGGGAGGAAGAATTCGCTGGAGTGCCGGAAGGCCGCGCGCGGGATCAAGGTCGTGGTTCATCGCAGAGTGGACCTATCATTGCGCCGGGGCGCCGCCAGGTCACGCTGTTTCCTTCGAGGCCGGAGGGCGAATCGCTTGGCAAAGCTGCTTGACGGGATATGCTGCCGGCTATGCGCAAGCTCAAACGGAGAAGAGGCGGCATCGCGAACAGGGACCGCGTGTTCCCATGGACCTGGGGCGTAGCTCTGCTCTTGGCCGTCACTGGTTTGACGGCGGCGGAGACGGTCTTCCATGTCGCCGTGACCGGGAACGACAAGAATTCCGGAGATCGGGACAAACCCTTTGCCACTTTGGAAAGGGCGCGTCAGGCGGTGCGGGCGGCCGACGCGCGAGAAACGCGCAGGGTCATCGTCCACGGGGGCGTTTATGAGGTTCGCTCGACGTTCACGCTCGGTCTGGAGGACTCGGGCACAGCGATCCGGCCTGTCGTCTGGGAGGTTGCGCCCGGTGAGCCGGTGAGGCTGGTCGGAGGGGTGTCGGTATCCGCGTCGGCTTGGCAATCGGTGACGGAGCCGGCGATTATCGAGCGCCTTGATCCCGCGGCGCGCGGGCGGGTTATGAAGGTCGATCTCGCGAGCCTGGGCGCGACGAATCTGCCGCCGTTTCCTGTCGCTTACCACGGCGTGCCGCCTGGTCCCGAACTCTTCTTCAACGAAAGCCGGATGGCTCTTGCCCGCTGGCCGAACGCGGGTTGGGCAACCGTTGCGCGGATTCTGGATTCGGGCTCTCGCCCGCGGGATGGTGACAAACGCGGGCTCGCGGGGAGCTTTGAGTACGCCGGCGAACGGCCGGCCCGGTGGATCGTGCGTGAAGGCGTTTGGCTCCAGGGCTACTGGTGTTACGATTGGTACGACGAGGCGATCCGGGTGGCCGGAATCAATCCCGCTTCGCGCCGCATCGACCTGGCCGCGCCGCACCTCTATAGCCTTATGCAGGGTAACCCGTCACCGCGCCGTTACCGGGCTTTGAATCTGCTGGAGGAACTTGACCAGCCGGGCGAGTTCTACGTCGACCGCAAATCGGGCTGCATGTATCTGTGGCCGCCCGGCGAGTGGAATGGCGCGCGGGTGACCCTGGCCATGCTCGACGAGCCGGTGGTGGCCTTCCGGAACGCTTCTCATGTCGTGTTTCGCGGTTTCACGCTCGAGTGCGGGTTGGATAACGGGATCGAGGTGGTGGACGGGATGGGATGCGAAATTGCGGCGTGCGAGGTGCGGAACATGCGCCGATTGGGCATCCGGGTGAACGGGGGTTCCAAGCATCGTGTGTTGTCGTGCGACATTCATCATACCGGCCAAGGCGGCCTGGTGCTCGGAGGCGGCGATCGCAGAACGCTGACGCCTGCCGGTCATGAGGCCAGCAACAATCACATCTGGCGCTTTTCCGAACACCAACTCACCGCGGCCTACGGGCTTTCTTTTCAAGGCGTCGGCAACCGTGCCGCCCATAACCTGATCCATGACGCGCCCCACCAGGCTGTCTTCGTAGGCGGCAATGACCACCTGTTCGAATTCAACGAAGTCCACCATGTCTGCACCGAGACCGACGACTGCGGCGCTCTTTACAAGGGCCGCAATCCTTCCTGCCGCGGGAACCGCATCCAGTTCAATTACTGGCACGATATCGGCAGTCCCATGGGCCACGGCAATGCCGCTGTTTACTTCGATGACGGAGATGGCGGGGACCTGGTCTTCGGCAATGTGTTCGTGCGGTGCGGCGAGCCTGGCAAGGGATCTTTCGGCACCGTCTTTTCCCATGGGGGGCATGACAACAAGGCGGAGAACAATATTTTCGTCGACTGCAAACGCGCCCTGGGGTCCGCGCCTTGGGACGACGCCCGCTGGAGGGACGCGCTGAAAGGCGGGCAGGATTGCTTCTTCGTGGAGAAGCTTCTGCAAGAGGTGGACATCACCAAGCCGCCTTATACGGTCCGATACCCGGAGTTGATCGGCTACCTGGACCCTCCCGCGACCGTCGCCAGGGTAAACCGCGCACGCTCGAATCTCTTTGTCCGGTGCGGCGAAGTTTCCGGCGGCAATTGGCAGCTTGAGCCGGGCGAGAACTGGTCCACCAGCGACGACCCTGGTTTCGTGGACGCCGCCAAGCCCGACTACCGCCTGCGCCCCGATGCGCCCGTGTTCAAGCGCCTGCCCGGCTTCAAACCGGTGCCCTTTGAGGAAATGGGTCTGCGACGTTAAACCGCCACGAATTCACTCCCGCCCGGCCGATCATGAGACGCTGGCTAAACCTGACCACCAACCTATTCCCTCTATGGGTTGTCCTTGGAGGCGTCATCGCGCTGATCCATCCCCCGGTTTTCACCTGGTTCCGCGGCAAGGCCATCGTGTGGGGGTTGGCGGTCATCATGCTGGGAATGGGCATGACGCTTGCCTTTCAGGATTTCAAGCGTGTCTTGCGGATGCCGGCGACCGTTGCGGCCGGCCTGGTGGCGCAATACCTGATCATGCCACTTCTCGGCTGGTCAGTGGCGCGATTGCTGCAACTACCCACCCCCTACGCGGTGGGGCTCATCCTGGTTTCATGTTGTCCGGGCGGGACCGCGTCGAACGTCGTGAGTTATATCGCGCGGGCCGACGTGGCGCTGTCGGTGCTCATGACGACCGCGTCCACGTTTGCGGCGATATTCATGACCCCGTTGCTCACGAAGTGGCTGGCAGGAACGTATGTCCCCGTTGATGCCTGGAAGCTCTTTCTCGACACCGTGCAAATCGTGTTGCTGCCGGTCATGATCGGGCTGCTTTTGCACCACGCCACTCCGCGGTTCGTGAACGCCGTTCTGCCCGTGGCCCCACTGGTTTCGGTCATCGCCATCGTGCTGATCGTGTCCAGCATCATCGGCCAAAGCGCCCGTGATGTGAAAGAGTCAGGCGGCGTTTTGCTGTTGGCCGTGTTCCTCTTGCACGCGGGCGGCTTTGGGTTCGGCTACCTCTTCTCGTGGATGCTCGGCTACGGCACGATCGTCAATCGCACCATCTCCATCGAGGTGGGGATGCAGAACTCAGGGTTGGGCGCGGCGCTGGCGCAGAACAACTTTCCCCAATTGCCCACCGCTCCGGTCCCTTGCGCGATTTCGGCTGTGTTCCATTCGGTGATGGGCAGCATGCTGGCGGCCATCTGGCGCCTGCGCACGCCGGAGGTAAAGGGGTAAACCCGCGAGGTTCGCAGGGCTCAGACTGCGAGCTTGCGACGGCTGGCGCGTTCCTCAACAGAATCCCATTCCTCACTATGAACTGGGCTTATCGTACGATGATAGAAAAGGTTGCGGATGAACCCTTTATGTGAATGAGAACAATTTGTTCCCATTTTGACATGATCCGTCTGGCGCCTCCAATTCCCCGCTCTGGCAAGCAGGAAGCGGTGCATTGCATCCCTGACGCGCGTGGGTGCGCTCGTCAGCGGTTCTTGACTGAGCTGCCATTAGTTGGCTGACTCGTAACATGGCATTTGCGTTGGCTAAGGAGAATGAAAGGTTTATCGCGAGGATGATTAGCCAGGGCCGGTTCAACAACCAGAGCGAGGTCGTAAGGGAGGCGCTGCGAAGGATGGAACGTGAAGAGAACGGCTATCTCAACCCGCCACCGTTGACCCCGGCTGAGATCAAGGAGTGCTACGGCTCTGGATCTTCGGAAGGAGTCCGGGAGCATGCGCTCGTGCTCGCGACCCAGCAGTCCCGAAAGCGAAGACTAAGGGAGAAGACCGGCACGTTCGAGGATTTATGACCCAGTGGGACATCTATTCATGTCCCAAGTCATAACTGGAATCTCCTTTGATAAGGCGGACCGGTTCGGCAACAAGAGCCTTGCGCTCCCTTGCGGATGTTCGAGCGGCTCTTACCGTCTCGCTTCGCGCTCGAACTTCTTGATCAATTTCTTGGCCTTGGCCTCACCCATGATTTCGGTGGCGGCCTGCTCCAGTTCAGCTTTGATGACCGCCTCAAACGCCTGGCGCTGTTCGGGGGCAGGATTCTCGGGCAGCATCTCTTTGGCGCGCGCGTCCATTTTCGGTTGAAGAGCCATGAGGCGGTCCAAGAGTTTTCCGGCTTCTTCTTCCGTCGCGCCAATTTCGGTGATTTCGGCGATGGATCGAGCACGCCCCTCGGCTTCTCTTTGCTGGCGTTCCCGGGACGCCTCGAGTTCCTCCTGTTCTGCGAGGCGGTTGCCGCCCAGTTCTTCGCCCAGTCGCTGGCGAAACGCTTGCTCCTCTTCTTTCTGCGCCTTGGTTGCAGGGCCATCGGGATCTTGGAGCGCGTAGCGCACCCCTAAGCTCGCATCGAGGTGACCCTTCTCGAATTCCAAAGCGACCTTAACCATGCGCTTGAAGTCCTCTTCCGACTGGGCTTCCGGCAGGGTTCTTCGAACGTAATCGGCGGTGGAGGAACTGCGGTAAAGGTAAAGGTCGTATTCGGCCGGTGTAAGCACCTGGCTTATGGCAACCAGTTTGTCCAACTCAAGTGCCTTCTGCCTGGCGCGGCTATCAGGATCCATAAAACCGCCTGGGACATTGGAATCGCGCAGTTCCTCTTCCAGAGCCGTGAAGCGGCGTGTGATCTGTCGAACGGCTAACGCCTTTTCCGGCGAAAGGTAAGCGTAAGGCTGCTCCCTCTGTGGCAAACCGGCGACGCGCATCCGAATGGCGAGTTCATCTCCACCAAACAGTCCTTCCAGAGTCTCTGCGGCTTCGTCCAGAAGACTGCGTCGCAATGAGAACTGAGCTCGCGTTTGTTCAGCGGAAGGCGCTTTCCAGTAGGGGACGGATCGCTGTTGTTGGCCTGTCTGCTCCAGCAGGCGTTGGCGCATGGCGCGGACAAGCCGCAGCCAAACCATATCCTGGATTGTCTCCTCTGGGCACCCCACCTCGCGGAGATTCGCGATAAGACGCCGGGGATCCGAACTCTCAACCCAATCCCAGCCTTTCCGGGTATTCGCCACGCCGGGGACTTGTGTGGGCGGTTCGGCATTCGGAACAAATGGCGCTGTGACAGCGTCGGGACGCGCCGGGGTCGTCGTGGGAATCGGGTTGGGCCGACTCGAGAGCAACCTTGCCATTGCGATCACCAGCAAGACCGCGTTCAGCACCAGGCTCGATCGCAAAATCAGGTTCATGGCTGGGTGCGTTGATCAAGGATTTGCAGCCAGGCGCCGTCGCCTTGGCGGGCGTATTGGGATGCGGCTGTTCCGAGCATCTCGTCCAATTGCGCGCCGGCCGATTGCTTTAGTCCAGTCAACCGCTGCCGCTTGTCCGCGTCACTGAGGGCTGGGTCACGGCGAACCTGATCGGCCGCCGCCATGGTCTCTCGTTTCACAGCCCAGGCCTGCGACGCGGTTTCCTCGGGCAGCCCGAACCGCTCTCCGGCGTGTCGCGCCCAGATGTAGAACAGGTCGGTGGCTCGTTCATACTCCTGAGCCCGCTGCTCGCTGAGGACCTCTCGCACAGCCGCACATTCGGCTGCCTTGCGCGCGTAAACATCGACTGGGAGTGAACTGTCGGCGTCATGCTTCTCGCGCATCGCCAGGATGGCATCGAACTCGGCCTGCGTCGCGTCAAAGAACGATAGCTCACTGCGGAGTATGCTCGCTTTCATAGAAGAACGCATCGTGAACTCTTGAAGTTCGGCCGGGGTGAGAACCCCTTGGAGAAGGCGCGCCTGCACCTTCCAGCCTTCCTCGATGCTTGCGCGGGTCTTTCCGACGGGCGCCTTGGACTGTTGTTCTTCCTCTTCGGCGAAATAGCCGGCCTTTTCCAAAGTGTTCAAAGCGACACTGCGTCGATCTTCCGGAAGCCAAGCTAGGCTGCGTTCGGCGCCGTGAAGCTGCAGGAATACAAGATCGATCAACTCCTGCTGTCGAACGGTCGTCCCAAGGAGGGTTCGTTGGACGTCCTGTCGTTCTCGGTCGAGGGCCATCAACTGTTTCATCTGGCTGGGATTGGGCCGATCGGCGTCGGATTGCCTCGGTTTTCGCCAGTACTCGCGCGGGGTTGGTGTCCAAATCTGGCGGGCGCGCGCCGCGTAAACCTGCGCCAGGTCGGCGGTGATAACGTCACGAATCACCGATTCCGGGCAGCCGGCTGCGCGCAGCTTTGCGATGTAATCCGGGTAGCTCGAGGACTCGAGTTCGCTCCAGTGAAACGGCGGGGCAGGGCCATCGTTCTCCAGTCGAGGTCCGGCCCGATTGATACGCGCTGGGGCGATCTGCCCCGGACCAGGGGAAACCTTCGTATGGTCTGGAGGGGGCGTCGATGCCAACTGAGGTCCATTCGCCAAACTGCCGATCAGCCACACTGCCAGCCCGCCGTTCAACACAAGCGAACCCAACAAGATCCAGCATCGAGATTTGTCCAAACGCGATTCAGTGCCCCAGCTTGGACTCCGAGACGTTTCCATCGCTCATTTGACCGTGCCCGTCGTCCCGCGTTTCATCTCGTTGATGACTTTTTGTCACCAGACTGTGCGACGTTTCGCGTCCGGCAAGTGCCAGCTTTCCGGCGCCCAATCCGGGGTTGAAACGCGCTTTCGGTCCTTTGAGACGTCAATTGCCGCTGGATTCGGGGATGCCGCGTTGATGACCCGGGGTTGGCCCGTAGATCACCCGTCCGCCAACGGGTGAACTACGGGTGAACTACGGGTGATCTACGGGTGAACCCCGGAAGAAGCCCAAAAGGAGGGCGGGAGAACCGGTGACTTGCGCCTGATCTCGCAGGCCCCAACACCGTTCTCAGGGGCCAGGCAGCCTTTGACACCTCCCCGCCGACCCGTATTCTGCCTCCATGCGCGTCGTCAAGGTCCCGTTGGCGGACCGAACTTATCGAATTCTGATCGGGCGGGGTTTGCTCCCGCAGTTGGGGGCTGAATGCGCCAAACACGCCCTGGGATCGCGCTGCGCGGTGATTACGGACCGAAATGTGGCGAAGTTCTATGCCGATGCGGCATTGAAATCGCTCGTGAGCGCCGGGTTCGATCCCGTTCTGATCACGGTGCCGGCCGGAGAGACCTCCAAAAGCCTCGAAATGGCCAGCCGATGCTTCGAACGATTGGCCGCCGCCCGATTGGAGCGCAAATCCTTTGTGGTGGCCCTGGGGGGTGGCGTGATTGGCGACCTCGCCGGGTTTGTTGCGGCCGCTTACCTCCGCGGTATTCCGTTCGTGCAAGTTCCCACGACTTTGCTGGCACAAGTAGATAGCTCGGTGGGCGGCAAGGTTGGAGTCAATCTTCCCGCGGGCAAGAACCTGGTTGGGGCCTTTTACCAGCCGAGCTTCGTCTTCTGCGACCTGTCCACCCTTGACACCCTGCCCAAGCGCGAGTTCTGCGCGGGCCTGGGTGAGGTCATCAAGTATGGGATCATCTTTGACGCCGCCTTTTTCCGCCGCCTGGAAAAGGACCTGGAGAGTTTGATGGCGCGCGAAGAGGGGGTTCTGGCTGCCATAGTGAGCCGATGTTGCGCCATCAAGGCGCACGTCGTGGCGCATGACGAGAAAGAGTCGGGTCTGCGGGCGATCCTGAACTTCGGGCACACGATTGGGCATGCGTTGGAGGCCGTGTCCGGGTACGGCCGGTTCCTGCATGGGGAAGCGATTTCCATCGGGCAAGTGGCGGCCGCACATGTTTCCGCGTCGCAACTGGGCCTGGCCCAAAGTCACGTCGAACGAATCGGCACGCTGCTGGCGCGTGCGGGCCTCCCCACAACGGTCCGTCTTGGCCGGTCGCAGGTGGAGAAGCTCCTGGCGGCCATGCGCTTGGATAAAAAGGTGAGCGAAGGCGAAGTCCGATTCGTGCTTGCGAAGCGGATTGGGGAGGTCGAGCACGGACAACCGGTGCCCGGTGCTGCCCTTCGAGCGGCGCTGGAGCACGTCTCAGATTCCTGACGACGGCCCCGTATGGCAGAGGCGACCGTTGTCGCGCCGCCTGGTTTGCTTCGGCCGATTGTGGAGGTTGTTCCAGGGCACAAGCGTTTGGCGAAGCTGCCGCCCCGATGTATGATCAAGACGTTTATCATGAGAAACGTTTGCCGTTGCCTGATGTTGGCCGTCCTGGCGTGCCTGGTGAGTGGGGTTCGTGCATGGCCGCAAATGGGCGGCGCGGGCGGGTTCTTCGGCGGGGGGGCGCCGGTTGTGCAGGTTTCGCATTACGTCTCCGACAGCGCGGTGCGACCCGGTGGCCAGACGGTGGTGGCGATCGCGTTGGATATTCGTGAGCCGTACCATGTCAATGCCAACACCGCCAAAGACCCGTTCATCCCGACCCAGATTGAACTGGCGAAGGCGCCGCCCACGGTCCAGAGCAGCACCCCCATCTTCCCGCCGCCTCACGAGATCGAATTCGGATTCGGCGAGAGCAAGGAGCGAATCCAGGTCTTTTCCGGGCGGACGATCATTTACATTCCGGTGTCCGTCACGCCGGCGGCGCAGCCTGGGGATTTGGAGCTGGAATTCAAGGTGAGTTACCAGGCGTGCGACGATAAACAATGCCTGTTCCCGACCGACGCCAGCGCGCCGGTCAAACTGACTATCGCCGCGCCTGGAATGGAAGTCACGAAGACCAATCCGGAGATTTTCGCCGGGATGCAGGAGCTTAAGGAACGGCTGAAGATGCCTTTTTTCGGATGGGACTTCGAGATTGAGCCTTCGCGGTTGTGGCTATTGCTCATTGTGGCGGCGATTGGCGGAATGCTCCTGAACTTCACGCCGTGCGTCCTGCCGCTGATTCCGATCAAGATCATGGGGCTTTCACAAGCTGCGGGCAATCGGCGGCGGTGCTTTGCGCTCGGGGTGATGCTGGCGCTGGGGGTGGTGGCTTTTTGGCTGGCGCTGGCGTTGGCGGTCAGTTCGATCAGCGGTTTCGACGCCACGAACAAGCTCTTTCAGTACCCGGCATTCACGATCGGCGTTGGGGGGATCATCTGCGCCATGGCCATCGGGATGTGCGGGGTCTTTGCGATCAGCCTGCCTCAATGGGTCTATCGCGTAAACCCCTCCCAGGAATCTGCGGGAGGCTCCTTTCTCTTTGGAATTATGACCGCGGTGCTTTCGACGCCGTGCACGGCGCCGTTTATGGGGGCGGCGGCGGCGTGGGCGGCCACCCAGCATGCGGTTGTGACTTTGAGCACGTTCGCGGCGATCGGGATCGGGATGGCCTTGCCTTACCTTGTGCTCTCGGCGTTCCCTGGCCTGGTCAAGCGCATGCCTCGAACGGGCCCTGCCAGCGAACTGATCAAACAAGTCATGGGCTTGCTAATGCTGGCCGCGGGCGCCTACTTCCTCGGGACCGGGCTTGCCGGATGGGTGGCTGAACCGCCGGATCCGCCCACGCAGGCCTATTGGTGGGTGGTGGCGCTGTTCATTGCCGCGGCGGGAGTCTGGCTGGCATGGCGCACCTTTCAGTTAACCCGGAGTCTCGCAAAGCGCGTTCTGTTCGGAGGTTTGGGCGTGGTTTTTGTCGTGCTTGCCCTTGGGCTGGGCATCCGGTTTACCCAGAGCAGCCCCGTGAAGTGGGTTTACTACACCCCGGAACGTATGGCGAAGGCGCAGCAGGGGAACCAAGTTGTGGTCCTTGAATTCACCGCGGCCTGGTGCCTGAATTGCCACGCGCTCGAACAGACGGTCCTGCATCATCCGAAGGTGGTTTCGCTCCTGAATTCGGAGGGCGTTGTGCCCATCAAAGTCGATATCACCGGCAACAATGTTGAGGGAAACCGAAAACTTCTGGAGGTGGGGCGGCGCACCATCCCGTACCTGGTTGTCTACTCTCGGACTGGCAAAGAGGTTTTCGCCAGCGATGCCTATACGGTAGAGCAACTGACGCAGGCCCTGGAACGCGCCGCGCTGTGAGCCTGCGCTTTCTTGGTGGCACCCGTCGCAGGCGCGCATTTCACTTGAAATCCGCCTTCGTTTGGTCCAAATCGTGGCATGGAAAATCCCTCAATTTGGTCTGAGCAAAAAACAGTGTGGGATCGTCGTGAATTCCCCCACGGGCGATCAGGTCCTCGCCATGCGATCCGGGGACCTCTCGGAGTCGGGTTGGCGGCTCTGGCACTTGCCGCCGTCTGCCTGCAGTCGGTTCAATTAAACGCACAAACCCCTGCCGCGCCTCCCGCCAGTGCGCCGGCCGCGCCGCAACGCCCTCCTTCCAAGTATAAGGATTTCAGCGAGGTAACCCGCGGGACGGAGCGTTTCGACGGTTTGTTCACCCTGTATCGCACCAACGAGACGCTTTACGCCGAGATCAAACCGCCCCAGTTGAATCAGCCCCTTCTGGCGCCGATCGCGATCGCTCGCGGGCTGGCTTCGGCGGGGCAACCTCTCAATTTTGGCGACGAGTGGATCGTCCTGTTCCGGCAGACCGGCGACAAGATCCAGCTCTTGCGCCGAAATATCCATTACCGAGCTCCGGACAACACGCCGCTGCTCAAGGCTGTGCAGCAGAACTACGCCGATTCGGTGTTGATGGCGCTCCCCATCATCTCGATCAACCCGGCCGGGCAAGGCATCCTGATCGACCTGAGCCAGATTTTCCTCACCGATTTCGCGCAGCTTGGCATTGGTCCGATGGATCGCAACCGCAGCACGTGGGCGAAGATCAAGACTTTCCCGAACAACATCGAGCTGCAGGTGGAAGCCACCTTCTCGGGGCGTTCGCTGTCAGGCTCAGCTTCCGAAGACGACGGAGTGGTCGATTCCCGGGGCATCACTCTTGTGATCCATTATAGCCTCTCGAAGCTGCCGGAGCCCGGTTACAAACCGCGTTTGGCGGATCACCGCGTTGGCCATTTCCTGAATGCCACCAAGGATTTCGGTTCGGCCGATCCTTCAACCGAGTTCGTCCGCACTATCAACCGTTGGCGACTTGAAAAGGCCGATCCCAAGGCGAAAGTCTCTCCCCAGAAAAAGCAGATCGTCTGGTGGGTGGAAGACAACGTCCCGCAGGAGTTCCGGCCCTATGTGGAGGACGGCATCCTCGAGTGGAACAAGGCGTTCGAGAAAGTCGGTTTCCGCAATGCCATCGCGGTGCGCTGGCAGAACGACCGCGATGAATTCGATCCCGAAGATATCAATTACTGCACCTTCCGCTGGATCACGACCAGCTCCACCTTTGCGATGTCGGCGCTCCGTTCGAACCCGTTGACCGGCGAAATGATCGATGGCGACGTGATCTTCGACGCGAGCTGGATTCGCTATTGGAAGACGCAGCACGCTTACCTTGTGGGCACCCCGGTCCCCGGAGCACAGGCCTCCGCTGGCCCGCCAGCCATCCTCGGAATGGCCGAGATCATCAGCCCCATGTTGGCGGCGAAGAATGGTTATGGCCTGCCGTTCCCCCTTCCTTCCGCGCGCCGGAACGCGGGGCACAACCTGGTCACAGAAGAGGGGCTCAAGCTCGAGCTTGTTCCTTCCGAATGGACCCCGCTGCAACGGGCATTGCACCGGCGGTTTGCGGCCGGGAGGTTCCATACTTGCCAGCTCAGTTCCATGCGCCTGCACGAGTACAGCTTGGCCGCCATGGCTCTCGCCCAACCCGGGCCCGGCGGCGACGGCGCCGCGAAGCTTCCGGAGGAGTTCCTGGGCCAGGCGATTAAGGAAGTCGTAATGCACGAGGTGGGCCATTCGCTCGGGCTGCGCCACAACTTCAAGGCGAGCACCATGCTGGATTACGACGAGGTCAACGACACGAGCATCACTCGCGTCAAAGGCATGAGCGGGAGCGTGATGGATTACAACCCCATCAACATCGCACCCCAAGGCCAGAAACAGGGCGACTACGCCAGCGTGACCCTTGGCCCGTATGATTACTGGGCGATCGAATACGCTTACAGGCCGATCGAAGGCGACGAAGCTGTCGAGTTGGCCAAGATTGCGGCCCGGTCCCCTGAGCCCGAAATGATGTTTGCCACCGACGAAGACATGTATCTCAATGACGATCCGCTGGTGAACGTCTATGACCTCGGTTCCGATCCCATGGAATTCGGAAAGAACCGAATGCAGCTGGCCTCCGATCTCCTGAAAGACCTCGATCAGCGCGTCGTCAAAGACGGGGAATCGTGGGCCCGCTTGCGCTCCGCGTTCTCGGTGCTGTTCAATCAATATGGCAATGCCGCCTATATCGCGACCGCCTTTATCGGCGGGCAGTACGTTTCCCGCGATTTCAAAGGCGGAGCCAATAGCCGCGACCCGATCGTGCCCGTCCCCGGGAAGAAACAGCGCGAGGCGCTTCAATTCGCCGTGGAGCACCTTTTGAACGACGACGCGTTTCAGTTCTCGCCGGCTCTCCTCCGGAGGTTGGCAACACAGAACTGGCTGCATTGGGGCAGTGATTCCATCGCTGTGGGCGGCAGCATCGATTACCCAATCTACAGCCGCGTGCTGGCGATCCAGAGAATCGTTCTCAATCAGTGCTTCTCTCCCAACATCCTGTCGCGCATCCAGAACCAGGAGCTTCAATCAGAGCCGGACGCCAAGCCGCTCAAAATGGAAGAGATCTTCTCAACCCTGACCGAGAATATCTGGTCCGAACTCAACGGGGGCACGAGTTCCTATACGACCATTCGCAGAAACCTCCAGCGCGAGCATCTCAGACGGTTGATGGCCATGGTCGTTGGCACCCGCCGGAGCAGTGTCGAAGATGTTTATGGCTATGTGGTTGTCCTGGGCGCGAGCAGCGTCCCCGCCGACGCCCGAAGCCTGGCGCGCTTGCACCTGAGCGACCTTGGCACCCGCATCGATAAGGTGCTGCAAACCAAGGCCGACACCTTGGACGACACCACCCGCGCCCACCTGGTGGAATGCAAACAGCGGATCAGCAAAACGCTCGATTCCACTTACACCGCCAGCGAATTGTAACCCCGGCAAACCTTGCCTCTCATGCCGCGGCTGCTTGCAATGAGCGGCCGCGGCTTTTTCTCATGCAGGGCCGGACCGTTGGGCCGACCCTGGACCGTAATCTGGTTTTATTTGCTTGGGACCTTGTCTTGACCATGGCAAGGATGGCCATGACGCATGTTTGAGCTCTTTAGGACAGATTCAGGGTCAAAAGCACGCTTGGGCCGGCTCCATACCAACCATGGAGAAATCGAAACGCCCGTGTTCATGCCCGTGGGCACCCAAGGCAGCGTCAAGGCGCTTGATCCGCGCGAGTTGCGGGAAATGGGCACCCAGATCCTGCTGGGCAACACCTATCACCTGAGCATCCGTCCAGGCATGGAAATCATCCGGCAAGCGGGCGGCCTGCATCGGTTCATGAGTTGGCCGCATCCTATCCTGACGGACAGCGGCGGTTTCCAGGTCTTCAGCCTCGCCAAGATTCGCAAGATCAAAGCGCACGGGGTCGAGTTTCGCTCGCATCTTGACGGTTCGCTCCTGTTTCTCGGACCGCAAGAGGCGATGCAGGTCCAGCGCGACTTGGGGTCCGACATAGCGATGGTGTTCGACGAGTGCCCTCCGCACACGGCTACCTTGAAGGCCTGCAAAGACGCCGTCGAGCGAACCTTGCGTTGGGCGGCAGAATGCCGGGGGCAACCGCACGCGCCAGGACAGTGCGTGTTCGGAATTGTGCAAGGCGGAACCCATGCCGCCCTGCGCGAACATTGCGCCCGGGAGTTGGTGACGCTTGGATTCGACGGTTACGCCATCGGCGGCTTGAGCGTGGGGGAACCCGAGGCGGAAATCATGCGAGCGGTGGAAATGACCGAACCGTTCCTTCCGCAGGACCAACCGCGATATGCCATGGGGCTGGGCACCCCGGCCCAAATGGTCGAATTGGTCGCGCGCGGCGTTGATATGTTCGATTGCGTGTTGCCCACGCGGGTGGCGCGGAACGGGACGGCCTTCACACGGAAGGGCGCTGTCAGCGTCAAAGCGGGATTTAACAAGGCCGATTTCCACCCGATTGAAGAAGGGTGCGAATGCTACGCGTGCCGGAACTTTTCGCGGGCCTATCTGCGGCATCTCTTGAATGTGGAAGAGATCCTGGGATTGCGCATGGTGAGCGTCCATAACTCCCACATGTATTTGAAGCTCATGGCCGACGTTCGAGAGCACCTTGCGGCGGGAACGTTCTCCGAGTTTCGGCGGGAGTTTGTGTCGAAATATGTCCCATCGAAGCGGATCCTAGCCCAAGGGAAGGCAGGCGGGGACACCGGGACTGCTTGAACCAGCGGCAGGAAAGGCAGGGCCGGACCGCCGGGCCGGCCCTTGAAAGTCATCAATTGCCACCGGCGCTCCGAACCGGCCTGCCTTATCCAAACGGCCGTCGCCGTGATCTCAGGCTTGTTTGGACCGGCCTGGCGGCGGTAAGAATGCGGGCGCATGCTTGAGAGATTCTTCCAACTGCGAGCGCAGGGCACCAATCTTCGGACCGAGATCACCGCGGGTTTGACCACGTTTGCCGCCATGGCCTACATCCTGGCGGTGAATCCGGCGATTCTGTCGGAGACGGGAATGGACGCCGGGGCAGTGATCAGCGCGACCGCTCTGGGTTCGGCGATCATGACGGCGGTAATGGGCTTGGCGACCAATTACCCGATTGCCCTTGCGCCGGGGATGGGCATCAACGCGTTCTTCACTTATACCGTCTGCCTGGGCATGAACATTCCCTGGCAAGCGGCGCTGGCAATGGTCTTTCTGAGCGGCATGCTCTTCCTGATCCTGACGTTGACCGGGCTGCGGCAAAAGCTGATCGAATCGATCCCCTCCGAGATCAAGATCGCGATCAGTTGCGGGATTGGCCTTTTCATCGCCTTTATTGGACTGAAGAACGGCGGAATCATCGCCGCGGACCCGGTGACGTTTGTGAAAGCAGGCGCCCTGTCCAAACCTTCCGCGCTGCTGGTGGTTTTTGGCATTCTCCTGACCTCGGTGCTCATGTGGCGGAAGTTTCGCGGCGCCATGATTCTTTCCATCGCCCTTCTGACGGTGCTGGGGTTCTTCCTGCCAGGCCCGGACGGCAAAGGGACGCTCACGGCGCTCCCGGAAACGCTGATCGATGCGCCCGCATCGCTCGCACCCACGTTTCTGGCGCTCGATTTCGGTTATGTGTTCGCGCATTTCATTGAGCTGATCCCGGTGATTCTCGCACTGCTGTTTGTGGACCTGTTCGATAACATGGGGACGTTGATCGGCGTGTGCGAGCGGGCGGGGTTTCTTGATGCGCAAGGAAACCTGCCCCGGATCGAGCGGGCTCTGGCGGCCGACGCCACGGCGGCGATGGTGGGGGCCACCTTGGGGACGTCGACCGTGACCAGCTATATCGAGTCGGCTGCGGGCGTTGAGGAAGGCGGCCGGACGGGCCTGACATCGTGGGTGGTGGCCGCGTGTTTTCTGCTGGCGCTGATCTTCCATCCCATCATCCGGATCGTGCCGCTCGTGGCCACGGCTCCCGCCTTGGTGATTGTGGGAGTTTTGATGATGCAGGGCATGGCCAAGATTGATCTGCGCGATTTCGGGACCGCCGTCCCCGCCGTAATGATCCTGATCCTGATGCCCCTTACCTTCAGCATCAGCGAAGGCCTGGCCATCGGTTACGTGGTCTATGCCGGATTCATGCTCGGGACCGGAAGGGCAGGCCGCATTCCATGGATGGGCTGGGCGCTGACCGCTGTGTTCCTGGCGCACTTCATCTTTCGGTGACGGCCACCCCTCTTTTGGTGGAAACCGGCAAGCGGTCCTGTCCAGGCGGTCCGGCGCTTGGCTTTTTGCGCGCGGTTCTGGCATGATCCTTCCGAGAGCTCTTCATGGAAAACGAAATTGCCACCCAAGGGCCGCTGCCCGCGAGGATCCGTTCAGAGGATGAACTGAACGCAATCCTCACCCGCCCGTCGCCGCAACTGGTCGATTTCACCTCGCAGATCAAGAGTCCGCTCCTGGTCCTGGGCGCCAGCGGAAAGATGGGACCTTCGCTCTGCCTTTTGGCGCGCCGCGCGGCCATGGCGGCCGGCCGAACGCTCCGCATTGTCGCGGTCAGCCGGTTTACCGATCCTCGCAGCCGGCGCTGGCTCGAGGAATGTGAGATCGAGACGATCCCGTGTGATCTGCTCAACCGGGACGATACCATGCGGTTGCCCGAGGCTCAGGACGTGGTCTACCTGGTTGGGATGAAGTTCGGGACGCAGCAGAACCCCTGGCAGACCTGGGCCGTCAACACCCTGGTCCCTGCCCACGTTGCGGAACGGTATCCATCCTCGCGAATCGTGGCGCTTTCTACCGGCAACGTTTACCCGTTGGTCCCGGTGCAATGTGGAGGATGCAACGAGGACGATCCTCCGTCGCCGGTTGGGGAGTACGGTTCCGCCGCATTGGCTCGCGAGAGAATTTTCGAATACTACTCACGCACACGGAACACGCGTTTCGCTATCTTGCGGCTGAATTACGCTGTTGAGCTGCGCTACGGCGTGCTGGTGGACATCGCGCAAAAGGTCTGGAACCGCCAGCCGATCGATCTGAGCACCGGCTATCTCAATTGCCTTTGGCAAGGCGACGCCAATGATGCAATTCTGCGAGCCTTCGCCCTGGCGTCGAGTCCATCGGCGGTCTTCAATCTGACCGGGTTGGAGAGGCTCAAGGTCCGTGATCTGGCGCTCCGCTTTGGCCAAGGGATGGGACGGGAGCCGCTCTTTGCAGGCGCCGAAGCGGACACCGCGCTGCTCAGCAACGCGTCGAGGCTCTTCACCGCCCTGGGACCGCCCGCCACTCCCGTCGATCGGGTGCTCGAGTGGATTGCCGATTGGATCAAGCGCGGCGGGGCGACCTTGGGGAAACCGACCCATTTCGAAGTGCGCAGCGGCCAGTTTTAACCTTCCAGCGTCGTCTATGGCTGTCTATCCCACTGTTCCCGCCTGGGTCTCGAATGTTCTGCAGGATGGCGTGGTCATCCCGGCGCACCCGCTGGCCTTGACCCGCGCTAGGGAGTTCGACGAGCGGCGCCAGCGCGCCTTGACCCGCTATTACCATGCGGCGGGAGCGGGAGGCATTGCCGTGGGAGTGCATACGACCCAGTTTGAAATCCGCGATCCCAAGATCGGCTTGTTCAAACCGGTGCTTGAACTGGCGGCGTCGGTTGTCGAGCAGTGCGACAAGGCTATACGGCGCCAAACGGTCCGCATTGCCGGGATTTGCGGGCGCACCCGGCAAGCTGTTGCCGAGGCGGTTTTCTCGAGAGAATGCGGTTACCACGCCGGCCTTTTGTCGTTGGCGGCTCTGGCGCATGAAGAGAACCGCGCCCTTCTGCAGCACTGCGCCACGGTGGCCCGGGAGATCCCCATCATCGGGTTTTACCTTCAGCCGGCGGTGGGCGGGCGCGTCCTGGGTCTGGAATTTTGGCGGAAGCTGGCGGAAATCCCGAACCTTGCAGCGATCAAGATTGCCCCGTTCAACCGGTACCAGACGCTGGAGGTGGTCCGGGCCATTGCGGAATCGGGCAGGGCAGGGGAGATTGCGCTTTACACAGGCAATGACGATCACATTGTCCTGGACCTCCTGACAGAACACGAATTCACGGTGCGCGGGCGAACGGTGCGGCTGGGGATTCCGGGCGGTTTGCTTGGACATTGGGCGTGCTGGACGCAATCGGCTGTTCGAGTGCTGGATCTGTGCAAGCGTCATCGCGGCAAGAAATCGTTGCCTGCCGAATTGCTCACCCTCGCGGCAAAGGTGACGGACTGCAACGCGGCGTTCTTTGATGCCGCGAACGGATTTGCGGGATGCATTGCGGGAATCCACGAAGTGCTCCGCCGGCAGGGTTTGATGACTGGCACCACGTGCCTTGACCCCAACCAGGGGCTGTCGCCGGGCCAAAAGCGCGAGATCGACCGGGTCTATTCCAGTTACCCTGAACTGAACGACGACACGTTCGTTGCCGAGGGGCTGGCAAGCTGGCTGGTTTAAGCGGCGGAGTTGAGCTTTCTCCTTGCTTCCGCAACGGGAGCAGGAAAGCTTCGAACCCATGGAAACGCCTGATCAGTTGCGGGAGTTATTTCGAATGCAGAAGGCCCTGAACGAACGCATTGGGGTCAAGACGGACGGCATGGATCACGACGAGCGCATTCGGTGGCTTCTGAACTATTGCCGGGCAATGACGCAAGAGATCGCCGAACTCACGGATAGTGTGCCCTGGAAATGGTGGGCCAAATACCAGAAGTTCGACGAACAGAACGCCCGGGTCGAAGTGGTCGACCTGTTCCATTTCCTGATCAGCGCGGCTCAGGTCCTCGGGATGAGCGCGGACGATGTGTTCAATGCCTACGTCAAGAAGAACGCTGTCAATTTCCAGCGCCAGGAAAGCGGGTATGTGGCCAAGGACGAACTGGATTCCAAGCATATCTGATCGGCGGCGCGGGCCCAATCGGTCAGACGTGGCGAGCGAATGAAGAGCGGCATCCAACCCGCGCGTTCCGAGGGGGCTTCCCGCGTGCCGCCCCGATTGCGGGGGCAGGTCGAGCGGGTCCTGATCTCGGAGCCGCAATTGAGACAGAGGGTGCGCGAACTGGCGCAGTTGATCACGGCTGACTTTAAGGGCAGCGACCTTGTGGTTGTGGCGCTCCTCAACGGCACCGTGATGTTCCTGGCAGACCTCATCCGCCGCCTCTCGCTGCCGCTCGGACTCGATTTTATCGGGGTGTCCAGCTACAGGCAGGGAACGGTGTCGCGGGACCTCGTTTTCACGAAAGAACTGCGCTTGGATATCCGTGGGCGGGATGTTCTCCTGGTGGACGATATCTTGGACACTGGCCGGACGCTGGGTTCGGTTCTGGCTCGTTTGCGCCAGTTGCAGCCGCGTGCGATCAAGTCCTGCGTGTTGCTGAATAAAGCGTCGCGCCGGACGGAACCGATTGAAGCGGATTACGTGGGCTTCGAGATTCCTGACCTCTTCGTCGTGGGGTACGGATTGGATTACGCCGAGCGGTATCGCAACCTCCCGTTTATCGGTGTGCTGAAGCCGGAGGTCTTCAAGTCCAGTGCCGAAGAATGACAAGGTGGATGCCATGAAGGTGCAGGTGACCTTTTACTCGTATTTCAAAGACCTGGCAGGCTGCGCGGAGACTGCGGCGGAAGTCGCTCCCGGGAGCACCCTGGGCGACCTGCTGAGCCGCCTTTACGAGCGCTTCCCACGCCTGGCGCCCATGGCAAAATCCACCCTGACGGCTGTGGGGGTCGAGTACCAGGACCGCAAGTACAGACTTCAGGAAGACGACCACGTCTCGCTGTTCCCCCCCGTTCAGGGCGGCTAGAAGTCAAGAGTAGGCGCATGCTTCGCGAAATCAAGATCACAAGCGACCCGATTGACGAAACGCAGTTGCGGCAAGGACGCAGCCGGGCGCCGGACATCGGCGCCGTCATCACCTTTCTCGGTGTCGTGCGGGGAACCGAGGGCGGTCACGCCATTCAAGGAATCGAGTACGAAGCGTTCGTCAAAATGGCCGAACACCAATTCGAACAGCTGTTTGACGAACTGGAACGGCGCTGGCCCATTCGCTCGATTCGGTTGGTGCATCGGATCGGGTTTGTTCCTCATGGCGCGCCTTCTCTCTGGGTCGAGGTCCTGGCGCCGCACCGAGGCGAGGCCTTCGAGGCTTGCCAGCATCTGATCGATCAGATGAAACGCGTCGTTCCCATTTGGAAACACCCGAGACGGTGAGGGTCCGCCGCCGGGAGGATCGCTCCCATGCCGCGCCGCGATTTCCTGGTGTCATTGCGCGGAGTTCGCGGGTAAGGTTGCCCCGGTTCTTATGGCAAATACCATTCTCTGGATTTATATCGTTCTCCTGATTGCTGGCGGCGTGGCGGGATTCCTCAAAGCGGGAAGCAAGGTTTCCTTGATCACGTCGGTGCTGTTCGCGCTGGCGCTGGCTTTGTTCGCTGCGGGCGTCGTTGCCTGGCCGCTCGGCGCCAACCTGCTCCTGGGAATCCTCCTGGTCGTCTTTATCATCCGCTATGCCAAGACCAGGAAGTTCATGCCCGCCGGCCTGTTGATCCTGTTGACGGCCGCGGCGCTTCTCTTGCGTTTCGTTGCGGGCGGCCCGGCGTAGATCATTTGGATTGACGTTCCACCGTGGCTTCTTTTGTCTGCCAAGCATGGACGCGCTCATCCCGAAGGCAAGCGACTCACCGCGACGAACAGGACGGAGGAGCGCCCGACGCTGCACGTTCCGCGACAGGTGGTGGACGCCGGCGGTGCTCATCGTGAGTTTCGTGGCCGCTCCAGCGCCTCGCCTGGTGCAGGGCGGCGACACACCGCCATCCATCACGGGCCCAGAGCTGATCGCGTCTCCCGAACCCGGCTGGGCCCAGTGGCGCGGACCCAGGCGGGACGCCATCTGCGATGAAACCGGTCTCCTGCCATCGTGGCCGGAGTCAGGACCGCCCTTGCTCTGGAAGACCAACGGTGCAGGCCAAGGCTACTCCGCCCCGATCCTTTCCAATGGACGGATGTTTCTCGCGGGCGAGTTCGACGAGGATCTCCGGATCCTGGCCCTCGATCTTCAAGGTCGCAAGCTGTGGACTGCCACCCACGGGCAATCGTGGAAGGGGCCTTACCCGGGAGCGCGCGCCAGTTGCACCCTCAGCGAGGGCTATCTCTACCATATGAACGCCCATGGCCGGGTTGCCTGCTTCGATGCGGACACCGGGCGCGAGGTGTGGTCGTTCAACATGTTCGAGCGGTTCGGAGGCAAGAACATTACATGGGCCACCAGCGAGAACCTTCTTGTCGATGGACCAAGGTTGATCCTGACGCCAGGAGGCTCGCGCGCGCTCATGGCGGCGGTGGACAAACGAACCGGCGCCACGGTTTGGATGACCGAGCCCCTCCGGTTGGGCCAGTCTTCCAACCCCGCCCAGCAAAGGCTCTCGCAACCCGAAGGCGCCATCGACTCGTGCAGTTATTCCTCGCCCATCCTCTTCTCGTTCCATGGCCGCCGGCAGATCGTTAACTGCTCGCTTCGCCATGTGTTCGGTGTGGACGCGGATACGGGGAAGCTGCTCTGGACGCAGCCTTACCCAACGCAGTACTCCGTCATTGCCACCACGCCTGTGATCGTTGGCAACGGTGTTTTCATCACAGCTCCCGACACGAAGCAAGGGGGCAAGTGGTTCCGGATTCCGCCGGAACCGGAAAGCGGCGTCGACGTGGGATGGACCACCCCGCTCGACACCTGCCATGGCGGGCTGGTTCATCTTGAAGGCACCTTGTTCGGCTCGTGGTACCGCAAACGAAGGGGCTGGGCTGCCGTCGATGCCGCAACGGGCGCTGTGCGCTACGAAATCACCGGGCTTGATCAAGGCCCGGTGCTCTACGCCGATCAGCGGCTCTATTGCGTGAGCCAGGAAGGGGAAGCCGTCTTGCTCAAACCCGGGCCCGATCAGTTTGCAGTGGCGGGACGGTTCCGCCTCGTGCCTGGCCGCAAGAGTGATGCTTGGACGCATCCCGTGATTTATCAAGGCCGCCTTTACTTGCGGTATCACGACACGCTCTTCTGCTTTGACGTTCGCGCCCGTTGACGCGTTCGGAGGCCGTTGCCTGCGTGGCGGAAAGGACCACGGAACGCCTCCGTCAGCTGATTAGGGCGTCCCGAAGAACGCCGCAGACTTCCGTCGAGTCCAGGGTGTCCTTCTTTAGAACCGACGGTTTTTCGGCAATCAACACCGGGAACTGCGCTGGATCGCTTGGAATGCGCCCGTGCGAGCCTTTCACAAGGCGGGCCTCGAGGGGTATCACGTCCATGAGCATGCGGAAGCCGAGTTTCTTCTTCAGCAGCTTCAACGCGATCTTCGCCTTCATCCACCGCTGCGCAGGGTCCAGGAAGAGTTCGACCGGGTCATATCCGGGCTTCCGATGGATATCAACGGTTCGAGCGAAGTCCGGCGCCATGCGGTCGTCTTTCCAGTAGTAATAAGTGAACCAGGCGTTTTCGCTGGCGATGGCAATCAGGTCGCCAGCGCGTTCGTGGTCAATCCCGAAAGCGGCCCGATCCGCTGGGCCGAGGACGCGTTCGACGCCGGGCGTTGCGGCAAGCAGGTCGCGCACGGCCGGTTCGAGCGAGCGATCGTTCAAGTAAACGTGCGCCACCTGGTGATCGGCAACCGCGAACACCTTGCTCGCACCGCAATCGAGCATTTCCAGCCCGAGCTCGTCCTTGATCGCGATCCAGCCGCGCTCCCTGAAAAGCCGGTTCAGATGCACCGGAGTGTCGACCGGACCGATGGCATATTCGGACAGCAGCACCACTTGCACGGAATGGTCCTGGTAAAAGGTGATCAGGCTCCCGACAACGTCGTCGATCCGCTTTAGATCCTCCGGGATGGATGGGTGTCGTGGCCCAAGCCGTTGCAGGCTGTAATCAAGGTGAGGCAGGTAAACCAGCGAAAGTGCCGGCTTGTATTTCCGCTCGAACCACATGGCGGCACGGGCAATCCATTGCGAAACGGCATCCGGGGCGAACTGCGCTGACCGCACACCCGCCGCCGGTCCCCAAAAGGCCGGAAACGGAAACGCGCCCAGGTTGGCTTTGATCTCGTTGCGGATGGAGAACGGCCAGGTGTAGACGTCGAAAACCTTGCGCCCGTCCGCCGGGTAAAGCGGCCGGGGCGTGATGGAGTAGTCCGCGGTGGAATACATATTGTACCACCAGAAGATCTTGGCGCACGTGAAGCCCGGGTTCTTGTCGCGCAGGTCCTCCCAGAGCTTGCGGCCCTGGACGAGGTGGTTCGATTGTTTCCAGAACTGAACCTCGGCCAGAGAACGATTGTACCAGCCGTTCCCGACAATCCCGTGCTCGCTCGGCAAACGTCCCGTCAGGTAATTCGACTGCGCCGTGCAGGTCACCGCGGGGAAGGCGGGGCGAATCGTGGCCATCGCGCCCCCCGCCGCAAGCGCTCTGATCCGGGGCGTCGCATCGCCTATCAACGATTGAGCGAGCCCAACAACATCAATGACAGCGGTGCGCTTCATGCAAGGGGTTCCCCGGATCGAACACTCCGCGCGTAAAGAGCACCTGGTGCCGGAAACACACCTTAAATTGACGCTCGCTGACCCGCATCGGACCTGATTGTCGGCTGGAACGGGTTTGTTTGCCAGCCTGAGATCAGGCGGGCGGGTTCGGGGACCGCACCTGCCCAAAACCTTGTCCGCCAACACTTTGCGTCCGCTAATGACATACTGGTGCTTTAGTCGTGCTATACTCGTGCTATACTGAGGAATATATCATGAATAAGGCATGAAATTGTAACAAATAGGGTGTATGGCTATCGACCCGAACCTGTCCCCAAGTCTTTACCGACCCGGCAGCCTGACCGGATGACGCAGACTCCCCTGCGACCGGCGCCTTGGCTTCAGCCCCTCTCAATTTGGGTGATGCACTTGACTCTTGTTGTCCCTCGGGCGGAGCGCCGGTTTGCGAACGGCTTTATGGCCTTGTTCAATCCTTGCTGGCTTTGGTTCGCTTCGAAGCGCTTCACTCCCGCCCGGCGGCGGCGATGAATGGCTTGAGTTCTTCCATGAGCCGTTCGAAGCCTTGGAGGTTGAGCTGCTGGGCCCCGTCGCTCATGGCCGTCGACGGATCCGGGTGCACCTCGATGAGCAGCGCGTCCGCACCTATCGCGACGGCGCCTTTGCACATCGCGAGCACGAGATCCGCGCGGCCGCATCCCTGGCTTGGATCGATGACGATTGGGAGGTGGGACTCGTTCTTGATGATCGGGATCGTGCTCAGATCCAGCGTGTTACGGGTGTAGGTTTCAAATGTGCGGATGCCCCGTTCGCAGAAGAGCAAGTTGGGATTGCCATTGGCCATGACGTACTCACCGGCCAGCAGCCATTCGTCGATCTTCATCGACAGGCCGCGTTTGAGCAGAACCGGCTTGCCCGTCTTGGCGGCGGCGATGAGCAGTTGGAAATTCTGGGCGTTGCGCGCACCAATTTGGAGGATGTCCGCGTATTCGGCCACCAACTCTGCGTGATCTTCGGAGAGAAGCTCCGTAATCACGGCCAAACCGGTGGCGCGCCGCGCTTTGGCCAGCAATTTCAATCCGCGCGGGCCCAACCCCTGGAATTCGTAAGGCGACGTGCGGGGTTTGAAGGCGCCCCCGCGGAGAACGGTCGCCCCCGCTTTCCGGACCGCCTCAGCGGTCGTCATGAGTTGATGCTCGTTTTCCACGGAACATGGGCCTGCCATGACCTGGAATTTCTTGCCTCCGATCGCTACGCCACGGGCATCGACAATCGAATTCTCTCTTTGGCCCTCGCGGCTGACGAGCTTGTACCGCTTCTGCACGGGCATGACCTTTTCCACCTGGGGCCATACGGCAAGCGTCTCGAGCGTGTGATGCGTGCGCTCGTCGCCGATGGCGCCGATCACCGTGCGCTCAACGCCCCGGATGATGTGGGGTTTGTATCCCAGTTTGCGGATCTCGCTCAGGACGGCGCTTTCTTCTTTCTTGGTAATCTCGGGTCGTAAGACGACTATCATAGGTTTTTTGGGCGGGGCGCCACAGCTGGGCAAATAAAAAGCCGCAGGGGTGACGACCTGCGGCTCGGGTTAAAGTTTGCGCTTAATGCAGCCCGACGCGCAGGTTCAGCGGGCTAAAGTAGAACGCCCAGCCAAACCAGTTGCTAAAGCGCTGGCTGCGGTTTGTCATGCCCGCTCAGATTAGCAGAGTTCACTTCTTCGTCAATGCTCTTGCTTTCTCTTTCTCTCAAACATTCTGCAGACTGGGCGGAAAGAATTCTGTGCGGAGACAATCACGGTCAGGCGGAAGTTAGCCACGGCGCGCGACGGAGCGAGTCGCCCTGCCTGAAACGAGAATGGCTGCTCCGCGCCCAAGTCCGGGTTGCGTGAGCGGCGGCCGCCCTTTAGCCTTGAGCCATGACGCTCGAAGATTCCGTAGGCGACATCATTCGAAAGGCGCGCCAGTCAGCCAACATCTCACCGGAAGTTGCCGCGCGCGCAGCGGGCCTTGAGATGCGGGATTTCGCGCAACTGGAGGATTCAGGGCGAGCTGCAGGCAGCCCGGATTACGAGGCGCTGGCCAAATTGCTCGGCTTGGACGGACCCAAGCTGAGGCGGGTTGCGAGCGGTTGGTTGCCGCCGGCCATTGATCTTGGTGCGTGGCGTGAACTAAGGGTCGTGACCACCCGGGGTTCAGGCATGGACGTCAATTGCTACTTGTGCTGGGACGAGGTGACCAAGGAAGCGGCCCTGTTTGACACCGGGTTCAGCGCGGAACCGGTTCTCGAGTGGATCGACCGCGAAGCTCTGCAGCTTAAGCACCTTTTCATCACCCACTCGCATCACGACCACATGGCCGCCCTCGCGGTGTTCCGTGACCGGTTCCCGAAAGCCAAACTCCACTCCAGCATCAAGGGCGCGCCCCCCGATCAACGGAATCGCCCGAATGACTTCATTCATCTGGGAAGCCTTCGGATCACCCACCGGGATACCCCGGGCCACGCTGACGATGGCGTCACTTACGTGATTGGAAACTGGCCCGACGACGCGCCGAACGTCGCGGTGGTTGGCGATGCCATCTTCGCAGGCTCCATTGGCGGGCCGCGAGAGCATGCCGATCTCGCAAAACAGAAGATTCGCGATCAGATCTTCTCGCTGCCCCCGGCAACGCTTATCTGTCCGGGGCACGGCCCGCTCACCACAGTCGAGACGGAAAAGGCGAACAATCCTTTCTTCGCCTAACTCTTGGCCTCGATCACCAGCCGCTCGGAAGCGAGAAGGGCCTCGAACATTGCCGCGGCATCCGGCGCCTCGCGCAGATCCACGAGCAGATCCGTTTTTTGCGCCAGGTAACACAGGCGGGCCAAGGTTCGCAGGTGCAGGCGGTCGTTTTCCACGCAAAGCAGGAAGAACAGGTCCGTGGGCTGGCCGTCCGGGGCGGAAAAGTGAATGGGTTGAATCGTCCTGCCAAGAGCCAGAAACGAAGCCTCGAACTGATAAGGCTGGCGCGTCCTCGGATGCAGAAAAGCCACGCCTCCGGGAAGAGCCGTCGGGCACAGGCTCTCCCGGGCTTCGAGGCTTTCGATAAGATCCGCGGGATCGCAAATCCAGTCCGTGCGCGCCGCCAACCGCACCATGTCCCGGATGACCGAAGCTTTCGTCTTCGATTTCAACGCGGCGTGGACCTGGGGCAATCTCACCAGTTCGGGCATCAAAGGTTCGTCGGGAGCATGACCCTCGCCCCTGTTCGCGCCCCGGGAATGATAGGCGGCGAGGTGCTTGACATTGAACTTGAGAATGCGTTGCGACGCCCAGTCATCCAAGTCCTGGCGCCGAAAAACCGTCCGGTCCCCTCGGATCTCGAAGGGAATATCCCGTCCGGCAATCAGGTCCTCCAACTCGCAAGGATCCAGGTTCAGATAACGGGCCGCTTCTTCGCGGTCCAAAATACGATAAGGCATACTTGCTGTGCGGACGCACAACATAACCGGACCGCAAGCACTTGCAAGACTGGTTTGGCGAGCTATTTGGCGACCGTCGTGTTCTCTGACCACCAAATGATGTCCCGCAGGGAATCGCCCGCAGGCACGTTCAGAGACATCAGGGTGTACTTCACAGGCGCCTTAATCTTGGTGCCCAGCCACTTGTGGATTTCCGAATGTCCGTCAGCGAAGGCCATCCCGGCCGCGCCGTTATGGTAGCTGGCAGGAAAGTCGATGATTTGCGCTGTTTTGGCGTCGGGTTTGACCATTTGCACGGCGCAAGCCGCGTCGTTAATGCTATCCGGATGCTCATCGATCAGGACCCAGGTCTTGCTCGGGATGACGATATGGCTCATCTTCTCGTAGATCCGCCAACTGGAGGCCGGCAGCCAGCCGCCATTGTCAAAGACCTGGCTCATCGAATTGCTGCGGACCCGGGGCACCTTCCGGCCTTGGTTGTCTTTGACCAAGCCCATGTCAGAGGGGCATTTCCAAATGGAGAAGTTGTTGCCGATGTAGGGCATGAGAGGGCTCTTGGCCACGTCCTGGTTGATGTCCCAATTGCTCCGGGCCGAGGTGTAATCCAGGCTGCCCGTCACCCAAATGACTCGGTTGTAAGGATTAGGGCTCATGCTTAGCGAGGCCAGGAGGACGTCGTCGTAATCTTCGGCATAAAGCCGCCAGCCCAGCATCAATTGGCGGGTGTTGTTCATGCACGTGATGCCCTTCGTCTTGGATTTGGCTTTGGACAGCGCGGGAAGGAGCATTCCGGCAAGGATGGCGATGATGGCAATCACGACGAGGAGTTCGATCAGCGTGAAGCCTTGGCCCAGTCTGAGTTTGGTGAGTTGGTTTTCTTTCGGATTCATAGTCATCGAGGAGTGCGGTGTGGTCGGTACCTACCCTTGGTAGCGGTTCAATCTGCCCTGTCAAGTAATTTGACGCAGGTCATGCTCGGATCAGTTTGGCTCTTGCAACCCCGGCCTGATTACCCTACGTTCCGGCACCATGAGCAGCCGACCGATGCTTCCAACTCCGACCGCCTTCGTTGGCTGTCCCAATCCGGAAGTATGCCCTCTTAGCAAAATCCGCGCGGGTATGGCAGTTCGCATCAAGCGTCTTGCCGCTCCGCCGGAAGTGAGCCATCGGCTGCGCGAGCTCGGGTTCTGCGAAGACCAACAGATCCGCCTGCTCAGCCAGCAATCGAATGTGATTTGCCAGATTTGCAATGTCCGGCTCGGAATCAGTTCTCAATTGGCGGATTCGATCATGGTGGAACCGGTGCCGGCGAAGGCCTCATGACCCCACCGGCCATGCAGCCTCTGAGTTCGCTGGCCCTGGGGCAGGCGGCAACGGTTGCTGAGTTCAAGGTCCCCGCGGACAAGCGTGCGCGTCTCATGGAAATGGGGCTGCTGATTGGCACCCCCGTTGAACTGATCCGCTTCGCGCCTCTGGGCGATCCCGTAGAGATCAAAGTGCGCGGATATCACCTGACCTTGCGCAAGCACGAAGCCGAGCAGATCTGGGTGCGCTGTGCACCCGTCGACTGAGTTGGAGGTACTCGATGCTGGCCGCCGCAGAGCAAGCTCCCCGGGGCGTCGAACCGGCCACCGCATTTGTCGTTCTCACGGGCAACCCTAATTGCGGCAAGACCACCCTGTTCAACCACCTCACGGGGCTCCGGGCCAAGGTGGGGAATTACGCTGGGGTCACTGTCGAACGCAAAGAAGGCCGGTTGCAGGGAAGCCCGCGCGAAAGGCCGGTGACCATCCTGGATCTCCCGGGGACCTACAGCCTCAGCCCGCAATCCCTGGACGAGCAGATCGCCCGGGACGCGCTTTTCCACAGGCTTCCTGAGCTCCCGTCCCCAAGCCTGGTGGTGATCGTGGCCGATGCGTCCAACCTCGAGCGGAACCTCTATTACGCCACCCAGGTCATCGAACTCGGCTACCCTGCCCTGATCGCCTTGAACATGCTCGATGTGGCGACGCAAAACGGACACGAGATCGATCCGCAGAAACTCGCCGCGGCTCTGGGCGTGCCTGTCTTCCCGATGGTGGCGAGCACGGGCGAAGGGGTCGCAGCCCTCCGGCAGGCCATCCTTCACCATAGCACCGGCCAGGCTCCGATAACGGCGGCGGCAAAGTTCTTCGGCAATCTCTCGGAGACCTTTTCCGAAGAGGTCAAGCGCTTGGCCGCGCTCCTGGAGCCCGGTTCAAAGATTCCCCCGGTCCGGTTGGCGGAGTCCTTGCTCCTGCTCAGCGATGAACGCGTCCTGGCAAAAGGCGCGAGCCTTTACCCCGCCGCCGTGCAGCGTGCCGTTACCGACGCGAGAGCCCGTCTCGAATCCGCCGGCGAAGACTGGCGCACCGGGGCGATCGAGTCGCGGTACGGACGCATCGCGGCGATCTACCGGGAAGCGGTTCAGGAACGGTTCGAGTATCAGGAAACGATCAGCGACAAGCTCGACCGGATTCTGACCCACAAAGTCTGGGGAATGCTCATCTTTGTCGCGGTCATGGGCCTGATGTTCCAGAGCATCTTCAGCTTGGCGCGCCTTCCTATGGACGCCATTCAGTCGGGGGTGGACTGGGTGGGCGGGGTCGTGGGCAGTCTTTTGGGTCCGGGCGCTCTCAACAGTTTGTTGGTGAACGGCGTCGTCGCCGGCGTCGGCGCTGTGGTGGTGTTCTTGCCCCAGATTCTTTTGCTCTTTCTGTTTATTGGGCTCCTTGAAGACACCGGCTATATGGCGAGAGCGGCCTTTCTGATGGACCGTCTCATGAGCAAGGTGGGTCTGCACGGAAAGAGTTTCATTCCCATGCTGAGCTCCTTCGCGTGCGCGATCCCGGGCATTATGGCCACCCGAACCATCGAAAGCCCCAAGGACCGGCTCGTCACCATCCTCGTCGCGCCGCTGATGAGCTGCTCGGCGCGCCTGCCGGTCTATACCCTGCTGATTGGGGCATGCATTCCGAACCTGCCGGTCTTTGGCTTTGTCAGGCTTCAGGGGCTGACGATGCTCGGCATGTATCTCTTGGGCATCGTGGCGGCGTTATTGATGGCCTGGTTGTTCAAGAAGACACTCCTCAAGAGCGAGACCCCCCTGCTCATCATGGAGCTGCCTCCTTACAAGAAGCCCGTGTTGAAAGTCGTTATCCACCATATGTGGGACCGCTCCAAGATCTTCCTTCGCCGCGCCGGGACGGTCATCCTCGGGATCAGCATCCTGCTCTGGTTCCTTGCCACCTATCCACAGAGCGAAGCCGTCGAGCGCGAGTTCGCCCTCAAGCGGCAATCGATCGAGGCCGCCGCTCCTGCCCTGGAACCGGGTTCAGCGACGCAGATGGAGGCCGCGCTGGCCGAGTCGGAACAGCAAGAGCAAGGGGCCAGGTTGCGCCAGAGCTTCGCCGGCCGGCTTGGACGTCTGATCGAGCCCGCGTTCGCTCCGTTAGGCTTCGATTGGAAGATCTGCATCGGGATCGTCGCTTCCTTCGCGGCCCGGGAAGTCTTCGTGAGCACGATGTCCACGGTGTACAACGTTGGAGATTCCGCCGACTCCGATGACACCCGCAGCCTGGCCCAAACCTTGCGCGACCAAAGGCGCCCGGATGGGACGTTTCTCTACACGCCTTTGCTGGCCCTGACCTTGATGGTCTTCTACGTGTTTGCCTTGCAGTGCGTCAGCACCGTCGCGGTCGTCCGGCGCGAAACGAATTCGTGGCGCTGGCCGCTCTTCCAGTGGGCTTACATGGGCGTTCTGGCCTGGACACTGGCTTTCCTCACCTTCCAGGGCGGACGCCTGCTCGGGTTTGAATGAAGCCTCCCGCGGCCGAACGGTGTTTCGGCGGTCTGGCGCCGGCCCTTGTTTCAGCCCGCGGGAACGGCGGGCGGAGGCTGGGTCAGGCGCTGGATTTCCTGGTCGTACCGCTGCTTCTCAGTGGGCTTGCCCAGACTCTCAGCCATGGGAGAGAGCCGTTGATAAATGCCCAGAAGTTCCGGGTAATCGGGGAACACTCTGACAAACTCCTGGTATACCCCGAAGGCGTCCTCGCCCTTCCCCGCAAAGTCCAAAGCCCGGGCCAGCGAAAACATGAGCCGCACCTTCTGCTGAGGGGAGGGCTTTTGCAGCAAGGCCTGCCGGTAAATCGGCGCCGCTTCAACCCACCGCGCTTTGAGAAAATAAAGATCTGCGAGTTTCTCGAGGAGCACAGCACTGGTGCGCGTGCCCGGGGTCGTCTCCAGGTACTGAATCAGTTTGTCCGGCGGCAGGCCCGTCGCAAGACTCATGTTCACCACCTTTAAATGGGACCACTCCACCAGCGAACTGCCTCGCCGAATCAAGTCGTTATGCACCTGGAGCGCCTGTTTTCCAAACGGCCGATAGAGCGGATCGCCCACCACCGTTGTTTGCCAAGACAGGGAGTTCTGCGATGCATAGGCGGCCTCGCCAAAGCTGAATCCGAAATAAGCGAAGCGCACCAGGAAGGTCATCATATCCGGGGTGCCCTCGAGGTACGGTTCGTTCACGCAGCCCAGGGTGGCGGTAGCCCCCTTGGCCAGGAGCGGCCCGACCCAGTGGGCCGTCGCGGACCGGATCGTGTTCGCACTAAAGGAGTGCAAATGATACGCGAAAGCACCCGGCATGAACTCCACATTGGGCCGCGTGAATGGCCCGGAGACCGCGCCGTCATACCACCCGACATACAGGGCAACGTGGCTCAACGGGAATCCGGCGGAGAACGTGGCCCCCTCCTGGTCCAGGATCGTTTCGAAGCCGAGCCGCCTCGCCACGTCGGCACCGCCTCGAATCCAGTCGTCGCCAATCTTGTAGCTCGTGTTGGTCAGGCCGCGACTGTCGAAATAAGCGCGTCCCCAGAGTCCATCGATCTCCGCCTGGATGGCCTTATCGACCAGCCCGCGCGCAACCTCAGCCGTGGGACCATCGAGTCGCCCGACCAGCAACAGGCCGTTGGTAGGACTCAGAAAAGCCGCGTTGGTCGCGCAAAAGGCGCGGTTCACAATCACCCCTGTGATCATCGGCTTCGGCGAAAGAACAGGCAGCACCGATAACTCGCTGTCTACCGAAGCGTCGTTCCGTCGCAGCTCGGGGCGGATCTTATCCGTTCCCTCCTCCATCACGCTCGGGTCATGGACGATCTTCAGTGGCACACCGTAGCAGAGGGTGGCGTAGCGAATTCGCGCCTGCCGTGGCAGGTTCGTCGTCCCTGCTGCGGTTGACCCTCCGTTTGAATCGTAAAGGAAGAGCTTCTCGTCGCGAAGCCGTTTGAGGAGCGGCTGCGCCAAACGTTCGTTGAATTCAGCCCGAGAGATCGTCTCGGTGCTGGGAAGATCAAACCCGAACAGGCGGCTGCTGGGGACCTGCCTGCGCTTGGCATAATACTCTGCAAGGCTTCTGGATTCGGGCAGGTTCCGGTTGTACACCACCACCACTTCGTCCCCTGGCATGGCACCGTGGGCACACCACGCCGAAGCCAGAACACAGCAAGCCAAGATCCATTCGACACCGGTTCTCATTGGCAATCTCCTCGAAACGTTTCGCGCGGATCACGCCCTCAAGCGGACCCTCAGCCCGTCGTGAGCCAGGGCGACTCCCGGAGGCATTTCGGCCTGGTCCACATCGTGGTCGTACTCGTGGGTGAGGTGGGTTAAATACGTCTGAGGCGCCCCAATCCGCCGCGCCGTCGTCAACGCCTCATCCAGGCACATATGGGTCCAGTGCGGCTCCCGCCGGAGCGCGTCCAACACCACGATTTCCGATCCGCGAACCTTGTCCACGACGTCGTTAGGTACTTCTTTGCAGTCACTCATGTAGGCAAGCCTTTTTCTCCCGTCCTGGCAAAAAAGGTAGCCATTGACGCGAATGGACCCGTGCGGGAGCGACAGGGGGGTGATGGTGAGGTCTTTCAACTCGAACGGACCGTCGATCACGTGCGGCTCCGGGATAAAGTAGCCCTTCGGGATGGGCCCGTTCTTGAAAGCATAAATGAAAATGCGCTCCAGATCGGTCAGCGTGGCCGCGCTCGCGTAAATCGGCAGCGGACCGTTGCGCAGATCGCAAAAGCGGCGGCAATCATCGAGCCCCATGACGTGGTCCGCATGCGAATGGGTGAAAATCACGGCATCGAGCCAGGTGATCTTCTCGCGGAGGCATTGGAGACGGAACTCCGGAGTTGTATCCACGACCAGCTTCAAATGGTCCGTCTCGAGGTAAATGGAGGGCCGGGTCCGGTGGTTTTTCGGGTTGGCCAAAAACGCCGCGGGGTACTCTTTGCCGATCACCGGCACTCCCTGCGACGTTCCTGATCCTAAAAAGACAAATTGAAAGGCCATTGGGCCCTTGCTTTATGCACCCAGCCTGGACCCTTGTCAAAGGGCGATCCAGTGAGGCCGGGCCGCCCGGCCGGAGCCGGCCACTCGCAAATCACAAATCGGCCCGCAGCGGGCCGAGCCGCCTCCCCTGCCCAGCCGGCATTGGCGCGGCGAGCCTCAGCGGTACAGGTTTTTCAACACGCGCAGCGCTTTCGCCGCATCGGCGGCAGAATCGAGCGAAAGGTAAGCGACGAACTTCGTGCCGATCGCCGCCGCTGTGAAACCGCGCAAGTTGATGCCTTTCGCTGCGACCGCCTGGACAATGTTCACGCCGTGTCCTGGTTTGTTGGGTCCTTCGACCCGCACCGAGTAGAGCGTGGTGGTTTTCGCGAAGCCGACTTCCTTCGCGACCCGGATCTGCGGGGCTCCCTCGATCGGGGCAGCAAACACGACTCCCGTTCCCGGCTTCTCGGGCGCGCGCCGCGCGATGACGACTTCCAGGTTCACGCCCGCTCCGGCGAGCGCGTTTAACTTCTCGGCCAGGCTGCCAGGACAGTCCTCAACTGACGCAGCCCACGTATCGACTCGATTGGCTTTCAGCAGCATAGTTTTCCTCCCGGGTCACTTCCGTTATCCAATTGCGGCTGAGCATAGGAATCGGGAATGCCTTGGTCAAATCAGATCGCAGCGACCCGGCGGTCCAGCCGGCTCACCCCGCAATGCCGGTCTCTTCGAAAAGCTTGCGGAAGCGCTTCTCCCAGGTGTGTTCCCTCAGGCATCGGCGGTAGGCCGCTTGCGCGATCTTCCAACACGCTTCGGGCCGGCGCCTGTAAAACGCGAACAGCTCAACGATCTCCTCCACGGAACGGTAGCAGAGAATTTCTTTTCCCAGCTCGTAATGGAGGGCCAATTCCCAATTATAGGTCGTGAGGTAACAGGCCCCCGCCCCGGGGCACTCGAAATCGCGCGTCTTCAGCGTCGTCAAAACCGTCGACGGAGATGCAAAGCCTATGCCGAGGGTCAGCATGCTGGAACGGTAGATCTTCTCCGGCGCAGAGCCTTCCTGGGCGTTGGGCCATCCCCATCCAAACACTTCCAAGGGCACGTTGAGGCGGCGCAACCGCCGGTAGAGCTCGGCCCGTTCCGCACGCCAACTGCCCACAAAAGCCATTTCGTGACGGTAAGCTGGCTGCCCCTCCGGCGGCTCCGTCTTCGCATGGTATCCTTCGGGCATGTAATACACGGCGGAACCCGACGCCTTGTACCAGTCCGTGACGGCGCGCACGTTGGTCAGGTTTAGATCGAACGAAGGCGTCCATTGCTCGTAATGATCGTTCCGCTCCGAGAAAGTCCCGTAGTCCAGGTACTGAATCTTGTCGTCCAGGTTCATCCCCAGGACCGGACAGGCGAAAGCCATCCGGATCACATGAAAAGCCTCGTTCGAGAGCAGCGCAGGGCGGACATAGAAGAGAATTACGTCCGGGTGCGAGGCATGATGCGTTGCGACCCAGTTGCGCAGTTCCGCAACGACCACCTCCGGAGGCGCGACCCGCCTGTCTTCGGCGGCCGTCAACGCCGGATGCAGATTGAGCGCATCGACCGGGCAGATTTTCTCGAGTTCCGGCACCAGTTCCTTGCCTTCCCACTGAAAATCGCTGATGAGCAGGATGCGCCGGGGATGCCGTCTCAGATGCGGGCGCGGCGCCGGCCGAGCGGGTGCGGCTTGAGATCGGGCGACCAACTCGCGCTGGTAATGACGCTCCAGGCGGCGAATCTTGCGCCGGACCCACAGATCAAGCAACCGGCCCCGCAGGACGAGTTCAGCCAGGCGGCGCCGGAGTCGAAAGAGCAGGCTCATGGCTCGCAGAAAACCGAGTCAGGCTGGCTCGGCTTCGTCCTGGGTATAGGTTCTTCCCCGGTAGAACGGCGAGACGATCACAAACAGGACAGCCGTGACAAGCATCACCTTCACGAAGAAGTAGAAATAAGCTGCCCCGGCAAGCTTGGCGGAACCGTCCGGGTTCTGGATCCAGAAGTTGACCAGGGCGGTGAAGACATTGCCCAGCGAGATCGCGCCCAAGTAAGTGCACATCACCAGCGATTTCAGCTTCTTGGGAGCTTGTGTGTAGGCAAATTCCAGGTGCGTCACAGAGACCATAATCTCCGACGCCGTGAGGAACAGAAACGCGAGAATTTGCCACCAGATATGCGGCCTCGCCCCGGCATCGATGCGCCCCTGGATGGCGGCCACGATCAGGAAGGCGATCGTCGACGCAAACAAGCCACAGCCAATCTTGCGCAGCGGTGTCAGTCGGAAAACGCGGTTGACCGCCGGATAGATCACATACGAAAACACCGGCAGCAACAGGAGAATAAATCCCGGATTGACCGTCTGGATCTGGGCGGGAAGCCATTCGCGCCCAAACAGATGCCGGTCCATCTGCTCCGCTTGAAGGACCCAGGACGAAAAGTTCTGCTGCCAGAGCCCCCAGAAAATCGCCACGAACGGAACCGGGATAAGCAAATTCACCGCAATCTTGAGCGTGTCCCAAGTGAAAATCTCCCGGGCGTAGTTGCGCAATCCTGCCGGAGGAATATGGACGAACTTTTTGCGTCCCATCCAGAAGATGATGGTCGCGATCAGCATGAGCACCCCCGGAATGCCAAACGCGATGCTCGGGCCTCGCGTTTCCAGAAGCGCCGGAATCAGGATGGTCGAGAACATCGAACCGACATTGATCGCGAAATAAAACCAGCTAAACACCCGGGTCAGCAGGTGCTCGTTTCCCTTTCCAAATTGGTCGCCAACATTGGCGGACACGCACGGCTTGATTCCGCCCGCGCCGAGCGCGATGAGCGCCAACCCAATGGCCAGCCCAATGCGCGTGTGGTCGATGGCGAGCGCGAGGTGTCCCAGGCAATAAACGATCGAGAGCGACATGATCGTCCAGTACTTCCCAATGATCGCATCGGCCAGCAACGCACCCATCAGCGGCAGGAAGTAGACCGCCGACACGAACGTGTGGTACCAGGCACTGGCCTGCTCCTTCGACATGTAATCCGGCTGCCCGCTCGCATTCAGCAGGAAGTGGGTCATGAAGATCACCAGGATCGAATTCATGCCGTAATAACTGAACCGTTCGGCAGCTTCGTTTCCTATGATATAGGGAATCCCCGGCGGCACTTTGTCCGTCTTCACCGGGGCAGTAAGATACGTCTGGGTTGCCATGCGAGCATCAGACGGTTATTCGCGACATCATTGGCGGCGAGCTTAGCCTCGCGCGGACAGGCTCGGCAAGGCTTCTCAACTTCCCGCTGCGTGAAGCCGCTCCAAGTCCGGCTTGGATCGCCGTGGGATCTTGCGCTTCTGAAAGCCCGCCAGGTCCGCTGCTGAAATGGGCTGCGTGGCCCCATGCTGAGTAGCCACTATCGCGCCGAGGGCATTGCCCGCTTCAACGCAGCGCACGGTGGTTTGCCCCCGGAGAAGCTCGTAAAGGAACCCGGCCGAAAACGCGTCCCCGGATCCGCACGTATCCGCGAGTTCCACCTCGTATCCGGGCGAATAGGCCGCTTCCCCTTGGGCCGACGCGGCAAAGGCGCCCCATTCGCCGAGCGTCACCAGGCAATGCGTAAGATTCCATTGCTCAATTGCCGCCCGCGCGAAACCCTCGAGAGAACCCGTTGGAAGACCAAAAAGGGCGGCCAAATGGTTCATCTCGGCCTCGTTCAGCTTGAGGATGTTCGCCCGTTCGAGCGATTCCGCGATCGTTTGCTCGGTGTAACACTCCTTCCGCAAGTTCAGATCGAGCAGCTTCAAAGCACTCGGTGCCTTTGAGAGAAGCGTTCGCAGCGTTCGGCGGCTGCACTTGGTCCGTTGCACCAGCGTGCCAAAGCAGATGCACTTGACCTGGCCCGCCAACTCCGCCAGAGCGTCGGTGCATTCGATTTGGTCATAGGCCACGTTTGGCACAATCGTGAACTCAGGGTTGCCTCGAATATCGAGCCGCACCGGCACGGTCCCGGTCGGAAGCGCGTCATCCCACTGGATCTGGGAGGTGTCCATTCCCAGCGCGGTTAATTGCGCGAAGGCCTCTTGACCGAGCGCATCACGCCCGAGGCGCGAGACCAGCCGCGTTGGGGCGCCCAAGGTGTTCATTCGGAAGGCGAAATTCGCGGGCGCGCCTCCCAGGACAGGACCGGAGGGCAGCAGATCCCAGAGCAGTTCGCCAAAGGCGAGAATTTCTGGTCGCAACATTGTCATCGCAGGAAATTCTTGAATTGTTTCTGAAGGCCGGTAGCTTGTCCACCACTGCGCGCTTAGCTCAGCGGTAGAGCATCAGTATCACACACTGGGGGTCGCAGGTTCAAATCCTGCAGCGCGCACCATGCTCCATTTCCAAAAGGCAGGCAGCTTACCCGCAGATAGTTTGAAAAACCGTGATTTTCGATGGAACATCCAGAAGGAGCGCGACTTACCTCGGTTTTGATGGCCGGAGTTAAAGTTTGAAAAGGCCGCCGGCCGGACACTCCCCGCAGAAAGTTTGAAAAGGGTCGGCGGCCTGGCCGGATCGGGCCGGTTCAGAAGGGTCAGACTTCGCGGTCCTCGGGGCGGACGAAGTCGAGGCCCAGGACTTTGAAGACGTCCTCCTCGGTGGCCCTGGCGAGGCATCGACCGTGGCCGTCGTAGACACCATGGTAGGGGTTCCAGCGATAGCCCATTTTCTCCGCCCGGACCACCAGGCGGATGTTGTGCTCCCGGCTGCCGGTCCGGCAGAGCAAGAGGGTCCCAAAGTTGGTGGGGGTGCCACCGAAAAGGTCGGCGACCGCGGGTGTGGCAATCCAGACGTCGAGCTGGAGGCCGTCCGGCCCGGCAGGAGGGTACCGCAGGTAAACGACGAGGGTCATCTCGCCTTCGGTCTGCACGCGGATTGCATTGCGCATGCAGCGCTCGCGCACGGCCTCGGCTCGGCCGGGCTTAGGGAGGACGACCAGGTCGATGTCATTGACGGTCGGGCGGCGCCGGCGGATGGATCCCGCGACCTGGATCTGGTCGCAAAAGGGTGTGAGCTCGCCAGCGATCTTGGCGCCGATCCGCTCAGCGGTGGCGAGGGGGAGGCTCATCTCGGTTCAGCGGCGTGACTCAGCTTCTCTCCGATATGCTCCCAGGAAAGGTTTGCCGGGTTCGGGCGGATAAGGCCGCCACACCACTTACACCGCGGGGGCTGATTGGACTGGACTACAGGGTTTGCCTTGAAGTCTTGGCCCGTCGTACAGCGCCCATCAGCTCCGACCTTTATGGCGGCCGGGGAGGCGCATTTTCCATGTCGGTTGACCGGGCAGACCGTCATTGAGCACGGGATCACCGGCAGAGCGTAGTCGCGGGACTCCCAATCGTGAGAGGGCCTCTGCTTGCCGATCCGTCCGACTAAAGATTTTCTCATGAGATTTTGAAGGTGTAGCCGGGGCCGAAGGCGTCAGTGAAATCTTTGGTGCGCTCGATGGCGTAGCGCTCGGCGGATTCGCGAAGGGAGTAGAAGCCGAAGATAGGCCGTTTGGCGGGGTCGAAAATGGTCACCAGGACGCGGCCTGGTTGGAGCATTGTCCAGGCACCGTAGCCCAGGAGTTGGCCGTTGGTGCCGGACAGGGTCGCACGCTCAATCTTCTCGAAAAGGGAGTCGCCAGGGTAATCGTCGGGGGCTGCATCAACGACCCGCTGGACCACGTCTGGACGGTAGGCGTAGAGATGGTTCTCTTTGGCCGTGATCTGGACAGATCGAGGAAGGCGGGACCTGAGATGCTCGGCTACGGCTTCGGCTTCTCCGGGGAAGAATTCTTCGTGGTAGAGGGGCTTGCGGCCGTTGGCGACGGCACCGAGGCTTGCCGCTCCCCCTTGAGATACTTGAGGTGCGAGCGGGGCACCAGTGTCTCCGGATCGAAAACCTTCAAGAATTCCTCGTGCAGCCTCGCTGACTCTTCTGGCGAGATCGGATGCCTGGTCAGGCTCCCGTCTGGATTCACTTCGACCAACTCGTGTTTGCGGTTGGGTTCGCTCATGTGTGCCACCTTTCCATTGGATGTTATCACCGTCAATTTGGATCTGGTCGCCGAAGGCATCAGCCAGACTCCGGCGCATGTCGTCGTCGAGGCCGCGGACGCTGGCTTCGAGTTCGTCGTTGAACTCTTGCTCGACAGGTTTAGCGCGCTCACCGGGCGCAATGAGGCCCAGACGTTCGGCTTCTTCGCGGTCGACGTCCTCGACGTCGTGGCCACAGCCCCAACCCCACGGGCCCCACGGGACGCCGAAGTCGCGGTTCAGCGCCTTCCAGAATCCGAGGTCGCTCTTCAACTGAACTTCGTTTTCGTGAAAACGGTGGTAGTCGCGTTCCTGCTTGACCTCCCGCTCGCGGATGAAGCGCTGGGCCGGGTAGGCGTCCAGGACGGCGGGATCCTGGCCCTGCTTCCACCAGCCGTAATCCTGGGCCTGGCGGACCTGGGTGTCGAAGATAAGGCCAAGGCGCTTTTCGGTGCGGATGTCACGGATGGTGCCGACGTGCTTGGGATCGATCGGGCCCATGCCTTCGGCATAGGCGAAATCCTGCGTCTGCTTGACGAAGTCGGCCCGGCTGCCGGTCTTGATAGCAGTGGTCTTGGAGCCGTCTGGAAGGGTGATTTCTTCGCGGGCAGCCGATAGAAAATCGCCGATGCTGTCGCGGGCACGCTGGAGGAACCTGGTGGACTCAATGGTGGCACTGAAGAACGCGCGCTCGCGCAGAGCCAAGGGCACGCGGGACCATTGCTCGGAGTTCAGGCTGGAGCCGATGATGGACTTGCGGCCGAGCTTGTCGATGGCGTCCGTGAAAGGGATGGGTTTTATGAATTGCATGGATCCTGGCCGTTTTCTTCGACCGTCCTGACCTGGCCCTTAACGAAGCACTCGGAAACCCAGATCACTTTCCACCGCATTCGTGTATACCGCTCCGATTGAAGGATCCGCGGATGCCCGTGGCGAAAGTGAGGAATAGGGCCACTACGGTCGACGATCTGGGGTGCAACGAACACAGCACTACACCGAGATTTTCGAAAGTGGTTTGGGTGCTTGGCAAACTCGGGAAAGCCATCTTTTACAGCATCGGGAAAACAGGCCGCGTACAGAGCAAACCCCAATACCAATCTGACCGCTCTATCACAGCCAGGCTCAAGGGAGGTTTTCTCCTTCACTGGATAGGAGTGGAAGAGAGTGCCGTTCTCACAAAGTATGAGAATGCCCGGATGCCAATCGAACATCACAGCCGTCGCTTGTTTGCCGCACGTGTGGATAATTCCACGGGGGTAATTCTCCGCAATGATTTCAAGAATGCGGGGGTCAAATGTGATTCCGAACTCGATCAGCTTTCGCGCGAGTTCGTCAGACTCTACGAAATAGTGGACACCTTCCCCGGTTAATATTCTGTATTCAGCAACAGCCGCTGATTGCTTGATCGTCTCGGTTGGGTCCGGACCGTCAGCTTCATCCAGCAAGGCGAGCACGGCGTCATCGATGCCCATTTGATGACGCTTAGCCCAGCGTTTGATCGAGTAGTGGTATTCTGCAAAATACTTCTTCATTTTGGCGCCATTGGCAGATCGGCCCAGTGGGTGACGGTGACCTGGGCGCCTTCGACGGTACGCCAGGTGTCGCCGTCGAGGTAGCCGAGCCAGACGGGTTCGTCGCCGTCGGCGCAGGCGATCAGGACGGTGATATCGGCGTCGGGTGGGATGCTGGCCGGCATCCAGAGGATGGGGCCTGGGAGAGGGTTGGTGGGTCGTTTGACGGGACGCATGGGACTCATAGGACTGATGGGGTTATTTTTCATTTATCCGAAGATTCGATGGGCGTTGCGGCGGACGGCCTCGGCGCGCCGGGTCATTTGTTTGGCCTGGGACTCCATCCAATTGGCGAAGTGGCTGATTTCCTCGGTCGTGGCGTGCTCCAGGTGCTTGTATCCCTTCTGGCCGCTGATGACCCATTCGCTGGAGTTGGCCAGCAGGCGGAGCTGGCGCTTGGCGGTGTCGGTGTCGTCCTGGCCCAGGAGCTCGAGGATCTGCGCCGCGGTCATCCAGCCAGGGTGTGAGCGGAGCAGATCCTCAAGCCAGCGGACGTTCTTGTCGTCTGGAGGCTCGGGGAAGAATGATAATTGCGGGTCCATGGATCAGTCGACGGTGCCGTATTCGACCGGGGCTGGTGGGATGGTAATAGTGACGCCGCTTTTGGGCTGGGGTGCTGGGGTAGAGCAGCCGGCCAGCAGGACTGCGGCAAGGATGGCGTAAAGGGTTCGCATGGTTAGAAGCGGATGAATTTTGCGGAGCGAATCTCGGCTGGAGTCAGCTTAATCAGCTTGCCGGTCTGAGGCTCGAAATGGGTGAGCGCCAGGTTGCCTTTCTCGTAGACAAAAGCTGCGTTGACCGCGTGGAAGCCGCCAGCAGCTTGCCGATACCAGAATTCCCCGAAGGCTAGCCCGGTGTTAGCTGGCCGGTTCGGGGTCCAGGCGTGCTGGAGCTGGGCGATGAAGGCAGCGCCGCGGGCGTAGTCGTCGCAGTCCCAGACGTCTGGGGAATAGGTAACCTGGAGCTGCCGCATAGCTGACGACCAGGCCTCCGCCAATCCGTCCTGCAGCCAGCGCCTGGTCGGGACGGCGGATTGGCTGTCAGAGATGGCGAGGCTGGCGTTGTCAAAGACATCGATGCCACGGTTCAGGAGCTCACGCTCGATGCGTTCTGGGGTGATGATGACGGGTTTGGGCATGGGACCTATGGGACGGATGGGACGGATGCCTTACGGGCGTTACGGCGGTTGCGGAGGGTCATGTGGAGCTGGCTGAGTTGGGGGAAACTCAGGCTGCGGAACTCGTCCACGCCAAACTTCTCACGGCAGATGGCGACGACGTAGGACTCGACGCAATTGCGGCGGATCCACCAGAGCATCCGCTTGCGGCGGGCTTCATTGGGGGAGGACCAGCCCATAATCGCGCGGAGATCGTCGGGGCGGGCTAAAAGGTTGAACAGGGCCACGACGCGCTCGCATTCGTCATTGGTGAGGTCATTCGCGCTCTCATCCCGGCCGATCGCGACGGCATGGCAGGCGTGCCGGAAATCGTCGGGCGTGAGCGCGCGGGCCTTGTTGAACGCGCGGACCTGGGCGTTGGCCCAGACGGCCTGGTAGACCTTGTTGAGCTCGGGGCTCGCCCAGCATTCCTGCCGCTGGGCTGCAGCAAGACTGCTGGCGGACTGCCAGCCGTGGGCCTGGGCGGCGGCCGCCCAGGCTGGGAAGTAGAATCGGGCGCGTTGGGCTGAGGTCATAAGCTCGCAATCCGGTGCTTCACCTGGAGGCGGATGCTGTCCAACTCCACCCGGACCTTTGGATATACGTCCTGGAGATCGGTGACGTGCTTAATGCCCGTGGTTATGGCGTTATGGCTCCGGCCGAAGTGCCTCCCGATCTCGCAATTGTTGGCGCGAGCGAATTCCCGGAGCATGCAGTAGGCGACCTGGCGGGGCCAGGCATGGGCGATGATTCGTGACCTGCCGTGCAGGGTCTCGACTGAGAGATCGAACGCGACGGCGACGGCTTTCTCGATCGCCTGGAAACGGCGCGAGCCCTGGACTTGCGACCCGTGTGGGACGAGTTGAGGCTCCGGCCGATTCAGGTCCATCATCGTGGCTCGGAAGGTGGGAGGGGCGGGGTTCATGTGCTTAGAGGGCGAGTTGGGTTTGGCACTCGGCTGCGGCCAGGCGCTCCTTGACGGCCGCGACGGCTTGACGCGTGGCGGCCAGGTGGGCCTCACGGTCCATGTTCTTCCAGGCGTTCCAGACGCGGCGCTGGATGGGGCACGGCACCAGGCGCCAGTGTTTGTTGCACATGAGCAGGTGCGGCGGGACGTCGATCTCGCAATTGGGAACAGGACAGGTGTGCATTAGATCTCCACGGTTTGGCGGTTCTCCAGTTCCTCGAGCTTGGGCTCGACGTAGAAAGCCTCGGATTGGGCGATCTTGACGCCGATGGCGCGGAGGTTCTCAGGGGCGATGGTTTCGCGCTCGGCGAGGATCTGCTGCTTATTAACCTCCTTCTTCGAGCGGATGTAGCTAAACCAGCCGATGGTCTCAAGCTTCTCGAGGACACGGTCCCAGGTCCAGCCACTGAGGGTCTTGAGTGTCGGTTGGCCTGTGCGCCAGCCGATGACGCCAAAAACCAGGTCGAGACTCTTGAGTCCTTTGAATTCGTCCGGATTGGCTTCAGCCCAGGCACGGACCAACTCAACTTTTTGATCCAGTTCCTGGCTGAGACTCGTGAGATCGGCCTCGTACTGGGCACGTATCGAGGTTAGCTCTTGATCCAAGTTGGTCTGGTGTATGTTTCGTTCGAGGGTCAGCTTGGCGATTGCGAGGACCATACCTTCGAGGTCTGATCGGTTCTTAATGGCGGGGCGGGTCAGCTTGATTCGATTTTTCATGGGTTCCTTAGAATCGGGCGTGTCCGGCTGGTAAGACCGGCTGGACGGGTTTGTGGTTGCGGATGTGGCGGCACTTAGGGCAGAGCCATTCGTCGTTGTCGGGCTCAAAGATTGCGCCGCAGTGGTTACATTCCCTGGCCCTGGACAGAGCTCCAGCAATCGCCAGGATGACCAAGCCAAAGACTGAGAGGACGCACCAGGCCATGCACACGACTTCCAGAATGCGCAGGATCATAGGGCCTTTCAGTTGTGTCGGTGTGGGAGCACGCCAAACGGGTGTGTGAGCATGCTTTGTTTCCATGCCTCAGCGCATTGAGGGCAGAGGCCGTGCGAGATGGCGCGGGCGCGATGCGGCAGCGGGCCGGTGATGTGGCGGCCGCACTCCATGCAGACGGTGCTGATCTCGGAGATGTCCAGGCCGGTATGGCGTCTGGATTTGTGATCGAGCCAGCAGCCGATCGCGAAGCAAAGGACGGACAGGACTAATAGGATATAGGGGACGGTATTCATGGTTAGTTCTCTTCTTGGGCCATGGCGGCAATCAGGTGATGAGCACGGCAGAAGTGCTCCCAGGTGAGCGTCTGGCCTTTGTTGCGGGCGAGTTCAACGGCGTCTTGGAGGCGGATGATGTACTTGCCGAAGCCGTCTTCTTTGGCGATGTCACGCATGACATCGACGGAGGAATACTTGACTTTGACGCGCTGGCCGGCGGCGTTCTTGGTGTCCCACTCGAACACGCCATGGCCGGTTGGCTCGAGGCCGAAGTGTCTGGCCATGAGATCAAGGTCGGCGTTGGGCGGGACGGCCGGCAGCTGGACCTCGATCAGGCCGCGGCGGCGGAGCTGCTTCAGGTATTGGAAGAATTCGCCATGCTTGAGCTGGTCGCGCATGACGTTCGTGCCAATGAGGACCAGGCCGCAGTGGGTTTTATCATGGATGTAGCGGAGGACATCCATGCACCGCATAACGCTGGTCTTTTGGTAGGTCGTGAAGATCCGGTGGACTTCATCGACAATGAGGAGCTTGGAATCGTCCAGGGCGTCGATGACGTCCTGGATGAGCTTCTCGTAGCAGGTGCCAGTCGAGACGTGCAGGGCCTTGGCGATCTCGCGCGTCATCAGCTGGACGCCGGCGGCCGGCGGCATCTCGACGTAGTAGGTCTGGCCGTGGTTATTCCGGCGCGTGTGTTCGATACCACACGTGGACTTTCCGATTTGGGACTCGCCGTAAATGAACGCTACCTTCTGGCGGACGAAGGCGCGCTGGCAGGCCCAAGTCACCCGAGTCCAGATGCTGGTCTCGACGAAGGACGCGCGTCGGATGCTCTCGCGTTGTTCGGCCAACTTCCTGCAGCGCTGGATCGCGGCGCACTGCTCATCGATCGGCATGCGCTCCCCGGAGTGTTTGCTGGGGATCTTAACGCCGTTCGGGCCGGTCTCTAATTTCGGGTATCGGAACTTGTCGGTCCAGATGCGATACCACGTGGTGGAACTGTAGCCGACGGCCTTGAGTAGATCGGGCCAGCTCCAATTGTTGTTCCGCGCGTGCGTGTGCAGCCAGCGGACCAGAAGCTTCTGCTTCTCAGGCAGATGCTCTGTGCTTTGGGTGACAGTGTTGCCACCGATGTTGATGCCATTTGTCCCCTTCTCCTTTGGGGACTCCTCCGGCGGGAGGATGGGGTTTTCGTTGGTTTCCATACTTGTTTGCGGTTTACAGATCCTCGAGGTCTTCCACTGACACCGAGTAGTTCACGCGCGCGGGGGTGGGAGCGGGTGTATCGCTCTCGCCCAGGGCGACAAAGTCTTCGTCATCGAGGGCGCACCTGGTGGGAGCTGGTGTGGCTGAGCGATGGGACGGCCGGGACGAATGGGACGAATCGGACTGGCGACCGATGTCGACCTTCAGGCCGTTGCCGTGTCCGTCGCGGACTTCGCTGCTGGCAGCCTGGACGCGGCCACCGGGAGCCAAGGTCCGGATCTCGCGCCGGACGGCGCTGAGCGGGCCGCGGTGCGAAGCGTGCGTTTTGGCGCAGTCACCATGTGCCCAGCCGACCGCGGCGCGGGCGAAGTGCGGGAGCTCGCCGAACAGGTCCGCCTGGCAGATGATCTCACCCGGCTTATAGCCGGCGTTATCCTGGAGGCTGACGATCGTGGCTTTGCAGTGCTCCTGAGTGGGATCGAAATAGACGCGGACCTTCCGGCCGTTCCAGCGCCACAATTCTTCGTGCGCGAAATAGCACGGGGTCTGGATCTCCGGGAGGAGGCGGACCATGGCGCCGACCGTGCCCTTCTGCACAGTCCATTCACGGACCCAGGGTGCGAACAAGAAGTCGAGGTCAGCGGGTAATGGTTGCCATGGCCGTGCCTCAGCCAATTGCTTGTGCCGAACTTCGGGAACCCAGGAGCCATAGACGCTCTTGATCGTGTCGGAATTCCGCATGGCCAACGCGCCGTCGATGGCCTTCATGCACTGGTTGAGGCTGGGGAAATGCTGGCTCGGATTGGCGCGGCCGGCCTGGCATTTCATGAGTTGCCGGGTCTCAGCCTCCATCTCGCCACGGTAACGGCCGACCTGTCCGTCGATCATGGATAGGTACGTCCAGAGCGGAGAAAAGCCGCCTTCGATAAAGGGCTTTTGGTTGGACTGATAGACCGTCGTTAGCTCAACCCCAAGGCGCTTGAGAAGATCCACGACGCTGTTGCTTTCCCAGGTGCCGCGCTCAAAGCGGAATTCGTCCGGCAGCCCGTGCTGGTGAAGCACCATGCTGATGACGCTGCGGACATCCTCCTGGGTGTAGGAACCGCGCGGCCGCGCGACCAGGACATAGCCGAGATAATAATGCGACCAGCCGCACTCGAGCGCCGGCAGGAATTGCCAGCGGCCGATCCGGACGCCGAACTTGTCGGAGCAGGGATCGCCGCCCTGTGGCCAAGGGATCCAGGCCGCGAAGTTCAGCGTGCCGTCGTCGGACTCGACGACACGGCGGCGATTGATCTTGTCGTCGGCAAAGGCTCCGACGGATCCGGAGAAATGTTGGGTGGCGAGCATCTTGGGGCCGCGATTGGCGGCGATGTGAACGGCAGTGATCCGCTTGAGCACGCGGGCGCAGAAGCGAGGCACGCGGCCGTGCTCGACGTCCCAGAGGATCGCGGTGCGCAATTCCTCGCGCGTTTCCGGTGCCAAGGCGAAGAACTTGCAGGCGGTTTGCATCGAGCCTGCATCGCGCGTGCGGTTGGTGCGCAGGTACAGCTGGCCGAGGCGTTTTTCCTCGTCGGCGGTCATCCGCAGGCGAGGCGTCCGACCGCAATTTCCGTAGGAGTCTTTCAGGGCGTCGAGGCCGCCGGCAGCGACCGCGCGCTCCATGCGGCTGAGCGTGGAATCGGAAACGCCAAGCAGTTTCTCAGCATCGGTCTGGGTGCAACCCTCGGCTTTAAGCCGCTGCCATTCATTCCATACCGTCAGGCGTGCCGCGAAGCGTCGGGCCTGTGACTCGGAAATGACGGGGGTCGCGAGGGGGGCGGAAAGCGGCTGAGTTGCCTCAGACGCCTGCGGTGTTTCATGCAGGTCCAATTCCTCACCTGGACCGGAGATCTCCTCCGGAACCATGCCGCCACATACAGGTGACCGCCCCTCCCTCGCTGTTACCCACCCATCCACTCCAGAATCGACCGATCCGGAGCGGAAATTGTCCTCGGGCAAATCTGCCGGCAGAGGGCGCGCCAAGTCTGCCGGCGTGTTCCCGCGTGCGATGGCAACCTCGAGGCTGCCTGTGCGCGGGGAAAGTGTTTCATGTGTTAGCATATTGATTCTCCTGTGCCTTGGCCGCGCGCCGGAATTCGCCCGCGAGCTTGGCGTGATACTGGCTCATGAGATCGGCCTGGGTCTTGGGAACATCTGCGATGCGCTCCCGCACGGCTTGCCAATGCTCGGCACGGGTCTCCTCATCCCAGGCTTGCCAGTACTCCCAGCGGGTGAGTTCGTCGGTGATCAGGCGGCCGAAAAGCTTGAGCTGCTGCTCGACTGCCTTCGGCTTGCCTCCGGTGTGGGGTCGGCCGCGAGCGGTTGAAGCTTCCATTGCGAGCTTGGCTTTGATGCCGGCCAGCGCCGCCCCGAGACCGTAGGGTTTCTCCTCGCGCAGGATGCGAGGTTCGAAGAATTCCTGGAATGAGACGCCTTCTTCGGTTACGTCGTCGGTGTCGGTGATGGTGCGCGGGGTGTGGTCTTCAAAGAACTTCCTAAGTTCTTGCGCCTGTTGAAGAAGACGGACAGTGAGACCCATCCCCTCAGCCCATTCATCCACCCTTTTGATACCCATACGAACTGCGTTCGCCACGGGAGAATCTCCTTGTTTGAGAGAGGCAATCTTGCGCTCTCGAGCATAGTCGAACGCCTCCTGGAGGAATGGCGCAACCAGGTATGCGCGCTGGCTCTTGGTGAAGTGGGCCCGGTGCTCGAGGCTGCTGACGACCAGGAAGGGGGCCTCCGTGTCGGGGACATAAACAACAGGGACCTCTGCCATCTTCAGCCGCATTGCCGCGGCGCGGCGCCGACGGCCGTCGACGATTCGGCCGTCTTCGGTAATCTTGAGCGGGTCAGTGATTCTCCCGAGGCTGGAGATGCTCTCGGCGATCTTCATCACGTCGGGGTCATCGGGAGCCAGGGGCGGCAGGCGCTTGAGCAGTTCGTGTTCGGCAAGTTTCTTGGGGTCGATATAGGTGCTCTTTTGCATTGGTTTCCTCGGTTAGATAATCCTCCGGTTGCGGAGGAAATTGACGACGGACGCGCGCTGCACGCGCACGTAACCGTTCGGGCCGGTGCAGGCTTCGTTGAGCCCGTGGAGCAGGCCCTGGTTGATCAGGTTCTGGATGTGCCCCTGGCTGGCGGTGAAGATGCGGCGGAGCTGGGTCGACCGGATCTCCGCGGTGTGCGGCACGAGGGAGTTAAGGACGGTATCCTCGGGGTGCTCGGGCTGCGGGCTACCGTTGATACTCGCCAGCAGGCAATCACGCCAGATCCGGACCTCGCGCCGCTCGGCATTTTGGGATCGGATGTCCCAGGCGTAGGTGAGCCCGCCAGCCTCGATCAGGCAAAGCACCTGGTCCTCGTCCCGGTCCAGCATCACCATGGCCGCCTCGATCGGAACCAACGGACGGCTGACCGGCAGCTGGATATTGAGGTTGAGCTGGAGGGGGCAGGAGGTCATGCTAATCCCATGGCACGGTGCCGATGATGCGGCCGTCGAATGTGAGCCCGTGGTATTTGCACCATGCCTTGGCATCCTGGATATCCCGAGCCCACACAGTGATTCCCCATGTCCGGTCCTGGAATCGGCAAAGGCCGGAAAACGCCGCGAGATGCCCGGAACGCAGCTCCTCAGAACAGTCGTTCCCAAAGGCTGTCTTGAACCGGGGATGAAGATCGGGGTGATTGGGGGTCATGGGATCAGGCTTGGGGGCTTTTGCGCTCTTGCACGAACCTGAGCGGCAGTTCGCGCTGGAGTAGGTCATGCTGGTAAAGCAGCGAGACCAGATCACGGAGTTCGCTGGCCATGCGATGATCGTTCGGCATCAGGTGGATCAAATCATCCAATACCTGCTTTCGCTCACTGTAGTCCTCAGGAAGCGTCTTAAGTTCGCGAGCGGCGATACGGTCGAATGCTTCGGTGCGACGATCACTTTGCATAGGTCTGTCGGATTGGTAGGGCATCATTGATCAGGTCAAGGGTGGGGTGGAACCGCTGAGGATTCTTCAGGGCCCGATAGACGGTGGTCTTGTGGCGGTCGATACGATCACACGGTTCTGCGACCGTGAGCCCGTTAAGGCCGCAGATTTTTCGGAAAGTCGCCGTCGTGAGCTTCATGGTTCTCCCAAATAGCTACTATGCGTAGCGCATACATGTCAACAACGAATATGCGTGCGGTATAATTTTTCAAGATTGACGGGGTTATGCGTCAGGTATAGCTACGGAAAGTAGATGTGAAATTTAATGCGCCTATGAATCCCTTGAACGCCGAGTTCATTCGTTTACGATCACGATCTGGCTGGACTCAGACGGAGACAGCGGACCGGCTTGCGATAAAGCAATCGACGATCAGCCGTTATGATACCGGCAAGGCGAACGTGCCATTGCAGACGCTGCTTGCATTGAAGTCGCTCCTAAATGACACGAACCCAATTACCGGAAAGAGAGAGGAGCCACCTAAGACGAAGAGAGTGTCCGAAGAGGAAAAGCTCCTGAACGAAGTGCGGCAACTGAATCCGCAGGTCAAGGTTCCAGTGATTCAGGGAATCCGCCGAATTCTCGGCTTCATCCCCAAGGCAGAAAACCCAGATACTAATTCGCTCTCAGCTGCCGCGAAGAATGATCTTCTTGATGACCTTCTACCGAAAGAGCACAAGCCTGGCGAAGTTGCTTTGCCCAGATCTCCATCTGGCGAGCCAATTCTAGCTTCTTCTCAACAGGCCATGAAGCGACGTGGGAAAACAAAATCGGATCAAAGGTAAGGGTTTCACTCGCAGGTGCTGGACTCATCTCTCTTTCCTCAAACGCTGGGTTCGACCAAGCATTCTTCAGTGGAAAAAAAAAAAAAAAGCAACCTTTTTGCCAAGCTTTTTTGGCCGTTGAACCATGAACTCGGAAGGCATACTCATTGATGCGCGCTGCCGGTGTAACGTCTGTAACGAGGAGATAAGTTTCCAGCGGTCCCGCTCTGGAGAGACAACGGTTTGTCCACACTGCGGGATGGAAACGGTGCTCTACTCCGTCCCACAGCCGCCACAGACAGTACTTCATCAACCGGACCCGAAGCCAGCGCCACTCCCACCTGAACCGAAGCCATCGCCACTCCCAGTGGAGATTATTCATGATCGGAGAGGATCATGGTTGTTTGACTCCTTAGGCGCGATTGGAGGATTTCTGATCATTCTTGCGACTTTTGGTATTGGCTACGCTTGGTCGAGGCCGACTACGATCGAGGATGTTTATAACACCGGGCTCCTCAACGACAGGCTGTTCGGCGGGATCGCGTGGACATCGCTAGGGCTACTTGGAGGCTTGTTCATCGTGGCAGGCCGCATTAACGCTCTTATTAATGAACTACGTCGGCTCTAGCTAAAATCCTTCAGCATAGCACCCCGCCCTTTCCCTGCGGTCGGCAATACATTGATCCGGGCATCCTCTAGGCTGCCGCCCGGATGAAACGAAAGGCAGCCACAAGCTCACGCAATTTCGGCGGCGCGCAGGGGGTTTCCTCTCCGTGGTTTCCACCCACGGACTCCTTTCGCCTGCGCGCTGCCATTTCTTTTCCGGGTATGAAAATCTTCCGGCCTCTTTTCCTGCTGACGTCCGGGATGGCGATGTCGATGGCCTGGTTGCTGGGCGCGGTGCCGGGCGATTCGCCTGTGGCTCCGGAGGCCCCGGTCACGACAGCGATGGGCTGGGCTGCACTCTTGATCCCCATCACCACGCCGATCTTGATCGCGGCGTTCAAACAGCTGATCCCGAAAATACCGCGCGTGGCTTTGCCCGTGGCGGCGCCGCTGATCGGTGCAGCTTTGCAGATCGTGCTCAATTACGCCGGCATGACCGACGCGGACACGCTCACAGGGATGGTCCTTGGGGCCGCTGGCGTGGCCCTGCGCGAGGCCGTTGACCAGGTCAAGAAGCTTGGCGAACCCATTTATGTCCTCCTGCTGGCGGCTGGGCTGAGCCTGGGGCTGACAGGATGCGCGCGATTTTCGGCCGCACTGCATGACACCTCCAAAGAAATCAAAATCGACGGGACGACCATCGAACGGTCGATCACCACGGACCTCAAGGGCATCGCGCTCTTCTCGTCTTCCCAGAGCCTCGCGCGTCTCAAGGCGCTCCAGACCGACAAGACGCAGTCGTTTGGGAGCGAGGGCGTGAACCAGCACGGCGCGACGAACGCCGTCGAAGCCCTGCGGGAAATCAACCGGATGCTGGAAAAGATCAGCGTCCCATAACCACAAGGAATCTATGAACGCATCGAACGGAACGAACTCAACATCGGTGGCAGGCGACCTGACAGCGTTGAACGAAGAGCAGGCCAAAGCGATGGCCCTGAATTTCGTGCAGGCGCTGGGCAATGAGAGCATGTCCGATACGGACGTATTCTACGCGGGATTGGGCGCTTTCTTCGGGACCCTTGGTGTTGCGGCCTACACGCCAAAGCAGGCCAACCTGGCCTTCAGCCGACTTCAAAGGATCGCGCCGCGTAAGTAACGCCCCCTATGACCCCCGACCCGAGCATTGCGTGGACGGTAGTCCTGACGTTGCTCACGCTCAGCAACCTTGCAGTGGCGTTCGTAACCCTTACGCGCGGCAACCGGACGCAGAAGCGGGAGATCAGCTTTGCCGACACCTACGCCACCAAGGCGGAAGTCGAGACGGTCCGGCAGGATGTGCGGCGTCTGGGGGATTCGATGGAGATGATGCGACGGGAAGCCAAGGCGGATAAGGAGGACATCCTGGAAGCGGATGAGCAGCGGGCTGTGGCGTTGCATAACCGAGTCAACGATGTCCTCTCGGCTGTGTCGCGGCTCGAGGGGCAGCTCGAAAGGATCAAACGATGACACCCAATCGCCGACAGATGGTCGTCACGGTGGAGATCCTCAGGGTCCTGAGCGATTGCCAGGGGTTCCTGCTCCCGGAAGACGCGCTGCTCAACCAGTGCCGCCTGACCGTCCGGCCTGTGCTGCTGGAGAGCGAATTCCAAGAGGCGCTCCGGCACCAGGAGGCCATAGGGCACGTCGCCGGGATCCGGCCAGCCCTGGGGGGACCAGTGAAGTGGAAGCTCACCGACAAAGGCAAAGCCGCGTTCGCCGAAGCATGACGCCGGAGAAAGCCAAGAAACCTGTGGCGTGGGGGTTCCGTAATGGGCTCCTGGGACTGCGTCCGCCTGAGCCAAAGCCGTCCAGGCCAAAGACCACAGCCAAGCGCCGCATGCGACGAAGCCATAACCAATATCAGGGTCAAGGCCCCGCCTTGTGAGAAAGCCGCGCTCAGATTCGAAGCTGATGAGCCTGCGCGAAGAGCACCAGGCCAAGCTGGCGGACTGGCTCTTGAGCGGTATGAGCTACGCCGACGCGCGGGAGCTGGTCGAGAAAGAGTTCGGCGTCCGGGTGCCGCTTGGATCGTTCACAGCTTTCTGGGACCAGGTGTGTGTGCCGCATTACCTGCGGCGCCGGAGCCAGGCGGTGGAGACGGCGGACGCCCTTGCCGAGGCCGCCACGGCCCAAGCTGGGAGATTCGACCAGGCCACGATTGACGCGCTCAAGCAGCGTGCGTTCGAGCTTGCGATCAGCCCGCACGCGAATCCGAAAGACGTCAAGAGCCTGTTCATGCTGGTCCTGAAATCGCGGGACCAGGAGATCGACCAGGCCGAGCTGGCGCTGGCGCAAGCCAAGTACCAGCGGGAGACCTGCGAGACTTTCATCAAGTGGGTGGCGGATGAGCAGGCCAAGGCCATCGCCACCGGCAGCCAGTCCAACGCCGAGAAGATCGAGCGGCTTGGGCAGCTCATGTTCGGGGAGGACTGGCAGCAGTGAAGAAGGCTTCTACAAAAAACAGGAAGCGATCGGCCGTGCCGGACGGCCCTGCGGCGGCCGCGGCTGCTGCACAAAGCGCTGGCGACTCGGGCAAGAGCTCGAGGGGCGCATCCGGCAGCTCCTTTTCGCCCCTGCGCATGACAACGGCCGGCCACCAGGTCGCAAGCTCCGATGCACAGCCGGCAGGGGTTGAGGCGATTCAACCGGCTAATCGGGGCGATGGTGGCAACTCTTTGCCCAAGGTCCGCGTCCGCGCGGGCCAACGGGAATTCGAGCGCGGAGTGGAGCTGCACCGCGTGTGCGGGCTCCTGGCTCGCAGGCAGTATGGCAAGACCACAACGGCCGCCCGGATCGCGCTTAAGAAGATGATGAAGCGGGCTGGGCACTCCGTCGTGTTCGGGTCCGTGAAGTTGGACCTGGGTCGTGAGATCGTCCGGAAAGAGGCTGAGGCGCTGCAGAAAGCCTTTAACCTCATGGCCAGCCAGGCCGCGGCGGCAGCGACCAAGCTGGACGTGGTCGACGATCAGAAGGGCAAGAGCGTGGCGGGGATCAGCCTGGACGATTGGAGCGACCTTTACGAGCACAGCCGGCTCGAGTTCAGGCTGTATCATTCCCAGTCGATCTACTCCCGGACAAAGGTCGTGGCCCTGACCCCGGCGGCCGTCGGCGAGACGGGCGACCTGATCCTGGATGAAGTCGGCCGGGTGCCGAACTTCCGGGCGGTGCTCGAGGCGGTCATGCCGATCATCAGTGCCAACCCGGAATTCCGCTGTATATATACTACCACCCCACCGCCGGACGATTCCCACCCGAGCTTTGAGCTTTTAGCGCCGCCGATCGGGACGGAGCTTCCGGTCAATCCTAAGGGCAACTGGTATCGGAGCGAGCTGGGCGTCTGGGTCCTGCGGATCACGGCCTGGGACGCCGCGGCCGATGGCATACCGCTCTATGACGACGATACCGGCGCACCGATCACGCCCGAGGAATCACGCCGGCGCGCGCCGGACAAGGATGCTTGGGACCGCAATTATGGCTGCAAGTTTGTGCTAGGCGGGACCTCAGCTTGCGGCCTGCAGCAGATCGACACCGCGCAGCGGCGTGGTGTGGGCCAGTGTCAGCTATTCCAGATCGGGAACGATCTAGAGTTTGACCAGGCGCTCCGGTGGTTAGTGGACCACCTGGGCGCTGGCCGTGTCGGGCTGGGGTGGGACCTGGCCACAACGACGAAGGAGACGAGCAACCCGAGCAGCTTCACGGTGCTCGAGGAGTATGGCGTCGAGCTGATCAGCCGGGCCATCTTCCATTGGAAAACGGCCGATCCGGATGTCGCGCTCGAGCGAGCCAGGCGGATCGCGCAGGTGGTGCGGGCCCGCCCTGCTGGAGGCCCAGCCAGGCGGTTGAGCATTGACGCCACCAACGAGCGCTACTTCGCGCAGACCGCGCGCAAGGAGCTTGCAGCCGATCTGCCAGTGGAGCTGGTGATCGGAAGCGAGACGATTGAGCGGCCTGGGCAGGAGGAGAAGATCACCAGCAAGCAGTTCCTCGGCGGCCTGCTGGTGGCGGAGCTCGATGACAATCATCTCTGGCTGCCGCCTGAGCGGTACGTCCGCGAGGACTGGCGACTGGTCAAGAAGGAGAAAGGCCAATTCGTTTGCGAGCCAGACGCGGACGGCCGGCATGGAGACACGTTTGATTCCACCAAGCTTGCCCTGCACGCGCTGAGATCCGCGGGCGGCGCCTTTACGGCCGAGACCCTGGCGCAAAGCCACTGGCAAGGTCAACGCGGCCGCGATCCCTGGCGGCTCAGAGGGAGGCTGCAACTGGCATAGAAAGGAAACCATGGAATTGATTCACCCCATTCTCGGAACCCGAAGGACCTGGCCGGAACCGCTTACGGCGGCTAAGCCCAGGGCGGCCGCGCCGATCTCTGCGCTGCCTGTGCTCACCCAGGCTCGTGTGTCAGACCATTCGCTTGGCCTGATCTATTCGCCCGTGACGCCCGAGCGGGCGAAGCAGGTCCTGATGGGGGCGCTCTACGGCGATCTCCAGGCCCAGTACGATCTGTTCTGCACGATGGAGGACAATTGGGATCGGTTGACCAAGTGCCTGAACGAGGTCAAGAACGCCGTCAAACGGCTGACGTGGAATGTGACGCCCTACACCGAGGGCGAGAATCAACCGACCTCGACGGCTCAGGCCAAAGCCGACCTGGTCCAGCGCGCGTTGAAGAATTGGCAGCCGGAGATCGGGACACTGGAGTACAGCTTTGAAGACGCGCTCTACCATGCCCTCGACGCCATGGGCAAAGGGCTGAGCGTCCAGGAAGTCCACTGGGGAATGCAGGATGGCGCCTGGCTGCCGCGGGCCGCGCATTACGTGACGCCGCGCGCCTACGGCTGGGATGCTGAGGGCACCCGGCTCGGACTGGTCAGCGCGACAACTCAGGCGCGCGGGGCTGCGACCTGGCGGCCGTTCAGCTCGAACCAATTCTTGGTGGGGCAATGGCATGTCCGGACCGGGTTCGCTGGGGCCACCGCGCTCCTGCGGCCGCTGGTGCCGTACTGGATTGGGATGACGTACGGCTGGCGCTGGCTGATGCAGACCGCGCAGATCTTCGGCATCCCGTTCCGCTGGGCCACGTATGATCCGAGCCAGCCCCAACTCGAGGCTAAGGTGGCGGAGATGCTGGAGAATCTCGGGAGCGCCGGCTGGGCCGCGTTCCCGGCCGGGACCACGCTGGACTTCAAAGAGGCGGTCACCAACGCGCGCGCCAACCCGCAGGCGCTGATCATCGAGATGGCCAAGAAAGCGTGCGACCTGGCCATCCTGGGCCAGGAACTCTCGAGCGAAAGCGAGGCGGCCGGCCTGGGCAGCGGCAACGCGGTGTTGCAGGGAAAAGTGCGCCAGGACGTCCTGCACAATGCGGCCTATTGGGTGGCGGACCTGGTCAACTATCAGCTGGTGTCAGCGGCTCTCCGACTCAACTTCGGCGACGCCACCGAAGCGCCCGTGATCGCGCCGGACCTCTCGATCGATCCCGATCCGAAGCTGCTGGCCGAGCGCGACCAGATTCTCCTGAGTGCGACCGACGTTCAGTTCCCAAAGAAAGATTTCTACCAGCGGCACGGGATCCGCATGCCGGAAGCGGGTGAGGAAGTAGTGCAAGGCAAAGCGCCGCCGGATCCGTTTGGGCTGGGCGGCGGCCAAGGGCCAGGAACAGAGCCAAACGAGCCAGGTGCCAGGGGCGAGGAGCCAGAAGCGAAGGGTGAGGAGAAGACCGAAGTGGCTGCCAAGGAGTTTTTCGCAGCGGCACTGGAGGCGAAGGCTCACGATGCTGTGGCTGACAAGTTGGTGGACAACGTCCTTGAGGAGTTGGGGCCGGTGGAAGCGCGGTGGCTCGGCGGCGTGAAGCCCTATTTCCGCAAGCTCATTGACGCGGCCCTCGACGAGAAGCTCACCGACGCACAGTTCATCCGGGTGCTGGATCGAGCTCAGAAGGAAATGCCCGAACTTTTCGGCAAACTCGATGTCAAGGCGCTCCAGGACGCGCTCGAGGCGGCCATGGGCGCCGCGTGCGTCAATGGCGCAGTGCAGGGCTGGGTGCGGAGGAGACCGGCGCGACGATGAGCACTATCAACGTCACAGACAACGCCACGCCGCAGCTCAGAGCTCTGATTCGGACCATTGAGAATCCTATCCCAGGCCTGATGGATGCCGGCCGGGCCGTGGCCAGCGTGCTCCGGGCCCATTACCGCGAGAAGCACGCCAAGGAGCCAAACAAGCTCGGTGGCAAGCGGCAGAATTACTGGCTCGGCGTCCGGCACTCGGTCAACAACCCGAAGCCCAGCGGGGCCGCCCAGGTCACCGTCTCGATCAGCCATCTGTCGATCATGCAAAAGATCAAGGGCGGGACGATCACGGCCACGCGCGCGAGCATGTTGACAATCCCGGTGGATAAGGAGGCATACGGCCGTCGAGCCTCCGTCCTCGAGCACGAGCTGAACCTCAAGCTGTTCGTGTTCACGAAGGATGGGCGCGCCTATCTGGCCGGCCGATCGGACAGCGCCGCACCGCTCCGCGTCTTCTACGTCCTGAAGAAGTCCGTGACCCAGAAGCCCGACCCGACCGCGCTGCCGCCTGAGCAGACCATCCGCGACACGGCGACCAAGGCATTCACAAAATGGGTGGAACGCACCGCAGGCACCTGATTATGACCCGACCGCGTAAAATCGATTTTAAGAGGCCGCATCAGCCGACCACTATATCACTGCCCCCCAGCCGTTCCGACGCCGCTCCTTCAAACTGCAGTTCCCTGCAGTTGATTTTAATCGGCGGGTGCTATTACGACGCCGCGCAGGACGGCAACCCTTCTCCACTTGAATGCCGAATGGCTGTGGAGTTCGCCCCCACGTCACCGCCGGCGGAGATCATGGTCATGCCGGGCGGCATCCACACCGCGCACGTCCGGCGGAGCGATGGCAAACCTGTCGCATTGACCTTGCAGGTGGACCGCAATACCGCGGCAACCCTCCAGCAAACGCTGGAGGCGCATCTGGCGGCTGGGCCCCAGAAGCCCTGGTTTGATTTCGACCACGACAAATGTTCGGCCGCGGGGTGGCCTACCGAATACCTATGGCGGGATACCCCTGCTCCGGGGGTTTATGCCAAGGTGCAATGGTCTAAGCCTGGCGCAGAGGCCATCAGTGGGAAGGCCTATCGGAGCTTCTCGCCGACGTTTTACGTGGACGATGAGACAGCAAACCCAGCCCGAGTCGTGGGCGCGCCGCTCAATATGGGCGGCCTGGTCAACGACCCGGCACTCGACAAGATCCTTCCCCTCTGGGCCAAGCGCGCTGACGGGGATCCAAGCACAGTAAATATGACACCGGAAGAACTGGCCAAGCTGCAGGCCCAACTCAAGCAGCTCGAAAATGAGAACGCGGAGCTGAAGGCTAAAGCCGCCAGCTCTGAAACGGCCGCCGCCATCGAGGCGAAAGACGCGGAAATCACGGCGCTCAACGCCAAGATTGTCAACCTGGACGCTGAACTCAAAGCCCGGCGCAAAGCGGAGGCGAAAGCCGCTGTTGACACGGCCGTGGCCCGTGGAGCGATCCCGCCGAAGGACGAGGCCCTCCAGGCCAAGTGGTGTGGATTGATCGAATCCGACGCCGCCAACGCCGAGCTCCTGGCCAAGATGCCTGGGATCCGGCCGGACAAGCCGGTCACCAAGCCTGGCAATGGCGACGTGGCAATCACCCGAGAGGACATGGTCCATTGTCTCAAGGGGTACCTTGAGGCCAAGACGCCTCGCGACAAGGGCCTCATTTACCGCAAGGAGATCGATGCCCGCCTCGACAAGGGGGAGCTGATCCCGTTCCGGGATTACCAGGACCGCCTGCCGCTCGACGCCAGCAACACGCTCGGCACCCTGGTCGGCAACATCATCAGCCAGCGCACGCTCGCCCTGGTGTACAGCCGCCGGCCGATGCTGCGCGGGATCATCACCGACTTCTCGCCGGAAGGAGCAAGGCTCAACCAGAATGTCTACACGCGGACCGTTGGGCTCCCGACGGTGCAGACCTTCCCGACAGGCCCGGCAACTGAGCGTGCGGACACTGATTACCCGGTGACGCTCGATACGGCCAAGCAGGTCCAATACACGCTGACCTGGGACGAGTACAACGCGACCGGCCGCAATCTGGTGGCGGAGCATTCGGAGGCGATGGCAATCGCGATCGGGAACCACCTGGTCGATGCGATCATGGCCCTGGTCACCGACGACTTCACGGCCGAGACCGTGTTGGCTGCCGGCCTGGTCGAGTTCAGCACTTTAGCCGGAATCGCGAAGGCGATGAACGTGGCTGGCGTCCCGGACATGCAGCGGACCGGGTTCGTGAATTCGGATGTCGCGGAATCCCTCACCAACGATGAGCTGGTGATGGAAAACTTCGACAACACGAACGAGAGCGCCTACGGGCACTGGCGGAACATCAAGGGATTCCAGGACCTGTGGGAGTACCCGGCCTTGCCGGCAAACAACATCAACCTGATCGGCTTCTTCGCGAACGCCTCGGCGTTGTTGCTCGCGTCCCGGACGATCCTCAATCCCGAGACCATCATCGGCGCGGGATACGCCGGACGGATCAGCATTGTGACCGACCCGGTCACTGGGCTCTCGGTAGTCAGCAACCAGTGGGTCGGCCAGACCGACCTGGCGGTCAATGACCGGTTGATTGTGCTGTATGGCGTCGACCGCGGCGTGATCGCGTGCGGGCATAAGCTCGTCTCGGCATAAGCAACCAATCAAGGCCGCGCCCTGGTAGTGCGGGGCGCGGACAACCAACCCAACTCTCTCTCTTATTGTATGGCATTTACTCACAAGTAAATGGGATTAGACACACATTGTGAGGCATGCTACCTTCATGAC
>CAZODO010000016.1:0-69262 GCA_964578605.1 uncultured Verrucomicrobiota bacterium | reverse complement strand
ACGAACGTGACCGGGATATCGGTGCCGTCCATGCTGGCCCGAACCGCACGTGCGGTGTTGCGCAAGATGATCCGCCAGCGTTTGACGGCGCTTGGGAAGCTGCCTTCGACCGGGTCGAACTGGAGTTGGATCGTCTGTTTTCGAGTGGCAAGTGAGATGCGGCGCTCCGAGACGCTTCCTTGTTCGTGCTCCAGAGAGCTGCCGTCATCTTCATACCAATCCAAATGCCCCCGTGTCCCAGGCCAGATGTGCAATGTCGGCACCGGGATCGGGACCTCTCCGACATACTGTTGCACCGGCGCCATGGGGAGAATCGTCCCGGCGCGAACGTAAATAGGCATTTCTTCAAGACGCGCTTCGGCCAGCACGTGCCGGCCGCCGCGAAGCTTTTCGCCCGTCCAGAAGTTGAACCAGGTGCCGCCAGGGAGGTAAACGCTGCGCGCGGTGGCGCCCTGGCGGAGGATCGGGGCCGCGAGCAGGTTTGGCCCCAGCAGGAACTGGTCGCTTGCGGCGACGGCGGCAGGATCATTTTGGGCGTGCCAAAATGTCGGCCTCATGATGGGAGTGCCATGGCGATGCGCTTCGACGAACAGGCCATACAGGTAAGAGAGCAACTGGTAGCGCAATTCAATTGCCCGCCGGCAGATCGCTTCGATCCGCGGTCCAAAAGCCCAGGGTTCCTGGGAAAGGGTTCCAAGATCCGAGTGGTTACGGAAGAAAGGGGTCAGCGCCGCCAACTGGGTCCAGCGCGCCAGCAATTCGCCGGTCGTACTATGGTGGAACCCGCCGACATCCGCGCCGCAAAAAGCCACCCCGCTCAGGCTCAGATTGAGCAACATCTGGACGGAATTGGCCAGGTGTTCCCAGGAAGAATCATTATCCCCCGTCCAGACGAGCGCGTGACGCTGCAGCCCGGCATACCCGGCCCGCGTGATGATCAAGGGCCGCTGCCCCGGGTTCGCTGCCAGCGCCCCTTCGAACGAGGCGCGCGCCATTTCGGACCCGTAGACGTTATGCACTGGCGCATGCCGCCGAGGCCCAGACTCGGTCTGATGCACGCATTTGCCGGGAAAATCCTTGCCGGGCGCGGAAAAATCGGCCGGCTCGTTCATGTCGTTCCAGATGCCCGCGATTCCCTGGAGCTGGAAGCGTCGCTGTTCCGCGCTCCACCATTGCCGCGTGGCGGGATTGAGGAAGTCGGGAAACCGAACGCGCCCGGGCCAGACACGGCCCAAATAGTCCTTCTTGCCGCCGGGCGCTTTGACGAACGCATCCTGGGCGCGGCCACGCCGGAGCACCGCGAATGCAGGATCGTCCTTCACCCCGGGATCGACAATCGCCACAAGCTTGAAGCCCTTCTTCCCGAGCCGTGCGGCCATCTCAGCCGGATTGGGGAAGGCCTTTCCAAACGTAAACACCCGGTAACCATCCATGTAATGGATATCGAGGTAAATGGCATCGCACGGGATGCGGCGGCGACGGAACGCCTCGGCAATCTCTTCAACGCGCTGGCGGCTTTCGTAGCTGTATCGGCATTGGTGATATCCAAGCCCCCACTGGGGCGGCAAGGGCATCCGGCCGGTCAATTCCGTGTAGCGCTCCAGAATGTCGCTGCAGCCCGGACCGAGGAAGAAGTAAAGGTCGAGCTCGCCCTCGGCCGCTCTCAGCTTCCAGCGCTGCAACTCGGTCTGGCCCAAGTCCCACGTTTGACGTCCCGGATTGTCCCAGAACAGGCCCGCGGCACGGCCGTGCCTGAGCGAGATCGCGAACGGGATGGACAGATACATGTTCCGCAGGTTGGCATGGATGGCATCGGCGTGGCCGCCCACGTCGATGTTCCAGAACTCGCGGATGAGCCCGCGCTTGTCGCAGGTGCCGCTGCTTTCCCCCAGCCCGAAGAGGTGTTCGTCCCTCTGCAGGTCCAGCGCAAGGTGCGGTTCGCTGCCGGTAAATCCCGTGTCTCCGGGCGCGCTGGAGAAGAGCCCCATTCCGTGCGAGTCCTGGAGCTCCCACCGGCCGTCCTCAAGATTCAAAACAAAACGTCCGCGCGCGGTCCGGATCATGGCCTGGCGGCCGGTATGGAAAACGTGCGCTTTGGGAGTGGGCCAGTCCGCCTTTTGCACCGCCCACGACGGGACTCTTGAGAAACGCCGCCCGCGCGCCAAACGCAACCGGAACAGGTCTGGCGCCAGGACCCGGAGTTCGGCGACCAGGGAGGGGCTCCGCAGCGAAATGGCTGTCGCGAAGACTTCGTGAACCCTCAATTGGCCGAGAGGAACCGGCTGAACCCGGCTGCGAGGCGTGACGGCAGTTGGCATGGCCGTAGTAAAGCGGGCACCGGAGCGGTTTGAAAGCTCTGTCCATCCGGCGATGGATGGAGCGCCGGTGGCGCATCAGGGCGATGCCCTGGACGCTCATAATCGTGACAGGCTGTGCGAACTGGGGTTGGAACTGACATTCACCCGTTGCCATTTCGGAGCGCCGCTTTGCAGGCGGCTTTCCCGGCTGCCGCTGCATTGGATCCCGCTTCACGGCCACGACAAAGGGGTTCCCATAAAGCCGGTGGCAAACCGGCGCTCCGAAGGCAAAGAAAAAGGCCGGGCTTGCACCCGGCCATGCTCTTTTGGTGACCAGAAGTCACCCAAGTCGAATACCGTCCCTTGCCTTACGGCTTGGTCAAACGGTAGAACACCTTCGGTTGGGTAGGCGGAACCAACAGATAGAAGCTCCCGTCGCCGACGGCGGGCGTGTTGGTCACGGTGGTCCAGTTCTTCGGCTCGCCAAGGTCTGTGCTGCTCTGGAGCTGATACCCGGCAGGCGTTGTCGGCCAGGAGATGCGCTCAACCGTCGCGATCGAGAGGCTCGGGGCGCCGGGATCCACGCCCGGAACGGGCCAGAAATCCAGCTCCGCAGGCGTCAGGATGCCGCTGGCGACTTTGAGCCGGTCCACGAGCCCGGTGAAGGGCAGGCCGCCGGTGGGTTCGGAACCGACGTAGAACATCGTTTCGGTGCGAGTGAAGATGACGCCTTGCGTGTAAGCCAGGGTGTAACCCAGCTGGCCGTCGACGTAATAGCGCAATTCCTTCCCATTTTCATGCACCACCGCGATGTGATGCCAGGCGCCGTCATCGGGAACCACCGCTTGCGAGTAGGCATCCAAGAGCCCCAGGGTGGTCACGGCGACGGTTCGGTCTGTGTTCACCGAGAACGAGATGGCGCCGCCCGGCCCGTTGCTGAAGAAGAAGACCATTCGCGCGCTCGGATTGCCCGGAGGCAGCTTGACCCAAGCCTGGAGTGTGAAGGACGGGTCCTCTTGGTTGAGGGCCATCACCGTGTTGAGGTCTTCGAACGCGATCTGCTGGCCGCCGTTGAATTCCATGGCGAAGTCACCCGACTGTTTGGAGGGCGTCTCGGACACGAACGTGGGGACTGGGCTGCCAGAGCGAGTAGCGGGCCTGGCCACCGTCGCGGCGCTTTGGAAGGGCGGCTCGGCTTCATTGAAGGTGTAGGCCACCAGCGTGCTGGCCAACGGTGCCTTCGGTGTCTGGGCAACGCTATCGAGTTGCTCGGGGGTCAACGCGGCCTTATGAATGCGGAACCGGTCAATCTTGCCTTGGAGGGCGTTGGCGCCCACGCCTTCGGCGCCGATTGTCAGGGTGTTATGCGTAAACGCGCGCGGCATCCGGGTCTCGGCGATCGGGCTTGCGGCGCCGTCAAGGTACAGGGTCACGCCTGTTCCGGGTTCCCAGACCGCGGCCACATGATGCCAGGCCTCGTCTTGAGGAACGATCAACCCGCTATTCAGGTCGACAATGCCATAGAGCGTGAACTGGAGTTCCTTGTTGTTCATCCCCAACTTGTAAGAACCGCCATAAGCTCCGATCCCTTCGAACTGCCGCACACTCTCAACGTCCGACTTGATCCAGGCCTCGATGGTGAACGCGTCTGTCGCCAGCGCCAGAATGGGTTCACTGCTGTCATCAACGACCGCCAGCGCGACCGAAGCCGCATTGCCGACATTCAGGCTCAACGACTTGTCGTTGGCCGCGCCTGACGGCGACTCCGACGAGACTTGGAAGGCGTCTCGATTCGCTCCGCCGAGGATGCCGGTCAATTTGTTCACCGATTCCGTCGTGGTGGCGCCGCTTCCTTCGTTGAAATCGAAATTCAACAAAGGTGTTGCGGCCCGCGTGGCACTGGTTGTCAGGCAAAGGCCAGCTGCTAACAGACTGGCTTGCACCGCTTTCCGTCCTACCGATACTGCTATGGACATGATATTTCTTCCTTATTTTGTTCTTGTTACGACTAAGGCCGCACCCTGGCGGATGACCGTCGGGCTCCTTCGCAGAAGCCCTGTAAGCACAAAAGGGCGCTCCCGACCGGTTTGCCGACCGGTGCGCGATCCCCCTTGAAGCTGACGCTTCATCCACCGCCCGCAGTCTGCAACACGGTCCGACCGCGGCGCGACGGGGGAAGGCTATACCGCCGCCATCATTTAAGTCGAGCCTTATCAAGCACTACTGAAGACAAAGAGGGACCGAGCTGTGCCCCGCTTTGAGGCATTGGATACACACGTTAAACGCATGCTAAACACATGGTAAACGCATGTAAACGTGACGTTATCATGCGTTTAACGTGCGTTTAGCACGCGTTTAGCCTGGATTGATCTCGGTCCAGTTGTTCATGCGCGTCGTCAGGGAAGCTCTACGATACCGGGTCGATATCGTATCCTAACTCGCGGAACCGCTGCAGTTTGTAGAGAAGTGTCCGCCGACTGATGCCCAGCGCCCGGGCCGCTTCGCTCCGATTGAAGGAATGTTCCCGGAGGGCTTTCAAAATCGCTTGCCGCTCAATGTCTTCGAGCCGTTTTGCCTGGGAGGCTGAAAACTCCGCGCCGGGGGTCCCAGCCTGGCGGACCCGCGGCGGAAGATGCTCGGGCACAATGATCTCGCCATGGGACAAAAGTGCGGCTCTTTCCATGGAGTTCCGCAGTTCGCGCACGTTCCCGGGCCAGCGATAGAGTTCAAGACAGGTGTTGACCGCTGGTGAAAAACGGACATCTCTCTTGGCAAACTGGCGGGCAAAAAGCATCGCCAGCGGGATGATGTCCTCGCGCCGCTCGCGAAGCGGAGGGACGAGAATCTCCATGACATTCAGCCGGTAAAACAGGTCCTCGCGGAATTTGCCGGCTCCGACTTCCTTCTCGAGATCCCGGTTGGTGGCGGCGAAGACGCGCGCATTGGTCTGGACATCCTTGCTGGAGCCCACCCGTTGGAGGCAGCCATCCTGGGTCACCCGCAGGAGCTTGGCCTGGAGGGAGAGGGGCATCTCGGCAATTTCATCAAGGAGAATGGAGCCGTCGTTCGCCTGCTCAAAACGCCCGATCCGCTGGGTATAGGCCCCGGTAAACGCTCCTTTCTCGTGTCCAAAAAGTTCGCTTTCCAGCAGGGTCTCGGGGATGGCCGCACAATTGACTTTGACGAGCGGTCCAGCGGCCCGGGAACTCCATTGATGAATGACGTCGGCCACGATCTCTTTGCCGACGCCGCTCTCGCCGGTGATCAGGATGCGGCTGTCCGAATCCGCCACCAGGGCTGCGTCGCGGAAGACCGCCTGCGTCAGGGGGCTGATGGCCACGATGTTGTCGGGCAGGGGTCGATCGAGAAAGACGGGTTTGCGGGCCGAGGTTTCCAGGCCGGTTGCTCTGCGGACGGAGGCCAGGAGTTCGTCGAGATCGATAGGCTTGGCCAGGTAATTGACCGCGCCGTCGCGCATGGCATCGACGGCTTCCCGGATATCGGCGTAAGCGGTCACGAGCAGGACGGGAAGCACGGCATGTTGCTGGCGCGCGCGCCGAAGGGTTTCCAATCCGGAAAGGCCGGGCATGCGGACGTCCGAGATCATCATGCTGAAAGCCCCCTGGCGAAGCACTTCGAGCGCCCGTTCGCCCGACTCGACCGGCAGGGTATCAAACCCCTGGCCTCGCAGAAACGAGTCCAGCAGACTCCGCTGCGCGGGATCGTCGTCCACGATGAGAATACGAGGCGAGGTCGCGCCCTTCATGCGATCCCAGCATACCGCGCTCAGGCGCCTGCGGCGAGACGCAAGTGGGAGATGCGGAAGATGGCGCCTCGCGGCTCGCGGCCCAGGCAGACAATTTCCCAGCCATGCGCCAGGACGATCTGCTGGACGACGGCAAGACCGAGGCCGGTGCCTTTCTGGTGGGTGGTGAAGTAGGGCTTGAAGATCTCGGACCGATGCTCCGGGGCAATCCCGGGACCATTATCGCGAATCTCAAGAATCGCCCCGGTCGACGAGCGCTTCTCGACCGCAATCTCGATTTCACCGCCGCGGTCCACAGCTTGGATGGCGTTGATCAGGAGATTGAAAAGCGCCTGGCGAAGCTGTTGCTCGTCGGCCTCGATCACCGGGAGGTCATTCGGGGACTTCAATTGAATGCCCTTCTCCTCCAGGTCAGGCCCGAGCGCGCGCACCACTTCGGAAATGGTCGAGGCAAGGGAGACTGGCGCGGGACGAAGCTCGCGCGGCCGGGAGAAATTGATAAACTCGTTGACCTGCGCCGTGACTTGGTCGGCCTGGTCAATGATCCCCCGAGTCTTGGCACGCACCTCGGGGGACGCATCGTCCTGCCTTGAGATCATTTGGGCCAGGCCCCGGATGATATTGAGCGGGTTCTTGGTCTCGTGCGCCAGGCCCGCGGCGGCAAAGCTCATTTCGCGCAAGCGCGTGTTCAGTTCGGCCGCCCGGACAAGCCGCACCTCGAGTTCGCCGGAGCGCACCAGGTTGCTCCAGGCCAGCGCCAGCCCGACGACGGAGACCGAAGCGAGCGCGCTGATGATCACGCGAATCCAGAGATCATGCCGCGCCGCCTCACGAATGGGTTGGGTGGACATGACGATGACAAAGCTGTGAACCCCCTTCCGCTCGGTGACGGCGCGGAATTCGTCGGGGCTCATCCAAAAGGGGCGGCGGAAAGACATGCGCCTGTCGCGGTCGGGTCGCGGTCCTTCCCCTGCCCGGACCTCCTGCGGCGGCTCGCCTCGAAAGAGAGGGCCGCGGCCGGAAGTGCTTTCGGATTCCCGTTGTTCCTCCGGAGGGGCGCCGGGCAAGGGCCTGGGCGGCAGAAAGGGCGGCGGGCGATTGGTGCTCGAGCGGGTCGGATTGAAAAGGTCTCTGCGCGGGACAACGATAGGGGCGGCCCGGCTGGAATCGGCTTCCGAAGTAACGTTGGTTCCGAGGGCCACCAGGTTCATTAGGGCGTAATTGCTGCCGCCCCAGTATTCACCGGTGGGGACCAGACCCTTCATCTCGGATTCGATCGGCGCGCCGGCCGAGGCGACGACTTCGCCATCCGCGTTGAGCATGGCGACCGCCATGAGTTCCTGCGGCTTGATCAGAGCGTTGAGCGCCGACTCGAGCCGCTCCTTCGTGATCACATGGCGTTGCGAACTCAGCACCAGGCCGACCGTCGTCGAGATGTCCTTGGCCCGGTTCCGCAACTCAGCCTTGGCCGCGCGCCTGACGCGGTCATGTTCCGCCATCTGCCAGACGAGAATCATGGCCCAGCCCGCGATGAGCAGGCCGTAGATCAGCCGCGTTTGCCTATTCATGCCCTAAAATGGCCGGCGGCGGTTCCCACCGGCCCGTGCGTTTGAATCGAGCCGCTATTTGGGCCGGGCCGCCGGCGCGGCCTCGGGCTTCGTCTTGTCCAGCAGCCGGTCGAGGTCCTTTTGAGGAAAGGACTTGGGCAGCTGCATGTTGTTTCGTTCATCCGCCGACATGGCCGCCAACTGGGACGGATGCATCACGATATGCGGCGTGAGAAAGATGAGCAGCTCCGTCTTGACGTCGTTGCTCTGTTTGCGCTTGAAAAGGGCTCCCAAACCGGGGATATCCCCGAGAAAGGGAATTTTGCTGTCGGACTGTTGTTTGACCCGCTGCATAAGACCCCCAATCACAGCCGTTTGGCCGTCCGGGACCACCACCACCGTGTCCGCGGCGCGCGAGTTGATGACCGGGGCGGCCGTCGACGCTCCGCCGCCGCTGGAGATCGGAACCCATTGACTGCGGTCGGCCAGTTCAGAAGTTTGAGGCGAAACGACCATTTCAACCATGCCGTCCGAAGTGATGTAAGGCGTGACTTGGAGAATAATCCCGACGCTCTGGTAGGTGACCGTATTGATTTGATTCCCGAGGGTGTCAAACCGGGTGTTCGTCACGAGGGGCACTTCCTGGCCCAACGAGATGGTCGCTTGCTGATTGTTGCGCGCCAGGATGGACGGCCGCGAGAGAATCTCGGCTTTGCCTGCCTGGGAAATCGCCCGGAGGGTCGCCTGGAAATCACTTCCCAGAATCTGGTAAATGCCGGCTCCAGGGGGCGCGGGAAGAGTCCCGTCCGAAGCCAGGCCGAAAACCTGGTTCACCACGCTCGTCTGGGAATTGCCGAGATTCTTGACGTAAGACCCCTCCACGCCGAGATCGAATTCCTTGGTGTAGGTCGCTTCAACGAAGACCACTTTGATGAGCACCTGCGGGGCGGGGCGATCCAGGTTCGTGATGACCTGGCTGATATACTTGGCCGTTTCCGCGTCGGTGATGGCGATGACCTTGCGCGTTTCAGGATCGCTCATGAAGGTCGCTTGCCCGACCGAGGTGCTGCTTGGATATGTCCCGGAAACGCCGCTGCGAGCCGTGCTCCGGAACGCGCCGCCTCCAAAGCCTTGTCCCAGGCTCTGGGCCGGCAGCCACGCGGCCGCGCAGAGCAGGAGCGCCAAGCCGAATTGTTTTAGGGGGTGATTCATATGGTTAACGTGTGTCGAGACGACTCTGAGTTAGCGTCCAAGACCGCTCGTGGCCCCACCGAACCCGCTGGACATGTTGCCGAACCCGGTGTTTCCGGTCCGTGAACCACCCCGGTTCAGGTTCTGGGTGGCTCGGGTATTCAACTGGTTGCCCACCCCAGTCTGATTTCGAGAGTTCGAACGGGCGGTCGTTCCGCCGCTGTAGGTGGGCGCGGGGAACAGACTTTGCAAGATGTCCTGCACCGCCTGCGGATCGGTATTCTGCACGTCGAAAACAAACACCTCCTGCTTCTTGGCCGCGTCGGAATCCAGGTCCGCAATCATGCCTTCGATCTGGACCATCAGATCGCGCGAAGCGCTGACAACCACCGAGCCGGTCCGAAGGTCGGGCACCGACACCACCTGCGTTTGTTTCAGCATCCGGGAGCTTGGATCGGCATTCGCGGCGTTCATCCCCGGCCGGCGGCCGCCAAACTGGAACCGGCCGCCGAACGCCTGCCCGCTCGTGGCGGAGTTTGCGGCGCTGAACAGGTTGTTCAAGAGATCCGATGTCTCTTGTGCGTCGGCAAATTTGAGGCGGAACACCCGGATCTCCGTGACGTCTTCCACCGGGGCATCCAGCTCATCGATCATCTGTTTAATAATGGGCATCTGTTCGTCCGGCGCGCTGACCACGACGCAGTTGCTGCGCTCTTCCGAGACGGCCACAACTCGGGGCGTGGGCGCCCGCCCGCCGCCCGCGGATCCGGAGAAAGCCTCGGCGCCCGGGGCGCCTCCCCGTCCTCCGGGCGCCATGCCGCCGGGCCCGCGGAACTGGTTCATAAACCGCGAGGCCGCGGCGTTGCCGGCGGATCGGCCTGTATCCTGCGGCGCAAACACGTCCTTGATCACGGTCGCCACCGCCTTCGCGTCCGCATACTGCAACGGGAAAACCCTCACGGACGAAACGCTGGAGATTGCGGTGTCAAGCGCCTGAATAATTTCAGCCATGCGCCGAATGCTCACCTGGGTGTCGGTAAGGATTAGCGAATTGCCACCTTCATTGGCGCTCAGCGTGGCTGAGTCAGGGAGCAAAGGCTGAAGGTCGCGCGCCACTTGGACGGCGCTGATGAAACGCACCGGAATGATCTGCGTCACCATCTCGTCGTTCTTGGGAATGTCCTCGGGGCGGTTGCCGCTTTTGACCGGGAGATCCCGCTTCTTGGCTTCGTCTTTGGTCCAAATCGTCAGCGTGCGCCCGTTGCGGACGGCGGTGTAGCCATTCTTGTCCAGGGCGGAGTTCAGCAGGTCGAGGGCTTCCTCGCGGGTGACCGGCTGGTTGCTCCAGACGGTGACCCGTCCTTTGACGTCCGGAACTTGGAGGTCAATGATGAAGCCAGCGGCTTCGCTAAGGTAATTCAGCACCGTCTCGAGCGGCGCGTTCCTGAAATTGAGGCGCAACTCATTCGATCCGTTTAAGGAACGCCGGGCGGCGGATTCGGCCGTTGGGGCAGGGGCAGCGAGCTCGGGTGCGGGCGCAACCGGCTGCACGGCCTCCGACGCCGCGGGCGGGCTCTCGGCCCTCGCGGGAGGAGCCTCGGCGGAACGCGCTGGCTCAGCCGCCACCGGCTCAGCAGTGGGCGGTGCGGATGTTTGGGCGTGGGTCATCAGCGCCAGGCTGGCGGCGCAAGCCAAGAAATAAGCCGTCCATGTGAAAGTCTTCATTTCAACTCCTGTTCTCGCTGTAGCATTAGTCGTTTGACGATGTCGCTCCCCTCAGCGGCGGATTCGCCTGGTGAGTCCGGCGGAGGCGCGCTGGTATAAGCCAGTTCCCATTCCCCATTCTCTTCGCGGCGCATGCGCGTCCCGACTGGCAAGGTGATGCGCTGGGTGCCCGCGTCGAGCGTCACCGCTGAACAGGCAATTACAGCTACCTTACAATCCGCGATCTCGCCTCCGGTTTCCAGCACCTTCTGGAAAGCGGGTTCGGATCCCTCAAAGAAGGCGTAGGCCCCCTTTTCGCAGGCCATTGTGCCGACCAGGGTCAGCGTTTCGGAGCGCCTCGGCTTCGGCCTTTCAACCGGGCCGCCTTCCAGACGGGAAGAACGGGTGGGGTCGAAGATGTTCCGCTCAACGATGAACCTCAAGCCAGCGGTTTCGTCCAAGAGCCCATCGGCATCCGCACTGCGGACCGGGTTCGGAGCAAGCAAGGCGAAAGCAGCCAGAGAAACCAGCACGCCGCGCCATAAGGCACATCTTCGAGCGGAGCCGATGGCATCCCGAGGGCTTGAGTTGGAGGGCGTCAGCAAGCTCATCGGAAAGTGGATGGGTTCAATTGAAGGCCGCTCACGAGCAGCGCCAACGTCAGCTTCTGTCCGCGGTCATCACGCGCCGTGATCTCGACCATGTCCAGTTTCATGCCCAGTGGGTCCTTCTCGATCTCGTAAAGAAAACGGGTGATTTCGGGGAGCGCCCCTTCCGCATCGACCCGGCACTCCAGCGTGGCGTAATCCTCCGCGCCGACCTTCCACTGGGGTTTGATGCCATTGATGCCAATCCGGCTGTCGATCGACCAGCGTTCGAACGCGCGCAATACCTGGTTTTCGGCCAGAGAAACTTCCTGGGGCAGGGTGTTAGTGCGCATCGAATCCCAACGCTGGCGGATGGCAGGCTCGCGGTCCAGGAGCTGGCGGCCTTGTTCAACGGATTGCCTCAGGTGCGCGATTGTGGACACGCGCTCTTTCCAGAGCTTCGTGAGCGGGCTGAGGAGCAACCGGTCTCCTGCGAAGAGCGCGACGGCCAGGATCGCGATCAAGCCTAGAAGCTGCTGCCGGTTCTTCAGGTTCACTGGCCACCTCCTTCCGCCCAACGCAGGTTGATGGTGAATTGCTTTTGCCGGATCTGGTCCACTTGCACGCTGGAAAACTCCTTGGTGGCACCCAGGTGTTCCACGACTTTCAGCAGCGCCTTCGGGTCCGCCGCAATACCACGGCAGGTCACGAGGCCCGGGTCTTTCATCTCGAGGGATTTGGCATAGACAGCGCCATCTTCCGGGAAAGCCTCTGTCAGCTTCTGCAAAGTGGAAAGACTCCGGAACGATTCGTCGAACCAGGGGCGAAAGCGCCGGATTTGTTGCTGCATGGCCTCAAGCTCGCTCACCCGGGTCTTCATTCCGGCCCATTGCGAACCCCAGCGCCCCAGTTGCCACTGCTGGACCAGAAAGGCCGACAGCACCAGAAAGACCACCACTCCCGCCGCGGCCCCCGTCCACGCCAGCTTGCGAGAGGAATAGCGGCCGGCAAGTTGTTTCCAGGCGCTGACCTTGGGCGGAAGGAACTCCAAAACAGCCCGCTGCCCCGCCAGCAGCCGCGCCGCCAAACTGAGGGCGGGCGATGGTGCCGCATCCGCTGGCATTTCCACCGGAGCGCCGTCTTTTTCATAGCGGCGGACGAGCTCGATTTCGAGCCCGAGCAGCTTGGCGCGCGCGCCCAATTCGGAAGTGAAGCGTTCGAGATCATCCCCATGCCCATACACCTTCAAGCGCTGCACGGTGTCGCGGATGCCGGCTGGAAGCTGGCCAAGGGTAATTCTCAGATCCCGGGCCACGACATCAGCATAGGGCTTCTTGCGCACGCCATCTTGCTCCAGGGCGCCTTGCAGCGTGCGGATGGCGGCGATCCCTCCGCCGGAGACGACCTGCAATTCAACGCTGTTTTCGCGGATGCTCAGGCTGGCGACTCCCATTCCGTTAGGCTGCGCCGGGTCTTGAAGCGCCGGCAGAGCGAGGGAGAAACTCACCGGCTTGAGCTGGGCCGCTTTCAAAACCTTCTGCAGCGCCGCAAGATGCTCTTTCGGTATCGCCACCAGCGTGGCGAAGCGAGTTCCGTCTGCGCCCTTGCAACGGGAAACGACGGTGGTGAGGGTTTCCTGTCCGAATGGAAAGCCGCGCTCGGCTTCGAGTTCGAGGAAGCTGTCAACGTCTTCGGGCGGCAGGTCCGGGATAACCGTATGCGCCGTCAAGGCCCACTCCAAGGGCACACAAACGGCACAATGGCGCTCTCGAATCCCGGCGCGGTCGAGGTGGTTCCGGATTTCGCGGCCGACAAGCTCCGGGGCGTCCGTAAGGAGATTCAGTTGCAGGGAGCCCGTCGTCGTCTCGACAACCCGAACAGAGCCATTGGATCGGCGGACCAGGACGGCTTCAACGCGCGGGCCGTCGAGGGCCAAGCCAAGCAGGGAGGTCCGGGCTTGGCGCTTCTTCGCCAGGCTGCCCAGTGTCTCCAGCTTCCCCAGGTTCAGTTTGAGCGAATTCAAGTTGATAAGACCCATCATTGTCTGTTCTTGGCCAACAGTAAAAACTCCTCGCGCACGTCCCGTCCGAGCGCCCATCCGAGGTGCGTGAGATCTCGCCGAAAGACCACGCGAGGCGTCCCCTGGCTGAGATCGAAAACGACTTTCACACGCCGGAACCCCCGGCCGTAATGGCCGACTGCGGCGATGTCGGCGGCATATTGAAAGCTGCGCCCGGTCAGGAAAGGGCCGGCCTGGACCGCGTTGGTCTCGCCAAGCACGTCAGCCACCCACGCCAAGGTCGGTTCCACCGCCAGGCTCGCCCGGTTGCTCTGCCGGTAGGCCGTCAAGGCGGGGGCGTTCTCGATTCCGATTCCCGGGATGCATGACAGCACCATCTCACTGGCGGTGTTCACGTTCACCAGGCCCGTCACGTTGGTGGTCGCCGTGATGTCGGTCTCTATTTGGGCGAACTCCTGCGCCGTCATCCCGCTCCGGATGTAGAACTCAAGCAGGCTCGTGACGGTTTGCCCGCCGCTCGAGAAGTTGGCCAGGATCGAGTTTGCTTTTTCCGCATCGAACTTTTCCGTGAGCAACGTGGCCAGTTCCTGCTGGTTCGTCGTCGCGATATTGATGCGCGGTGAACCGTTCGTGCGCGTGGTTGGTTCCATCGAGTAGACTGTGAAGTACTCGAACAGACCGGGATCCAGGCGGCCGTCTTGATTGTCGTAGGGAGGCGACTGGTCGCCGTCGTTTTCGTTCAGATCCAGGACGCCATTGAGGTTGCCGTCTTCGCCGAGGAGCATCTCGAGGTCCATTCCGTAGACCATGCGCAGTTCTTCGACGGATTCGAATTTGGCATCCTTGCACATGTAGGACGGGTTGAAGCGCTGGTACAGGTCGGTTTCTGCGCCCCCGAGTTCGTTCACCTCGGAATCCTCGTCACGCCAGTCCAGGATCGCGCCTGCTTGTTCGGGCCGCATGCGCGGGAGTGTTTCGAGCATTTCAGCCGTGACGCTGTTCAGGTTCAACTTCGAGCATTCGTCGACAAGGTTGAAATACGGCTGCTCCGGGGGGAGCTGTTCGATCGGCCGCCCGATCAACCAGAATCTCGCGTCGCCAAGTTGCACCGCTTCCCGCGGGAAGGTCTCAGGTTCGGGCAAGGCGCCCGGATAGACGGTGGTCGCCAGGATGTTGCTGACGTAGCGGATGGCGCCGGCGATCGCTTGCTCAGCTTCCGTGCCCGCCACCCGGTTGTCGGCCGCGCGCAGTTCAAACGACATGCTATGCGCGAAGTAGAGCGCCAAGCTAACCAGCCCGAACGAGATCCACAGCACGATGATGAGGACCGAAGCTCGTTCCCCTCGGATGCCGGCGGCAGGACGCCGCCTTGCGCCCGGCCATAGGGAGGCGGTCGCCACCTCGCTCTTTCGCGGTGCATCGCTGGCCGAGCCCAGGGTCATAGCTCTTCCCCCTCTTCGGTCGCTTGCGCGGTTTCGTTCGTTCCGGCCTGCACGATCACCGGGACGACCAGGTCAATCGGGAGCTGTCCCAGCCGCGCCGGAGCGCTCTCGGCGGCCAATTGCAGCTGCACCTTGATCCCGCGGGGAAGCTTGTTGGTTTCAACGGTTGAATCCCAATCCTGCCGCCATTGCAGCCCGTCGTAGAATGAGAACACTATGGATTCGACCCCGCTCATCAGGCGCTGTTCCTCCGGTTCCTCATGGAACGCGGGGAGCAGGTTGCGCGTGACAGACCGGATTAAATCCCGGCCGGGCGCATGGTTGGTCGGCGCGGCGAGGTAGTACCAAACCCTTTGAACATCGCCCCAGGGCGCGTTGTCGTCCACGCGCCCGCTGGCGGTAAAGAACGCCGGGCCGGACTGCCCCGCCATCGTGTCATCCACGGCGCTGAGCGTGTTCACGATATTCGACGTCCCGAGGTCGCGCACCATGGTCTGGAACTCTCCGAAGAAGGTTCCGCCGGGCAGGACGATATCAGCCAGGTCGCGTTTCAGAACCGCCAGAGCGTGCTGCAGGGGCAGGCTTTGCTGAATCGCTTCGGTCGTGGTGTCGCGCAGCTTGAGCGCTCCATAGAACACGGTGTGAATGGCCAGCAGGACCACCGCGAAGATCGCGACTGCCAAGAGCACCTCGATCAAGGTGAAGGCCACCGGGCTCCGCATCGCTCGTGCGCTTTCGGTTTTCGAATGTGGCCCCTGTGCGTTCACTGGAGTGTTGCGTCAACCAGGGTGCTCATCTGCACCTGGTAATCCTGTCCCTGCACCGGGTAGGTCACCTCGACCGTCAGGAGCCGGAGCACGTTCTGCTGGAACCAAGGCTCCGTTCGCATCTGCCATTTGTAGGCCATTGCGCCGTCTTCCACAGTTCCCGACTGGGAGCCGGTTTGCCATTGCCCAGTGACCACCAACTCATTCAATACCGTATCTGCGATCCGTGCCGCCGCGGATTTTCGTTCGCCCATTTGCCCGGCCAGGCTCGCGATGCGCACGCCCTGGATGGCGGCGGGGATCACGATCGCCATAAACACCAGCGCGGCCAGCACCTCCACGAGCGTAAAGCCGTGGCGCGAGGACCTAGCGCCGGAGCGTTCGCACCTGGTTGGTTTGCACTTCATAACTCAGGCCGTTGTGGGTCTGCTCAATCCAGATTTCCGCATCTTGACCCTGCCTGAAAACGATTGAGTCGGGGCTGCGTTCGCCCAAGAAACCGTCCGGCAGGAATTGGATCTTGGGCAAGGTCGCGGTGAAACCCGGACTGCCTTTCCACACTCGCTGCAAGCCGAACGAGACGGGCGGTTCCTCGACTTCCACCTGGACCTCTTTCGCGAGGGTGTACTCCAGCTTTCGGGTGTCTTCCTCGAGGTAACTGCTGTCGGCCTGCAGCCCGTACTGGCTCTGCTTGGCATCGATCCAGAGCAGCATGGGCACCCCTTCCGAGACCGCCCGGCTTTGCCCATAACGGGTTAGCGCGAGAAACCGTTTCGCTTCCGAATCCAAGGTGCGCCCCTGAAAGAAGCGGGAGAGCGAAGGCGCCGCCACCCCGAGCACGATCGCCAGCAACGCCATGACGAGGATCAGCTCGATGAGCGTAAACCCCGCCGGGCGCCCGGAGGCCGGTGTGGCGCGCCGGGAGGAACGGCGAAAGGGGCTGGGACGTCTCAGAAACATGACGAATTCGGCGGGTGCTCTTACCGGCGTTGGGTTCCCTGCGAGTAGTTGGTGATATCGTCATCCCCGCCTTCGCGCCCGTCCGGGCCGAGGGACATCAAGTCATAGCCGCTTGGGTTATGCCGGCCGGGGCATTCATAAATGTAAGCGTTCCCCCACGGGTCCAGCGGGATCTCGCTCTTGAGATAGGGACCGCGCCAGTTCTTCGCGTCGCGCGGCTGGACGACGAGATCCTGGAGGCCCTCCCGGCCTTTCGGGTAATAGCCATTGTCAATCTCGAAGGCGTCGAGCGCGGTGCCGAACGTGGCAATCTGGGACTGGGCGGCGGTCACCCGGGCCTGCTCGGTGCGGCCGGAGAACTTGGGCACGACCAGCGCCGCGAGGATCCCGAGGATGACCAGGACCAGCAGCAGTTCGATCAGGGTGAAACCGCCCCGGTGATGGAGTGTTCGGGGGGGGCCAGGGTTTGCAGATGCGCGTTGGATCTTCATGAGAACAGGTTGTCGCGTTATTTGATATAGTCTTGGAGCGAGAAGATCGGGATGACCATCCCGATGAAAATCGTTCCGATAAAGGCAGCGATAAAGAACAGCATCAGCGGTTCCGCCAGCGCCACCGCCGTCTTCAATTGGCGGTCCAAATCCCCTTCTGTCACGTTGGCGATCCGGACCAGTTCCTGATCCAGCCGCCCGCTCTCCTCCGCCACGGAGATCATTTCGAGCACCGAACCTGAGAACAACGAACCACAGTCCGATAGGCTTGGGCCCAGCGGTTTCCCTTCCTTCACCCGGTCAATCGAATTGGATACGGCATCGACCAGGATCTGGTTGCCAATCGACCGGCGCGCGACGTTCAACCCACTGATCAAGGGCACCCCGGCTCCGAGCAGCGTCCCGAGCATCCGGCAGAACCGTGCCATGGCGAATTGGGCCACCAGGGGACCCACCGCAGGCAATTTCAGGATCAGCCCCTCCCAAGCGCGGCGGCCGTTCGGCGAGACAATCCAGGTGCGGACCATGAACCCCAGGACGACCACTCCCACCAGCAGCATGAACCCATACGCCCGCAGCAGATTGCTTGTGGAGACGATCATCTGGGTGAGCATCGGGAGCTGGGCGCCAAACCCGCTAAAGATCGACTGGAACCTCGGGATGAAGAAGACCAGCAGAAACACCAGCACGCAGGTCGCCAGGAACAGCAAGATCATCGGATAAAGCAACGCCGTCATCACTTTGGCCCGCAGTTCTTTCTCGCGCGCCTGGAAATCGGCAATCTGGCCCAGCACGACGTCCAGAAACCCGCCCGTCTCCCCCGCCTCGACCATGGCCACGTAAACGCGCGGGAAGGTGTCCGGCGATTTCGCCATCGCGGCGGCCAAGGACGTGCCATCCACCACCGAATCGTGGATCTCCTTCCATTTCGCCTTCGCCACCGGGTTGGCTGCTTCCTTTTGCAGGATGACCAGCGCCCGGCTTAAAGGCACGCCCGCGGCCAGCAAACTCGAGAGGAGCCGGGTGAAGTTCTCCAGGATCCGGGCCGTGATCTTTTTCGCGGCGCCGAAGGACAGCTGAAATCCGCCGCCCGTCCCGCCATTTCCGGCGGCTTTGGCGGACGGGCCCTTGCCATTGCGCCGCTCCGAGAGGCTGATCGGGCGCAAGCCGAGCCCTTCCATCTGCCGGAGCGCCTCGAGGCGGCCGCCGGCTTCGATCTCGCCCAGGCTGACCGATCCGTTCCCTTGAAGGGCTTTGTACTGAAAGACGGGCATGCGACGCGGGTTCGGTTACTTTTGGCTGACGACCAGTGAGCCAGCCGGGCTCTCGCCCACCGGTTCCTCGCCCGCGGGCGCCGTGACGGTCGTCATCAGCACTTCCTTCGCCGTGGTCACGCTGAGCACTTCCTCAACGGTCGTCTCTCCCATGCGCACCAGGCGCCAACCGTCGTCGGCCAGCGTCTTCATTCCCGCCCGCCGGGCCGCGTCGCGGATCTCATCACTGGACGCGTTCCGCAGGACCATCTGGCGGATCTCATTGTTGGAATCCATCCATTCGAAAATGGCGCGCCTGCCGAGGAACCCGGTATTGCGGCAGTCTCGGCAGCCGACCGAGCGGTAAATCTTCGTGTTGGCCGGGATGCCGACCTGGGCCTTAAACGCCTGCGCGGCCGGCGAATCATCCACTTGCTTGCACTTCTTGCAGAGCACGCGAACCAAGCGTTGCGCCAGCACGGCTTCCAAGGACGAAGAGACCAGGTACGGTTCCACCCCCATATCCACAAGGCGGGTCACCGCGCCGGGGGCGTCGTTCGTGTGCAGGGTGGAGAAAACCAGATGCCCCGTCAGGGACGCCTGCACGGCAATCTGAGCCGTCTCTTTGTCCCGAATCTCACCGATCAGCACCACGTCCGGGTCATGGCGCAGAATGGACCGCAACCCGCGCGCGAAGGTCAGCCCGGCCTTTTCCGACACCTGGATCTGGTTGACCCCCTTGAGCTGGTATTCCACCGGGTCCTCGATGGTGATGATTTTGCGGACGGAATCGTTGATCTCGTGCAGTGCGGTGTAAAGGGTGGAGGTCTTGCCGCTGCCGGTTGGGCCGGTGACCAGAATGATCCCGTGCGGGAGCTGGAGGACATTCCTGAAAGATTCGAACTCGCGCGTGTCCATGCCCAGCTCGCGCATGCCGCGCAAAGTCGCGTTCTGCCTTAGCAAACGCATCACCACGGCTTCGCCATGGATCATCGGGATGACCGACACGCGGATGTCCACTTCGGCATCGTCAATCCGGATCTTGATCCGCCCGTCCTGGGGCAGCCGTTTTTCCGCGATGTTCAAATGGCTCAAGATCTTCACGCGCGAAACGATCGCCGGTTGAAAGCGTTTGACTTGCGCCGGCACCGGCACTTCCTGGAGCACCCCGTCAATGCGATACCGAATTCGGAGTTCGTCTTCGAACGGCTCGAGGTGAATGTCCGATGCGCGCAGTTCAATGGCGTCGCGCAGCACCTGGTTGACGAACCGGATGATGGAAGCGTCTTCGGCGGCGGTATCGAGGTTGGTATCCTCCTCATCCCCTTCATCGACCACCTCGAACGATTTCTCTTCGTCCAGAGTATCGATCGTATCCGCGCCCACCCCCAGGCGTTTCTTCATCTCGCGCTGGATGGCTTCGGTGGGCGCCAGCACCGGCCGGAGCCGCAGCCCCGTCATGGTCTTGAGCGTGTCCAGACCATGCGTGGCGAACAGCCGGCTGGTCGCCACTTCGACACAGCCGTCCGTCCGCCGCAGCGGGAGCAATTCGTCCTTCAAAAGCATGCGCGCCGGGAAGAGCGAAAGGACCTCTTTGTCCGGCTCGACCTCATCGAGCGACGTGTACCCGAGGTCGTACTCCTTGGCCAGCCAGCGGAGGACATCTTCTTCGGATCGAACGAGCGCGCCGTTCCCTTGCGCCTGCAGAGCCGCCAGTTGAGCGGCGTCACTGGCCGATAGTTGCTTGGCGGCAACCATCTTCTGCAACAGTTCACTCGTTCCGGCGTGGGTGGGCTCGGCAGTTTTCATGGAAGGGCGCGCTGTTTGAGGGCCGGCAAGGCCAGTCGCGATTATTCAAGCAGCCCACCCATGACGGCGAGCGCTTCCTGGCGAACGGTCAGGACTTTCTTCAAGTCTTCCTGGGCTTTCTCCAGGGCCGCCTGCTTGGCCGCGCGATCCGCCCGGTAGGCCGCCAGTTTGGCTTTCACCGTATCGGCCGAGGCTTTCGACTCAATGGCCTTCTGCAATTCCTGGGTCGCGGTGCTGACCTGCGCGGCTCCCGGGCGCCGGCGCTGCTGCCCGCCCTGGTCGGCTTGATCGCCGCCCCGTTGGCGCTGGCCACCGAACGCGCCCATCATCCCTCGCATGCCGCCTCCAAAACCGACGTCACGACGGGCTTCGTTGATCTTGGTGATGCGCGGTTCGATGGCTTTCCACTCGTCGTCGCCCTTGATCTCGAGCATCTCTTTGTACCGATCCATCATGCGCTGGCGCATTTCGGCCGGGTCAAAATTCCCGCGACCGCCGCCTTGCTGAGCTTGGGCTTGGGCTTGGCTGGGCAGCGAGACGAGCACGGCGGCCACCGCCGCGAGAATGGAAGGTTTAATAAATAGCTTCATAACTAATCTCCGGAATGTTTATTGGTTTTTATTTGGTTTTACCTGTTGAACACGACACTCGGGGCGTCGAGGCCTCGATTTCGGCAACGTCCGAGTAGCAAACCCGATGCCGACCAACGATTTATGGGTAAATCAAGGCTCCGGGCGGGCTTCACTGCGCATTGTTTTCCCAATCCGGCAGGCAAGGTGCGCATCTTTTGCGCAGGCCGGCCCTCAAATTCGCTGGGGTTCAGAGGGGCCTGAACCCCGCCCCTTCTTCCGCTAGTGCTATACTCGTGCTATACTCGTACGAAAGTCGTGCTAAAGTCATGATATATTGTGTGAATAAATTAAGAATAAAACTAGAAATTATCTGGAGTATATCATCTAGTCATGCAGATGCCGATGGGTTGCCGCCAAGGACCTTGGATCGGGGTGATTCCCCTCCGCGCCTGCCAATCCAGGGTTGTACCCAATCCCTCGCCTCCGCTCAAAGCGAGCGGATCCAAAAACTTTGAAGATCCGTCCGCTCGGCTGCGTCTGATGAGGGTGGTTTGGTTGCATCTGAGCGAGTGGATGCTCGCTCTCGAGTCCTCCGCCCTTGTGGGCCGACGAGGAGTTTGGTTGTTTGGGTTAGGCGGGCGTCGCAAGGCGCCCGCTCTTTTTTCACCTCTGGGGAATGACGATGAAGATCATCACCAGCAGCCGTTGCACCGAATATGTCCAGGCCGGGCACCCGGAAAGCCCTCAGCGAATCAGCCGCACGACGGAGCGATTGCGTCAGCAAAAGGATGTGACGATCGATTGGCTCGAACCGCTCGAAGTCCCCGCCACCGCGGTCTTGCGGGCGCATCGCCAGAAGCATCTCGACAGTCTCAAGGCGCCTCCGGGAGATTTTGACGCCGACACGCCGGGTTATGCGGGCATCCTGGGGCACGCGCTGCGTTCGGTGGGAGGGGCCCTGCACGCTCTCAAATGGGCGCGCGAAGGCAAACCGTCCCTCAGCTTGCTCCGGCCGCCAGGGCACCATGCCACGCGGGATCGCGCCATGGGATTCTGCTATCTGAACTCGATTGCCATCGCGGTGTTGGAGGCCGCGGCAACAGGGACAGGGAAGGTCGCCGTGTTCGACTTTGATGTGCACCACGGCAACGGGACCGAGGCGATCCTGCTGGACGACCCGAGGTTCGCCTTTTTCTCGATTCATCAACACCCGGCTTACCCGGGGACAGGTGTGCGCTCGATCAGCAATGCCTGCAATTATCCTGTTGCGCCGGGTGCCGGCCATGCCGTTTACCGCGAGGCGCTGGAGAAGGCCTTGGACGAGATGGCTCGATTCAAGCCCGAATTGATCGCGGTGTCGGCGGGCTTTGACGCGTATGAGAAGGATCCGCTAAGCGACGCACCGCTGCAGGCGGAGGATTTCCGCTGGCTTGGCGCGAGGATTCGAGAAACGGGGACTCCCTCATTCAGCGTGCTGGAAGGCGGGTACAGCGCCGATCTGCCGGAGCTGATCCTGGCCTACCTCAAGGGTTTGGAAGGCGGCGCTTCCGCCTGATCGCGGGGGCGTGCGCACCAGGCCGGTCCAGGTGACCAGGTTCCCCGGCGCAGTGCGGCGAATTCGGCGGGTCCGTGTTGCCGGTCTGGCTTCGCAAGCGGCAACCCCCTCAAGCCTCTAGCCCTGGCTTTGAAGGGACCGGACGGCGAGCACGAACGAAATGCCGGTGAACAAGAGAAACGCGGCGCCTTCCCAGGCGAGTTGGGCCGGGTTCCCGATGCCGATGGACGCGTAGCGCAGGACATCGACATGCCACGTGACCGGGTTGGCCAGGGCAGCAGCGCGAAACCATGCCGGCAACGGTTCCAGGGGGTAAAACATCGAACTGGCGAACAGGAACACGAAGTAAAAGATCGACGTCACGGTATTGAAGGAATCGTTCCGCCGAATCCGCAGGGCGAAGATGGAGTAGAAGCAGAACCAGCCCGCGGTTCCCAGGAGGACGGCGGCGAGAAGGAGCGGCATCAATTCCCAGCGAATCGGCACCTTCAACAACAGGGAGGCCAAAGCCACGGTCAATGCCGCTTGCAGCAAAGCGACACACAGGTTGAACAACACCTTGCCGATCATGTATTCCCCGCGGCTGATCGGGTAGGTGAGGATCTCGTAAAAGATGCCGTTGTCCCGGTCCAGGAAGAAGGACCAGGCCGTGTTCGACGCAATGCCGAAACTGGCCATCCCAAGCACGCTCGCCAGAAAAAACGAGTTGTAATCGAGCTGTTCTTTGGGAAAGGGCGATCCGAACGACGCATTGATGCCGACGCCGAAGACCAGCAAATATCCCAGCGGATAGAAAAGGTCCCAGAAGATGAAGGCCAGATTGGTCGCGCGAATCTTGCCTTCGCGATAGAAGACGGCGGAAAGTGCGGCGAGCGGGCTCCCAAGCGTCGTCTCCGCTCCGGAACGCCGAGCATCCGAGAGACGAGGTGTTGAGGGCTTCGGGGGCGGGGCGGTCATTCGTCCGGGGGCTTCTGCGTGAGTTCGATGAAGATGTCTTCCAGGCTGGCACCGCCAATCTCAAGGCGCAGCACTTTGCCCTTTGTGGCGAGGCGGTTCACGATCTCGAGCAGGCGCGGCTCCTCAACCTTAAGCGCAAGTTCGAGCGTGTTCTGGTGAATCCCATGGCGCAAGGGCTGGAGCCGAACGACCTCCTCTTCCAGCGAGGGTGGAATACCCGCGAAGGTCATGGTGATCTCGTAAACGCCTTGGGAAAGGAGCTTAAGCGTGTGCAGGTCGCCCCGCGCAATCTCGCGTCCGCGATTGATAATCAGAATGTCGTCGCACAGTTCTTCGGCTTCGCTCAGAATCTGGGTCGTAAGAATGATCGTGCGCCCTTTCGCCGCGGCGTCGCGGAGATCATCCATCACCGCGCGCTTCAGGATAGGGTCCATTCCGGACGAAAACTCGTCCAGGAACACCACGGGGGTATCCACCAGAAAGATCTTGGCGACTTGGACCCGCCTGCGGAAGCCGCCGCTCAGGTCCATCACTTTGCGGTCCGCCTGAGAGACAAGCTGGAACCGTTCCATGGTTCTTTCAGCGCGGCGTCGTGCTTCCTGACCTGGCACACCGTGGAAACGGGCATAGGTCAGCAGGTTGTCGCGGGCATTGAGCAACATATCGACTGCGGTCTCCTGAACGACGGCCGAGATGCGGCGACGGACTTCCAGGGGCTCTCGCGCAACGTCGAATCCCAGCACAGAAGCCCGGCCTGTGGTGGGCAGGATCCGGGTGCTGAGCATCTTTAGCATGGTGGTTTTGCCCGCGCCGTTTGGTCCCAGCAGGCCGAAGATCTTGCCGACAGGAACGTCAAAGCGGACGTTGTCGACCGCCTGGATGGGTTCGCCAGCGCGTCTTCCCCATCGTCTCCGGGGCGCGTAGACCTTCCCAAGCCCCTCCACTTTGAGTGCGAGTTCCATTAGAACCCGTTCCCGTGCTGGCCTAAGGACACTATCGCGTGCCTGAAACCTGGAGATCTGGAAACAACCCCGTCTTTCATCCCCGACAAGATCACTCGCGAGCGGGGCGGAGGGCAACCAGATTCGAAGAGCGATTGTCCGGCCTGAAACCACAAGCGCCTGTCGGCGGCCCGACAATCCCTGTTTGCCTCCTTCCACAATTGTGGAAGGTCTGTATCCATTTTATTCCCAGTCCTTTACAACACATCTAGCCCCCGCATGTCAGGCGTTCTGGCGTCGTAATACTGGGCATGGGGCCCCAGGCGGGAACAGTCGTCCAGGAGCGCGAACAACCGGGTGTGGACCACCGAACCGTTGGCCAGCTTGAGGGTCGGTCCGAACGTCATGTCGGTCATCCAAAGCTCATTGGCCAAGGCGCACTCGAAAGCTTTGGCGAGCCCGCTCTGCGGAGGCGGCGGGTTGTGCTTGATCGAGGGCGCATCCATCTGGTGGGCGGCGAAGAACCGGTAGACCGAAGGCAAACGGAACGTGCCGGTTTGCAGAACGCCCTTTTCGGTGAGACGACGCCAGCGCCGGACCTGGCCGGTCATCTTCCCGTGGAAGCCGTCAGCGACCGTGGGCGGGAGCAGAGCTTGCTTGCGCCAGACCCAAGCTATCGAGCTGACCCAGCTTCCGTCACTTGGACGCTCCCACCTTCCGAAACGGCTGGATTTCAGATCAGATGTGGATCGCGCGGTTGTCGACGGCGAGGGCGGCTTCTTTGAGAACCTCCGCGAGTGTTGGATGGGCGTGTGAACTGCGCGCCAGGTCTTCGCTGCTGGCGCCAAAAGCCATGGCCACAGCGGCTTCGGCGATGAGATCCCCTGCCCGCGGGCCAATGATGTGCACCCCGAGGATGCGGTCGGTCTTCGCATCGGCGAGGATTTTGACGCGTCCCTCGGTCTTGTTGAGGGAGCGGGCTCGTCCGTTGGCGAGGAACGGGAACACGCCCTTTCTGTAAGCCACTCCGTTCGCTTTCAGCTGGTCTTCGGTCTGGCCCACGGACGCGATTTCCGGGTCGGTATAGACCACCCCTGGGATGGAGCTGTAATCGATATGCCCATGACCGGTGACGATGCGTTCGGCGCACGCCATGCCTTCTTCCTCGGCTTTGTGGGCCAGCATCGCGCCGCCGATGACATCGCCAATGGCGTAAATGCCTGGAACCCTTGTCTCGTAACGCTCGTTGACGCGAACTCGGCCTTTCGGATCCAGCTCAACCCCGGCGTTTTCGAGGCCGAGACCTTCGGTATTCGGAGTTCGCCCGACCGCCGAAAGCACGCGGTCGCCTCGCACCGGCTCGCTGCCTTCGCACTCGACGACGCATTGGCCTGCCTCGATCCTGGCGGAGGCGACTTTGGCTCCGAGCCGGAACTCGATGCCTTGTTTCTGAAACGCCTTGTGGGCTTCGGCAGCGAGTTCGTCATCCATGCCTGGAAGGATTCTGGGGAGGTACTCAAGCACGGTGACTTTCGCGCCGAGCCGCCGCCAGACGGACCCCAATTCCAGCCCGATGTAGCCCGCGCCAATCACAACGAGGTGGTTTGGAACCTCGGGGTATCCGAGCGCCTCGGTGCTGGTGCCGATCCGGTCTTGATCCAGTGGCACCCCGGGCAGGGTGCTGGGCTTGCTGCCGGTGGCAACGATCAGGTGCTTTGCCCTCAGCTCGACGGGCCCGGAAGCCGCCGTGACCTCGACCCGGCCGGGTGCGGAAATCCGGGCGTGCCCGAGGTATCGGGTGATCTTGTTCTTCTTGAAAAGACCTTCCACGCCTTTGGTAAGCGTAGCCACGACCTTGTCCTTGCGCCGCATCATCGCGGGAAGGTCGAGCTCGACGCCTTGAACGCGAACACCGTGATCGCTCAGTCGGGTTCGGGCTTCGTGGAACAGTTCGCTGGATTCAAGCAGCGCTTTGCTGGGGATGCACCCGACCCTTAGGCAGGTGCCGCCCAGGGCCGGTTCTTTCTCGACGCAAGCGACGTTGAGCCCGAGTTGCGCGGCGCGAATGGCGGCCACATACCCTCCCGGGCCCGCGCCGATCACCACCAAGTCGTGTTCTTGAGCGGCCATAGTATTCCGGAAATCACTCTGCAGCGTGTGCGAGGGTTAGATCTCAAGGAGCATACGGACGGGGTTCTCGATGACCTCCTTGATGCGTTTAAGGAACGTGACGGCCTCGCGCCCGTCGATCAGCCGGTGATCGTAGGTCAGGGCCACATACATCATCGGACGGATCACCACCTGCCCTTCGCGCGCGACGGGACGCTCCTGGATCGCATGCATTCCGAGCACGCCGCTCTGGGGCGGATTGACGATTGGCGTGGAGAGCAGCGAACCATACACCCCTCCGTTGCTGATCGTGAACGTGCCGCCTTGAAGCTCGTCCGGCTTCAACTTGTTTTCCCGGGCTCGTTTCGCGAAGTCGCCGATCGCGAGCTCAAGCTGCGCGAAGCTCAGTCGCTCGGCGTTGCGCAAGACGGGGACCACCAGGCCTTTTCCCCCGCCGATGGCCACGCCGATATCGCAGAACTTGTGGTAGACAATGTCCCGCCCCCTGATTTCTGCATTGACCTGGGGGATCAGCTTGAGCGCATCGACGCTGGCCTTCACGAAGAACGACATGAATCCGAGCTTGACGCCGTGCTTCGCCTGGAAGGCCTCGCCCACTTCCTTCCGGAGCGCGCTCACTGCGGACATGTCGATCTCGTTGAACGTCGTCAGCAACGCCGCGCCCTGCTGGGCCTGAACCAGGCGTTCCGCAACCGTCCGGCGCAACCGGCTCATGGGAACCACGTCTTCGCTCCGATCCCCCGTCAGAACGGACTGTGGCGCTGGCGGCGGCGGCGATGCCGGGCCAGGCGCGGGTTCGGGCTGGGGCGGCGGCGGCGGAGGCGAAGGGGCCGCTCGCTCAGCATGCCGGAGCACATCTTCTTTCAAGAGCCGTCCCCCCGGACCGGTCGCTTGAACCTCTTCGGCTCGGAGGCCATGCTCCGCGAGGGCGTGCTGGGCTGCGGGCATGACGCGAGGCGCAGCCGCTTCGGTTGCGCGGGGGGCCTGGATCGGAGCGCCGGTTTTCGAACCGGCCTGGGTGGGGGCAGGGGCGCCCTGCTCGAGGTACCCGAGAACCTCTCCAACCTTGGCCGTCTCGCCTTTCTGCTTGAGCACCTCGGTGAGCACCCCGGCTTCCGGCGCGGGCAGATCGACCGTGGCTTTGTCGCTTTCCAGAACCACCAACGGTTCGTCTTTGCGCACGGGGTCGCCTTTGCCTTTCTTCCAATCGCCCAGTTCCACTTCGGTGATGGATTCTCCGAGGGCCGGCACCTTGATTTCAATTTGCATAAACGCCCAGACAAGCGGTTCACCGTTCGGCGGCCTGAAACTCTTCAACGGACCTGGGGATGGCTTCTCCCTCGCGTTGAAAGGCCGCTTCCATCAGCCGTTCCTGTTCGATCTTGTGCGCGTTGAAGGACCCGGTGGCCGGGCTGGCGGAGGCGGGCCGTGTCATCGCCGTGAAAGGAAAGCGCTCCAGAAGCGCATGACCCAAAGCCGTTCGCAGAAAGCGCCAGGCGCCCATGTTTTCGGGTTCTTCCTGGACCCACATCACCGGGGTCCCATCGGGATACGGCTCCAACGCCGCCTCCAGCCGGTCCAAGGCCAGGGGGTAGAGCTGTTCGAGCCGGACCAAAGCCACATCGTCGCGCCCGGTATCACGCCGGTACTTTTGCAGTTCGTAAAAGATTTTCCCCGCGCACAGCAGGACGCGGGAGACGGGCCGGTCGGCCGGGAGATCGTCCGGCAGCACTCTTTGGAACGTCCCGCTGGCCAGTTGTTCCAGGCCGGAAACGGCTTCCGGATGCCGCAGAAGGCTCTTGGGGGTCATCAAGATGAGGGGTTTTCTCCAGCGCCGGACCACCTGTCTGCGCAACACATGAAAGTACTGCGCCGGGGTGGACGCGTAGACGACCTGGATATTGTCTTCGGCGGCAAGCATCAGGAATCGCTCCAACCGGGCGCTGGAGTGCTCGGGGCCCTGCCCTTCGAAGCCGTGGGGCAGGAGGAGCACCAAGCCGCTCAAACGCCGCCATTTATCCTCACCGCTGACGATGAACTGGTCCACGATGACCTGGGCCACGTTGCAGAAATCCCCGAACTGGGCTTCCCACGCCACCAAGCCTTCGGGAGCATCGAGGCTGTACCCGTATTCGAAGCCCATGACTCCCACCTCGCTTAGCGGGCTATTGCAGATCTCCACCGGCGCTTGTTTGGGGGAGAGGTGCTGGAGCGGCATATAGCGGCGGCCATCTTCGTAGTCGTGCAGGACCGCGTGCCTATGGCTGAACGTCCCGCGTTCGCAATCCTGGCCGGTCAATCGAACGCGCCAGCCTTCCATCGTCAGCGAGGCGAAGGCCAGCGCTTCGGCTGCCGCCCAATCCAGCGGTTGTTCCCCGCGCGCCATGGCCAACCGCGCGGCAAGCAACCGTTTCACCTTGGGATGCGGATGGAAATCAGGCGGCAAATGCGTCTGCTTCTCCAGCCAGGCTGCCAGCTTCTCTTGGGGCACCCCAGTCGCCACTTCCGGCACTTCCGAATCCGGTCCGCCCACATACCCTCGCCAGCTCTCGTCCACTTCTCTTAACGGGGGTCGATAGGAAAGGCTGCGCGCCTCCGACAGTTCACGTTCCAGATTGGCCCGGCGGCGCTCGCCGATCTCGTCGGCTTCTTCCCGGGTCACGCCTTTCATTTTGAGCAGGCGCTCCAGGTACCCTTCGCGCACGGGTTTGCGGGCTTCGATGGCGCGGTAAAGCAGCGGCTGCGTGAAGGACGGCTCGTCGCCCTCGTTATGCCCCAGGCGCCGGTAACCGTACATGTCGATCACCACATCGCGCCGGAACTCTTTTCGAAAATCCATCGATAACCGGATGACCTGCGCCACGGATTCCGGGTCCTCGCCGTTGACGTGGAAGATGGGGACCTGCAGCATCTTTGCCACGTCGGTGGCGTAAAGGCTGGAGCGCCCCTGTTGCGGCGAGGTGGTGAATCCGATCTGGTTATTCACCACGATATGCAGGGCGCCTCCGACCGAATAAGGCGGCAATTGGCTGAGGTTCAAGGTCTCCTGGACAGCCCCCTGGCCCGCGAAGGCCGCATCGCCATGGATCAGGATGACCAACCCGGCATCCTCTCCGGCCTTCCCCATCCGATCCAGCATGGCCCGCATCCTTCCCAGCGCCACGGGATTGACGAACTCCAGGTGGCTTGGGTTGAAACACATGTAGAGATTGAGCTTCTTCCCGTCCGCCGTCTCCCACCGGCCGCGATAGCCCAGGTGGTACTTGACGTCGCCTCGGCCGGTATACAGTTCCGGGTCGGCATCTTCGAATTCCCGGAAAATCTGGCGCGGGCTCTTGCCGACGATGTTTGCCAGCACGTTCAGACGGCCGCGATGCGCCATGCCCATGACGATCTCGCGGATCCCTTGTTCTGCCGCTTTTTCAATCGCCAGGTCCAGGAGCGGGATCAAGCTTTCCGATCCCTCGAGCGAAAAACTCTTTGCCCCGATGAACTTCTTCCGGATGAACTCCTCGAAAGTCACCGCGTCGGTCAGGCGCGTGAGAATCCGAATTTGCTCCTCGCGGGTCAGCTGGATTCGGTTTTCGGTCGTTTCCATGCGCTTCCGCAACCAGCGCCTCACGGTGAGGTCGTCGATATGCATGTACTCGACGCCGATATAGCGGCAGTAGGTATTCTGAAGCCGCTCCAGGATCTTGCGGAGGGTCAGGGGCTTTTCCGAATACAGCGTCTCGCAAGAGAACAACCGGTCCAGGTCGGAGGGTTCAAGGCCGTAAAAGGCCGGGTCCAGCTCGGGGGGAAACGGGCGGATCAGGCCCAGCGGATCGAACTGGGCAATGATATGGCCGCGCAATCGGTACACCCGAATGAGCTGGTCCACCCGGTCCTGGGCGCCGACGGCGCGGGCCTCAGCCCCGGTCAGGCGTTTCGAACGTCCCGCGGCCGAACTCCGGAGCGGATTCTCGGTCCGGGTTTGCGAACTCTGCGGTTGAGCCAATCCCGCCCCGGGCTCGCCATCCTCCATCTGCCGGAAGTAGGCGCGCCATTCCTCGGGCACCGCGTCGGGATTGCGCAGGAACTCTTCGTAGAGCCCCTCCACAAAGGGCACATTCAGGATGCCGGGCAGCATGGCCTCACTCATAGCTCATAACCATCGGCAGGTGACCGCAGCATCTCCAGCGCTGCAAGGTCCATTTCAACGGCGCGGCCCAAAGAACGCGCCGGTCGCGAAGCGCACCGGAACGATTTCCACACCGCAACCTATATCGGTTCGCCATGAGATGTCAAAACGGCGCCGGCCAGGAAGCCTCCGGGGTTGGAAACGCTTGTGCCGTTCGCGATCCCAGCCCCGGCGGACTGGAACGCGCCTCTATTTCGCCCCCTGGTCAATCCAGGCCCGGAGGATTCCGATCTGCTCCTTGGTCAGGGCCGGGTACTTGTCGCGGGTGTCAACGGGCGGCATTTCCATGTCCGGCACCGCGTCGGCCACAAAATGGACGATCGGGCTCTTCTCGCTCGCACCAGGCTGCACGGCGGGTTCGCCGCTGGCGCCACCTTTGACCAGGGCCGCCACGGTATCGATTCGATACTTGCTTTTCGGCCGGTCCCCGCTGTGGCATTTGAGGCACGACTTCTCGAGCAACGGCTTGACGTCTTTGTCGAAAACAAGCCCTGTCTTGGCCGCGGGCGGTGGGAGCTTCTTCAAATCAATCTTCAGATCCGCCCCGTGAGCCATCGAAACGGAAACCCCCAGGGCCACCATAGCGCCCAAGGTCCATCGCCATGAAGTGTTCGACATAATGTGGTGATTCAACTGGTTGCCCAAGCATTCCCAAAGACGCTGGCTTCGTCAAAGAGATTCCTCCGCACGGCGGGACACGATTCTTCCCATGCAGAGGCGTCCCGGTTCCTGTCGGTCAAGGAGGCAGCTTCCTTTGCCGGAGGTTGTGCTCCCCAGGCTCGGGGCTCCAGCCCGAAGGGCTTCGACCCGGCACAGCGGGGGTGCGGAGGGATATAACACGTATTTAACAGGTATTTAACAGGTATATAACTCGATTCAGAGACGTGTTAAATGCCTGTTAAATTCGGGTGAAATTCGAGTGAAATCCGGCACCGGCGCCGCAGGGCACGATCACGTGATCCGCAAGGGTTCCAAGCCGGCGCGTCCGATCCTTCCTTGTTCCGGGGCGGGCGCCCCGGGTAACATTCGAGGGTTGAACAGTCAAGATCCGCACCCCCAGGAACCTGACCTGCCGGCCGCCAGGACCCCAACCGCCCGGCAGCGGTGGAAGGACTCGAACGCGTGGCGTTGGGCCTTTCGATTCGCCGCGATCTTGGCCGTGCCTTGGGTGATTCTCGCGGCCTTCGAAGGCGCGTTAAGGTTCGCCGGATACGGATATGCCACGGCCTATTTTGTCCCGCAGACGATTCGAGGCGAGCCGTGGCTGGTGGCGAATCCGTGGTTCGGACTGCGGTTCTTTCCTCCCGCGGTGGCACGCAGCCCAAGCCCGGTGTTGATGCGCGCGGATAAACCGGCGGGGTCGGTTCGGATCTTTCTGTTTGGCGAATCGGCCGCGATGGGCGATCCGCGTCCGGGATACGGCGTGGGGCGCTGCCTCGAGACCCTGCTGCGAGAGCGGGTGCCGGGGGTCGAGTTCGAAGTGGTGACCACCGCGATGACGGCCATCAATTCGCACGCCATCCTGCCGATCGCTCGCGAATGCGCGGGTTTGGAGGGCGATCTATGGATCGTTTACATGGGCAACAACGAGATGACCGGGCCTTTCGGACCCAACAGCGTTCTCGGGGTCCGGGCGCCGCCGCTCTGGGTGGCGCGCTCGGTCTTGACCGCCCAAAAGACCCGGGTGGGTCAGTGGCTAATGGCCGCCGCACGAACGCGGGCGCGTTCCGGCGCCGATGCCGCCTGGGGCGGGCTGGGGATGTTCCAGAACAGCCAGGTCGCGCCCGATGACGATCGCAAGGTCGTCGCTTACGAGGCCTTCCGCCTGAACCTGGAAGGCATTCTGCGCGCCGCGGCACGCGCCAGGGTGCCCGTGATCCTGAGCAGCGTGGCCAGCAACCTCAAGGATTGCCCGCCGTTTGCCTCGATGCACGGAAAGAGCGATCGCGCGGTTGCCCCGGAACTCTGGCAGACCCGATTCGATGAAGCCAAGAGCGCTGCAGCGCAAGGGAACTGGGCCGTGGCGGAAATCCTCTTTTCGGAGGCTCTCGATAGCAGCCCGAGCTATGCGGAATCGCACTTTCGGCTGGGTGACGTCCTCCTGAAAGCCTCGCGACGCGAGGCAGCGCGAGCCTCGTTCGAGGAAGCCCGCAATTGTGACGCGCTGGGCGTGCGCGCGGATGCCCGCATCAACCAGTTGGCCCGAGAAGCCGCGCGCGCTTGGGCCCGCCGGCGGGTGTCCTGGGTGGACGCTGAACAAGTGCTCGCCGCGAGCAGTGACGCGGGGATTCCAGGCGAAGAATCGTTTGACGATCATGTGCACTTGAATTTCGAAGGGAATTACCGCCTGGCAGCGGCCTTCGGCGAAGAGGTGCTAAGGCAACTGCCCGCGCCGGCCGTCAAGGAACGGAAAGCGACCTGGGCCTCGCCCGAAGAATGTGCCAGGCGCCTTGGGCTGACCGTTTGGAACCGGTGCGCGGCTCTTGAGGAGATGATCGAACGGCTCGCGGAGGCGCCATTCACGAACCAGATCGGCCACGCGGCCAGGCTCAGCCGGATGGAGCAACGATTGGGGGCGCTCCGCAAAGAGCTCCAGCCAGAGCGCAGGGAGGCGGCGCGCAAGGTTTACGAAGAGGCCGTGGCCGCGCGCCCGGGCGATTCCTGGCTGCACCAGGGTTATGCCGAATTCCTCATGGCGATTGGCGATCTTGCGCAAGCATCCGTGCAAATGGCTGCCGTCCGCGATTTGCGGCCGCATCACCATGCCGCCTATCTGCACCTGGGCCGGTTGCTCGCCCGCCAGCAACGGTTTGACGAAGCGCGGGCGGCAATCGAGCGCGCGCTGCAATTGCGTCCGGGCTTGTGGGAGGCCATGGTGGAATTGGTCCAGGTCTGCGCGGGACAGGGCAAGCTGGACGAAGCGCACCGCGCATGCGACCAGGCCGGGAACCTTCGACCGAACGACCCTGCGGTTCACGTCTTGCGGGCCCGGTTGTTTGAAATGGAGGACCAACGAGACCGCGCGATCGAAAGCTTGCGCGAAGCGCTGCGAATCCAGCCATCGTCCTGGGACGCGCGTTACCTGCTCGGGCTCCAACTTCTGCTTGCGCGCGATTTCGCAGAAGCCGAAATGGAGCTGGCGGAAGCCGTTCGCGCGCGTCCGGATTTCGCGCCGGGCCGGTTGAACCTGGGCTTTGCGTTGGCGCAGCAGCACCGCTTTGACGAAGCCGTTCCCCATTTCCGCGAGGCGCTGCGCCTGGAGCCGGGCAACGCCCAGGCCCGCGAGTTCCTTCAAACGGCCGAACGGATCGCGAATGCCAACCGCGCCCGCTGAGGGTTGCCGCCGGTCATTCCCTGGCACGGGAGAAGGCTGCCGGATCGGCACCGTAATCGGCGGGAGGCGCCGGGCGCTTCGCGGAGCGAACGCGCTGCCAGGCCCAGATGGCGGCCAGGCCGAAAGCCGCCCCGGCTGAATCGATAAGAACATCGATTCCCGAGCCGTAGCGCGTGGCGACGAGCCCCTGATGGATTTCGTCGGTGGTGGCATAGGCGGCGGCGAGGGCAAAAGCGCCGAGCGCCGTTCGCCAGGCCCAGAGCGCCGACGTCCTCCAGGTCAGGGACAGAGCACGGTAGAAGAGAGCCGCCAGGAGGGCGTACTCCGTGAGGTGACCGCATTTGCGGACGATAAACTGAGCGAATCGAATGGATTCCTCCGAGATCCCGGGGCTCAGCCAGCGAAGGAATGGACCCAGGAACCGGGATGTCTGCTGGCTGGAGAGCAGATCGGTGGAGCCCACAAAGATCACCACCATCCAAACCAGGGCCGGAACCCAGGCGCGGAGCATGGTTCGGAACGGCAACATGGCGGCCAACAAACCAGCCGAAGGAAGCCGGCGCAATGCAAATCGGTTGCTTTCAGCGCCCTTCTCTGGCATCAGGGTGTCGATTTATGAAAGGCTTCATGAGGCAGAGGATAGGATTCAGCCTGGCCGTTGCGGTGGGACTTGTGCTGGGGCCTCAGGCGGCCGAACTCGGAGAGAGCGCCGGCTCGGGAACGGTGATCGGGCGGCTGCACCTGGGCGGAACGGACCGGCTCAAAGACGAGTCCGGCGGCCGGGTCTTCCGAGAGATTTGGAACCTGCCCGAGAGCGCGGAATTGCGGCGCGAGGCGCTCGACAAAGTGGCGGCTGCCTTGGCGACGCAGTTCGTGCGGAAGGAAGGACCGGAAGAAAGCTGTGCGCCCTTGATGCGTCCCCTGCTCGATGACTTGTTCAAAGCGGAAGTCTGCATCGAAGCCATCGAACACCCGGAGAATGTCCTCGAAGCCACCTTGGCAGTGCGGCTCGATGAAGCCGGCATCCGGGTTTGGCAGGAGCGTTGGGCTGACCTTCTTGCCGGTTGGAGTCCGCGCCCTGGGCTCCAGGCGGGGCCGATCTCGACCCTGACGACCAACGCGTGGTTCGCTGTGCACACGTTTCTTGGCGCCCCCGCCGAGGGCGACCGAGCCCCTTCCGCAGGCAGCGCGCTGGCGAAATTGCACCAAGGCGAACGCCCCTTGCCCGCCCTGGACGAACCCTGGGCAAGACTCGAAGCGGATTTGGCGAAGTGGGCCCGACGATTCGGAGGACGCGGCGATAGACTTCCCCATCTCAACCTGACCCTTGCCGGGCGCCGGGAGAACCTTCGCACCGAAGCGGCGGTGCGCTTCCAGGATGCGAGCGTGCCCCAAGTGGAGAAATGGGAGATCCCGGTGGACACCATTCGCGACCCGCTCATTAGCTTCACCGCAATCCAGGGCTTGCGCCCGTGGCTTGAGCGGCAGTCATGGTTCGCGGGGCTTGGCCTGGACAAGGCGCCGAACCAGTTGTTCTTCTGGGAGCTTTCGCAGACGGCTTTTCAGGTGCAAGCGGCAATGCCTGTGCCCGACGCCAAGGCAGCCTTTGAGCAGCTGGCCGAGAAAGGCGTGCCCAAACTCAACCAGATTCTGCGTGACCATGCGGTAGGCCAGGTCATCCGGCTGCAGGACCGGCCGGGATTGGCCTGGCGCGACCTGCCCCTCCTGGTGCCCTATCTTGGCATCGCCCGGGAAAAAGACGCGAGCTTCCTGCATGGCGGCTTGTTTCCAGTGGCCCCGTCCACGAATGCCGCGCCTCCGCAGCTTTTCGAAGAGCTCCGGAGCCAGCCCGATCTGCTCTACTACGATTGGGAACTGACCCAGGCGAAGCTCACCCAGTTTCGTCCCCTGCTGCAGGTCGCGGCGATGTTCCTGACCGTCTCGCCGCTGAGCACGAACTCCAGCGCCGCCAAGTGGCTGGATGCGGTGGAAACACGCCTGGGAAACACCGTGACGGCCATGACGCGAGTATCGGATCGGGAGCTCCGGTGGGTGCGCACGTCGCCGGTTGGCCTGAACAGCCTCGAGTTGGTCAGCCTCGCCAACTGGCTTGAGGGCACCAACTTTCCCCGCGTGAATAGGCAGATTGGCTTCCAACCCATTATCCGAGGCAGCCGCAAACAACCCGGTCGCTAAACGACACCATGCTCAAGCTCGGCGTCAACATTGACCACGTCGCCACCCTCCGTGAAGCCCGCTACCACGGGCGGCGGGAGGGCGAGCCTGACCCTGTCGCGGCGGCCTTGACCTGCGAAAAAGCCGGCGCCCACGGCATCACCGCCCACCTCCGCGAAGATCGCCGCCATATCCAGGACCGCGATGTGGTCCAATTGCGCAAGGTTATTCGAACGCGCCTGAACCTGGAGATGGCGAATACGCCGGAAATCGTGGCCATTGCACTCAAGCTTAAGCCGGACATCATCTGCCTCGTGCCTGAGCGGCGCCAGGAGGTAACTACTGAAGGCGGGCTGGACGTCGTCAAGAATTGGCGGCCGCTCCGCGAAACCTGCCGCAAAATGAACGGGGCGGGCATCGAGGTCAGCTTGTTCGTGGCGCCTGATCCCGAGCAGATTGAGGCGGCCGCCCGCACCGGAAGTCAGTTCGTTGAGCTGCACACCGGGGCGTTCGCCGAGCAGTTCGGGCGCAAAGTCCAGCGAGCCCGCCAATTGAGGCGCCTGGTGGCTGCGGCCCAACAAGCGCACGCGCTGGGATTGCGCGTCAACGCCGGACATGGCCTCAACTACCGGAACGTTACGGAGCTTTTCGCGGTTCCGCACCTGGTGGAACTCAATATCGGCCACAGTATCATCAGCCGGTCTGTCACTGTGGGCCTGGCATTCGCTGTGCGCGAGATGCTGGAGAAGATGGGAGGTTACCCCCAGGGAGGACGACAGCGCCGCAGCCGCGCCGGCCGGGAGCTGCGTCGCGCTCACCTGTGATCCTGGGGATCGGCATCGATATCGTTGAGGTCGAGCGCATTCGCGCTTCCTGCGAGCGGTTTGGCGACCGCTTCCTCAACCGGATTCTGCGCCCCGCGGAAATCGCCTATTGCCGCTCGAACAAGCTGATGGCGCCGCACGTCGCCGCCCGGTTTGCCGCGAAGGAAGCCATTTCGAAAGCGTTCGGAACGGGAATCGGCAAGCATCTTGCCTGGCGCGATATGGAGATCGGGCGGAAAGAGTCGGGCGAACCTTTCGTGATCCTGCACGAGGGCGGGGAAAAGCTATTGCAGGAGCGAGGCGCCACCGCTGTTTACGTGAGCCTGAGCCACACGCAGGTTCATGCCACGGCCGTGGCGGTGTTGGAACGCTGAGAAGGGAGATCTTCAGCCTTCGGCCTTCGGATTTCGGCCTTCGGAATTAAAAACCCCTCCCGGTTTTGCCGGGAGGGGTTTCGAGGGCGAAACGGATCGACTTAGAACTTGTAGACGATGTTGGCTGCGAGCGTTACGGCATTCTTCTCGTTGTTGTTGCCGTAAGGCCGGTCGTTGCTCAAGCTATGATCCCAGCGAACTTCCGCGCGGGTCACGACGTTCTCCCAGAGGGAGTAATCGAGCGTGAGGGTGGACGCGATCAGCTTCTCGTGGTTGCCGTCCGCATCCACGGCGTAGAACGTGCCGGCGTCAGCGTTAAGATAATCAACGCGGGCATTGGCCGTGAACTTCTCGGTCATCGCGTAGGAGAGATAGCCCGCGAGGGAATAGGCGCGGTTATCGACATTGGCCGCCATCGTCGGGCCGTCATTCCGGTAATCCCAAGCAGCGCCCACGGAGAGGCCTTCCAACGGGGTGGGCACGGTGCCGCCGACGTAGATGTGGGTGGCATCCTCGGCCGTCGCGCGGTTGAACACGGAGCCGTCGACGACTCCGGCGTAGAGGACAGAGCCTGCGAACGGTCCGGCGGCATCGGGCATCGTCACGACGACCGATCCCATATAGGTCTTGGACGATTCCGCTTCCCCGGTCTGGTGGCCTTTGCCATTGATGGGGCCGTAAGCCGTCTCAGCCACACCACCGGAAACGCTCAGCCAATCGGTGAGATGATAGCTGGCGAGCACGCCGGTATGATGCGCCGGTTCCAACAGGTAGCCGTAAGAACGGCTGAAGTTCGGATTGTTCGCGCTTTCGAAGACTTCGTATCCGACGATGGTATCCAGGACACCGACTTTGAAGTCGATCCCGTTCCCCACCGGAGCGCGAAGAGCCACGTAAGCCTGCTTGATGGCAAAATCATCCTGATCGTTGCCAAACCCATTGAGCAGGGTCGAGTAGTAGTTGGCATCCGGTCCAAAGACCAGGTCGGCCTTGTATCCCGCCGCCCACTGGCCTTCGTCCAGAGGCTTTTCCAGCGTCAGCTTGACGGCATGCAGATTGAATCCGTCGAGCTTGTCGTCTGTCCCGTCAAAGGTCCGGCCGGGAATGCCGGTGTAGGTGCCGTCATGTCTGTCGCTGCCGAATTTCCAGATAGCAGACGTATCGACGTAACCACTTAACGTGGTCGACGACAAGGCGGTCAACACCTGGTGTTGCGCCTCCTCAGCCTGGGCAACCGAGCCGAGGCTGACGACGCCAGCAGCCGCAAGCGCCAGGGTCCATTTGTTACACTTCATCTTGGTTCCTCCTGCAATATGTTGTGTTATGGTCAACGTTTTTTATGCGTTTCCAAAGGGGCAAATCCACTTTGCCCGCCGCACCAAAAACGGTGCAATAGTTCGGACCTTAGGGGAACAAGCGACAATTGACAACTAGAATTTTGGCCCGAACAGGCGTCCCGTCGCTCCTTGTCCCTCAGCTTCATCGGCTTGCCGCACCTCCCCGGGCGGTCTGCGGCTGGATTCCCGGACCCGCCAACCGCACAACGCCGCCCCTTACTCAAACTCCGCCAGGCGGACGCGTTTCTTTTCACGGCAGGTTTCGATGGCTTTGCGGAGCGCTTCGCGGAGGTCACGGGCGCCACGAATCGCTTCGAGGCGGACTTGGGGGGTGGTGGCGTCGTAAGTAACGATATCGATATGGCCGAGCGAGAGGAGACGGAGGACGAGGGGCTCCACGAGGGTCGTATCTTTCACGCGGTAAAGCTCCAGCTCATCCGTCCGCCGCGTGATGAGGCCGTTGGTCATCCGGATCCGTTCGGTGGTGACTTCATACACGCGCACTTTGATGAGAAGCCACCGGGCGAACATCACTCCAAGCGCGCCGAGCGCGATCACCCCAAGCAGGATGGAGAGGGCTGGATGCGGCACCGGCAAGAGAAAGGCGGCGCCCCCCGCGGCGACCGCGATCAACCCGCATAGCAAAAAGGTGCCCAGGTTGATTATCGCCGAGGAGGATCCTCTGAACAAAGTCTGTTCCTGCTTCGGGTCGTCCATAAACGGTTCTTCTTTCGGTTCAATCTTCCGCTCGCGAGCGTGCTCCCGATCGTCTGCGTGATCGGCGGAATCTATCTAACGCGCGCCTTTCTGTGAAACGTTTTTGAGAGGCCACGGTTCCGACTCGGTCCGGGCCGTCTCGAGATACTCGCGGATCCTCCGCACGACACGCGGATGGGCGGCGGCCACGTCCGTCATTTCCCCGGGATCTCGCGCCAGGTTGTAAAGCGCGAGCGGCTGGTCCGGGCTGAGATGCACGGCCTTCCAATCGCGCATGCGCACGGCTTGTTTGGAGCCGCCTTCATGGAATTCCCAGTAAAGGAACTGGTGCCGCTTCCTTTGGGCGCGTCCCAGGAGCGTGGGCCGAATGGAGAAGCCATCCAATCCGTCGGGCGCCTTGGTCTTGGCGAGCGCGGCAGCGGTGGGGAGGAAATCCCAAAACGCCCAGACCTTGTCGCTCACCTCGCCCGCCCGAATGGTTCCGGGCCAGCGGACGAGCATCGGGACGCGAATGCCCCCTTCGTACATGTCCCGCTTGATGCCTCGCAACGGACCGGAGCTTTGAAAGAACGCAGGGGCCACGCCGCCTTCTTTGTGGGGGCCGTTATCGCTGGTGAAGAACACGATGGTGTTCCGGTCCAGGTTCAATTCCTTGAGTTTGTCCAGCACCTGACCGACATCGCGATCCAGGCGGGTGATCATCGACGCCTTGTTCCGTTCCGGCTCCGGCCAGTCCGTGTTGCCATACGGCCCAGGGTCCGGAACTTCCATGCCGCGCTTTCCGGCTTCGTTATTCGCGTGGGGCAACGTGTAGGCAAGGCAGAGAAAGAAGCGCTCGTCACGGTTCCGTTCCAGGAAAGCCAGGGCTTCGCGGGTGAACAGGTCATGGCTGTAAACGACTCGTTCCGCGGCAAGGCCCGCTCCTTCTTTGTCTTCCTTGGGGACCTTGTTCGGCAAGGGGACTTTCTCGCCATTCCGCCAAAGGAAAGTCGGGTAATAATTGTGCGCGTGCCGCTGGTTCGTGTATCCGAAAAACTCGTCGAAACCCTGCTTGTTCGGCGCCCCCGTGGTGTCCGGCTCTCCCAGACCCCACTTGCCAATCAAGGCCGTGCGGTACCCAGCCGCCTTTAACACTTCGGCGACCGTGACATCCTCCGGCCGGAGCGGAATCCGGTCATTGCCCCGGATGCGCGTATGGCCGGTATGCTGGCCGGTCATGAGGCAGGAGCGGGACGGCGCGCAAACGGTGGAACCGGCATAGCACTGGGCAAACCGAATCCCCTCTTGCGCCATTCGATCCAGCCTGGGCGTTTGGATCTTCTGCTGGCCGTAGCAGCCCAAGTCGCCATACCCGAGGTCGTCGGCGAGGATGAAGATAATATTGGGGCGGGAAGCGCCCCTTGCCTCTGTGGCTGAAAGAGCCAGCGCCAGGAAGAGGAGCGCAAAAGCCAGTCCCGCGACCGCCCGGCGCGTGGGTTTGGTGGACATCCCGGCCACGGTAGCGAAATGGTCCTTGGAGTCAATCCACCGCGCCGGATCGGCGCCATTCGCGCCTTGACGTGTTCGCAAACGCACACGGCATACAGGAATCGTGCGTTGCCTCCGGCTTCCGAATGGACCGATCTTGATCTTGACCTGGCCGCGTTCTTTCTCAACATCAGGGCCACGCCCTCACGGGTGCGCTAAAGCACCGAGGGAGGCGTGCAGATTGGAGAATCGTATGATGACTTGCCTCAAACTTGCGTTACTCGTCCCTCTGGGCTGCGCCGTGGCTCGCGCGGAAGTGACGATCCCGGACTCCCATAAGATCAGCGGCTTTGCCATTGGCTGCCAGGCTTATACGTTCAACCGGTTCACGACCTTCGAAGCCATCGACAAGACCGCCCAAGCCGGCGGGCGTATCATTGAATTCTACCCGGGCCAGCGGCTGAGCAAAGACCAGCCCAATGTCCAATGGAACCATGACGCCTCCGACGACGTCATCGCCGCCGTCAAAGCCAAACTCGCCGAACGCAATATTCTCGCCGTCAATTACGGCGTGGTGGACATCCCCCAGGACGAAGCGGCTGCACGGAAGATCTTCGAGTTTGGCAAGAAGCTGGGCATCCGGGCGATTACCACCGAATCCGTTGGCGCGATGGATACGATTGAGAAGCTCGTGAAAGAATACGACATCCAGGTGGCTTTCCATAACCACCCGCGCCAGCCGAATAACCCGAATTACCGCGTTTGGGACCCGTGGTACATCCTCTCGATCGTGAAAGACCGCGATCCACGGATCGGCGCCTGTGTCGATACCGGCCACTGGCAAACCTCCGGCGTCAACCCGGTCTACGGAATCCGCGTGCTGAAAGGCCGGATTGTCAGCGCCCACCTCAAAGACAAGAGCGATTACGGCCCCGCCGCCCACGATGTCCCCTATGGCCAGGGCACTGGCGAGATGAGGCGAGTTCTTGACGAACTCAAGACGCAGAAGTTCGAGGGCAATATTGCCATCGAATACGAGTACAACTGGGATAATAACGTCCCGGAAGTGAAGGAATGCATCGATTTCGTCCGCGCCTACGGTAATTGACCCGCCGAACAGCCTGTTTTGAACGGAACGCCGGAGGGTTCCTCCGGCGTTTCAGGCCTTCCGCCGTCCCGCATCCGGGGTTCACCCGTAGTTCACCCGTAGTTCACCCGTAGATGACCCGTTCGGGAACGGGTGATCACCGGGTGATCACCGGGTGACGACCGAGTTTAGACCGGGAGGAATAACGATTGCGGCGCGCGCCAGTCTCCGGTATCCGGCACTAAGAGCAGCCGGGCTGTTCTCCTATTCCGGAGCCCATCAGCGTCCGTGACCGAAAAGACCGCGTTCCTTGATCATGGTCGCGACCTGGGGCGGGACCATTTGTTCCCATTGCGCGTCGGAGGCCCTGATTCGAGCCAGGACATCCTTGGAAAGAATGGAAAGGTAAGTGCGGTCGTACTCGCAGATGTCCTCGATAAACTCGTTCTCGAGCAGATAGGCGTAAAGGTGCCGCAAGTGCGGTGCGACATCCAGGTTTCGCGCCGTGGTGAGGGCGCCGTTGGCGGGATCCTGCAGCGGGTAAACGTAAAGCTTCAGGGCGTTCTTGAATAACCGGCCGAACGATTCCAGAATGCCGCCCTCCAGGTCCGTATAATACTTCTCGTTGAACAACTCGCGCAGCGTCGGCACGCCCATGACAATGCCGATCATTTTCTTGGTATAACGGAAAAGGTAGGCCGCCAAACGGTAATACTCGCCGTAGTTGGAAATCAGGACGTTCTTGCCAAGAACGCCGAGCAGATCCGCGCGATCGAGGAAATCCTGGGGATCAATGCGGCCCTCGGTGATCAGGTTCCTCATGGTCATCTCGGTGAGGACGACGATCTCTTCGCCCTGGACATGTTCTTCGCGCAGAAACTGGGTTTCGGCGGCGTGCAGCATATCGACCGTGACATTGGTGACCGGCCGGAAACTGCCGCGTTCCACCAGGATCGGCTTGGCGAAGAGGACCTCAGCCGCCTGCACGACCTCGCCCGAGGCGGTGAACATGGCGGAATTGGCGAGGCCCTGCTGGACGAGCTCCAACGCCATGAGCCGGTTATCGAGCTTGAGGAAGGCGGGGCCAGAAAAGCGGATCATGTCCACCTCCACGCGCTCGGAGGTGAGACCGTCCATGAGGGACCCGATCAGGACGGGCGGGTTCTGGTGAAGGTACAGGGCGGCGTAGATGAGATTGACGCCCATGATGCCGAGGGCTTCCTGCTGCTGGATATTCTCGCGATCCAGCATGCGCACGTGAATCCAAATGTCGCACGGGCCGGCCTGCGGCACCGACTGAAAGCGGATGCCCATCCAGCCGTGGGATTCGTCCCGTTGCTTGAAGCTGCGGGCCGTCACCGTGTTGGCGAACGCGAAGAACTTGGTGGTGGCGCCGCGCTTCCGGTCAAGGCGTTCGATCAGCAACTGGTACTCGTGATCCAGCATTGCCTTGAGCCGTTGCCGGCTGACGTACCGGTCCGTGGGCCCGTAGATAGCGTCGCTCACCACCATGTCGTAAGCCGAAATGGATTTGGCGATCGTCCCCGCCGCCGCCCCGACCCGGAAAAACCAGCGCGCGACTTCTTGCCCAGCACCGATCTCGGCAAAGGTGCCATACTTGGTTTTGTCCAAGTTGATCTGGAGCGCCTTTTGGTGAGTGTCTACGGGCCGTTGACTCATGCTCCTAAGCTGCGGCAAGCCCCGAAAGCGCGAAAGCGCAAAATCAGCGGCGCCGAACTCGCGGTGCGTTGCGGACCCAAAGAGCCCGCTTTGGGCAAGACTAGATTACGCGGCTCACTCGATCTATGCTCCCCCGCATGGGGAGATGTTTGGCGCAAAGCCGGTATAGGACATGGCCCGGGCTGGCCCTGCTCAGTTGCTTTCTGGTGGGAGGAAGTCCCGGGCACGCGGTGCCACCCGGGACGGAGACCGGCCAGGTCGCCGCATCCGGCGAGGAGGTTGTCCTTCCGGCGTCCATTCCCGATCCCCTCGAACCCATGAATCGCGCGCTGTGGGAGGTCAACAAGTCCCTGTTGAAGGGTGTGGTTCAGCCGAGCGCCAAGGCTTACCGTTTCGTCGTGCGAAAGCCCGTTCGCAACGGGATCAGCAACTTCGGCCGGAATATTCGCTACCCCGGGCGGCTCGCCAATCACCTGCTCCAGGCGCGATGGGGAGGCGCCCGTGACGAAACGTACCGGTTCTTCTGCAACACGGTGCTGGGCCTCGGCGGCATTTTCGACGTGGCGAGCGACTGGGACATCCCGCGCTCGGACGCGGACTTTGGGCAGACGCTTGGGAAATGGGGCTGGAGGCCGTCGGTTTACCTGATGCTGCCCGTGACCGGCCCGAGCAACGAACGCGACGCCCTGGGGTTGGTGGCGGATACCGCCGCGAACCCGCTGGTTTACTGGTCACCCTACCCGGCCTCGGAGACCAAATCGCTCCGCTACCAGAATCCGTTCACCTATGTGGGCTACACCGTGCTTTATAACGACCTGAGCGACCATGTGGACGAATACGCCCGGTTGATCGAGACGCAAAAGGACGCCTACGCCGAGCTGCATTACGTCTGGGGATTTGCGCGCAAAGGGGGGGCCCCGGATTTCCAGCCGAAAGGGCCGCCTGACCGCGCCACCCTCGAGACGATTCAGTCTGTTTTCGCCAGTTTTCAGAACCCGGAATTTGCGCGGCGCGCACGGACCGAAACGGCGCTCGTCTTGACCACCGGGTATCCGCTGGAGTTCAGTTATTGGCTGCAACCCTGGGCGGCGCCGGTCGTGTTCCTGGTGCCGGGGCTCGGCTCGCACCGTTTGTCAGCGGCTGCCATTGCCCTGGCGGAAATGCTCTATGGCCAGGGGTTTTCGGTGGCCTGCGTCAGCAACCCGTTCAATTATGAATTCATCGAGCGCGCATCGACAGCCCCGATCCCGGGCTACACCAGGCTGGACGCGCAGGATCTGCATGTGGCGCTGACGGTCATTGACCAGCGTCTGGAGAAGCTGCACCCGGGCAAGATCCAACGCCGAGCGCTCCTGGGGTATTCCATGGGCGGGTTCGAGTCCCTGGCACTGGTGGCCAACGGGCTCGACGCAAAAGCGGGGCTCACCCATTTCGAGCGCGTGATCGCCATCAATCCGCCCGTCCGCCTGCTTTATGGCGCCTCGAAGTTGGACGAGTTCTTTCAAGCACCGCTAGCCTGGCCGCGCGAGGAACGCGCCCGGAATCGGGAGAATATCTTCCTGAAAATTGCCGCCATGATGGACGGCACATTTGTGCCAAAAGGCCCCCTGCCATTCAGCGAGATCGAATCGAAATTCCTGATCGGAGCCGCCTTCCGCCTGATTCTGCGCGATCTGATCTTCACCGTGCATGAAAAGGAGACCTTAAGCGCTCTGAATCATCCCATCCGCCCCTTTAACCGCCGCGCGCTTTACCGGGAGATCACGCAGTATTCCTTTGACGACTACTTCGCGAAACTCGTCGTCCCGGCGTTTGCATCGCGCCATATCGGATCGGACGTGAGGCAGGCGCTCGCCGAAGCTGGAGATCTGCGCTCTTCCACAGGAGCCCTCGAGACAGACCACTCCGTCCGGGTGATCCTGAACCGGAACGACTTCCTTCTCAGCGAGAGCGATCTGGCATGGCTCGAGGCCACATTCGGTCCCGGCCGGCTCACAATGTTTGAGCACGGCGGGCACCTGGGCAACCTGCTGCAGCCCGAAATGCGGGAGGCGATCCTGGAGGCACTTGGCGCGTTGCGGCCGCAGACCGTGCCCGCCGACCGTTAGCACGAGGGGTGATTACTAACCCGCCGGGATTTTGTAGGTGCGGGAGGGGTGCGCTTGACCAAGAATGCCAATATGGAAAGCCCATTGCCTGATTCGTATGGAGATCAGACCGGCGTGACCGCTCGCCCGCAAGAGCCCTCCCGGCCCCGATCGTTTGCCAGGCGGACCCTGCGGTTCCTCCTCCTCGCAATACCGGCCCTGATCGCGCTGCTGGCCCTCGTCTGGATTTTCGAGAACTGGCGCGGACGCCGAGCTTGGGAAGCCTACAAGCGCGAATGGGAAGCCAAAGGCGAGCGGTTTGACCTTGCCTCGTTCCAGCCCAAACCGGTTCCGGCGGACCAGAACTTCGTTGCGACTCCCTTCCTGGCCCCTCTCATGGAATTCGACATCCAGCAGGGTGGCGGGCGCTGGCGCGACTCCAACGCGGTTCGGCGAGTGAGGAGTGTGGCGCTTGGGCGCGACGCAGCACAATGGCTTGGCAGTTGGCAAAAGGCGGAGTTCACCGATCTCGCCGCCGCCGCGGACGAACTCGACCTGGATGCCGATGCGCCTGCAGACGCTGCGCGTGACAGCTCGCCGGCGCAAAGAATTTTGAAAGCGCTGGAGCGGCATCAACCTGTATTCGCCGAGCTTCGCCAGGCGAAGGCTAGGCCGGAGGCCGTGTGGACCAATCATATTGACGGAGTCGCTTCTGGCGCGTTGGAGCGCTTTGGCATTCTCAAAGCCTTGAGCCAGGTGGCCGTTCTGCGCGCCCTGGCGGAGTTGGAGAACGGCCGTGTAGACGAGGCGCTTGCAGATGTGGAAGTCGCGCTGCGGCTTTCAGATTCGCTTCGGTCCGAACCGCTCTTGATCTCTTACATGGTGCGGGCGGCGCTTGTGAAAGGGGCGTTGCTGCCGGTTTGGGAGGGGTTGGCCCGGCACCGCTGGACGGATGACCACTTGAAGCGGCTCGATGAAGAGCTGGCTTCGATTCGCTTCCTTCACGAGTACGAGTTTGCCATGCGAGGCGAACGCGCCTTCAGCGTGGCATCCATGGCACAGGTGAGGTCCGGAAAGTTCCCCGGCGAACCCGCGAGCCAGCCAGGAATTCGCCGCATGTTCCTGCCGAGCGGGATGTTTTTCCAAAACCAAGTCGCGATCTGCCGGATGTTTCAAGAAGCCATCTTTCCGTCCGTCGACGCCGCCAAGCACCGCGTTGATCCGGAGAAATCCCGGGAGGACGCCCTCAAGGCTACCCTGCCCCGGCGCACTCCCTACACCATGTTCGCGTGGCTGCTTTACCCGGCGATCCAGAAGAGCGCCCAGCAAGCCGCACTCGCCCAGTCCAGCGTCGATCTCGCCCGGACCGCGTGCGCCCTCGAACGACATCGCCTGGCGGAGGGAAACACCCCTGAATCTTTGCAGGCGCTCGTGCCCAGGTTTATCGACCGCCTGCCGCCGGACTTGATCAACGGAGAACCCCTCAAGTACGTGCGCAACCCCGACGCAACCTTCGTGCTGTATTCGGTCGGGTGGAATGGCACTGACGAAGACGGTGAAATGGCAGTGCGCCCCGACGCCGGGATCTCGATCGCCAAGGGCGATTGGGCCTGGCGCTATCCCTCGCCTTAAAGGCCCGCCAGCTTGGCAGGGGTTTCCGGCTCCTCAACAGCCGTTACGGCGTCGATCCGCACGCTCTCGGGGCCTAAGACCTGTTCCGTGCCGCTGGGCCACAGTATCGTCACGCTTTCGACCGCCCCAAGCGCGCCCAAGCCAATGGTGACAGGCTCTCCATGATTGATAAATGGGGAACCAATGACTTTCCAGCGAACATCGGAAGGAAAAACTTTCTCAAAACCACGGGACGAGCAGCATTGCGACTTCCCGGTCGATAAGGCGAGACGCGTTATCCCTCTTGATCATGGGCAATTGGAGATTGACCGGCACCCGCGCGATTGTTCTTCTGAGACAGCGCGCGATTGACCCGGTTCAGGGAAGTGAGATGCCAACAGCCACGAAACAGTTCCTCCAGCGATGGGTGATCACCACCTTGGGCGTTCTGGTGGCCGCAAACGTCGTTCCGGGCATCCATTACGACACCGTGCTGGGGCTGCTGCTGGCTTCGTTGCTCCTGGGCGTCTTAAATGCCGTCATCCGGCCCGTGATGATGATTTTGGCGCTCCCGCTCCTGCTGGTCACGCTGGGGCTCTTTGTCCTGGTGATCAACGGGTTTCTGCTCTATGTGGTCGGCTCGATCCTCAAATCATTCCATGTGGAGAGCTTTTGGGCGGCCTTTTGGGGTGCGCTGGTAATCAGCCTGGTCTCGTTTTTCGCGAACGTTCTGCTTGGGACGGACGGCAGCTCGGTCGAAGTCCGTCATCATCGCCGGCCGCCTCCGGGTCCCCCGAGTGGCAAAGGCCCGATTATCGACGTCTAGACCGGCATGGCGTTGCGGACTGTCAACCTGGAAGCCGGATTGCCCACTCTCGAGGAGGCGCGGCGACGCTTGCTCGCGGCGATCGACACCGCGCGGCGGGACGGTGTCCGCGTGCTGAAAGTGGTCCATGGGTACGGATCGAGCGGAGCCGGGGGGGTTCTGGGCACAGGCATCCGCCGGTCGTTGCGTTTGCGTGTCAAGGAAGGGAAAGCCCTGCAGGTTGTTCCTGGCGAACGGTTTTCTTCGGACGCTCTGGATGCCCGCGAATTGTTGCAGCGGTATCCTGCACTTCGGCGGGATCGAGACTTCAACCGCGCCAATCCGGGGATCACGATCATTGAGTTGGCTGCAGGCTAAAGCCGAAGGCGATACGAAGTCGTGAGCGTTCGCACACCGCGCGCGTGAAAATCGCGCTCAAAATCGGTGAGGAGTCCGGCCAAGCTTGGGGGAACTTCTATTTCCTGAAAAGGGGTGCCTGCTCCAAAAACCGCGGTCATCTGGGCGAAGTAGTCCGGATCATCCGTGCGCAGATGAACGACCCCGCCCGGTTGGAGGGCGTGGCGGGCCAATTCGGGAAATCCTTCGTTAACCAGGCGCTTTCGCCGATGCTTCCGCTTGGGCCATGGATCCGGGAAGTAAACGTGCAGGGCCCGGGTTGAGTTCGGCGGAAGGAGGTACTCGAGGAAATAACTGGCTTCGATCCGGATCACGCGAAGATTCAGGAGTCCTGCCCGGCGACCTTTGCGATCGATCTTGCGCAAGCGACCGAGGAGGCGTTCGACACCCAGAAAATTGCAGTCGGGATTGCCTTGGGCGTACTGGACGAGAAACGAGCCGTCGCCGGCCCCCAACTCGACTTCCAAAGGCAGGGGACGCGGAAAGACCTGGGCCAGGTCCAGGCGCCGGAAGAAATCCATCGGCTGGAGGATCAAGCTGGAAGGGCTCGGTCCCGGCACTGGCGGACGCGCTGGGGCTGGGTCGATCCGGGACGCCGTGCCGGAATTCGCCGAATCGTTGGGGGCCGCATGGCTCATTGTTTACAGGAATAGCGTCTTGAGCGCCGATCAGCCATGGAAATAATGGGGTTGGACTGGCAGGCCGGCCAGCGCGTCGGAATGCAAATTGCTTTTGAGAACGGGGTGCAGTACTTGTTGAGCCATTCTACTGGGGCTAGCCTATGATCGTGAATCGTCGTGCATGCCACTGGGCCTTTTTTCCCCTCGGTCTAGTGCTTTGGATCTTCCTCGCGGAAGGGATTCTCGCGTCTGCGCCCAGCGAGAAGTTTATCCGCTTGCGGAACGAATTGATCGCCACCAAACCGCCGGATCGGGGAGCCAGGGCCGCCCTGCAAGGCCAATCCACGGAGCCTCCCGTTTCGGGGCTTTACCTGATCCAGTTCGAAGATCGCTTCCAGGCCCCTTGGCGTGAACAACTCAGTAAGCAAGGGGCCGAACTCGTGCGCTTCGTGCCGGACGACGCTTTTGTGGCGCGCCTGGATCAGGCGCGGTTGGGCAAATTGCGGGCCCTGCCGTTTGTCCGCTGGGTGGGCGAGTTCCGGCCCGCTTGGAAAGTTCATTCGAATCTGCAAAGGCACTTGGCGAACCCGGGGGAAGGCGGCTCGGTATCCGTGAGCCTGCTTTTCTCGCCTGGGGCATCGCCTGCCGCGCTGGCCCAAGCCAGCCAAGCGTTTAAGAAGCTCCAGCGCCAGTCCCGCTCCCGGCTGGGCACGGTGTTGCGCGGCGAGTTGACCTCGGGGGACTTGGCGAGTCTGGCACAATCGGATGCGGTGCTTTGGATCGAACCGAGTTCCCGAATGAAGCTGAGCGACGAGATCTCGTCGAAGATCGTCGCGGGGGGCGAGATCCCGGAGTCCCCGGGTGGAGGTGATGACGATGACTTCTTTGACGACTTCTTCGACCTGTTGAGCACGGGAGAATCCGCGCGCGGGGGAGTCGCGAAAATGGATGTCCAGGAGCGACCGGTCGATCACGCGACCCTGACCCAGCAACTTGGCTATGACGGGTCCGGGGTCGTTGTGGCTGTCGCGGACAGCGGGTTGGACAACGGCGACAAAGAGAGCTTGCACCCCGACCTCGCGGGGCGCGTGGACGCTTTCCTGTTTTACGGTCAGCTGCTTGATGCCGCGGACGAGCATAGCCATGGCACGCACGTCACCGGGATTATCGTCGGCGATGGGGCCACCGGAGAGACCGACAGCGCGGGCGCGTTGTATGGGCTTGGCGTAGCGCCGAGGGCGCACATCGTCGCCCAGCGCGTGTTTGACGCCGATGGCAAGGACGAATTGCCGCCGTTTGAAACTCTCACCCGCGATGCCGTGCGCGCCGGGGCGATCATCGGGTCCAACAGCTGGGGCGACGATGTCCAGGGACGCTATGATCTCAGCGCCGCGGAGTTCGACGCTTTGGTCCGGGACGCGGATGCGGAGACGCCGGGGGAACAGCCTTACATCCTCGAATTCTCGGCGGGCAATGCGGGACCGGGCATGCAGACGATGGACAGTCCGGCTGTGGGCAAGAACGTGATCGCCACGGGCGCTTCGCAGAACGAGCGTTTCGAGTTCTTCATCTACGCCGACGGGCAGGATGCGACGGCCGACTTTTCGAGCCGCGGCCCGTGCGAAGACGGCCGGATCAAGCCGGACCTTGTGGCGCCTGGAACCTGGATCGCCTCCCTGCAGTCGGGTTCGGCCGGGGACTACAACGCGTGGTCGCCGATCTCGTCTTACTATCAGTTCCAGGGCGGGACCAGTCAGGCGGGACCGCACGTTTCGGGGGCGGCGGCTGTGTTCGTGCAGTACTATCGCGAGAACTACGGGAATGCCACACCTTCCCCGGCGCTGGTCAAGGCAGCGCTGATCAATTCGGCGGTGGACATGGACGACTCTATCGAGACGGGCCCGGTCCCCAACTTTGATGAAGGCTGGGGCCGGCTGGCATTGCACAACATCATTGGCTCCACCCGCCGCCACGAGTACGTCGATCAAACGGAGCTCTTGAGCACAGGCAACGTTTACGAGCGCCGGGTGATCGTGGCCAGCCCGGATGAACCTCTGAAAATCACGCTGACCTATACCGATGTCCCGGGGTTGCCAGCGGTGCTGCCAGCCCTCGTCAACGACCTGGATCTCGAAGTGATTGGGCCCGCGGGCCAGATCTATCGCGGCAATCAGTTTATCGATGGCGAATCGGTGGCGGGCGCAACCGGCTCCGACCCGGTCAATAACGTCGAAGGTGTGCATTTGGCCGCGCCTGCGCCAGGCGATTACCTTATCCGGGTCCGCGCAAGAAATGTCGTGGAAGACATCCATTCCCGCGGCAACGTCGCCCCGCAGCAGGATTTTGCCCTGGTGGTTTCGGGGGACATTCCAGCGCCGGGCGTGGGTCTCGTGGTGTTTGACCGGACGGCCTACGCGGCGCCGGGCACGATCCACGTGAAGGTCATCGATGCGGATTTGGCGGGACAACCGTCGGTCAACGTCTTGTTGAAGAGTTCCACCGAAGTTGGTGGCGAGTTCATTTCGCTGGTTCCGTCCAGCGCGAGCGGCATCTACACGGGGGTTGTGGCGACTGTGACCGGGCCCGCCACGAAGGACGGGCAGCTCCAGATTGCCGAAGGCGACAGCATTGAAGCCGATTACCAGGATGTGTCGCCGGCGGCCGTGCGGAGCGCCTCGGCGGTTGCGGATCTGGCGCCTCCGGTGATCAGCTCGGTGACCCTCACCAACCGGTTCGGCAAGGAAGTCATCAGCTGGAGGACCGACGAGCCGGCGACGGCTGTTGTCTTCTACGGGGCCGGGGCTGACCTGACGCTTGCGGCAACGAACCCTGTGGTGGAGATCGAGCACGAGGTTGAGCTGAACGAGCTCACGGCCGAGGCGACCTACCGTTTCTATGTCATGGCCATCGACGAGGCGGGGAACGTCTCCGTGGACAACCAGAATGGCCAGTTCTACAGCTTCGTTGCCAAACCCGCAGCCACCGTCCTCCTGGTTAATGCCTACACCCCGGACGATCCGCTCTTCCAAGGAACGGAAGTCCCGGTGACCACTTACACCGACGCCTTGGACGAAACCGGGGTCAGTTACGAGATCTGGGATCTTACGGATACTTCGTTGCCGTCACCCAGCGCGGAGGATCTGAGGCCGTTCCGTGTCGTGATCTGGCGTATTTCCGACAGCCTTCTTGGGACGTCCACCTTGTCGCCGACCCAGCAGATGGCGGTGGAAACGTACGTGAAGGGCGGCGGATCGTTATTCGTGGCGTCTATGGAGTTGCTAAGCCGCTTAGGGGCGAGTTCGCCCTTTCGCACCAATGTCCTGCAGGTGCTGGCGTTCCAGGAAGATGCCGGGGTGCCGGACATTTACGGCCCGGATAACGACCCGATTGCGAGAGGGATGTACTTTCCGTTGGATTACTCGGCCTACGACAACGAGATCTTGCAGTTGATCGGCCAGAGCCCGGATGTCTCCGACACGCTCACGATCAGCACAAACGCGGCGCCGATCTTCTACGACGGAGCGTCCGAAGGCGTCGCGGGTCTTCGGTTCCCACGGGCCGGCCAGGATAGCGCCGGGCGGGTGGTGTTCTTTTCGTTCCCGTTCGATGCGGTGCCGGAGACGGGCGAACCGCCGAACACCCGGGCGACGTTGCTCCGGAACATCCTGATGTTCCTGGCGCCTGGTTTGGGGGGCTTGGGAACGGTCACCCTGGATCGATACGCTTACACTCTGCCTGACTTGATCACGATCGAGGTCGGCGATTCGGATCTGGCAGGACAGGGCACCACGACTGTCCGATGTTTCAGCACCAGTGTTACCAATGGCGTGACCATGACTCTGACCGAGACCGCACGGCAAGGGTTGTTCCGAGGTTCCGTGGCGCTCGGATCGGGTCCAGCCACGGGACCGATCCAGCAACTCCAAGCGAAGGAAGGCGACCGCATTTGGGTCGAATACCTCGATGCCTCGGGGCCGGGCGCGGTCGTGGCTGAGGCGGAGGTGGATATCGAATCGCCCGTGATCTCGGATGTGGCGCACGAGCCGGAGTATGAAGAAGCCTACGTGAGCTGGACCACTTCCGAGCCGTCCGATGCGCTCGTTCAGTTTGGAGAATCGACCTTCCTCGGCCGCACGGCTTATAGCCAGGACCTCTCGGAGGTCCACGAACTGACCCTGGTGGGCCTCCAGCCGGACCGCGTCTATTACTACCGAGTCGTCAGTCGCGACCACGCGGGGAATACCACCGTCGACGAGAATGAGGGGGATCTTTACACCTTCCGAACTCTCAAGCCGCTCCGGCCGCCTTGGTCGGATTCGCTCGACTCGCCCGACACCGAAAAGAACTGGTCTGTCGAGAGCGGCCCTGAGGGCCAAGTCTCCTGGCAGCTGGGTGTGCCCAATAACGAACTCCAGTCCGAAGCGTTTTCGCCACCCCATATCTGGGGAAGCAACTTGGATGGCAGCGGGATCGATGTTGCCGACACGTTGCTCGTGAGCCCGGCCATTCATCTGACCGGCGGCAATGCGGCCACGCTGCGCTTCTGGCAGAGCTACGATTTCCTGGAACGTTCCGACATGGACATCTACGAATTCGGCCAGCTTTACATCTCGACGAACAAGAACACCGAATGGGTGCTCTTGGAGGAATACGGCGATCTCGTCGTTGCCTGGGAAGAAGAGGAAATCGACCTCACGCCCTATCTCGGACGCGTGGTGCAGTTGGGCTGGTATTACGGGCTGTTCTCTCTCGAAGGCAATTCCCGCCCCGGCTGGATGATCGACGACATCTCGGTCACGGTAACCAACCGCATCGTCGGGACCATCCATGTCACCAACAATATCGCCCAAGCCACCTTCTCGCTCACCGGCCCCGTCTCGCGCAATGGACAAGGCGCCAGCACCACCTTTACCAATATGCCTGCGGGCGAGTACCGCCTGGAGTTCGGAGAGGTGCCCTTTTACCAAACGCCTTCGCCCCAGACGAATATCGTGACGGGGAATGCCGCGGCTAATTTCCAGGGGAACTACACCTTCGTCGACCAAAACCAGAACGGGATTTCTGACGCATGGGAAGTCGAATACTTCGGCAGCGCAGCGTCCGAGCACCCGGGAAGCACCGATAGCGATGGCGATGGTTCGAGCGATCAAGCCGAGTTTCTGTCGGGGACCGATCCCACCGATCCAGCGTCGAACCTGCAATTGCTGTCGCCCACCCTAAGCAGTGCCAGCTTCAAACTGACGTGGGGTGTAACGCCCGGCCGGAATTACCGCGTGCTTAGCAGCACCAACGCGGTGGATTGGGCCCCGCTGACAAGCTGGGCTCGAGCGGGCCTCACGCAAACGCAGCTGACCTACACATTCCCGCTCGGCGACCTTGCCACACCACGGTTCTTCCGGATTCAGGCTACACCCTAGCGGCTAAAAGAGAGAGAGAGAGGAACGAACCGTCCACGGGGTGGAGTCCCAGCCCAGCCTGGAGCCGTATTTCACAGGGAGATAACTCGGTTATGACAGGCATATAACAGGCTCGGCAATCGAGTGAAATACGTGTTAAATACCTGTTATATACGTGTTATATCCGGAAGGGCGGAGCCGGACCCCGATCCGGCTCCGCCGAGGTTTGCTAGGCTGGCTGAGCCTGGCCTTCGGGGGGTTCCTTAGCGGCCACAGGTTCCCTTCCGAAGACAATGAACAGGAATGCCCAGAAGAGCACAAAGACCGCTGGTGCCACGTAAAAGCGCGTCCAGTTATGCCGTTGGGCTCGCAGGTATTTCTCTCGGTCAACCGGTTGCCCGATCTTGTCGAAGGTGGCCCTTAGCTCGTCTTTGGTATAGGTGATGCCGCCCGAAGTCCACGAGTCCGGAATTCTACCCAAGTCGAGCGCGCCCTGTTCGATCGTGTAGCGGCCGAGATGTTCGCCCACCTTAAAGACCTCCTTGTCGCCACCCAGGTATTTGACCGTCTTGGCGAGATCGAGATAGCGCCAGGCTGAGGTTTCCGTTTCCGGAACAAACCATGCGGGCAGGGCTTGCCCGCCTTTGCCGGGCTCCGCGGAGACCGTCTTGGTGATGGCAGGAGCGGCCCGCTCGATTTGATATCCGAAAAGGTAACCGCTGAGGACTTGGCCGATGCCGAGCATCAGGAAAGCGATCAGGCTTTGCACGCTCGCCTTGAGATGGGCGGGAGCCACCCGGTCGCCAAACATGTAAGAAGCCGTGTAAAGGAAGGCGTAAGCCATGCCGTGGAAGAGCAGCCCAATCACGGCGAAATGGAATCCCTCAAACGTAAAGATGAAGTATCGCAGCGCCCAGGCGCTCATCCCGATGACCAAAACCCATTTGAGCCCAAACCGGGACACGCAAAGGGCGAGCAGCGCCATAAACACCAGTTCAGACACCTGATTCAGCGTCGTCAACGCCACCGGCGCCGGGTAGCCAAATTCGGTCAGGTAAGCCACCACCGCCGGGAAGAAGTAGTTGCTCCCGAAGATGCTGACCATGAAGGCGCACAACATGAAAATCGTGAACGTGGGCGACTTGAACATTGAAAGCGCTCCGAGGCCGAAGGTATCCGCCAGACTTCCCGAAGCCGCGCCTTTCGGCGGGGTATTCGGCAGCGTGAACGAGTAAAGGCCCAGGAAAATGCCGCAACCGCCGCCAATATAGAAGAAGTTCGGACTCGCGGCGCCGCCGGCAAAGACTTCCACGACCAGGTTGACCAGGATCCAGCCCAAGGTCCCGAAGATGAACACCTTCGGAGCCGAGGCCGAATCAGGGATATGCTTGAACACCACCGTGTTGATCAACGGAATCGAGGGCATGAAACAGAGCCCGGATATGAGCATCAGGACCATCAAGGGTCCGAATGGCACCACCACGGCCCCGCCCGCCGCCTGAGCTTCCGCTTGGGAGGATATGACCCCGCACGCCACCAGGCACGCCCCGCTCACGAGGTGCAAGAGCCCAAGGACCTTCTGGGCCGCGAAGTACTTGTCCGCGATCGGGCCGATAATCATCGGGGCGATAATCGCTCCGATGGGGATGGCCATGAAAAGGTACCCAATATTGGGACCGCTCATTTTGCCATTGAGATAACCCCCGAGGGCAACCGCCCAACTGCCCCAAATGGCAAACTGCAGCAGATATGCCAACTGCAGCCGTGGGTATACATAGCGGACTTTGTTGTCTGTCATCTGGACTCCTGCTGTTTTCGGTTGAATGGAATTGCGCAGCCGCGACGCGGGCGGCAATTCACCCCGGGTGGCTCATGGCAGCTGATAAATGATGCGTGGAAATCATTTTCATGCGCGCCCGCATGGTCAGCGCTGCGCGGGTGAAGGAGAGTTCCTTTCTCCACCCAGTGTTCCGGATGCTGCCAAACCGAATCCGGACTGTCAACCGGCAACTCGGAGCAACCGGCCGTGTGACCCCGGCTCTTCTGCTTGGGCAGGTCGGCTCGGCTCGACAGCGCCGGTTCTCCCTTTGAAATTCGGCGCCGGATAGCCGATAGTCCCCACCCGGTGCAATATATTCGTGATATTTACGCGGCCAAAGGCGCCAAGCGGCAGCCTGTTATCTCCTTTGAGTTTTTTCCGCCCAAGACGCTGGAGGGCGACCGCCAGCTGCTGGAAAAGACCATTCCAACCCTGGCGGAAGCCGGCCCGGATTACTGCTCCGTGACCTACGGCGCGGGCGGGAGCACGCGGGAAAAGACGCTCACGATCGTTGACCAAATCCAACGGCTGCATGGTTTAACGGCGATGGCGCACCTGACCTGCGTCGCCGCGACCCGCGATCAGATCCAAGCGCTTCTCCTTGAAATCCAACGGCTCGACGTGCGAAATCTCCTGGCGCTCCGTGGCGATCCGCCGGGCGGAGGCGAATTCGAACCTGCTGGCGGGGGCTTTCGATACTCGTCCGAACTGGTCAGGTTCATCCGGGAACAGGGGAACTTCTCGATTGGCGTGGCCGGCTTTCCTGAAGGCCATATCGCGTGCAAAGAGGGCAAATACAAGGACTGGGGCCATCTGAAAGCGAAAATCGATGCCGGGGCCGACTTCCTGATTACCCAACTGTTCTTCGATAACGCTGATTTCTTCGAGTTCCGCGATCATATGACGCGGCACCATGGCGTGACCATCCCGCTGGTCCCTGGGGTCATCCCCATTATGCGGGCGTCTCAGATCAAGCGGTTTACCGAGTTGAGTGGCGCGCGCATCCCGAAGCCGCTGGCGAAAAAGCTCGACGAAGTGGGCGACAACGACGCTGCGGTCGCCGAGTTTGGGATCGAATACGCCACGCGGCAGTGCGAGTCTCTCCTGGCTCAGGGGGTGCCCGGAATCCATTTCTACACGCTTAACCGGCCGGAGGCCACCGTCTCTATCCTCAAGAACCTTGGCCTCGCCACCACCGCCCAAAGCTCCAGGCTGTCTCCTTCTTGAACGCGCTCAACCGGCTTCGCTCAAGGTCGTGAACGATTGACGACCGGAGGGCGACAGGGTAGGCGTGTTGCCAAGTGTGCTCGTGGACAGGTCTGAAAATGACATGAAGAGCTTCAACGCCGTCGACGGCCCGCTGCTGCTTGCGTGAAGAACGCGCCTGAACAGTCCAGGGCTGGCTTGGCTCCGGCCTCCGACGGCACGCCTCATGGGGTCCCGGTTTGGCTGATGTGGGGAGCGGGGCTGCTGGTGTTCCTGTCGTTGAGCCTCCAGCACGGCTTCGCTCTCGAACCGCAGCCACGGCGCTGGCTGGCTCTGCTCCATGGGCTCCTGGCCTGCTGTTTCGCTGCCGATCTGGTTTTCGCGTTGTTCAGGGAGCGGGATTGGAAGCGTGTTTTCGCTCTTCGGCGTTTCGAGTATGTCCTTCTGGTTACCTTGACGGCGTTTCTCGTGGTGAGCTGGTTTCCGATGCCGGGCGAGCTGGCTGTGCTGCATCTGCCATCGGCGGAAGCGCTCCGGCTGATGGCAGTTCGGCTGTTCCTCTTGCTGATGTTGGGCATTCAACTGCTGCGCGGCGCGCAACGACTCCTGGAGAGAGAGGCGCGTCCCGAGTTGATCCTGGCCGGCTCTTTCGCGGCCCTCATCCTTTTGGGAACGTTCTTGTTGTCCCTTCCGAATGCCAGCGCGAAGCCCACCGACCGAATTAGCGCCTTTGACGCGTTCTTTACGGCGACGAGCGCTGTCTGCGTCACGGGCATGGTCGTCCGGGATCCGGGCACGGATTTTTCGGGGTTCGGGCAACTGGTGATCATGGCGCTCTTTCAAGCCGGGGGGCTGGGGATTATCACGTTTGTTGGCTTCCTTTCGATCTCTTCGGCACGGGCACTGCCGGTTCCGCAAATGGTCGTGTTCCGGCAACTCATTCAAGCGCCACAGATGTCGGACTTAAAGCGGCAATTCGTGGGAATCCTCGTGGCGACGGGGGTCCTTGAACTGAGCGGGGCGTTGTTGATGTACCAGTTCCTGCCTGCGGATATCGAGACGCTCGCGCGGATCAAATGGAGCCTGTTTCACTCGGTTTCAGCCTTTTGCAACGCAGGGTTCGCCTTGCAGGCGGATAGCCTCGAGCCGTTTCGATCGAATCCCGGGCTGATCCTCACCTTCATGGGCCTGATCCTGCTGGGCGGTCTGGGGTTTCTCGTGATCTCGGAGTTGCTGGCCTATCGCCTGACCCGGGGACGGTTCTTTCGGCGATTTGCCATGTTCCGGCGGCTCTACTCGGGGCGTGTTCCGGGGCGTTTAAGCGTCCAGGCGCGTTTGACGCTGACGGTTACCGGGGTCTTGCTTGTGGCGGCCTTTGTCGGTTTCTGGGCGCTGGAGAGCCGATACGCGCTCCGGGACCGGCCGTTGGGGGAGGCGCTTCTGATGTCCGCCTTCCACGCGGTGACGCCTCGGACGGCGGGGTTTCACATCGTGCCAATCGAGAGCCTGCAGAACGCGACCCTCGTCATGCTGGTGGTTCTCATGACGATCGGAGCCAGCCCCGTTTCCACCGGAGGCGGCATTAAGACGGTGAGCTTCGCCATTCTCTTGCTGGCGTTGCGCGCGTTGGTGGTGCGACGCGACGGGGTGGAGGTATTCGGGCGTGCCGTTCCTGCGCGGTCGCTTTTTGCGGCTTTGAGCGTCTTTGTCCTGTTTGTCCTGGGCGCGGCTCTTGGCACGTTCCTGGTGTCGTTGTTTGATCCCCAGATGCCGCTGAAAGACCAGGCGTTCGAGGTGATCTCGGCGTTGAGCACCGTAGGGTTTTCCACGGAGGCAACGGCGGAGTTGAGCCCGGCCAGCCGGTGGGTGCTCTGCGCCGCGATGTTCGTTGGGCGGGTGGGGCCGATCTCCCTGGTGCTCTCGGTCTTTCACAGCCGGAGGCAAGTGACGTATGAACTCCCGGAGGAAGACGTGGTCGTCGGCTAACGTTGCGGGCAAGAATGTCTATCGCTTGCCGCCAGGTTATGGTTCGTTGACATCTTATGAAATGTGCTGTGATTGGTCTGGGTGAGTTTGGACGCGCTGTCGCGCTCGGCCTGGCAAAGGAAGGGGTCGAGGTCATTGCCGCCGACTTGAGCATGGACCGAATCAATGAGGTGAAGGACCAGGTCGCGCTGGCCGTCCGCATGGATGCCAGCCAGGAACACGCGCTCCAAACGCATGCCATTGGCGAGGTGGATGTCTTGATCGCGGCCATTGGGGCCAACTTCGAGGCGCAGGTGCTCGTCGTGGTGCATGCGAAGCAGATGGGCATCAAGAAAATCGTGGCTCGCGCGACCAGCCCGGATCACCGGCGCGTCTTGAAAGCCGTCGGAGCGGATGAAGTGCTCAACCCGGAGGAAGAAGCGGCGCGCTGGCTGGTCCAGCGGCTCATGATCACGGATATCGCCAGCTATTTCGAACTAGCGGAAGGGTTCAGTGTGGTGGAAGTCAACGCTCCCGCCGGCGTGGTCGGCAAAACATTGGAAGAACTCAACCTGCGCCGCCGGTTTCGCGTCAACCTCGTCGCGCTGCGCCGCATGGACGTCAATTCCGAGGGGGAAAAGGTGCTGAAACATTTCAACCCTGTCCCGATGCCCAATGAAGTCATTGAGCCCAACGATGTCCTGGCCCTGGTCGGCAGCGTCATCGATCTCGCCAATTTCATGGCCGAATACACCTGACCCTGGGGGCCATGCGGCCACGCAACGCGGGCAGGCGGGATCAAACCGTCCCGCCCGCTGCCGAAAGCGCGGAGGTCAAAAGCCTGTCAAGCCATGGCCCACTGCTCACGCAGGAGCTTGACCATATTGAGAATGAGCTTCGTCTTTTCCTCCTGCGGGAGTTCCTTTTTGCGGTCCACCGGATTCCGGGGCCAGCCGCCCTCGAAACTGATGGCCCCACGGTACCCGATGAGCTTCAGCCCCTTGAACCCGTCCACATACTGGTCCGCCTCGGGGTGAACGCCGGGGATGATGCGCTCTTTTAACCCTGCGATATGGACGTGCGTAAGCAGCTTGCCGGCGCAGATGAACGCCCCCATGAAGCTTGTCTCTTCCAAGCCCATATGCCAGAAATCCCCCATGACCGTCGCGCCCGGCCCGATGTCAGCGGCCATCCGCGCGCCGTCCGCCACCTGGCGGAGGAACGGCGTCTCGTTGCGGCGGAGCGGCTCGAGCACGATCGAGGTGCCATGTTTGGCCGCGTGCTCCGCAAGCCGCTTGCCGGTGTTCTCGACGAAATCCTTTCGCAGATCCTTCCCGCTCAGGTGGCCCGGCTCGCTAAGCTGGCCGCGGGCAGGGCAGATGATCAGGCCGACGGACTTCATCTTGCCCAGCGCCTCGAGGATCGGCAAAAACTTCCGCACCTCCGCCTCGCGCTTCGCAAGATCGGCGTAGGAAAAGTCGCTCGGACCGCATGCGGTTGAAAGGAACAGATTGCGCCCCTTCATCGCCTCGATCAAGGCGTCGCAATTCTTGATCGGCCAGTCATCGGAAGGGATTTCCACGGCTGCGAACCCATTGGCTTCCAGGAAATCGAGCTTCTGGTTCATTCCATCGCCGGGGATGGCCCACCATTGCAGGCAGGGGTTTAACTCCGCCGGCTTTTCGGGCGGGGTCAGCTTTGGCATGCCGCTCCCCTGTGCTTGTCCCTGAGTCACCAGTGGGGTGCTGCAGACGGTGGCCACTCCGGCAAGTGCCGAAGCCTTCAAAAAATCACGTCGTTTCATAGGATGTCACATCGATTAAAGCGCTTGAACCGGACCGCCGTCCAGCCCTGATGCACCATTGATATGGCATAATAGGCGCAGGAGTGTCGAGGAAGGAGTCCCTGCTGGCCGCTGGCGCGCTGGCGCCGAGGGTGAGATGGACCGGAGGCGCAAGCGCTTTGCCAAGCGTCTCCTTCCGGGGTTCACCCGTAGTTCACCCGTAGTTCACCCGTAGTTCACCCGTTGATGACCCGTAGATCACCCGTTGGGCTACGGGTGATCCACGGGTGAACCTCGGGGCATCTACGGGGCATCCGCCAACCCAGCGGCAAAGCTCGAATGGGAATCCGGACCGAGGATGGTTCCTGGTCGGGAACGGGGGCGGCCAAACCGGCTGCAAGCCGGCGCTCCGAACACATGGAGCATTCCTGCAGGCAGGAATTTCCGGCGGGGACAGGTCTCTGTTCAAAATCTTGCGGCGTGCAAAATCGAACGCTCGCCAGCCGCCGGCGTGCTAGCATGCCGGAACCCTGGCTCGAGACTTTCTGTGTTGCGTTAAGTCGCGCCGTTGACCCCGGCGCCGGGAAGGTCACGTGCCGGGGAGCAACCCGCTATGTTCAGGCCTCAGACGCATATGAAAACTTCTTCTGAAATTCGGCTTGCCCTCGGGCGAGCCTTCACTCTCGGTGTCGCTGCGTGCGCTCTCAGCGCCCAGGCGGCAATCACGGACGGGCTCGTCGGCCATTGGACCTTCAACGAGACCAGCGGAGCCACGGCGAAAGACACCTCTGGAAAAGGGCATGATGGTGCCGTATCGAACCTGTGGGGCGAGGATCCCGCGTGGACCACCGGCCAGATTGGCGGCGCCTTGAGCTTCCGCGGACCGGATAGCGGCGGCGATGGTGTCATTGTGAACGGGTTGCCGGCCTTCACCGAAACCTTCAGCGTCTCCGCATGGGTCTGGGCCGACCCGCGGGACGGAACCTGGCCAGAAAGCTCGATCGTGAGCAGTTCGGGCCTTACCGTCGACGGGCCGGTGGGCCTCGCGGTCCGGCTTAAGGACCGGGACCAGGCCTTCGGCCCGTTGGGCAACACCACTGTCGATGCCGGCGGTTCGGTCGTGCTGAACGAGCCCGTGGGTTTCCCGGTCAGCGTTTGGCAGCAGGTGGGCGTGGTTGCCGACGGAACCAGAATCCATCTTTACCGGAACGGGGTGGAAGTCGGGACGGCCAATTATGCGCCGCCATTGCCGGACCCGATTTCTCCGGAGCTGGGGATTGGTGTCACCCCGGACGACGGGGGGTTTCCAGGAGCCGCCTTTTGGCAGGGAAAGATCGACGACGCGGGGATCTGGACGACGCCGCTGACGGCGAGCCAAATGGCCTCGATCTTCAACGCAGGCCAGGCAGGGAAGGATCTGACCCAGGCGGACGCCTACCAGAACCTGCCCCCGACCATCACGACCCAGCCGATTAGCATCTCGCGCTTTGTGGGGGAAACGGCGATTTTCTCCGTGCAAGCGGCGGGCTCGGGCAATCTCGCCGTTACCCGGCCAGACGGGTTGCTCGTTCTGGCTCAGGAGCACCGTGAGCCGCTGGCGATCGCTGGGCGACAGAATAATCCATTCAGGCCATTTCCATGCCTGGTTGGGGCGCCGAACTCCCACGTCCAGGATCAGCCAATGCAACCGGCTGGAACCGACGTTGGGCCGGCCGAGCCGGTGCCGTTGCCACGGCCGCGTGATGGTCAGATGGCTGCTCTCAAGACGGAACTCCTCGGCCTCGACCTGAAAATCGATGCGTCCCCTGGACAGGTAAGTGATCTCGATGCCCTTGTTGCGGTGCCAATCCAGCCCCCAGGATTGCGGACCAGGGGCGTCCCAGAAACCCACCGTCGAGATCCCGGGCAGCATCTGCGGCGGCAACGGTTGTCCTGGGTAACCCCGCCGCGCCAAGGCGCACAGGCGCACCTCCCCTCGCCGAACCGCGTCGCAAAGCGGCTCGCAACGGTCGGCCCGATGCGTCGTTCCCGGGCTCAGGAAAACGGCCGAACTGGCGCGACTCCATCTCATCTGAGTCGCAGGACGATAGCAGCCGAAGACGCGGTTGGAAACGTTCAAATTCCTACGGCGGCACGATTGTAGGCCCTTGACCCCAATGGAAACGCACGGTCGTTTCCGAGTTCCCGCCGTCCTCGCCTCGAGAGTCTGCCGCTGCCGAAGCAGGGCTCAACCGCGGCTCGGAGCACCGGGCGGTTTCGTCAGGCGTTTGGGAGTTCCGGCGCGGCGACAGGTGGATCCGCTGGCCTGGCCACTCTCCAGAACCGGCCTCCGATCTCAGCGACACCGTCGCGGGGACCGGCAGCCGGGGCGAGGCGAACTGAAACCGAGTCGCCTGGGCCAGGCACAGGGACGCCGAGGGAGCGGGCGACAGCGGCGTGCGATGAATACTGGCCAAGAATGATGATTCCTTCCGGCTTTAATGCGGTACGGGCGCCGCCGTTTGCACGAACCCTCTTCATGTAGTCAGGCTGTTGCGCGACCGTTGCAACGACCCCCCTGCCGATGATTCTGCCTGTCGCAGAGCGGAAAAGCTCGTTAATCCGTGCTTGGCCTGACGGCTTGATCATGATCCGCCGGACCGTTTCGGGTTCAAGCTGCAGGAGAACGTTGATGGGGAGCGGTGCATGGTCGAACAGCCAGGTAATCGCCGCCCGTCCTTTCCTATTGAGAGTTGCCTTGCGGTCTCTGTTTCCGCCAGTGTTGAGATGACTCAGAGTGGCTCTTACGAGACCCATGCTCCAGCGGGATTCGGCGTCATCGGCCCACACGAGGAGACAGAGGTCGCCGTGAGCTTCTGGAGGAATCATCCAACCTCCCAAGGTCTGCGAGTACTTACAGTCCACTTCGGCTCCGGCGATATTGTAGTCCAGCCTGATCCCGTCCTGGAATTTGAATTCTCGATGGAGGTTAATCTCTATAAGGGTTCCACAGTGCGTCTTTTCCGTTTTGAAAAGCTGGTCAAATCGGTAGCGGCCCGTGCGCTGTCCGTCGTACAGCTGGTCGAGGGTGTCGCGGAGCACTCGGCGTGTGCGCAAGCCATGGGGATCAAGCGCCCTGAGTTCATTTAGGACAGCCGAAATCTCCGGATCGTGCCGCCCGGGACTGTTGCTCTCAAGGTCGGGCATGAGCGGGTCCTCATTTCGCCGTGCCGCCTCTTTGAGCCTGTTCTATCAGCGCGGGCAGCCCGACCCTCAGGGCCTTGGCAATGCGGAAGGCGACATCGAGTGTCGGGTTGCGAACCCCGCGCTCGACCATGCTGATGTAAGTGGGGTGAAGACCAGATCGCTCTGCGAGTCTCTCTTGGGAAATACCAGCAGCCATCCGGCGCGCACGCACGGCAGACCCGAACAGTTTCGACATGCTCGGAGGGGACATTGCCGCAATTTTGCACCGGCTCGGATGCAAGCGTCTATAGACCATCGTCTCTACTGACTATCGTCTCTCTTAGACGAGCCGGCCGCTGGGGAAGACTCGCGGGGCAGGCAATTCCCAAGGAGCTCGTGGGTTGGCTGCGAAACAGAGGGAGCATCGTTGCTTCGCAGACGAGACGCTAATTGACCTTCCGCTTGAACTGAAATGGCGGGGGACCAACCCGGCGGCTCCGGTCGAGGAGCCGCATTTCCACAGGCCTTCCGTTGCCGTTGATCTGAGGACGTCGACGGTCAAAGGCGTTCAATATAGAGAGACCAACTTTCTTGGCAACTTGTGGCGGGAACGCGTTGCCCACCTGCCTGTAACTCCAGGTTTTCCCGCCGGTAAACTCCCATTCATCTGGAAAGCTTTGCAGCCGGGCAACCATCCTGACCGTCAGCTTGGGCATCTTGCTTTCAGGAAAGTCTGCGTCTGGGGCCGCGTCAGCAATCCCGAGTCCGTCAACACCGAGCAGGCGCCATTGGGCACGAGCCCGCGTTGGCCCCAAATCGGGCCCGCCGTGCTTCTTGGAGCCACCGACGATCGTTGGTGCAATTCCGGCAGCTTGGTGCGCCCAGGCTTCTGCGCCCGGCCACCTGTTCGCGCTCATGAGATCGATCAGTGCCGAACCCACCGTTTCCCCGAGATCCTCCTGGAGTGGCCAGGAAAAGAATTCAGCGTCTTTTGGGGCCAGCGCGACGAGCACAAAACGGGGTCGAAGTTGGGGGACACCGTAGTCAGAGGCCTGGAGAATTTTCCCTTCGGGCTGGTACCCAAGCCTTGCAAGTTTGGCACACAATTCCTTGCGGTACTGCGCGAACTTGGCGGAGGCGAAACCGGGAACATTCTCGAACAAGACAGCTCGGGGTTTTACGTGTTCGACAATGTCCAAGGCGGCGGGGAACATGTCGCGGTCGTCGGCGGCGCCAAGTTGCTTGCTGGCAATGCTAAAAGGTGGACAGGGAACGCCAGCAGCCAGCAAGTCGATTCCGACGAAATCTTGGTGGCGAAGGTGGCGGATGTCCTGCTGGATTACGTTCCAATGAGGCCGGTTCTTCCGCAGACTGGTGCAGAATTGCGGCTCAATTTCAACTGCAGCAGCATGGCAAAAGCCGGCCATCTCGAGACCAAGTGCCTGACCACCACCACCAGCGCAAAGTTCCAGGACAGCAAAGCTCATCTACGGAGAGTTCACCTTATCGGCGGCGCTTCTGCAAGCGTGCAAGGTCCGGGAAAGGCGGCGTGCCACCTGCTGGGGTTCTTCCAGCTGGTGTTCCCAAAGGCGGACAACCTTCCATCCAGCCCGATTTAGCGCCCGAGTCGCGGCGGCATCCCTTTCCTTGTTCCGCCGAAGTTTCGGAAGCCAATAGGCGCGGTTGCTGGCCGGATACCGGCCGTGTTTGGGACAACCATGCCAGAAACACCCATCGACGAAAATAATGATGCGTTCGCGCCGAAAGACGAAGTCCGGGCAGCCTGGCAGTGGTTGGTGGCGGCGCCAGCCCTTTATGCGAGCGGAACGGAGAATCGCAGCGAGTTTGAGCTCGGTGTCTCTGTTCCCCCGAGAGCGAATCCGGGCCATGACTTGGGAGCGTTTTTGTCTGCTCCAGATGTCTGCCATATTGGCTCCTCAGCGGCTTGCTCACCATGGCGAACCAGTCGGAGGCAAGCCCAGTCACTCTACCGGACGGCGACGAGGAGTGTCGAGGCTTCGGTGCCGGTCATCAGGGGTCTCAGCTGGGATCCGGACGATGAGAACAATTTGTTCTCATCGATGCAAGTTACTGATTCTCAGCTTTTTATATGAGTGATGACTCTTTGTCACCAAGCTGTGCGACATCTTGCTGTCGAAGTGCAGCGCCGCGTTTTCGGAAGGAGATTCGACTTCCCTAAACTCGCCTGCCGCTTTGCAATAACCTGGTTTATATCTTGTGAATCCGTGGCTCGAACCTCGTAATAACCCCCGGTTGGTCCCTTTTCTGGCTTGGCGACTCCCAATTATTGAAAGCCCGGCAGCTCCGCAAGTGGTTTAGCGGCATTGACACCGGATTTTGTTTGGTTTATTCACAACCCTTAATAAGAATCTCTCTGTACTGCTGAATCCATATTAGTAAGCGCCAAATGAAATTGACCATCGGCAAAGAGCAGATCATTACCGGCCTCCAGGCAGTCCAGAATATCGTCAGCGCCAGAACCACTCTGCCTATCCTTTCCAACGTCCTGCTGCGCGCCGAAGGGAGCAATCTCGAGCTGACGGCTACGGATTTGGACGTGACGATTTCGTGTTCGGTCGAGGCGACCGTGACCCGGGGTGGGGCTACCACGCTGCCTGTGAAGCGTTTCTTTGGCATTGTTCGAGAGTTGGCCTCGCCGACCATCGATCTGGAAGTGGACGAGAAGCAGTCCTGCATCATCACGTCGGGCCCCTCTTTCTATAAGATCCGCGGCTTGGCCGCCGAGGAATTCCCCCCGTTGCCGGTTTTCGCAGAGAAGAAACGGGTTGTTGTGCCCCAGGATAAGCTCCGGAGCATGCTGCGGAAGACCTCCTTTGCCATATCCAGCGACGAAACGCGCTTCGTTCTGAATGGCATTTTTATCAGCTTGAAGGAGCATAAGGTTACGATGGTGGCCACGGACGGGCGCAGGCTGGCCCTGGCCGATGAAGAGGTGGATATTCCGGTGGAAAGCGACGGGGAATTCATCGTGCCCACGAAAGCGATCAACGAGCTGAATCGTTTGCTGGGGACCAATGGGGAGGTGGAGGTCCGCTTTACGGATAACCAGGCTGCTTTCGCTCTTCGGAATGAAAAAGGCTTCTCGGTGCTGATCATTACCAAGCTGATCGAAGGCAATTTCCCGAACTATCGCCAAGTGATTCCATCCGAGACCAAGGAACGCATCGCCTTGGGCAGGGAAGAGCTGTTGCATGCGTTGCGCCGGGCGGAAATCATGACCAGCGAGAAGTCCAATTCGGTGAAGCTCAGTTTTACGAAGAATAACCTCGCTATTACGGCCAACACACCCGATATCGGCGAGGCAAGAGAGAGCATCGCGGTCAACTACAACGGGCCTGATATAGCGGTGGCTTTCAATCCAGTTTACCTGATGGACCCTTTGAAGGCTCTGGAGAACGATGAGGTTTACCTTGAACTCATCGACGAGCTGAGCCCCGGCGTGCTCAAGATCAACGGGCCCTTCCTTTACGTCCTTATGCCCATGCGGATGAGCTAGGGGGCGCCAAGCGATTCGAGCGGGATGGACTTCAATCCCAGCAAAGGACCCGTTGGAAGACGATTTTCCAGCGCGTCGATCCTCGATGGTCGGCCCGTGGTTCGCCCGGACCGCGAAGCGGGCTTATTCTAGCGGCTAAAACGACGACATGGCATGGACACCAAATAGGCGGATGGGAGCCGTGGCGCTTGGCGTTCTAGCCGCGGACCAAGCGACCAAGTTCCTTGTGATGAGCTATCTCGGCTTCCGGGAGGAAGTGGAGGTTATCGATGGGTTTTTCCGCCTGGTGCACTGGGGAAACACGGGCGCGGCGTGGTCCTTTTTCAAGGATCAGAATTCGCTGCTCGCCATAGTTTCCGCGCTGGCGTTGGTGCTCCTTTACTTGGCGAGGCGCCATTTTAGCGTGGAAAAGGTCGCTGGCCAAGTGGCGTTAGGGCTGTTGTTTGGCGGCATCATGGGCAATCTAACCGATCGCCTGCTCCAGACGCGGCGCCATGTCATCGACTTCCTCTACTTTTACGTGAACCAGCGGGGCGGCGGCGAGATCGGCTTTCCGGCCTTCAATCTGGCCGACAGCACCATCTGCATGGGCGTCGGACTGCTCTTTTGGCTGGCATGGCAGAGAGATGCCGCCAAAGGCGCGGTGGGATCCCTTGGCCAGCCCACCTAAGCTCCGCCGGGCAGCGCGCGATGCCAGAACGCCCTCCCCTCTTTCTTGCTGGCCCAACCGCTGTCGGGAAATCTTCTGTAGCACTCTGGCTGGCAGGCCAGCTTGGAGCCGAGATGATCTCCGTCGACTCCATGCAGGTTTACCGCGGGATGGATATTGGCACCGCAAAGCCGTCGGCCGAGGAGCGAGCCCAAGTGCCCCACCACTTGATCGATGTAGCAGATCTCTCGCAGACGTTCCATGCGGCCGAGTTCGTCGCTCAGGCCAGGACGGCGGTGCGGTCGATTCAGGCCCGCGGCCGAGTTCCCATCTTTTGCGGAGGCACCGGGCTCTATTTCAAAGCTTACCTGCATGGTTTGGCAAGGGCGCCCTCGGCCAACGAGGAAGTGCGGGCGGCGCTTTTGCAAAGGCCACTGGCCGACTTGCTGGATGAGTTGAAGCGAGACGACCCGGCTGCTTATGAGCGCATCGACCGCACTAATCGGCGGCGGCTCGTGCGGGCGTTGGAGGTCATTCGCCTGACTGGGAAGCCCTTTTCTGAGCAACAGCTGCCGTGGGACCGAGAAGCGGAAGCGAGCGGAAACAAGCCGCTCATCTTTGCTTTGGAGCGGGACAAAGAGGATCTGAGGCGCCGGATCGATGCGCGGGTGGAGAGCATGTTCCGCGACGGCCTCGTCGACGAAGTCCGGCGCCTGCTCGAGAGGGGGCTGGCGGCTAACAAGACGGCCATGCAAGCGCTCGGTTATCGGCAAGTGGCGGAAAGTCTGCTAGGCGGGTCACGCCCAGAAGACACGATCCCTGTCATCAAGGTCAAAACGTGGCAGTTCGCGAAGCGCCAGGTGACCTGGTTTCGGCACCAGATGCAGGTGGAATGGATTCGCGTCGCGGCGGATGAGCCGCACGAATCCGTAGCCAATCGGTTGATTCAGAGATACTTGCAGGAAAGCGGGAGGCCAACTTCGGGTAAATATTCGGGAAACCCCGTCGAGTCTGCAGATTTCTAGACTTTTTGCGGG
>CAZODO010000015.1:48763-77219 GCA_964578605.1 uncultured Verrucomicrobiota bacterium | reverse complement strand
AAATTCTAAGAATCTTGAAGATCTGATCAGACCCATGTCAGGAGTTCTGGAATCTTCCGGTGAACCCCTTTATAAACTCCCCCGCGTGCGGGACGTTGAGCGCAGGAGGTCAGAATAGAGGTTCCAAGGAACGCCCCAAGAGCGCGCGATCGGCAAGCGGAGCGGGCGCCGGACTGCTGGCGACCGGTGGCCTGAGCGCCGTGATGCTCGCAGCGGCCGCGAAGACACAAAAAAAGCCGTCCGGGCAAAGGACGGCTGAAAGGTATCGTCGGCGTCGAAGAAAACTACGGGGAAGCGTCTTCTTCCGCGGGCTCGCTTGACGCAGGCGGCGCGTCGAGAGGCACCGTCCGGTAGAACCGGAACGGTTCGGCCGAAGGCGGGTCGATAAACAGCAGCAGGCCGGTCGGGCTGATGAGATTGGTTAGCGCGGACCACGCTGCCAGGTCCGTCGAGGTTTGAAGCTCAATCGCCGCGCCTGGCAACGATTCGATCACCAGGTGGACCGATCCATCCGAAGCGAGACTGACGCCCCCAGGCGCGAATCGGGGGTGAGAACCTACATACTCGATCGTGACCGTGGCCGACCGAGGCTCCTCGACGGTGTAATGATCAGCCGGCACCAACGTCGCAATAACCGTCTTGTTCGTTCGCTCCAGAGGCCGGGGAATTGGGGTGATCTCGAGCGAGGCAGATTTCTCTCCTGCCGGGATCACGAGCGGATTCCCGGCGCCATGGAAATCCTCGCCCTCCAGAGCGGTTCCGCTCAAGGCGTACGGCACCAGGAGGTCAATTCCCAGCGGAGACTTATCCGAACGAGTGAATTTGAACCGGCCGGGCTTAAGTCCCCAGTCCGAAGCTTCGGGCACCGCGGCGGACAGACTGACTGAATGGGGCGGAGCGATGGGATCGGATTGCTGGACTTTTCCGCGTACCACCGTGACAAAGGTCTGGCAGCCGCAGGCCAAGGCCGGATGCAGGGCCTCCTCGGCAACGCTCAGAGCGGCGTCCACCGGCCTTTCCCGCCAGCTCGTCGTATCTACTGACGACAACACCGCGGACGGCGTCAGCATGACAAAGTACCCGGCGCCCACAGCATCGTAAGCCGTTGAACCAAACCCTGTGTTGACTCCGTTGAACTGGCTCGTCCATTCTTCGCCATCCCTCGATGTCATGACATAGCGCCGGAACGAGGCCACGGCGTGTGCCACAAACACCCCGCCCGCGTGCAGCCTCAGCGTCAAGCTGCCGTCAAATTCCAACGGGAGCTTCGTCCAGGAGAGCCCGTCCGAAGATCGGTACACGAAAGACACGTAAGGTGAGTTCATCCGTGGACCTGGTCGATACGCTGAGGCCAGAAAGACCCCGTTGCCAAAGAGAATCTGGGTCAGCACTTCGGTGTCCGCTTGCTTGATCCAATTCGCGCCATCCTCCGATGCATAAATGTGCGAGCCCTCTCCAACGGCCACGTACCTTCCGTTGCCATACGCAACATGGCGCAAGGACGACAGAACGGGAGGGCCTGCATGTTCGGTCCAAGCCACTCCGTCCATCGAATGAAGGACATAGCCCTCCTTTGGCAGACGCGTCTCGGAATCATAGTCGGGCCAACTCGGCGCCCAAAAGCGTCCTCCTGCAAAGTAAATCCCGGTGGGCAGCCGTCGCGTGCCCGTGATTTCGACCGGCGTCCAGGTCACCCCGTCGTAGGAGAGCAACACCCTGTTCCCGCCCACCGCCACGAAGCGGCCATTGCCAAAAGTGACGGACGTCGGGAGCGCACTCAGAACATCTTGTTCCGAACTGTCCCAGTGCACTCCATCCGAAGAGGTATAGGTCGTGGTGCCGTACAGGACAAAGACCCCGTTACCGAAGGCGAGGCCGTTCGGCGGACGTGCGGTCAACCCGGGGACCCAATCCACGCCGTTGAGCGAGACGAGCACCTGGGCGTCACCGCTGGGAAGGAGGACCACCCCCACGAACCGGTTCTCGCCAAACAGAACCCTGACCACCCGAGAACCTTCGCTGACTGGCAGGTGACCGAGCTCAAACCAGTTGGCGCCATCATGGGATATCACCAGGTCCGAGGCAGGCGACACCGCCACAAACATCCCGTTCGAAAAGGCAACGTCTGTGACCGCCCCGCCAATCGCTTCAGCAAGGGAGGTCCACGTCACCCCATCCGCAGACGCCAGGACGGTTGCGCTTTCCCCCGGTGCCGCGGACATCAATGCCAGGAAGAGTCCGCCGCCAAACAGAAGCTTGTCCGCCCGGCCTTCGAGCTGTTCCGGCAGGGTCCATGTCAAGCCATCCGCCGAGAAGGATAACCAGCCGTCCTCGCTCAGGGTCACAACGATGCCGTTCCCGGCAGCGATCCGAAGGCAAGCAGACGCCGTCTTGTCCGCGATGGCCGTAATGGAAAGAGACCTCCACTCCTTTCCGTCGGTGGTTGAGAAGACTTCGCCGCTGGCTGTCACGGCGTAAAAAGCGCCGTTCCCGAATCCCATATCGCTCAGGGCCGCCGTCTGCCCGCTGAACTCAATGGCCGCTTCGGTCCACCACAGGCCGTCATGGGACACATAAGGCACCCCACGCGGAACGTCGGAGAGAGCAACGAAAACTCCGTTGCCCGGAACGGCTTTTCCAAAGCTTGGGAGAACCGGATACCGCAATTGCCACTTTTGCAGCGGATCCATCTGCTCAGCCGCCACGCACCGCTGTCCGAGGCCCTGCACGAAGGCGAGTATGATCACGCACGCCGACAGAAACCCGGGCGACGCAGCGGCAGGGGCACCCCCTCGCTTTGCCGATCGGCATCTGAACACGGCGTGCAGCATCCTTCCGGGTTTCAGAAGATCCTCTCGGGAACGTAGACCGTATCAAAGGGCTGCAGCCAGAACGGCCGGACGTCCGTGCCATTCAGGACAGGCCGGAGGTTCATCTCGTGCCGGGAATAGCGGCCCTGGACCTGGCGGATCACCGCAACCTTCTTGACATTCGCCCGTTTCGGATCGAACCCGCCAGCTTCCATAATTGCGTCCAGCACGGTCATCGGCCGCTCCATGGAGATCCTTCCCGGCTTCGCGACGGCTCCGGTCACGAAGATCGAAGCCGAGGTCGAGGCGACGATCACGACCACCTCCTTCACCTCCAACTGGGTATCATAAAGCCGGACGATATCCTCTTGCAGCTCAGACGGAGTCTTCTCTGCAGCGACGATTTCGCCGACCAGCGGCATCACGATTTTGCCATCCAGGCGCACGCGCTCCGTCGTGTTCATCTGAGGAGCGCCCGGGAAGGAGATCTGAAGCACGTCTCCCGAATGAATCTTCGTCGGTGCGGAAGGGCCGGTCACCACGCTCTGTCCCAGCGGCGGTTGACTGGAGGGGGTTTTGCACCCCACCCACACCGTGCAGCACAAGGCAGCCAGGGCGACGAGAACCAGAGCCTTTTGGCTCCAAAGGTATCCCAGGTGAAGAGAGCTTCGGTCTAACTGTCTCATAGGTGATTTACTACTGCTGCTTTGTAATCAACGGCTCTGCGTTCGCCAAGCTTTCTTCAACGAAATCAGTCTTCCACAATTGTGGAAGACCTGTAAACCCCTCTTAACGAACGATATCAGACTCCGCTTGGCCACCGGGTGCAGGCTGCAGCCCGGTCCGTCGTGCCGATTCCAGCGACATTATCCCACCCTTTTCAGAGGCACGCAACCACACCAGCAACGCAAAGAACGGGACCAGCGACAGCAGGAAGAATAAAGGACCGCCCCTCACGTGCACCCACGAGTGAATCATCGCCGGGTCCACATGCACACACAGCATCCCGATCGTGAAGATCCGAAACGCATTCCGAAGAATGGCCAGCGGAATCACCGCCGCCGCAAGAACCGCCCGCCGCCACGGGCTCCGCAAGAATAGCGCACCCGCGACCAGGCTGGTGATGAACAGGACAAGGCTCGACCGAATGCCGCTGCACTCGCGCGCGACCTCCAACGTGATGTGCGGCAGATGGAAAAACAGACTCTCGCGCACAAGGGGGGTCTGCGAGAGCTGGAAGAGAACGGATGCCGATTCGGCCGACGCGTGTTGAAAGAACACCTCGATGCCGCGTTCGAGGGCCGTGGGAAACGGCGCGGTGAACATCAGGACGACCAGCGGCAGGGCGATCCGTGACATCCATTTGCGCCCGAGAAACCAAAGTCCCGCCGCGATCCCAAGGAGCAGAAACGAGGAGGTGGATAAGAAAAGCGCGTCTTGCGCCGAAGCCAGTCCCTCCGATTCGCGCGCCAGCCCCCACCATGCGACCAGCGGCACGATTCCCAATGCCGCCATCGCGAAAGCCCCGACCCGCCCGTTTTCAAACGCGCTCCTGGCCAGTTCGCTCTTCCGAAGAAAGACCAGATAGAACGACAAGAACGGGACCAGCAGGATGTGCGAGTACAAGTCGCTGTTCAGCGCAAACCGCACGAGCTCCAGAAGCGGCCGGTTGAACGCAATCACCAGAAGACCGAGCACAATGCCCAGCATGGACAACACCGCCCTTCGGTCCGGCCGGTTGCCCCACGACAGCCCTCCACCGGAGCCGCCGCTGCTCCCCGCATTCTGATCTTGTCGCTTCACCGCCACTCGCAACTGGAGACTCCAAGCGGCCCCCGAAGCCCCGGTCAGCTCTTTGCAAAAAGACGCCGGACCGCCTTGGAGACGAGCAGGTCCACTCGGCCGGAACGTGCCAGCTCCCGGAGCTTTCCGAAATCGTGTTCTCGCTGCAACCGCACCTGGAGCTGCGTCGTTTTTGCCTGCACGTTCTTCTGGTAGATCCATTCAGCTTGTTCGTCCAGGGAGGCGACGCGGACGTAAGCGATGGTCCGCGAAAACGCGCGTTCGACCCGCCACGCTTCGGAGCTGGACAGGTACTCGACCAGCAATTGCACCGGCCACAAGTTCATGTCGTCCACGATCAGTCGGCCCCCGACCTTGAGGTGCTTGGCCGTGTAGAACCAGTCCACCATCGGGGCCGGAAAACCATGCCGGCCGTCGATGAGAACCAAATCCAGCTCAGGCAGGTTCAATCGGGGCAGCGCCAGTTCCGAGTAATCCGCAACGAAGTTGATCGCATCGACTGCCACGCCATTCTCGAGGCAGAACGCGGTCACCCGCGCGATTTCCTCCGTGACCGGCGCAATGCAGATATGCCTGCTGCCCACCGCGGCAAACACGATGGTGCTGGCTCCAAGTCCCGTTTCGAGCGTCGCCGTGTGTTCGCCGCTATGATCGGCAAGATACTCCAGGACATCGTCCGGCAAGGCGAAAAACGAGAACTGCCCGGGTGGAAAAGCGTGAATTCCCGGTTTTTTCGCGACCAGCGCCCGCCAATCCGCCCTTTTTGCAGCAGCATTCATATGTGTTCGACCCAGAACCGAACCGCGGCCGATCGGCGCGTGAGAGTCTACCCAGGCCCCCTTTTCACCAGGCCGTGCCGTTCATAATTGCGCGGCCGATGGCGCTCGATCTGATACTGCTTTAACTCACCGATCTGGTAAAGCAACTGCATTTCCCGCTCGCCACATCCTTCCTCCGGCGGTTTGCCCGAGAGCGCTCGATGCGCGGCCAGCTTGGCAACGGCAAGGGCAAGGCGCAGCCTGGCGAGTCGGTAATCGCGGTTATGCCAATGGTACGTGATGTAGGCATTGACCCGGCCCCGGCGCTCCGCGGTCTCGAGCCAGGAGGCGCGCTTGAGCCTCGACGGATCGAAGTGATGCTCCACTGCCACATCCAGTCGTCCGTAAATAGGGATTCCGGCCTTCACCAATTGCGCACAAAAGAGTTCCTCCTCCCCGAATCCCAGCCTGCCGGGACCCAGCTCAGGATCGAACCCGGCCACGCGCTGCAGGAGATCCCGCGAGAAGGCGATATTGGCGCCCACCGCGCTGTGCGGCGCCTGGGGATCCAGCCAATCCGTGGCCGCCAGGTAAGACCGGTGCCGCAGCGTCATCCAGCTGCGAACCAGGTGCGGCGCGATCCGGACTCCGCCCGCCACCAGATTCGCCTTCCGTTGCAGAAAGGGTTCGCACATCCCGGCCAGCCAATCCGAAGGAACCCGCACGTCATCATCGGTCAACAGAACGATCTCCCCGGCCGTTTCCCGGAGACCGCGATTCCGGGCCTGGCTCTGCCCGCGCCGGGGTTCCAAGACGCAGCGCACCGGCAGTCTCGGATGCTCAAACGAACGCACCACGGCCACTGTATCGTCGGTGGACGCGTTGTCCACGATGACCAGCGCCGCCTCCAAACCGTCCGGCACCGCCAGCCCGCGGAACGCCCCGAGCGTGCCGGCGAGGTGCGCGGCCCGGTTGCGTGTTCCAATAATGACCGAGACTCTCATTCAGGAGCGGCGCCCGGCCATCGCGCCTGCCGTTTCCCGCACTGCGCAATCGCCCGGATCGGAACCGCCGGGAACGCCTTGCCCGGCAGCCAGCGAAAGCACCGCGCGCACAAACTCCTCCACCGGGTCCTCCGGCACCACCGCCAGGACATCGCGGCGCGCTTGCCGGCCGAGTTCCTGCCATTCCTTCCTCCGCTGCCAAGCTCTTTCGAGGGCTTCGTCCAGGAGGCTTGCTGCCGGTGCCGCCGCGACAAATCCGTTGACGCCATCGCGGACAAGCTCCGCGTTGCCGGCGACGTCCGTCGTGATCACGGGACGCCCGCAGAGCATCGCCTCTTCGATGGCCAGCGGCAGTCCTTCAAAACGCGAAGGGAGGATCAGCGCGTGATTCGTCGCCCAGATCTGCCGGGGGTCCGGAAGGTGCCCTTGGAAGCGAACGGACATCAGCTGCAGCTCGGCAGCCAGGGCGCGCAACGATTGTTCGCTGCCTCCTTTGCCGAAGAGGTTCACGCACATCGGGCGCTCTCGCCATTTCGACTGGGCCAGAACTTGAAAGATCAGATCCTGGCCTTTGGCGCGCGGCTCCAAACGCCCCACGCACGCAATCTGGGTTGTCCCCGAATCGTCGGGCCATGGAACTTCGTCGCGGGAACGCAAGTTGAGCGGGACGAACATGACCCGGGCACGTTCCAAGCGCAGCCCGCACTGGGATTCCAGCAGCCGCCTGTTGTTATGCGAAACAAAGACTGGCAGCAGCGCATCCCGGTAGCTCGCCCGGAAGCTCTCGAGTTCCTCGTCCAGCGGCCACCAGATCTCGCTGTGCGCCTGCACAATCGGGCAGTACGGGATGCTCATTTGGCGGCAGGCCAGCATCCAGGGCACTCCATCCCAAGGCCCCCCTTTTGAAATCACGACCAAGTCGGGCTTGGCTCGCTTCAGCCAAAGGAGATCCGGGACGTCCAACGCGCCGGGAAACAGCCATCGCAAGGATCGCGAGCCCAGCCGCTTGAACGCGCCACGCTGGAGCGGGCGGAACGCCAGACGCACCCCTTTGCTCTCCAATTCCGTGATGCGGTCCGGACGCGTGGGCCATCGGTAGACCGAGGCATGGACCCGGTGTCCGAGCTGCGCCATGCGCAGGGCTGCCTGGCTCCACAGTTCCTCGCTGGCTCCCCAGGGGCAGCCGTTCATGGTGGAGACAAACGCAATCCGAAAAGAGCTTCGTGGATTTGGCATGGCTGACGGTGCGGTCATGACGGGTAAAAAGCGCGGGTTGAGACTGGAACGGGCACCGAATCAAGGGAATGAGGCATCGGAAGAACCCAGACACCGACCCTGCTCTTGGGCTAGCGCTTCTGTTTTTCCACTATGGTTTAACTATGACCATACTATGATTTAACTAACATGCGATAGTTAAACATTATCGGATACTATGTTATACCTTAGCGGAAAACCGGGTTCACCCTGGCTCCATCCCCTTACCACATCCCGTACATGTAATACTCTTCCTGCAGCACCCGAACTCGGTCCCGCGAGTAAACGGTGTGAAGGAAAGCCGATGTCCCCCTCGAAATGATTCGGCTCAGCGCGCGTCCGGCCCGAAACCGGGCGTCCCGGTGAGCCCGAATCAGCGGCAGCCAAAGATGCCGAAGCCAAAACGTCAAGGGAACCCGTTCCCGAACGTAAGCGCGATAGATCGTATCCAGTTCGTCCAGGATCTTCTCTCTCCCAAGCACGCTTTTGTTCACACCGGTGAACCGGTTGACACTCAGGACGTCGGAGCACCAGTTCCATCGGGCGCCGCGCGACTGGAGGTAACACCATAGCTCCCGGTCCATGCACCAGTGCATATCCCTCCGCACCAAATCCGGCCGGGCCACCAGTGCACGGCGGAAAAAGCAGCTCGGCTGCCATACCGCGAACGCGTAGGGGTTGCGATCGAACCTCTCTCCCCGGCAGGGTTGCACCCCGCTCTTCTCGGGCGCCCCTTCGAAAAGGCAATAGCAGTGACCTGCGACGACATCAGAGCCGCCCTCACGAACCCGCCTGGCCACGGTGTGAAGGGCTCCCGGCTGCAGGAGATCATCGCTGCATATCCAGTTGAACCATTCGCCGGTGCATCGCGAGAAGCCTTTGTTGATGGCATCGGACTGGCCTTGATCGCGCTCGCTCACCCAGCCGGTCAGCCAAGGTTCGTACTTGCGGAGGATCGCGACGGAATCGTCCGTGCTGCCGCCGTCCATCACGAAGAACTCCAGGTCCGGGTACCCCTGTAAGAGCACCGACCGGATGGTTTCCTCGAGGTACTGGCCCTGGTTGAAACTGGGAGTGACGATGCTGATTCGGGGCCAGGGCCCGCCCCCCTGGGCCTCGGCAGGGGCCCGCCCCATTTCTTCTGTCCAAGGCCATCCGCTTCGCCCCGGCTCCGGCGCGGGAAGTTGGTCAAGCCGTACGCATCCCATGGCAACCTTTGGCTATGCGTTTCTCGCCAGTCCAAGCGGTTCGGGAGACGCCGGCCCTTTGACTTCGCCTGCTCCAGGGGTTCGTTTGGCCAGAAGGCCCGTGTAAAGCTCTTCGTACCGGCGAGCCTGCAACTCCAGGTCGTACTCCTCCTCGGCAATGCGACGGCACTGCACAGACATCTGCCCCAGCAGGCCAGGGTCGTTCAGCAAGTCCTGGATGGCCCCGCGCAAGCCTGCCACGTTCTCTGGCTCGACCAGGACGCCGCTCACGCCCGGCCGCACCATGTCAGGAATCCCGCCGACCGCAAACCCGATCACTGGCGTTCCGCAAGCCATCGACTCCAGCACGGTGTTCGGGAGATTATCCTGGAGCGACGGGATCACGAAAAGATCCGCAGCGCTATAAACGGCCGAAAGGAACCGGTCCTGAGACAAGGCGCCCAAGTGGACCCGTCGCAACCGGAGCGGCCAATCCGCCCGGCCGTTGCCGACGGACAGGAGCATGAGATCCTGGGTGTTTTGGAACCCTGAAAGGGCTTCGACAAGGAGCGCGAATCCTTTGCGCCGGTTGTCCACCCCATCGGCCAGAAAGAGAATGATCTTGGCCTCCAGGGGCAGGCCGAGGATTTCCCGGGCGTGCGCGCGGTTCTTCGGAGCGAACAGTTCAAGATCCAGCCCGTAGGGGATGACGGAGAGCGAGAATCGCTGCCACAAGCTGCTTCGCTCCACCTCGTGGGCCAACCACCGGCTTGGTGTGACGATATGAAGGCGCGGCGACGCGATCGAGGCAAACGCCGCTCCTTTCGCTTCCCAGACGCGGCGGGAGAGATCGTTAGCATCCCGAGACCCGAGTTGCGGGCAATGGCCGCATTTCGCAGTGAACTTTCCGCATCCCAAATCGTAATGGCAGCCTCCCGTGAACGGGTTCATATCATGGAGGGTCCACACGATCGGCACCTGGGGGGAAATGCCGGAGAAGAACGCCGGATAATCGACAAACCCGCCGCTAATCCAGTGCAGGTGGAGGATGTCACACTCCGGTATTTGGTCCAGGATGTCAGCCCCGTGAGGCGAGCGGCAGTCATCAAAAGGCTCAAATCCCGCGGGACGAGAAGCGCGATAAGGGGCCAGAGCCGCTTCGATCCTGTTCCGGCGGATGCGGCGCTTGATCCGGCTCAGAAGGTCTGCCGGCGGGATAAACTGCTTGATCCCGGCATCCCGGCTCTCCGATCCGAGCACAAACATGGACGAATCATGGCCCAAACGTGTCAGGCCCTGATGGATGCGATGCGCGGACCGGGCGGCGCCGCCCACCAGGTCGAATGTGTTGACATGGACAATCTTCAAGGCCTAACCGCCTCCATGTAAAGAGAGTCCGGCTTGTAAATCCCGCCGTCCAGTTCGGTATCCAGGCAGAAGGTCGACCAGCCCGGAATCTGGCTTTCCCCTGCGCCACGCCTCACGGGATCACGGAATCCCGCGTCGCGCAAGGCTACGCCCAAGGAAAACCGGTCATACATCCACCGATGGATCTCGCCGGATGCCCGGAACTGCGCCACCCTTAGCCCAGCCTCGCCTTCCTGCCCTAAAAGATACCGAAGCAGCATGTTACGAGATTTCTCGGAGCACCGCCTGAACCAGGCGGGCAAACCGGACGGCGCGGGGGCCCCCCGGTTCTCTGCCGGATTTCGGATGGCCTTGATCATGCGTCGTGCTTCGCCTCCAAGGCGTTGCGCGACAAACGCCTCGTCTTCCACCGATGCGGTCCTCAGAAAGTCGAGCATCGCGCCGCCTGACTTTTCGCGAACGATCTGGTCACAGAGCTCCAACACCATCCATTCGTGGCGCCGAGCCCATTCGGGCTGGCCTTCGGATGCTTTCTCCAGAGCTTCCACATACTTGCGAGCGATCTGTTCCAGGTCAGGCACCGCAACACGCAGCACTCCACCGCTCCTCAAGACCCGGCGGCACTCCGTAAGCAAAAAGCGTCCGCGCTCCCGCGTAAAATGCTCCAGAACGTGCGAATGGTAAACGACGTCGAAAGTGCTGTCCGAAAAGGGAACTCCTTTGTTCAGGTCATGCGCCTGAACACTCGCACTGGACGAAACAAAATCAACATTCGTCCAGTCCGGATGAAAACGCTGACCGCAGCCGAGGTTGAGGCACCGCAACTTCGGAAAAAGTTAAAATAGAGGCCGCCTCAAAGGCGGCCCGCGAAAAACAGGGAAATGATACCCAAATGCGCTAGCGCGCTGCCCGCCAACGGCGCACAACCGCCGCCACACCCAGCAGCAACCCCGCCACCGCCAAAGAGGCATTGGGCTCCGGAACGACAGTCAAACTACCGTTGGTGATGTTGATCGGAACGTCATCACCTTCCACAGTGTCAGCAACATACTTGCTGTCGAAAACGTTGACGCCACCATCGAACGAAGTTCCAAAGAGCTTAAACGCATAGTTACCCGGAGCAACGCCCACTGTATCGAAGGTCAGACTGGCAATGAAACTGCCGCCTGCTGGAATTTCCGGCCCGGTCCCAACTCCGTCCGCCGTCTTCAGAAGGTTCCACCCCTGCCAATGAGGACTGTTCGACGCGGTTCCCGATAACGTATGTCCGACTCCGTCCCAAATGGTCCCTGAGATCAGATCAACTGAGGCAATTTTTGGTCCCAGAGCATCCGTTTCAACATAGAACTCGAGGCTTCCCACTTGGACCGCCGAACCGGCATTATTCAAAGTGAGAGTGATCGGATCGGTTGCCGAATCTCCTGCAGGCAAGTTAAAGGTTGACGCTGTTAGATCGATCGAAAGCTGCCCATTCACGCAGATGACACTGCTCGCAACAGCACCTGCGCAAACGATGGCCAACGACCACTGCCGAAACCCACGATCTCGCCTTAACTTTTTCATATCAAAACCCTCACGAAGCGTTTATTAGGGTTACTTTCCCATTTCTAGGCCCGCAAAGTCAATGACAAAAGCGGCCTTTGATAAGACGGGGGCACATCTCACGTTGTCCGCCCTTGCAAGATCTCGTAAGCCTCGCAATAGAAAGCGCCGATCGGACGGCCAAATGTGGCACAGTCTGCTGACAAAAAGTCACCAGTGCGATTAAGTTTCTGGCACTCAATATCTTGCCTTGATGAGAACAAATTGTTCACATCTCGACCGGCGGCGTTTCACGCTTACGCTTGCTCTTGCGCTTACTCGCCACCGAAAAGCGTGAGTCCCACCCATGAGGCGCCCCCTCACCTTAAATCGATCAACCGCAACGAAGCTGGCCCTAACGAAAAGTTGTTCAACGCGATCACGACGTCAGCTGTCGCCACCATCTTGTCCCGATTTACATCATGAATGGACGTAATGGGAGCAGCCAAGGTGAAGTTGTTCAGAACGCGAACGACGTCTGTCGTGGTAACGTCCACATTCGATACAGAGTTGCCCGTGTCGGCGACGCCGTTGCCGAAATAGAACACGTAAGGTGCCGCAAGGCCCGTCCGTTCCGTCGCAAGGACCGTTACTTCCGTCCATTTTTTTCGAATCGCACCATCGGGCCAGATGATCTTGACCCGATCGCTTCCCCCCGCGCCGCCACCGTCCACGAGGGTGACCGAAGTCGGCGCAGGTGCCACAACCCACGTCGCAGGTGTGGAGGTGTTACCCACCTTGATGGCGAAATCGTCGACGGTCGGCGTGCCTGGCAACGAGGAAATATCCACCATAATGCCGTTTAACCCGCGGCTATAGCTGGTGTAGTTGGCGAACGTCGCTTTGGCGCCGGGAAGCAGCGGGGTCTTGTCCGTGGCGATGGCGTTGTCGTCGTTGGCATTGGCAGCCGGGTTGTTGCCATCCCATGCGGAGTTGTTGTAGAAGACGTAAGCTCCCTGGACCGTGCTGTTGTAGACGGCGGTCATGGTCACATCAGCATCCATGGTCACCGCCACAGCGGCCGATCCGCTGCCGTAGTCGGTTCCGTTCCTCTGCCACGTTCGGAAGACGTTGGCTCCCGCCGTTGAGGGAGCGTTAAGGCTGACAACCGCCCCGTGCGCGTAGGAGCGCGCAAACGCCGTGGTGCCGTCTTTCGCTCCATTCCGGTCCGCCGGGTCTACCACCACGTTGACGCCGCTGCCGGGATTCCAGGAGTTGACGGTCAAAGCCCGGGGTGGCGCCGCATAGACGGCCGTCATTGTCGTATTCGCCGTAATGGGAATGGTTACCGCCGTTCCGCCGGGATAATCAGCTCCGTTCTGTTGCCATTTGACGAACGGGCTCCCACCGGCCGTCGCCGGCGCCGTCAGGGTCACGGTGGCTCCGCTGGGATACGAACGGGTGAACGAGGTTGAACCGGTCCCGCTTCCGTTCTCGTCAGCCGGATAGACCGTGACGCTAACGCCGGTGCTCGGATTGAGAGAGTTGACCGTCAATGTATAAATCGGAGGCGGCGAACCGTCGCGAACATAGACCTGCAACTTTCTATATCGGTAACTGCCCGCGTTCTGGGCGAATGTCCAGTCGGGATGGGTGCCGGAATAATTCCCGATTCCAAGGTCGACCTTGTCAATCCCGGCAATCGGGACGCCGCCCCACCCGTTAAAGGCAAAGATCGTCTGACTGGCAGCATGATTGTGGACCTGCATCGCGCCGTATCCATACTCTTCGGGCGTTGCGGTGACGGTTCCCCAATCACCCCAGTCGTGCAGAGCATCGCTCGCGTTGGGGACCGCGTTGGCATTGTTCGTGGAATAATTGCCACAGTAGAACTCAATGTTCCCGCCCGCCAAACCGTTTCCGGTCACGATATTCAGGACACTCGACCGGACGTTCATGTTCGCCACATTCTGCTGGAAGATCGCACCCGTTCCGAAGCTCGGAACCCCGATCTTGGTCGCGTCGGTCGTGAAGGCATCCATCGACGCCCATGCGTAGAGCACGGGCCCGACGTAGTATTGCACCTCCAGGTAATAAGCGACGCGGTTGAACGCTCCAACGGCGCTGCTCTTATCGAGTTCGTAGGGAACCCCCGTGAGGTTGTAGGACGCCGACACAGGCAGGTCGAGGGAGTAAACGAGCGTGTAACTCGCCGCCTCGGGAACGTTACTGAGGGCCAAAGCCTTGGCATACACGGCCGTCATCGTGCAACTCGAGTTCAACGTGACCGTCGTGGTCGCGTCGGTGCTGTAGGCAACTCCGTTTCGTTCCCACACCTGAAAGGTCTGCCCGCTTGGTAAAAGCGCCGGAGCCGCCAGCGTGACAACCGTTCCATCCGCGTAGGATCGTTCGAACGGGGTGATACCGTCACCAGCCCCGCTGTTTACGGTGATTGAAACGCCCATGTAGGGGTTCAGCGAATACACTCGGAGGAGGCGCGTGGCGGGGTCGGTCGGATCTGTCACGGCCGTGATGGCGTTGAACCAGTTGGTCGCCATCTTGTAGTAGCCGCTCGCCGACGGATGCACCTGCCGGGTCTCCACGGCGAGGTCGCCCAGGTTGCAGCATTCCGGAGGGGGTCTGCGCAGGTCCACAAAGTAGACCTCCCGCCCAAGGACCTGCTGGTCCTCGACGATCCTTGGAATGAAGAGGTTGAACTTGTCCCGAACCGCCATATCCGCGTCATACGCGCCGCCCGCCGGGTACAAATCCGTAACGGAGGGGTACACGTCAGCTCGCGTAGGCAAGTTCGCCACCAGAATCTTGGCGAAAGGGCGCAAAGCCACCAGGCGGTCAAGGAGGTTTTCCAGACGAACCGTCGAATTGTCCAGGAAGCCGACGTCCGTCGCATTTTCCGGAAAGAAGTCGTTGGCGCCTATCAACAACAGGATGACATCAGGGTCGGGCAGAACAGCGAACGAGTTGTCGATCGTCGCGTCCAGGTCGTCGATGGTGTACCCGCCCCACCCCTCGTGCTGCGGGTCTGTCAGGAGGTCCGGGTGGTCAGAAAGCGTCGTGAGTGTCCCGATAAAATCGACAGTGTACCCCGCGTCCAGCAGCATTTGGCGGAGGCGGGGACGGAACCCGCCCTGCACGGGCGGAGGGAAAACGTCGCCATAATTCCCAGAGACCAACGAATCGCCCAAAGGCAGGATTCTCGTTGGGGGATTAGCCCCAAACGAGGAGGACGAAAGGACACCCAAGCAGATGCAGCACCAGCAGCAAGCGACTGATTTCATTTACGATGCGTACAGACCACTGTGGACAAACCACCGATTTTTAGCAAGAAAAGAGCCAGAAAACCAAGCGGCAGCTCGTCCAACCGCGGGCAGCACGGCCCGTTTGAAGCTATTCGGAAGCCTGTCCGTTATCCACCGGAACAATCCGATAGAATGCTCTCAGTCCCGGGGCGTCCTGGTCCTGAAATTCCAGGATACCACCAACGGCGGCAGAAATTTCGCCCAAAGCGGTCCAGGAATCCAAGTCTTCTGATCGTTCCAATCGGTAAATGCCACGGCGAGAAGCGAATCCCGTGATCGTCCAACCGGTTGGAGACCACGTGATCGAGGCGGCACCGGCCTTTTTGTCCAGTCCCTGCCCTCCCCTGCCGTCCGAAACCGCGAACGCCAACAGTCCGGCGCCTCCTCCCTGCGGAACCAGTTGCACTCGGTCCAAGGTCAGGTCGAGATTCAGCGTTGCCGGAGACAAGTCGCGGAAAGTCAGCACCACCGAGGGACTATCGGCAGTAAAGGAGAAGCTTCTTGAGGTCCACTTGGTCGTTCCGGTGCCATCCCCAGAAAACGAAAGGGTGGAGTCCACCAGGGTGCTGTTCCCCTGAACCGTGACACGGAGAAGCTGCGCGCTGGCGTTGTAGGCCAGCACGCCCGCGTCAAAGCTAACGGTGTAAGCCTGGCCGGGCGTGGTTGTTACGGTCTGGGATACCACTCCATTGGGCGTGGATTGCCCCGCGTTAAACACCGCGGTCCGTTGCCCATCTGTGGGCGCATAAAAGGTTCCGGTTGAGGCCTGGACATTGCCGCTCACGGTCCAATCCGCCAATCCCGATTCGAAACTCCCGTTCTTGAACGCCACCGGCTCCGCCACGGTCAACACCGCCACCGAACTGGTGACCGAGCCAGAGCCGTTGGAGACCACGACATCGTAATTGCCGCTGTTGCCCGCCTGCACAGCGCTGATCGTGTGCTGGTTTGAGTTCGCTCCGGAAATTGCGGCGCCGTTGAAACGCCATTGATAGGCCAACGGCAACTGACCTGCGGCGGTGACGCTGAATGTCACGGACTGGCCCACAGCGACCGCTTGGCTCAAGGGCTGCGTCGTGATGGTCGGCGCGCTTTGGGTTGCTAGCGCAACCTTGTCCAGCACGGCGTCGAGGTTGGACGTGGACGACGAAACGTCCTGGAACGTCACGGTGATGGAATTGCCATCCGCAATGAACGCGAAGCTCCTCGAGATCCATTGCGTAACCCCGTTGCCCGACCCGGAATTGACGATCGTCTGATTCACCAGTGTCCCGACGCCCTGCACCGTGACCCGGATGCGTTGCTCATTGAAGTTGTAGGCCAGCACTCCGAAATCGAAACTCAAGGTATGGCTTTGGCCGGGGGCGGTTGGAATGGTCTGTGAAATCGCTCCGTTGGGCGTGGTCTGCCCCGAGTTGAACACCGCGAGACTATTGCCGTCCGTCGGCCGGTAGAACGTTCCGGTGGACACAGCGGCATTGCCACTGGCGGTCCATCCATCGAAATTGGACTCAAAGCTCCCGTTGACCAACCCTCCTCCGCTCGTCGTGACAACGAGCGTCGCCGCGGAACTCGTCACGGGTCCTGCGCCGTTGGATACCACGACCGTGTAATCCCCTGCGTGGCTGGTCTGCACGTTGTTGATCGTGAAGGTGCTGGCCGTGGCACCCCCGATCGGGCTCCCGTTCCGCCGCCATTGATAGGCCAAAGGCGCCGCGCCTGTCGCGGTGACGCTGAAACTCGCTGTCCCGCCCACCGTCACCGTCTGGCTGGAAGGCTGAGTGACAATGACCGGGTTCCCCTGCAACGTGAGGCGCACGTTATCCAGCAAACCATCCAGGTTAAGGGAAGTGGGCGAAACATCCTCAAACCGGATCGTCAGTGCTCCACTGTCGGAGACGAAAGGATAGCTTCGCGAGATCCAGGTGACCGCCCCGTTCCCCACCCCGAAGATCGAAACGGTCTGCTGAACCAGGATGCCCGCTCCTTGGACCGTGACGCGTATCCGCTGTTCGCTCGAGTTGTAGGCCCATACGCCAAAGTCAAAGGCCAGCGTGCCATTTTGCCCCGGCGCGGATGCCACCGTTTGAGAGAGGATCGCATTGGGCGGCTGTTGCCCCGTGTTGAAAGCGACCGCAGCTTGCCCATCGGTGGCCAAACCCGATATTAGCGACGCGTTGCCGCTGACCGTCCATCCCGAGAATCCTGACTCAAAACTCCCATTCGCGAACACTCCCGCTTCCAGCACCGTCAACACCGCAACGGAACTGCCCACGCTCCCCGCGGTGTTCGACACCACCACGTCGTAATTGCCCGCAGCACCCGTCTGGGCGTTAGCTAGGTTCAAGGTGCTTGAGGTTGCCCCCGGGATTGGACTGCCATTGAACCGCCACTGGTAGCTCAGGGGAGCCTGTCCTGTGGCCGTGACACTGAAACTCGCGCTCGCTCCCGCCAAGACGGCCTGGTTCACGGGCTGCGCCGTGATGACCGGCGCGTTCTGGGCCGTGATCTGCACTTTGTCCAACGTCGCATCGAGGTTCAAGGAAGTGGGAGAGACATCGCGGAAGGTCACGCGGGTCAGGGTGCTGTCGGCTGTGAAGAGATACGTGTAGGAACTCCATTTCACCTTCCCGCTGGCATCCCCGATCATCGAGATCGACCGCGACTGGAGAGTCGTCGCGCCCTGCAAGGTGACCTGGATCCTTTGCTCGCTGGTATTGAAGGCCAGCACACCCGCCGCGAAGGTGAGGGAATACTCCGTCCCCGGAGTGGTCGCGAACATCTGGGAAACCACCCCGTTGGGCGGGTTCTGTCCGGAGTTGAAAGCCAGCACGGACGTTCCATCGAACGGAGCATACACATTCCCCTGAACCACGCTCACGTTTCCGCCCGCTGACCACCCCGAAAACCCGGACTCAAAACTCCCGTTCGCGATGAGCCCGGTCAACGGCACCGTCAGAACCGCCGCCGAACTCGTGACGGAGCCGGACGCATTGGCCACCACCACATCGTAACTTCCAGCATGCTGAGATTGAACGTTGTTAATCGTGTGCGTGGCGGCGGTGGCTCCCGAGATGGGCGTTCCGTTGAACCGCCATTGATAGGACAACGTCCCGCTGCCGGTCGCCGCCACCGTGAAGCTGGCCGAGCCGCCCGGGTTGACCGTTAGCCCCTCGGGCTGCGTCGTGATCACCGGGGCTCCCGGCGAGCCGCCTCCCAAACGCACATAGACCTGCAGTACCCGGTTCGTGTACGCCGTGGCATTCTGCGCGAAGGTCCAGTCCGGATGCTGGCCCGAGGCGTTGCCAATCCCAACATCGTTAACCCATCCGCCCCCGCCCCACCCGTTAAACGCCAACACCGTCTGGCTCGCGGCGCCGTTGTGAATCTGCATCGAGCCGTATCCCGCTTCGCCTGGCGCCGCGCTATCCCCGAAATCGTAAGTGACATCGCTGGCCCCGGAAACTCCCGCGGCGTTCGCCGTGCCGTAATTCCCCGGCCAAAACTCCAGCCGCCCTCCCGAGAAGCCGGTGCCGTTCGCCACCCCGGCAACGGTCGACTGGACATTCATGTTCACCGCCGGTTGCTGGAAGAACGCCCCGGTCTGCAAGGCGGGAATGCCAATCCGCGCCGCATCCGTCGTGAACGCATCCATGGAGACCCAGGCGTACTGCCGGCCGGCCGCCGACTCCAATTCCAGGTAGTAGGCCACACGATTGAACGCCCCCAAACCCACGTGCTTGTCAACCTGGTAAGGCACCCCGTTGATGTTGAAATCCGACTGCCTCGGCACCGGCAGTGAATAAACCAGATCGAAATTCACCGCCTCTGCGATATTGCCCGACCCGAAGCTGGCCTGTGCGTTCGCGGCAATGGCGTTGCGGGCAGGCGTTCGGTCCCGCACCCCATTCACGGTCACGGTGTAGACGGTGTCTTGCGCCTGAGGCGTGGTCGTGAGCGTGATCGTTCGCTTGGTTGGCACGTCCAACTCCGCGGCGAGAACCGACACGCCGCCGCTCAAGGCAAAGTTGCCCGCCGCCGCCGCGGCGTCCTCGACCGGTTTGCTGAACGTCAGGCTGACATTCCTGCGGTTGACATGGCCCTTCACGCGAACGATTGCCGGTCGATTGGTGGTTCCGGCAGGCGTGATGACGGCCTGGATGGCTGAACGCCAGGTGTCGGCAATCTTGTTATAGCCCGGCGATCCCGGGTGCAGCCCATCCACCAGGTCCGCGGCCGTGATTTGGCTGCGCATATCCACAAACGATACCTGGCGCCCGAGTTGAACCTGCTGGTCCACCATGGCTGGAAGGAACGGGTTGAACGTGGTTTGGATATTTTGATCCGCAGTGGGGATGTCCGTTCGCAACAGCAGATTCGCGACGATGATTTTGGCGTGTGGCCGCAGCGTCGCGATGCGCCCAATCAAGTTCGCCAGCCGGTTCCGAGCGTTATTAATGTCGTTGCTGACCGAGTAATCGTTGGTCCCGATCCATAGAAGCACCACATCCGGATCTTCCACCGAACTCAGCCAGCCCTCCAAGCCGGCGTCGATTTCATGGATCTGGAACCCCCCGTGCCCTTCATGGTCCGCATCCGGCAATTGCGGGTGATTGGAGTTCACCGTCTGCGTGCCGAGGAAATCCACCGTGAAGCCATCGGAGGAAAGCACGCTATAAAGGCGGGACCGGTATCCGCCTTCCACCGGAACTCCGGACGTCATCGAATCGCCCAGCGGAAGGATGCGCACGGGCGGTTCGGCGGCAGACACCGTCGCCATGGAGAGCAGAACACAAACATTCGGAATGAGGAACCAGGTTCGGGGTTTCATGGGCCTGTAGACAGTCGGGAAATTCAGTGGGCAAATGACAGATCGCGCTTGCGGTTGTCGGGGTTAGTCCGGCAAATCAACCAGCGCATCGGGCAGGTTGCCTAACTGTTCCACCGGTATCTCAGGCCCTCCGCCAGGAAAGCGGAGTGAAAGGTTTCGAGGGTTGTTGGGAAGGTCGAAGTAGGCCAGAAGGCGGTAGCTCCTGGACCGTTCCGTCCGGGCGTCGCGGCGCGCCGAAGGAGAAACCATCCCCGCAGTGACGTACTCCCCGCCACGCCGGGTGAGCGCATCGACAGCCGGGTACTCCCGGCCTTCATCGTCCACCAGAACCACCTCGGGCCTCCCGACCCATAGCGGTTCGTTCGGCGGCTGGAGCGTGGCCCACTTGCACTGAACCTGGATGATGAAGAAGCCGCCCTTCCTCGCGGCCACAGCGCGCTTTCGCTCCGCAGACGGCCGCCTCCCTTCGTATTCTGGCGTCACCTGGACAATCGTCGGCCGCTTGATGGCACGGACGGACTCTATTTCCCATCCGCGAATCACTCGCGCAGCACGCGTGGAATCTGCGGACGCTTCACGCACGGCTCCCGATGCGCCGCGCGGAGCAGCGGGAGAGGACGGGTTGATCTCAGGAGAAGCGGCGTTTACGGACAGAATGCCCCCTTGATGCCCCGCAAAAATCCAAACAGCAACAAGAACGCCCCAAGCAGCAATTGTGGACCCCATGCTATCACCTCTTTGTTGTTTCAAAATCTAACCTTCAGAACCAGTGTAGACAATCTGATAGCAGAGCCACTCTCGATTGTAAAGGGCTTCGGGCAAAAATTCTCAAAAAATCTGTCGGCACCCGCTCTAAACGCACGCTAAACGCACGTTAAACACACGCCAAAGGCATGCTAAAGGCACATCGGCATGCGTTTGACCTGTGTTTAGAATGGGTTTCACATGGATTTAGACCGGAACGGGTCAGTTCGTGCCTTTTGCCGGGCCGGGTGCTGCGCCGGACCCCGCCCTGAACCAGCCCGCGGCTGCCCCACGCATTTCCTGGAACAGGATCCTGCGTATCTCCTTGTAATACTGAGGGATATAAGGCAAGGCAAATGCCGCCTTCACCCACCGCCAGCGGGGCATCCGCCGTTGATACAGGTCCCGCCAGCGGCAAAGATAGGTCGACCAGGCCATCTCGACCACAAACGCCTGGATTTCCCGCCATCGGGCCGGCTCAGCCCGGGCGAACTGCCGGATCATCGGATCAGTCTTCAGGAAATCGAGAAACTGGCACGTCGCGACTGACAATCCCTGAATCGGAACAGACCAGCCCATGCTCGCTTCGTCGATGCGCCAGCGGAAGACACATTTCGAACTGAACGCGACGTCGCCCTGGAGGCAGAGCTTCAGCACCAGGCCATTGTCAATGTGATTGCCCTTTTCGAACGCGGGCCAACCGCCGCACCGCTTCATCAACTCGGTGCGCCCCACATAAGTGCCCAGCATTTCGAGTTTCAACTCGAAGGTTCGCCATGCCGCCCGCAGGAACGCCTCCCCCGTCAGCAGGTCGGGCAGGACGGCCACGGTTTCCCGGAGGATCCGCCCTTCCTTGTCGATGTATTCCTGGCGGCCGTGGGCCAAAGCCGCCCGGGGACAAGCCTCCAGCCGGCCGACAAGCTCCGAGATGTAGTTCGGGCTGATCTCGTCGTCGTCGCTCAACACGGTGTAGTACTCTCCCGAAGCGAGCTGGAGGATCTGGTTGAAATGCTCGGTCACGTTGACCGTGGACGGGTTCTGCCGAAACCGGCAGGGACGGCGGTAATGCGCCTCCACCAGGTCGCGGACCTTGGCCCCGTTCTGACCGTTATCCGAAATGATCAGTTCGAGGTTCGGATAGTCCTGGGCCTGCACCAGGGCGAGAACCTGGGGCAAATACTCCAGTCGCTTGTAGATCGGGAGAGCGACCGTCGCGGTTTTGCTCATGGCCATATCACGATCACCGACTGGGGGACAGAAGGGCGGCGTTTCGGAGCCCGGGCCAGTGTCCGGCCGCAGCTCTCTTGAAGCCCTGGGGAGTGCCGATATCCAGGTAAGCATGCCGCCGGAAGGTCACCGTCTGGGCGTGCAACCCCTGCTGGACGGCCGCCTGGATCACGTGGCCTACCGACAGTTCCGGAGGCAGCCCGGACCCGGGTTTTTGGGCGGAGGTGCGCGGCTCCGCGAGATACTCATGCATGAACTCCGTGAACACCGGCGTCCAGACGGCAAGGACCCAGCCAAAACGCAGCTTCGTTTCAGCCGGCTTGATCACAAAATCCCGGACCCGGCCGGTGCGGTCGGTGGCAATCATGTCGGAGATCCGCACATTTTCGACCTGGCACAGGGCGAGGACGATGTCAGCGCCGGTGCCGCTCAACCGCGCGAGCACCCTGGCAAACGCGTCGCGGGGTTCGAAGAGGATATCGGGAAACCCGACAGCCACGCGGGCGCTTCGCACAAAGGGGTAGGCCTGGTCGAGCGTGTAGGCGGGGCCATAGGGCACCTGAACGACCAGGTAGCCCAGCGCCATTCCCAGCCGGGCGCCATCGCCATAGTACTCCGGGATATCCCATTTCCCTTTGCGCAGGATCAAAAAGGCTTTCTCAATGCCGGCATGCCGCATGCGCTCCAGCAGGAAATGCGACACCACCTTGGGGCGCAGCGTCCCATCCGCGCCGGATTCGAGAGCCACGGGCAGCACCTCTTTGCTGCAGGGCAGCGGTGAGATGCGCGTGGCGAATCCGCCACACGGCAGCAAGCCAATGACATCAGGTTCGGCCATATTACGACAACAGCCAGGGCCTTCCCCGGTAAGGTGGGAAGAGCAAATCCAGCAAGACCGCCGCCTCTTGCGAAGCGACAGCGTCCGGATAATTCTCCGCGATTTCGTCCACCCGCCGCCAGCCACATACCAGGTGCAGAAACGTCCCGGCCGGAAACCGCGCGTCGCCGCTGGTCACAGAATCGGGTTTCCAGTCCTCGACCGCCAGGATCTGCCCTCGCTCAAATTTGAGGCGGATTCCGCCGCGATAGAAACTGACCTTCAACTCGCCGCTATGCCCTTCGGCCAAGGTCCCTACCAGGCGCCTTTCCAGGGCGGGCCGGATCTGTCTGAGGAACGCCGCCATTTCGGGCACCCGGACGTACCACGGCGTGGGCTTCAAAACACGGACATCTTGAGTCGCGAGACAGTCAAAGAGCGGGTGCTCCCGTTCCATGGCCAGTTCGACACCCTCGAGCTCCGCGCAAGCCAGTTCGCCCGCGGACACCATGGCTTTCCCTTTCTCCCAAAAGCCGCGCAGGAGACTGGGCGCCGCGTTCAAATAGGAGATTCCCGGCCGCAGTTCCACTTGGTAAATGCGAAACATGCGCCACTGAGGCGAGGCCAGGCACGGCAAGTACTGAACGAACCCGACCCGCTCGCCCTGCGCCGTTTGAACCATGAGCCATTCCCGGCGGCGCGTGTTCGAAAGGCAGCGCCCCGTGAATTCATACTCCCATTCGCGATCCGAGCGGAAAGCGGCATAGACCTGATGGCGCATCGATTCGCCGTAAAGCTCCCGAACAAAGGCGCGATCCGACGCATCAATCGGCCGCAAGAGGAACGGTTCCGGCCCGCGTTCACTCAGCTTGGAAAGGTAATCGGACTGGAGGCATCGGTTTCCGGCGAGGTTGATGCCCATCTCGTATCCAAACTGCCGGTAAAACCACGGAACCCCGGAGACCACCTGCATGAGTTCCCCTTTGGCCGCGCTCAGCGCGTGCAACACCTCGAATTGTTTCCGAATCAACCCGCGCCGCCGATACTCAGGGTTCGTGGCGACAAGCTCAGCCCGCCCGACGCGAAAGGGCACCCCGCTGCAGGCCCAGGTCTGGGAAATCAGGCAGAGGGACGAAACGATGGCCTTGCCGCGGTTGTCCTCGACAACCGTGAAGTCGGCCGGTTGCACCGTGGGATGCTCCCCTCCGACCACATCGCGGGTCCAACCCGTAATCCGTTCATCGAAAACCCGGGTGTTAAACTCGATCAGCGTTTCAGCGTCCCCGGGACGCCCCATCCTGAGGACGAGCCCGTCGCCGAGGTCCATGGGCAGCTTCGAAAGCAAAGGATCGGTCATAGCATCGGAAATCGAACGTTCCGCTGAAACCTAGATCGTGCGCCGGATCAGGGCCACCGCCCGCTCCACCTGCTTGGGCGTTACCGCCGTGATGCAGTGCGGCACTTCGGCTTCACACGCCCCCTGGCAGGGCGAACGCAGCTGAGCGGGGCCGAGATTGAGCACCGGCAGGCCCCGCTCGCTGAGCCGTCCGACTGCACCGGCCGCCCCGAAGGCCCGGTGAAAAAGACATGGGGCAGGCGCGCCCGGCCCGAGCTGATGCTGTCCTTGCGATCCGCCAAGCTCGTCTTTGAATGAAGCTGCCCGAGCCCCACGTAAGCCTCCAGCACCTCTTCCGCGGTTCCCACGCGCTGAATCTGGCCCTTCTCCAACAACACCGCCCGGGTGCATAACGCGCGGACCGACCCCAGATTGTGGCTCACAAACAGAACCGTCCGGCCTTCGTTTGCCGCCACGTCCTGCATTGGCCCGACGCATTTCTTCTGGAATTCCGAGTCCCCCACGGCATGGACTTCATCGCCGATCAAGATCTCGGGCTCGAGATGCGCCGCCACCGAAAACGCCAGCCGGACATGCATTCCGCTGCTATAACGCTTGACCGAGCTGTCCCGCGCCATGGCCGGTCCCCTTGACGGACGGCCGTTCAAGCCCAAGAAGCGCATCGAAGACCAGAGCTTTCGACGGGCCTGGATTGGATCTCTCGACCTCCCGCGCTGTTTCCTGTAATTCACTATGGTTCCACTATGTTTTAACTATTTTTTTACTAAGATATCATATCTAAAACATAATAGATACTTACTTGAACATATCGAGAAGAGCGGATTCCACCCGCTTGGTTCCCTCGACCTCTCCTTGTGCCGGCGCGATGCCCCCCCCTGCCCCTAGGCCACTCGCGTCAGTTCCACCGCCGGATGCGGCTTGATCCCTCGCACCGCCGCATAATACCGGTCCTGGAGCGCCTGAAGCAGCGGCGAAGGGATCGGAAGCGGCAGCCCTTCCATCGATTGGATCGGGATCATCTCGGCCAGCGTCCCGCACAGAGCCAAGCCGTCCGAGACGAGCAATTCGGTTCGATCGATCGGGCGCCGCTGGAATGGGATCCCTTCGCTGGCGGCGAGAGCTTCGACGATAGTGACGGTGATGCTTTCGAGAGCCCCTTCGGACGAGGGCGGTGTGACGACCGTTCCGTCCCGCACCATGAGAACGCACGAGCCGGTGGATTCGGCGACGCGCCCCGAGGCGTTCAAGAGAACCATGTCCGAGCATCCGGTCTTTCGGGCTTCGATTCTTGCCAGGCGGGCGACCTGGTAATTGGTGCCCGTCTTGATGCGCGCCGGAAGCGAAACGTCCGGGCTGCGACGCCAGGTGCTCACGCCGATGTGGATCGGTTCGGGACGCGATTCCGCCGCCTGGTAAGCCGTGATGATCAGGTCTGCGACGGTTCCTTCACCCCAATGCCCTTCGATCGCGAAGAGCGTGGGGCGGAACCACATTTCCTGCTCGGGCTGGATCAAGGCGCGAGCCAATGTGCTGACGGCGTCGGTGAACGTTTCCAGAGAGTGTTCAAACGGGATGTGGAGCAAGCGTGCCGAGCGTCGCAAACGCTCGAAGTGCGGCCGGAGCATGACGATGGCCAGAGAACCATCGGGCTGGCGATAGCCTTTGAGTCCCTCGAAGACGTTGAGTCCGCGAGTGACGCCTTCACAACCCACATGCAGGACCGCTTCGTCCCATGGGCGGAGTCCGCCCCCCATATAAGCAAACGGCGGTTTTTGGAGTTTAGTCATTTTCCTTTTTAACCCTCGATTCTTGCAAGAAGCTGGTGTTCTTCCAGCGCGTCCGCGGCGGCTTTGATCTGTTCGAATTTCATCCCGGAACGCTCCGCGATATCGAGCAATCCGGCGCCTCCGTCGGACAAATTGAGCACCCAGAGCAGCGCCATTTCAATCCCTTTCCGGTCCGTTTGTCCACCGACCGTGGCGTAGAGGCCACGCTTGCCCAACTGCGGTTCGCCTTTGGGACAGAGGTTCCGATAGACACGGTCGTGCTCCAGCACGTGGAGGACCTGGAGAAGTTTCTGATAGGAATCGGCCAGAAACTTCGGCTGCACGAACGAGAGATTATCCGCGGAAGTGTGATACTCCTGATACTGGCCGTTGGGCGTGCGCATGAAGCAGCCGACGGGCAAATTGAACCCGGGGGAACAGAACTGGCGTTCGTCATAACCGTAGGGGACAAACTCCGTCACCTTGAAGGGATCCCCCGAATGCTGCAGCACATGGGCCACCGCTCGATCCACGAGCGCCTGGCCCCGCCGGCTCTTCTTGTAGGTGCAGGGGCCGGGATCGCCAACGCAGCTTAAAACCAGCCCGTGCTTGATCCGCGCCACCTCGGATTCGCGCAGCGCCAGCCACGCAATCGAGCCGATGGTGGCCGGAATCAAGAGAACGCGATAGGTGTAGCGGCGCCGGGGCCACGCCTGAACGGCTCGCGCGGTGTAAGTCGCCAGGGCGATGCCCGAGAGATTATCGTTGGCCAGAGACGGGTGGCAAACGTGGCAGGACAACAAGACTTCATCCGCGCTCTCGCCGGGCACGCAGCACTCCCCGTAGGTCAAAGCCCCCGCCGAAAGACTCGAATCGATGCAAACCTCGTACTCGCCTTCGGGCCAGGAATCCAACTCCCGCTGGCTGACGCAGAACCCCCACCGGTCCGCGTAGTACGACGTCCGGTAGGGAATCCAGTCGGGGTGCTCCGGCAGGGTGAAAAGATGGGCTCGCAGTTCGGAAAGCGGCAGTTTCTGCCGCACCGGCCGGCTGTAGTTCAGGACATGGAGGTTGCACTTCTGAAAATCGAGCACCTTTTTCCCCTGCGCATTCTTCACGTAGGCATCGCGGATGTTCCATTCTCGGGGGACGACCCAGTCGAAGACCGGTGTGCCGGTCGGGACTTCGTGCACGGAAAGAGGGATCAACCGCGCCACTCGGTTCAGCGTTTCGCGGACCCCATCGCCCGTGATGCTGCGGCAGAACGGATACATTTCGCCCATGAACCGGTGCATCTCAACGCCCACGGCCGCGGGATCGTAAACCGGAGCCTTTGCGTCAGGAAACGAGGCGCGAACGGAAAGATCGGTATCCACAGTCTCTCGAGGGGTGGAGGGGGGCATGGAAAGGGATGAGAATGACGAAGCCCTATTCGAGCACGCGCACTTCCGGGATGGGAACCACAAACTGCCCGCCCCAGGTTCGAATCGCTTTCATCTGCTCCCGGATCTCGTCACGAAGGTTCCATGGCAGGATCAGCAGGTAGTCGGGCTTGGTCTCCATAATCTTCTCCGGCGCGTGAATGGGGATGCGCGTTCCTGGAAGAAAGAGTCCCTGTTTGTGAGGGCTGCGATCCACGACGTACTCCAGGAAATCGGTGCGGATCCCGCAGTAATTGAGAAGGGTGTTGCCCTTGGCGGCGGCGCCGTATCCCGCAACCGATTTCCCGGCATTCCGCGCTTCGATCAGGAATTGCAGCAGTTTACGTTTCGTGGCTTCCACGCGCTGGGTGAACCCGGCATAGGTGGCCACGCGGGTCAGACCGGCCTTTTCCTCCCGGGCCAGCAGCGCACCGACGCGCGCGCTGCGTTCCTGGGCGCCTGGATGCGACGCATAGACCCGCAGGGACCCGCCATGGGTGGGGACCTCATCGACGTCAAACACTTCCAGACCATGGGCCGCATAGACCTTCTGCACCGTCGTGAGCGAGAAATAGGAGAAGTGCTCGTGGTAAATCGTGTCAAACTGGTTTTGATCCATCAAGCGGAGCAGATGCGGAAACTCCATCGTCAGCACGCCATGGGGCTTGAGGGCGGTCTTCAAGCCGGCCACGAAATCGTTGAGGTTAGGCACATGCGCCAGGACATTGTTGCCCAAGAGCAGGTCGGCCTGGATGCCTTCGGCGGCCAACTCTTGCGCGAGCGCCTTCCCGAAGAAACGCACCCGAGTGGGCACGCCCTTCTTTTCCGCGGCCGCGGCGACGTTGGCGGCGGGGTCGATGCCAAGGACGGGGATGCCACGCGCGACAAAGTATTGGAGCAGGTAGCCGTCGTTGGAGGCGACCTCGATCACCCGGCTGTTCGCATTCAGGTGGAACCGGCCGATGGTCATTTCCACGTACTCCTCCGCGTGCCGGAGCCACGAGTCCGAATACGAAGAGAAATAGGCGTAGTGATCGCTAAAAATGTGTTCGGGGCTCTGGCACTCGCGCAACTGCACCAGCCAGCAATGGTCGCAGACGAGCACGTGGAGGGGATAAAACGGCTCCATCTGAGTCAGTTGATCGGGCCGGAGATAATCGTTGGCCACCGGCGAAAGGCCAAGATCCACACAGGGGTGCGCGAGCGTGGCGCCGCAGAAGCGGCAGTTGAGTGAATGGGTCATAAGCTAGTTTCCTAAGGATTCTACC
>CAZODO010000015.1:0-48753 GCA_964578605.1 uncultured Verrucomicrobiota bacterium | reverse complement strand
CGGGGCGCAGCCAGGGCCACTTCGCGTCTCTCTCGCTTAACGTCGTGACCGGAAGCGGCCATTGGATACCAATCGCGGGATCGTCATATCGAACCCCGCGCTCACAACCAGGCGTGTGGAATTCGCCCATCAGGTATAAGAGTTCCGCGCCGTCCGTAAGAGCCTGGTTGCCATGCGCAAAAAGATCCGGGACAAAGATAGCCCGGCGATTCTCGGCGGTGAGTTCCACTCCGAAAGGTTGCAGGTAAGTCGGGGAATTCGGCCGCAGGTCCACGATCACGTCCCAAACCGCGCCCCGAACACAACGGATCAGCTTGGTCTCGCTGGCAGGCGCCGCCTGGTAATGCAGGCCCCGCAAGGTGCCCCGCTTCTCAGAAAACGACAGGTTGGCCTGGGCAATGCCCGCGCGCAATCCGTGTTGCACAAATTCACGGGCACAAAAGGCTCGCGCGAAGAAACCCCGGTGATCTTCCTTCTTCTCGAGTTCAATGATGAACGCGCCCGCCAGCTTGGTTTCACGGAAAAGCACAGGGTGCCACTATTCGGCCGGTTGGGTCCAGAAGAACTGGCTGTCAATCTGCCCCGTTCGGATCAGGTACTCGAGCTGTTTCAGCCGGGTAAAGCCACGGTAGGTGAACATCTCCGAGGTCAGGTCAATGCGCTTGAACAAGCTGAAAAGCTGGCGAACCCCTTTCTCGAGGTCCCATTGACAAGCGAACCCAGGCAGCCCCTGAGCGGCTTTCTCGAAGGACACCCGGTAGCTCCGGCTGTCGCAACCGCCCGGTCCAAAGGTAACCCGGCAGCCCGTGAAGGTCTGCCGGACGACTTCGGCAATGTCGCGGACGCGATAATTACTACGCGTGTCGCCGACATTGAAAATCTGGTTGTGGACGGCTTCCGCCGGCGCGGCCAGGGCGCAGACGATGGCGCGGCAAATGTCCAGCGCATGCACCAACGGCCGCCAGGGCGTCCCGTCGCTGGTCATCTTGATCTCGCGGGTCGTCCAGGCCAGTCCGCAAAGGTTGTTGACCACAAGGTCGAATCGCTGGCGCGGAGCGGCACCAAACGCCGTGGCGTTTCGCAGGAAGACCGGCGAAAAGTCGCGGTCGGCAAGTTGGCGAACGTCGCGTTCGACCAACGTCTTGCAGATCGCGTACGCCGTCTGCGGATTCGTCGGAGACTGCTCGGTGACGTAATCCGCATTGGAAATGCCGTAAACGCTGCAAGAGGACGTATAGACAAACCGTCGCACTCCAGCCTGCTTCGCCAACTTTGCGAGTCGAACGGATCCCTGGTGATTGATCTGGTAGGTGATATCCGGTGCCAACGCCCCGGTCGGATCGTTCGACAGTTCCGCCAGGTGCACCACGGCATCGAACCCTTCCAGATCGGAAGGCGCCAGAAGGCGAATGTCCTTGGCCAGCGTCTTGGGGGTGGGTAAGGCGGGCGTAAAAAGCCAACCCGCTTTGTAGAAGCCCGTGTCCACGGCGACGATTTCATCGCCGCGCTGAACCAAGGCAGGCGCCAGTAACGATCCGATATAGCCTTCGGTGCCAGTAACCAGAATTCTCATCGCTTAAACACTGAGGATCTCAGTGATTAAGATTCTAGTTAGATCCGTGCCCCTGTCACTCGGGTGAACCTGCTGATTCGGTTTAGGGGCGGTCACCCGATTGAGACGGGCGGAACTCGCCATGCTCGACCCATTTCCGCGCCGCCGCAAGCAAGGCGGCTCCGTCAGGAACGCGGAGCTTGGCCTTGAGATTCTCGCGGTACGTTTCGACGGTCTTTGGGGATATCTTGAGGATCGCGGAGATGTCCCGGTTGCTGCACGACGCCCCGAGCAATTGGAAAACCTGGATCTCCCGGTCAGAAAGACGAGCCAACTCCGGTGCAGAGCCTGTCGGGTCCGGAAACAGTCTTTGCAGCGCCCGCGCGGCCACCGGCCGGCTCACATAAATCTCCCCGCGCATGACCGTCTGGATCGCCGTCAAGACCGTTTCCGTCGCTTCCGATTTCATCACATAGCCGCGAGCGCCAACGCGGAGCGCCCGATGGGCGTAGACATCCTCGTTGCGCTGCGAGAGCACTAGAATGCGCGTCGCCGGATACTGCGACGCGAGTTCGGCAGCGAGATCGAGGCCGTCGCCGTCCTCCAACTGCAGATCCAGCAGGACAACATCCGGACGCAAGCGGTCCACCGAGGCTCGTGTCTCGAGCACGGAAGCCGCTTCTCCGCAGCAAAACAAGCCTGGCTGTTGGTTCAGCCACTGCACGATCCCGCGTCGGAAAAAGGGGTGGTCGTCCACGACCAGAACACTGACCTTTTCCGCGCGCTTCATGGAGCCCCCCCCGGTGCGGACCCGGCCGGGACAGGGCCGTCATGCAGAGGAATCTCGCACACGACGACGGTCCCGCCGTCCGTGCCGGGTCGGATTGTCAAGGTGCCCCCAAGCCGCTCCGTCCGATGCCGCATGATCCGGATGCCGAGGCCTGTCGTAGCTGTCCGCGAAGGATCCCAGGCCTTGCCGTCACACGCGACCGACAGTCTGAGCCGCCCGGGTTGGACCGTCCCGCACGTGATCTGAATGAGCTCGCCTCGGGAATGCTGGACGGCGTTGCGAACGCATTCCTGAGCCACCCGGTAGAGCTGAGAGGTCTGCTCGCCCGTCAGATCTGGCAAATTCGCTTCCGTGTCGACCGTGCACGTGATCCCGTAAACCGTCTCCGCTTCGGCGCCCAAGCGCGACAGGGCCACGCCAAGCCCGCCGTCTCCCGCCTGGCTTGGCGCCAGAAGATGCGCCAGACTGCGCACTTGGCCGCTGGCTTCGTTCACCAGGCTCACTAACTCGCCGGTTTCGCCCGCCTCCGGAACACCGCGCCGATGAAGACTCTCGGCAACCGTCTTGATTCGAAAAGCCACTCCTGCCAGGTAGGCTGCCAGTCCATCGTGAAGTTCCTGGGCGATGCGCTCCTGTTCGCGCTCCGTGATCTCGGCGGCTTCTTGCTCCACCTGCTTGCGGCGGCGAACCTCGGCTTCCAGAGCCGCAGTCCTCTCGCGCACCAACGCCTCCAGACCCAGGGTGAGAACGCGGAGCTGCGACACAAGCAGCGCGGTGACGACGTAGAACCCGAACCGACTTCCAGATTGCCACAGCAGACCCGCATGACTCCAAGGCGCCGACCCGCTCGTCCCTTCCGCCAAGAACCACGCGAAGGCAGCAACGGTCGCGATGACCACCCCCGCAAGGCGGCCGCTGAACCAAGCCGAAAACCCGACCGGCACCAGGTAGAGAATCGAGACGGACAGCTCTGAGTTAATCGCCCAGTCCAGAGTCCCAACTGCCGCCACCGCGACGAGAGCGCCAAAGAAAGCCCTCGCCGACGGACCGTGGTCTTGAAGCGTTATCTCGCCCATACAGGCCTCCTGAATCCAGGATGACAGGCTGGAGTTCGCTTTGGCACCTCCGCGTTTCCGGGGCTGGGCTCAGGGAAAGCCGGTCCGCGTGAAACCGTCACCCCGCCGACAGAGCGTCCGTCATGCCAGGCTCCTTTGCCTTGCCAAACCCAATCCCCTCGTAGCGAGCGAAGTTGCGCGGCTGAAGCATGCGGCGTCCATCGATGACCACCGGCGGCTCTGTGAGATGGACGAAGTATTTGTCCAGGTCATTGAACTCCGGCCACCGAGTCATGAGCAGGACGGCCTGCGAACCATCCACGGCTTGCGACAGATCGCCTGACACCGTGATCCGCTCCATTCCCGCAATTTGCATCTTATCGCGCCGGACAATTGGATCATAGACCTTGACCCGCGCCTGAGCCGCCAGCAGAGCCTGCACCACCGGAATGGACGGAGATTCGCGGATGTCATCGGTTCCAGGCTTGAACGCCAGTCCGAGAACACTGACCCTGACTCCGTCCAGGACGGGGAAATGCTTTTCCAAGAGCCGAATCATGCGGTGCGGCTGGCACTGATTCACCGCGATGACGGAACTCAAGAGGGTCATCGGAACCCCAGCCCTCTCGCCGAACGAGATCAGCGCTTTCAGATCCTTGGGGAAACAACTGCCGCCAAACCCGCAGCCGGGCGATAGGTAAGCGGCAATTTCAGGAACAACGCGCCGGCCTTCCTCAATCACAGGGGACAACCGCTTGTCCAGATGCACCCCTCGCATCACGTCCAGGGCGTCCACGTCTTCCAGGGAAGCGCACAGGTTGCCGATCTCGTTGGAAAAGGAGATGAGGGTGGCCAGCAGCGAGTTCGAGGCGTATTTGATCATCTCAGCCGTCTGGGTGGTTGTCGCGACGATGTCTACGCTGCTGAACGGCTGATAGATCGTTTCGAGCACCTGCAGCGTTCGTCCATCGATCGCCCCCAGGACGATCCGGTCCGGACAGAGAAAGTCCTCCACCGCGCATCCTTCGCGCAGAAATTCCGGGTTCATGCCGACTCCGAACCCGTCCCCGGCCCGTTTGCCCGAACGCTCCTCGAGGATTGGGAGCACGACATCATGCGTCGTTCCGGGAACCACGGTACTCTTCACGACCACGACGTGGTATTCGTCTTTCTCGCGCAACGCGCTGCCCAATTGAGCAGCCGCCTCCCTGACGTATTTCAGATCGATCTGGTCGCCGTCGAAAGGGGTGCCGACCGCGATCAGAGAGACTTCCGTTTCCCGCACCGCTTCCGGCAGGTTCGTGGTCGCGCGGAACCGTTGTCCAACGTGTTTTGCCAGCAAGGCCTCCAGACCCGCTTCGTGGATGGGCGAGATCCCGGCATTGATCCGCTCCACCTTCGCGTGGTCGACGTCAACGCAGACCACGTCGTGTCCTTTCTCCGCGAGGCACACCCCGGAGACCAATCCGACGTAGCCGGTGCCGATAATCGATATTTTCATTACGCCTCCTCCGCCACTCGATTGTCACCGTACCACGCCAGCGTCTGGGACAAGCCCTGTTCCAGTGGGATCGTGGGTGCGAACCCCAGGTCTTTCCGTGCCTTCGCAATGGACGGGCAGCGGCGTTGCGGATTGTCCGTCAAATAGTCCTTTTCCGCGCTGGGGCGAAGCACGACTTTGCCGGAGTAACCCAGTTGCTTGCGGGCCAGCGTCACCATCAATTCCGCGAGAGCGGCCATGGAGATTTCGGGGGTCTCGTTGCCGATGTTGTAGGCTTCACCCGGGCGGCCTCGCACCAGCACCTTGTAGTAACCCACGACGGCATCCGCGATATAGCAGAACGTGCGCGTTGGCGATCCGTCGGAGAGGAGCACCAGGTCCTTTCCCGCAAAGAGGTCGCGCGCCAGATCCGGGATGACGCGTCGGTCGGTGATCTTGAGGCCCGGCCCATAGTTGTTGAACGGCCGGGCCATCGTGATCGGCAGGCCATATTGCTGGGCGAAATTCACGCAGAGGGTTTCACCGTAGCGTTTCGACTCGTCATAACACGCGCGCGGTCCGGTGCAAGACACGTACCCGCGGAAGGTTTCCGAGGTGGGGATCTGGTCCGGGGGCGGATCCCCGTAAATCTCGCTCGTGGAGAAAAAGAGAAACCCGGAAATCGGGTGGCCGGTCTCGGCCTGTTTGCGGCAGCGGTCCAGCAAGAGCCGCAAGCCGTTCACGTTCGCATCCATGGTCTCGATGGGGTGCTTTCGATAATAAGTCGGGGAAGCGATGGAAGCGGCGTGAATGAGGTAATCGAACGAGCCCACCTCCGGCGGCAAGGGGCGTGTGATATCCTGCTGGAGCAAGGTCACCGCGGGATCTTTCGCCAACTGATCCACCCACGGGGGCACACCCCGTGAATAGTTGTCGCAAACCGTGATCCGGATCGCGCGGGACCCGGGATGGCTGCGGTTCCAATGCAGCACCGAGTGCGTCAGGTAATACCCGAGAAAACCCGCGCCGCCGCTGAGGAAAAGGCGTTTTCCTTCCAAGGCAGACCCTTCGTCCGCCAACTGGCGGCTGACGTAATCGAGGTCGGTTTCAAGAACCTGGCTGGCATTCATTCCTGTCATGGGGCGTGTGTGTGAGTGATTCTGAGACGGGGTCATTCCCAGATCCTCCAGGGCGGGTTGCCGGAATTCCACATCTCCTCCAGGAGCTTCTTTTCTTTGAGCGTATCCATGCAGGACCAGAAACCGGTGTGCCGGTAACCGGCGAGTTGTCCTTCGCGGGCGAGTTGCTCGAGGGGTTCCCGTTCCCAGGAGGTGTTATCGCCGTCGATATACTGAATGACCTTCTTGTTGAGAACAAAGTAGCCGCCATTAATCCAGCCTTCGCCTTCGTCCGGCTTTTCGTTGTACTCACGAACGAGCGGGCCATCATAACCCACGCGGCCGAACCGGGCCGGCGGGCGCACCGTCGTCATGGTCGCCAGTCTGCCGTGGCTATGATGATATTTCAGCACTGCGCGCAGGTCGACATCGGCTACGCCATCCCCATAGGTAAACAGGAACGGCTCGTTGTCATCAAGCCAACTGGCCAGCCGCTTCATGCGCCCGCCCGTGTTGGTATGCAGGCCGGTATCCACAAGGTGCACCTTCCAGGGGAGATGCCTCCCGCGATGAATGGTGGTTTCGCCCGTGGCCAGGTCAATGGACAGGTCGTTGTTCAACGCGACGAAGTTCAGGAAGTATCCCTTGATCATCTCCCCCTTGTAACCCAGAGCGATGATGAACTCCGTGATCCCATTCGCGGAGAAGATGTTCATGATATGCCAGAGAATAGGCCGCCCGCCTATCTCCACCATCGGCTTCGGCTTGACGACCGTTTCTTCCGCAAGCCTGGATCCCATTCCGCCCGCCAAAATAATGGCTTTCATGCGATTGATGTTCTGTGAACTGTGTGGATTTGTGCCGCGCTCGAGATCAGCCCCGCCCTGGTTCGCCAGGGGTCTTCGCCCGCGATAACTTCGGGCGTGGCTCGCATCACGGCGCCTCGAAAGCGACGGGCGTCTCTCGTTGCCCCTCGCCGCTCGTCAAATCAGCGCGCCGCCGGATCAAGCGCGCCGGGTTCCCGGCCGCCACCCCCCCCGGCGGGATATCGGATGTCACCACGGAACCCGCCGCCACGATGGCGCCTTTTCCTATGGTCACGCCGCCCAGGACCTTCGCTCCCACGCCCAGCCAACTGTCGTCCCCGATCTCGATCGGCCCTTGCGCCGCCTCAACTGCCTCTCCTCGCCGCGGCTCGCCACTCAGCAGCACGCAGTAAGGAGCAATCATCGTCCGGCTGCCAATGCGGATCGGATGGACCGCCGCCTGAAAAAAGCATCGCATTTGAATCCCGACATACCGGCCAACGCTCACGGTCCCGCCGCCGGACAGCTCGATCGTGATTTCCCGGTTCAACTGAACGTGGTCGTCCAACTCGACCCCCGGTCTCTCGGCCGCGTTGCGGTCGCCCTCAAGGCGGCCCCCGGCTTCCTCCGCCCGGGCGATCACCACGCGTTCACCGATAAACACGTGCGAACCCATGCGGAGATCGACTCCAACGACCCGTGCGCTGGGCGCAATGAAACCTCGCGCAGGCGCGATCCATACCAACCGATGGAGCTGCCGGTGTGTTCCGACGCCGAGACTGCCCAGCCAACTCGCGAACCGGCCAAAACGGTCATACCCCCCGCGCCAAAGCCAGAACTGCCGCCAGCGATTGATCAACCGGTCGCGCATCGCTTTGTCATGCCGCCTCGACAACTCTTCCGGCGTCCCGGATGCGGGCTGGAGCGCCCGCAACAAACGCCTTGGCAGGAACGTCCCGCGTGACCACGGCCCCGGACTGAACGCGCGCCCCCCGGCCCACGGTCACTCCCGACAACACCGTCACCCCCGCTCCGAGCCGTGCCTCATCCTCGAGCACGATCGGCCCTCGGGAATCCAGCGGCTGATCGAACATGTCTTTGTCCGGCGCAAACTGATGGTCATACGGAAAGAAGGCACACCCGGGGCCGATCACCACCCGGTCCCCAACAAGGACCGGTTGCACCGCCGCCAACAGCACAGAACCCGCCCTGATAAACGCCTCTCGCCCGACCCGGATAAAACCGCCCTCAAAAACCTCAAGCACGGCTTCCCGTTCGATGCAGGCGCCCTCTCCGAGCTCGATGAAGCCGTCCTCCCGTGAGGCTTCCTGGGCGACCGTTCGCACGATCCCTTGCCAGCAGGCGAGAATGGCTCGCTCCCCAACGAACACATGCTTTCCCAACCGAAGGTCCGCGTGGATCACCTCCGCCCTGGGGTCGATAAACCCCCGCGAGGTCAGGCCAGCCCAACTCCGCCGCGCTGGCCCCCCGCCGACCCCGAGGATCGCGATTCGGGTTGCCAGCCGGCCCCGCCAGCCCACACCGCCCCGCGCCAGCCAGAAGCGCCTCCAGAACTGGTCGACAAAACTGCCCATGCTCAGAGCCGATGCCCGGTCAAGCTGACACGCTTACCGGTGCCGCCACAGGCGCGTCCGAAGGGTTCGCCGAGACGCGGCGCGTGGTCCATCGGAGCACCGGCCGGAGTAATCCCGGCATGGGCCTGGTGTAATCTCCCCGCGCCGTATCTGTGTGGGTCAACTCGTCGCAGACGCGGAAGGCCACCGCGTCTTCGACCGCGGCGCGCGGCAACTCCGGGCCCAACGTCATGATCACCGCGACGATGGACAGCAATCCTTCCGAGAAGAAGTTCCCGGGGACCCAGCCCGTGCTGATATAGCGGCCGGGCGGCCTCTTCTTGCCGCGCCATTCCGGGTCCAGGTCCACCGCAACAAAGAGCATTGTGCCATCCTCGTTTCGCACGCCGAAATGCGGCAGGAACCGGTATCCCGGCGCCAGCACATCGTACTCGAGTTCAAGGGCCACCGGCTCCCGGATGTCGATTGAATCGACGACTTCGCCTGAGGCCGCCCGGATCCGGACAGCACGCAACCGGGTGACGTCATCCCCCGGGGCCTTCGCGGGGTCGGGCCACTCGCGGACGGCGGTGGTGGTGACGCCGGAATTGAGATAGGCGTTGGCGACGCGGTTGGAGTCGCCGTCCATTTTGATCTCCCCCCGATGCAGCAGGATGCACCGCGAGCACAACCGCGTCACTGCCTGCATGTTGTGCGACACGAAAAACACCGTCCGGCCCCCGTGCGCCACATCGCCCATCTTCTGCAGGCACTTCTTCTGAAATTCCGCGTCGCCCACCGCCAGCACTTCATCCACCACCAGGATCTCCGGTTCCAAATGGGCGGCGACCGCGAACGCAAGCCGCACGTACATTCCGGAAGAGTACCGTTTCACGGGCGTGTCGAGGAACTTCTCAATCTCCGCGAAGGCGACAATAGCGTCGAACTTGCGCTCGATCTCGGCTTTCGGCATCCCAAGGATGGCGCCGTTCAGAAAGACATTCTCGCGTCCCGTCAGCTCCGGATGAAAGCCGGTTCCAACCTCCAGGAGACTGGCCACACGCCCCCGGATCCGGATCCGCCCCTCAGTGGGCTCCGTAATCCGGCTGAGGATCTTCAACAGCGTCGATTTCCCCGCCCCGTTCCGGCCAATGACCCCGATGACCTCGCCGCGCTGGATCCCGAACGAAACATCCTTCAGCGCCCAGAACTCCTCCCGCGTCGCCGTGGAGGTGCGGCGCTCTCCTTTCAGCCAGCGCCAGGGAGCGCGCACGGCGCTCTCCAAACGGTGCCGGAGGCCATCGGTCGCAGCCCCCTGGTGCGCGATGATGTACCGCTTGGACAAGTGTTCGACTTCGATGATCGCGTCCTTCATAAGCGGCTCTTAGATCACATCGGCGAAACTGCGCTCGGTTGCCCGGAAATAGGAGATCCCGGTCACCAGCAAGAGGGCAATGACCCCTGCCGAGAGCGCCATGCCAGGCCAGTAAATCGCTTGCTTGCCCCCAAGAAGCGCCCATCGGAAGCCGTCAATGACCCCCACCATCGGGTTGAGCGAAAACAGCAATCGCCACTGCTCGGGAATGACATTGCTGGTGTAAGGCACCGGAGAGATATACAGCCCGATCTGCGTCGCGAACGGAAGGATATGCCTGAAGTCCCGGTACTTCACCATCAAGGCCGAGACCCATAGCCCCACGCCAAACGCCGCCGCAAACGCCAGCACGACGAACACCGGGACAAAGACCACCTGCGCGGGCGGCATTTGCCCATACCAGGCCATCAAAATCGACAACAACACCGCCGAAATGAGAAAATCCACCAGGCTGGCTATCACGCTGCTGGCCGGAACCACCAGCCGCGGGAAGTAAATCTTCGAGATCAAATTCGAATTGCTCACCAGGCTGTTGCCGCTCTCCATGAGCGCCGTGGCGAAAAACTGCCAGGGCAGCATCCCGCAGAAGACCAACAGGGGGTAGGGCACCCCTTCATCTGGCATTTTGGCGAGCCGCCCGAAAACCACGCTCAGGATGGCCATGGTCAGAATCGGGCGCACGACCGCCCAACCGATTCCGACCACGGTTTGTTTGTACCGGACGAGCAAGTCGCGCCAGGCGAGGAAATAGAACAGCTCGCGATAGCGCCAGAGATCGCGCCAGTACTGGCGCTCGGTGCGCCCAGCTTCAATCACTAACTCTTGCATAAGAACCGCAAAAAGTTGCCGCAACCGCTCTGTTGGCTCATTTGACTGCCCGCTCGTGCCACCCCGGTGCCGACCTGGTCCATCCGGTCTTGGGATAGGGTTGCTATATGGTTGCTATATGCCTGGCATAAGGAGCCATAAACCAACAATGTAGCAAGAATTAATTTAGGATGGCTTTTTCCCATGGCAGGCTCAGGTTCAGGTGCGTTGCCGACCGGTCGCGCTCAGCGGCTCCTCCGCGGCGCACGGTGGTTCACGCAGCAACTGTCTCCGTTCGAGCCACATCCGAGGGAACCCGCTCCACGATCGCCCGCCCAATTTCCAGCGACGCAGTGGCTGCCGGAGAAGGTGCGTTGCAGACGTGGGTGGCCTGTGGGCCTTCCAAGATCAGGAAATCATCCACCAAATCTCCGTTCGGCTTCAAGGCCTGGGCTCGGACCCCCGCTTCGGACGGCACCAGGTCTTCTTCGCGAATGTCGGGGATCAACTCCTGCAGACTCTTCAAAAATTTCGCCCGGCTGAACGAGCGCGCCATCTCCTTCATCCCCTCGCGTCCGTGCCGCACAGCCAATTTCCAGAACCCGGGAAAGAGCATGACCTCCGCGAAGTCCCGCGGGCTGAAATCGGTCTTGTGGTAACCTTCGCGCTTGAAGCTGAGCACGGCGTTCGGGCCCGCGTGCACGCTCCCGTCAATCATGCGCGTGAAATGAACGCCCAGGAACGGAAAGTCCGGGTTGGGCACGGGGTAAATCAGCCCTTTGACCAAGTGGCGACGTTCCGGGCGCAATTCGTAATACTCGCCGCGAAACGGGACAATCCTGGCTTTGGGATCGACCCCGCCAAGACAGGCAACCCGGTCGCTATGCAGCCCGGCGCAATTGATGAACCAGGAGGTTTCCACCGGTCCGGTGCTGGTCTCCAATACCTGGCTGCCGTTTTGCCGGCGGACGGAAAGCACTTTTGCCCCCAGCCGCAATTGGCCGCCGCGGGCTTGAATAAGACTCGCCAGTTTTTGGCAGACCATCCGGTAATCGACAATCCCGGTGCTCGGCACACGAAGCCCCGCCAGACAGCTCACGTGCGGCTCCAGTTCACGCACTTGCTCGCGTGCAAGGCGGATCACTTCGAGCCCGTTCTCGAGGCCGCGCCGGGAGAGATTCTCAAGGAGCGGCAACTGCTCCCGGGTGGTGGCGACGATCACTTTGCCGCAGATTTCATGGGCGATGCCATGCTCGCGGCAGAACGCGACCATCGCGCGGTTGCCCTCGCGGGCCAAACGCGCTTTGAGGCTGCCGGGTTTGTAGTAGATCCCGGAGTGAATGACGCCGCTGTTGTGGCCGGTCTGGTGGGCCGCCCAGGTCTTCTCTTTTTCAAGCACCGTGACCCGGGCCTTGGGCTGGCGCTCGAGGAGCGCCCAGGCTGTGGCCAGGCCGACAATGCCGCCGCCGATGACCGTAAAATCTGTTCTCATGTGTCTTCCACTCGGTCGCCAACCTGGCGAAGGTTCGATGCGCGCCGAAGGCACAGATCTACCGTCTCCGCCACACGCGGTTGCATCGCCTCCCAGGTCCATTTCTCGCGAACCTTCAACCAGGCGCGCTCGGCCAGCTTGTTCGCGAGTCCGGGCTCGGCCAGCAACGCGCGACAACACCCGGCGAAATCGTCAGGCGCGTCGGCCAGCAACAGCTCTTCCCCGGAACGGACGTCATATCCGAAGGCCCCCAGAGAGGTGGCGACGACGGGACACCGACGCGCAAAACCCTCGGCAACCTTGATGCGCGTCCCGCCACCCACGCGGATGGGAACTACCATAAAGGACCATGTGGCAATCTCCTCCGCAGGGTCCTCGACCCAGCCCAGGACGTCAATATCCTGACCCAAGCGGCCCAGAGCCGGTTCCGCACGAGCCCCCACGAGGCGAAGGCGGGCGTTGGGACTCGATCGCTTCACCTGCGGCCACACCTCCGTGATAAACCACCGGATCCCTTCGACATTCGGAGGATACCTGAATGCGCCGATGAAGCCGATCCGGGGCGGATCGGCCGGAGCACGCTTCGGCGGCGAAGCTGGCACTTCAAATCCGTTGGGGATCACTCGGGTTCGATCCCGCTCACGGAACCGGGCGCGATCCTGTTCACTGCAGAAGACGAGAATATCAAACCGGGATGGGAGCGCAGCCTCCCGCCGCTTCCAAAGCCAAACCTGCCGCATTGCCCGCAGTCGCTGGCCGACGGTGGAAGCGCAATCGACTGCCGATCGGTGGTAGTCCGCGCGAAGGTCATCAACATCGAGGACTGACCGGGGCCAGATCTTGATCCGCCCGCCGTTCGCGACGGCGAGATTGTGAACCCAAACCACGTCGTAACGAGGGAGCATCGCACGCAACGCCGCGGCGTCCTCGGCGCGCAGGCGCCAGCCTTCCGTGTCCAGGAAGCAGGGGTTCAACTCATGGTGCAGCCGATGCCTTGCGCCCCGGATTGGCACCATCTCCATCTGCCAGGCGGCGGTGAGGTTGAACTCACTGCGTGTCCTGGCCAGAGCCTCCTCCCCAGGCGGGTCCAGCGAGAGCAACGCCATCTCCAGGTCGCCGCACGTCTTGAGAAGGCGGGCCATATGCAGGGTGCGCAACTGGCCGCCAAAGGGCTCGCCGCACGGACAGTTCCGGGTCAAATACAGAATGCGCGGCCTCTTGGATTGCATCGTGCTCGGTTCAGGACAACTGGGCGCTCGAGCACCTGGAGACGTCGGGCGCCGTCTCCAGGTTCAGGCGGCCGCTCAAAGGAACCACGCGCATCCGAGGCCACCCAGGGGACCTGCGAAAGAGCCCCTCGATCACCCGGTTGAAAAGAGCCACGCCGCGCCCCGCGACCGCCGCCAGGGGGCGGCCACTCTTCCCCAGTTCGGCAGCCAGGAGATTCCGCCGGCACGCCCGAAGCTGGCGGTCAATGAGACGTACCAGGCGGGGGTCCGTGACTGCCGGGTTCGCACGAAAGTGGGTGAGGACATCCTGCAGAACCCTGGGAATTCTCCCAGGCTCTTGCCCTCCCCAACGCGAAAGGCTGTTGCCCTCAGAGGTGCCGTAGGTCACGAGCGGTGTCCGGATGAATCCCCAGGGGCCCAGTGTGGAAAGACGCAGCGCCAGGTCATAGTCTTCCAGAAGCCGAAGGCTGGGATCAAATCGGCCGGCCTTCTCCAGAGCCTTCTTTCGAACCGCCACCGCCTGGTTAAAGAGAAGGAACCGCGTCAGGAAAATCTCCGTGGGATTTTGCCACAGGCCTTCCTCCCACTCCGGCCACAAACTCGCGAGGGCAAAAGAACTGTCCCGCCCGTAAGGAGCGTGCGGCAGTTGAATGCTGCCCAGGCAGCAGGGTACTTCAGCCGACAAGCTCTCCAGGACCGCCACCTGCCGCGCGACCTTCGTGGGGTGCCAGGCGTCGTCGGAGTCGAGAAAAGCGATAATCTCGCCGGCAGCACATTCCACACCCCGGTTGCGAGCGGCCGAAGGCCCAGCGTTCTCCTGACGAATGACGCGGATCGCCTCCCCGAAAGACCGAAGCACGGCCCCCGTGTCATCAGTGGAACCGTCATCCACGACGATGACCTCCATTCGGGGATAGGTCTGACCTAAGGCGCTCTGGATGGCCGCCCCGATAATCCGCTGGCGATTAAAGGTCGGTATAACCACGCTGACGAGCGGCGCCGCCATAAGAACTTGCTGAGGCCCGGTGGAATCCGCTCGCCCTAAGGCTGGCGGGCAAGGCGCGGAGACACAACCGGGACAGATCCGCCATACTGGTAGGCACCCACATCCCAGGCGCCAGCCGGTCTCGAGCGCCCCGCTATATCCGTCGCGTCTGAGGGGAACATTTCCGAAAGATCCACGCCTGTTCGCACCGTCGGAGAACCGCTTCGTGTCGGCGCATACTGGTTTGCGGCCGTGTATCCGGCGGCTTCGGCTTCGGCATAGGACTGCGATAGCTGGGCCACCGCGGTCAGACTGTTCACAATTCCGCCCCCGCCAGCCGGATTATTGTAGAGAATCGGCCTTCCATCGCTGACGAGATGATTGTTGCGGAGGTCCAAGAGCGGCAGGTTGCCATTAGCGCGGTAACCCACCCGGATACAATGCCCGCGGAATGGAGCGATAAAGGTGTTGTTGTAAATCCTCGAGGCGGACGTCGGATGGTTCATCCCGTCTGTGTCAATGGCCACGCAGGGTTGGGCAACGTTGTACACGAGGTTGTTGTAGATCAGATCGCTTCCCGGTCCGTAATAACCGGGTGCGATGAAGATCACCTGGGCAACCGGCGGAATATCGTGGATGACATTGTTAAAGGCGACCAAACCGCCATTGCAAAGCATCACATTCGAGTGCGCCGCCGAATCGTCCGGCACCGCCAAATCGTGAATATAATTATGGTGCACGATCTGCGCGGACATGACGGCCGTTGGCGTATTGTGAATATGGCAGTGATCCACCTGGTAGATGTTCCACAAGGAGGTCCCGCTTTTCACGGAAACGTTCTGCTGGTGAAACTCACTGTGCGTCACCACGTTCCTACTGCCGTTGTTGACCCGCATAATCCCGCCGCCCCCGCTGGTTCCCGGCACGATCGGAGTCGGCATATCCCAATCGCGAACCACGCAATTCGTGACGATGTTGTATCCGGAATTGTCGAAGGTGATCGAGCAGGTTCCCCATGTCCCAATCCCGTTCTGCGCCAGCGGGGCCCGGTGATTGGCTACATCCAGGTCATCAAACGTGTTGTAACTGCAGCCTTGGACCAGGATGCCCGCTCCATACATCCACCCCCCTATGCCGATGATCGTGTGTTCGAAATCGAAGACCGGACGGGAGAATGTGTCGCCGGAATACCAGGTCGGATCGGCACCGTAATAGACTCTTGCGTCCTCTCCCGAGCCACCCTTCGTGATCTTCCATTGGAAGCAGGTGGCCGGCCATCTGACGCCCCCCTTGAAGATGAACCGATCGCCCGGCGCGGGCTGGACCTTGCCAGAGAAGAGGTTCATCCCCGGCGCGGACTTCCAGGGGGTTTCCATCGAGGTCCCGTCATTGCCGTCGTCCCCACTTGCGTAGTCGATATAATACGTGGCGGACTCCCCGTTCCCAGTCGACAGGATCAGGAGCATCGCCAGCATCGGAAATATCGCGGCTCGGTTCATGCCCAGCGGTGTCTCTATGCGGGAGCCCTATCTGAATCGCCCCTAAGACGCGGCGGCTTCATCGAGCGCTTTCCGCCAACTTGGAGGCAGGTTCTTGGCGACCTCGATCTCTTTGAACACGTTGCTTTCGCGCGCCCCGTGCGTCAACACCCAGTCTCCCATGGCACGAATCCCCTGTTCGAGGCTGGTTTTCGGCCGCTTGCCAAAGACCCGTTCCGCCTTCTGGTGATCGGCAAACGCCGTCTTCACCTCGTTTCGCGGAGGCAGATGGACGGCGACACGGGGGCGTTTCATCGCCGCGGCGATCACGTCGGCCAAGTGATTGACCGTGACTGGAACATCGGCCCCCACGTTAAAGACCTGGTTCCGAGCGCCTGCGTGATCCGCTGATTCCGCGATAATCGGCGCCACATCGTCAATATGGGTAAAGGCCCGCATCTGTTCGCCATCTCCGAAGATCGACATCGGCTCGCCTTTGAGCAACTGGTTCATAAAGATCCCGACGACGTTCCGATAACGGTCGGCGATGTTCTGGCGCTCGCCATAGACGTTGTGGGGGCGAAAGACCACGTAGTCCAAGCCGAACATCTCGTGAGAGACCTTCAATTCCTGCTCCACCGCGAGCTTCGCGATGCCGTAGGAATCCTCTGGGATGGGGGCCATATCCTCGTTCATCGGCGATTGGCCAGCTCCGTAGACGGCAATGGATGACGTAAAGACAAACCGTTTGATGTTATGGTTGACGGACGCGTTGATCAGGTTGACGGACCCGATCAGGTTATTCTGATAGTTGAATCGTTTAATGAAGTGGCTGAGCCCTTCCGCTGCATACGCCGCGAGGTGAAAGACATAATCGAACCGGTGCTCAACGAAGAGCCGTTCGATCAAGGCGTGGTCCAGGATCGAGCCCTGAACGAATCGCGCCTTGCCGGGCACGTTGGCGGGATAGCCGCCACTGAGATCGTCCAAGACGACCACGTCATGTCCCTTCCGGATGAGGTGGTGCGCCACATGCGAGCCAATGAAACCCGCTCCGCCAGTAACAAGTGAGATGGGCATAAGTTTCTAGTCAGTTTCTCCTAAGGGAACCCGTTCAGTGTGATACGGGCGCTCCCACGAATTTGGGCGCCGGCGCCAGCGGGGCATAGCCAAGATCCGGCTCCTTGCCGGTTTCCAGAAAATCCACGGGATCCAGTTGCCAGTTCCATTTCAGCGCGATCCGATACATCTCCAGACGGTTCTGCAAGGCTTCGCTCGAGCGAACGAGCCCGGTCACGCCAAAGCCCACCCGCCGAAGCCAAAGATGCATCAGCGTTATCCATCGGACCTGAACAACCGCCCCCGACCCGTAATGCTTGTAGAAGTAGCGATACCGGCTCCGGTGGGTTTCCAAGACAAAACGAATAGGAAACCGCCCGACCGACTGGCCCCCCAGATGCGTAATCTCCGCGTCCGGACAGAAGAGGATTGACGATCCAGATTGCCAAACCCGGTAACAAAGGTCGGTCTCTTCGCAATGGTAAAAGAACCGGCTATCGAATCCGCCCAGTCGCTTCAAAAGCTCTCGGCGAAAGAGAATGCAGCAACCCGATTGCCAGTCGATCTCGCGCTCGGTTCGCGCGTCCCACCCGACATAGGTGTCTGCCAGCAGCTTGGAAGACAGGAGCCCCAGCCATCGCAAACCGAGAGCCGAAACCAGTTCACCCGCCACCGTGGGTTTGGGACGCGCCGACGTCTGCAGCGAGCCGTCCGGATTCAACACTCGGCAGCCAAAGGCGCCCGCTTTCGGCCGTGCGTCCGCGAACTTCACCAGGGTGTCCAGGGCGCCGCGATGGATAATGGTGTCCGGGTTGAGAATCAGGACGTATTCGCCTTGGGCGACCTGAATGCCGGCATTGTTGCCCCGGGCGAAGCCCAGATTCGCGCCGTTCTCAACGATCCGAACTTGGGGGTAGCGCCGGCGGATCTCTTCCACCGCCCCGTCGGTGGAGCCGTTGTCCGAAATGATGACCTCAAATTCAGTCTGCCGGGTTTCCTGAAAGATGGAATCCAGGCAATTAAAGATCACTTTCGAATCGTTCCAGCAAATGACGACAATCGATAGCTTCATCGGTTCAGAACTCCTTACGCTCGCCTCAATGTTGCACCGCCGCAACGGCCCTTTCCCTGGCGTCAGTGTTCGGAGAGGGAACAGCCCCGGAAGGGGGCGGCGGACCGGACCGCTCCGTCGAACCCGTCACCCCCGGTTGGCGATCCTGCAAAACAAGGCTGGAGAGGGTTGCTATGGCGGCCAACTGCATCATCCAAACGACATGAATCTGGTCGAAATAGCTGATCCCCAGCCAATTGATCACGTGCACCGTCAGCATGACGCCCAAGCCCCACAACATCAGTTCGTTGGGCCGGTATTTCGATCCGGCAGAACGCACGATCGCCATCGCCTTGCCCAACTGGCTGAACGCGCGCACCAGCAACCAGATGAGCAGCGCCACGGCGCCAAGCCCGGCGCTGATGCCGAAATGGATGTATTCGTTTGTGATGTCCGCCCCACCCGTGTGGGAGATCACATAGAAAAACCAGTCGGCCGTATCGGCAATGGGCATTCCGACAAGCCACCAGGAGTCCAGGTGCCGAATGCACACGTCAATCAGATAGGAACGGTGCCAGCCGGAGCCCCCCGTGACTTGGCTGACGCGGTCGATGAGATACCAAATCGGGGCTTTCATGACCACGGCCAGCATCCCCAGAGCCATTACCAATCCCCAACGAAAGAGACGCATGTCGTGTCGAATGGCCCAAAGCGCCCAGCCCACAAACGCCACTCCGGTCGCGCTGACCGGACCACCGGCGTTGGCGAAAAACACGATCGCCAGGCAGAACCCGGCCCCGATCATCGCCCGCGGCCGGTCGATCTTCGCCATGATCAGCGCGACATAGAGCGGCAGAAAAGTCGCCCCAAACGTGCCGAGCAGGTCCATGTTCCGAAAGCTGCCAAAACAACGGGGGGATCCATCGCGAACAAAGGCCCCCTCCACGCCTGCGCTGCCCGCCATGAAACGCAAAGGAATCCGTCCGGTCTTGCGTTCGATGGCCAGCAGGATCATGAATGGCACCAAAACGACCACCAGCGTCGAGAGGAACCAGCGGAGGTCGCCCATGTTCCGAACCAGGCCGCGGAATGCGAAGTAGCAGAGAAGCGCGTCGCAGCTTGTGGCGATCATCGCCGCGTGCCCTTCTTTCGACCTGATGAGGTAAATGACGGTGGTGTAAGCGTACAGCCAGAGCAGGGCGCGATCGACCCGGTTCAGTTCCGCGAAAGAAAACTCCCGGCGGGCAAGAACGCGAAGGAACGCCGCAACCTCCAGGAACCGGGTCGGGAACAAGTTCATCCCGAACAAATCGATCGACTGCCCCTGGGCCAGGTAAAGCACGCCGCAAATCATCCCCATCAGGGCGTGCCGCCGACTGCCCCACACAACCACCGCCAGCAGGATCGTCAAAAGGACAGGAGTGACCGGATTCATGCCGGCAAGGCGCGGTCTGCCAGGTTCCGTTCCAGTGCGCCGCGCCAGGCGCGAGGTGGCGCAAAACGGTGCGTGAAGACCCGCTCGATCTCCCGCAAGCTTGCCGCACGCCCGTTCAACTTGAGGTCCCAAGCCGTCGGAGCGCCCTCCGCCAACGCACGCGGATCCGACTCCAACGCCGCCCGGATCAGCGGGATTCGCACAGGATCGAATCCCATCGCCAGCGCGTTCACGTAATCGCCGGCAGCCACGTTGTTCGCGAACGCCACATAGCCCAGGTCCACCGGGTCCGGGTTGAGCGGGCCGTTCCCTTCCCCCGCCACAATGCCATCCGTGAAAACAAGATGCGTTCGCTGCGGCTCGGATTGCAGCCGTCCCTCCTTGTCCGCAAAGACAAGGATGCGAGCCAGGTCCAACGCCATCCGCCAGCAGGTGTCATTACCGGGCCAGGAACCGCCCACGGCGCGCGTAAAACGCCGGAGGACCTTCCGGGCCAACACATCGGCAGAATGCGCCAGGCTCTTTCTCCAGCCGGGGGGCTGGCAATTCACGTAATCGTGCAAGGCCGAGAGCGGCGCCAGCATCGCAAGGCCGTCGGGGTATTCGTCGCCGCCCTGACCAGGCCGGCCCAACCGGTGATGCGCCAGGCAATCCTTGTGCGCCACCGCGCCCACGCAGCCCTTGATCCCGCCAGTGATGCCGACCTTCTCGTGAGTCTTGAGCTTGGGCACGCTGATCACGACATCGCTCTCCAACACCTTGCGATGAATCACATAGACATGCCGGCCGGGTCCGTGTCGGCGCTCCGTTCTGCGCGGATCGTAGTCCAGCACCCGAAATCTCGGATCCCGGCCTTCCGCGTATAGCTCTTCCAGGAGGCTCTCTTTTCCCAAGTCCACCTCCCTGCAAGCGTCATCCTCAGCATGCCTTTGCACCTGGAGTCCCCCCAGGAGGCCGTCTCGCACCACGTGACTGCGGAGATCCGTGGCCCGGACCGGCTGCGGTTGCGAACAGACGTTCGCGTAGAATTCCTCAAGCCGCGCGGCTCCGGTTTCCCGCATCACCCGATCCCAATCGCACGATTGGATGGGAGCGTTTCCGAAACCGACCGTCCCCGAACCGTTCAAGGCGATCAGGACGTAATCCAACAGGGCCCGGACGACGGATCCATGGGTGCACTTGGCGGAGAACTTCGAAGGACCGTGACCCAAATCATCGTGTTTTACGAAATTGCAGAGAAGAAAGACGTTGCTCCCCGCCTTAAGATACTGTCGCAGCGGATTCCACGCAGGTTTTCCATATTGGCTGGCATCAAGCCCGGCATTTGCCAGGCAAGTCCGCACGATCCGGTAGACCGGGTTGGGCTCCGGGGAATAATGACCCAAGACATACTCAGGATAACGCTCCCCCGGCGAGAAATAATGCTCCGCGGACGGGTATTGGACGGAAGGATCGACGCTAATGGAGATCCGAGCCTGTGGCAGGGCAGGTGCCTGGTGCACTGGCGATGCCAAGAAAGGCTTTGGAAAGGCGCTACGAGCGACGGAACCATCCATGATTGACACAAGAGGCAATAAGTCGATTAACCGTTTTCCACCAGTAACTTATATCAAATCAAACCTGAACTCCTTCCAAACTAAACACAATCAACCCACAATCGTCACTCAATCGGAATTGAGTTTCTATTGAGTTTCATATGTGTCATTAGCACATGGACTGCGCCACTTTTTCCGCTTCTCTTCCGCCCTTCCCGCGCTTCGATGCCTATGCCTGACTCGCAACCGCGAGGCCCTTTCCACCGCCCCCAGCTCGCAGGGAGCCCGATTTCAGGATCTCGGCTCCCGGATGCTGTTCTTCGCCTTCCGCAAGGTAGCGCGCAACCCCCGTCTTCAACATCCGAACCGTGTGCGAGAACAAAATGACTTTCTGAATGTCCAACGCGCGCTCCTGCTTGCCCTGCACCAACTCCTGCCAGGCCTGGCGGATCGCGCCGGGGTCGAAAACGCTCGAATCGAGTGACTCCGCCTCGCCGATGACCCCCTCGATAAAGCGGCGCCATTCCGGGTCATGAAGGTAAAGAACGTGGTGCTGGGGCCAGGATCCCGTCGTTGTGTACGGATTGCGCATCCACCAGCGGCGCACGACACCCAGGAGCGGCTTGCACTTCTTCGTGAACTGATGGGCCACGGGTGGAAAACACATCGGCAGCAGGGAGTTCGAGTTGGGAACCCATGCCGCTTTGGGCCAGAGCTTTGCGATCAGCCGGGCACCCAGGTTGGCGCCGTCGCGCATCGTGCCCGGGAGCACCTCCAGCAACCCTTGGACGTCCCGGTCAAACATCAGGTTCCTATCCGCTCCGGCACTGCGCAGATTCAGAAACATGAAAAAGGTTGCGATGGTGCCCGTTTGCTCCCAGCGAAGAAATTGGTCCGCGAACACGGCCGGATCGGCTGTTCCAGGCCGGAGCTCGCCGTAACGCGCGGCGAGACTGGCTCGCAAGTTCGCCACTGCCTCTTCGCGGACGTCACGCGCCAGCAGCGAAAGCGTCGCGGCACGGTCAATCGGCTGATACAAAGGGAGCGGCAAGGAGTCAAACTCGGCGACAAAGCGTTCTTGGGTCAGAGGACTGCCTGCAACCGCAGGGACGGAACAGCAAAGCTTGCTGAACGCTTCACAGAAATCGCCAAGCATGAATGCCGCCCCCGCTTGCCGCGACCCGATCTGTTCTGCCGCCTGAGAGAAATGGCCATGGGTCCACACGTAATTCCCCGCGCTCTCGAAGACCGCGCGGGGCAGGCCGCGCAGGTAGTGGTAGCGGTCGCGCAGGAGGATTTCATGAGGCAAACCCATGGCCTTTGCCGCTCGCGCAGCGACCTTGGCTTCCGTATTGACGCTGTCGCCGAGCGTCACGAGCAGGGGGCTGCCGCCCGCAGCCTTCATGGCCGCAGCCGCAAGACGCGAATCGGTTCCGCCGCTGAAGAAGAGGACGGGGCTTTCCTTGAGCTTCAAGATGCTTTCGGCGGCAGCCACCAGGCGATCGGCCGCTAACCGGACCCATTCGGTTCGGGAAAGATGCGCGTCGGGGGTGTGGCGGAACGTGTACCATCGCCGCTCCTGAGCAGGGCGGTCGTCTTGGAGTTCCACCAGGGAACCCGCCGCCAGGCCCGAGATCCCCTTGAAGAGCGACTTGCGAGGGTCCATGGGTCCGCCGTAAAGAAGCAGGGAGGCCATGGCTCCGGTGTCGAAATCCCGCAGGTCCAAAGCCGCCGCAAGGGAGCTTGGATGGGTTGAAATGGCGGTGATCGCGTTCCGCTGGTAGAGCCACGTCGGACGGGACGCCACCCTGTCGGTAAGGCAGAACAACCCCCCGAGCCGCTTGGATCTGAAAAGCACGCTGAAAGAGCCGTGCGCGCGTTCGGCGAGGGCGCTGATCACTTGCGGATCCGGGTCGCGCTCGAAGGCATTGAGGAGAAAGTCCGCGACCTCGGCCTGGGTCCGGAAGGAAGGCCCCTGGTGGATGCCGGTGAGGTAGCCCGAGAGCGAAACGAACCGGCCATCGCCGCTGGCAACGTGAATGTCACCGGCGGTGCCCCCCCAGGTCCAGAGCGCTTCGTGGGCCTCCGGGCGTTGCAGAGCCCAGGTCAGGGTGGCCCCTCGGGGAGCGAACTGCGCCGGCGCAGGCAGGTCGAACCCAGCGGGCGTTCTGAGATAGAGGAATCCAGTCACTGCGAACTGTAAACGCTGGGACGAAGGAGCATGCGGCGGATCTGCTGCCGCCTGACGTAACGAACCACGTCGCGGTCGGGCACTTGGGGAACCCGTTTCAGATAGCCCAGGCAGAACCCAACCCACAAGCCGGCGGCCACGATGAACAGGGGCTTGTGAAACGCGCGTTTCACGCATTTCACCAGCATGAAGAGGGGATGGTAGCCGGCAACGTAGTTGGCCAGGCCGTTCTTGGTCCAATTATGCCACTGGCCATAGGCCTCACCCGCCTGGCGATGGTGAATGATTCTCAACTCGGGAAAGGTGCGCGTGCGCCAGCCGAGCATGTTGGCCTTAAACTCGTCCACCGTGTCCCATCCGGGAGCCCGGAGCAGTCCGCCGATCTGATCCCAGCACGTCCGGCGATAAATCTTGGTCGCTCCGCGCACATGAAAGAGCGGGTCCACCGCGGACTCCAGGAAGAGGGCGTTGCCGGACATCTGGCAGACCGAACCGCCGGCGATGCCAAGCCGCGGGTCGGCGCTGAAATGCTGCAGGCAGCGGGCGAAGTAGTCCGGCTCGAAAGAGAGGTCGCCATCCAATTTCACCAGGAACTCCCATGGGCCCTCGGCGATCCGTTGATAACCGTCGTAGAAGGCGTCAATGACCCCGCCGCCGGCCTTCCGATATCCCCGGTCTGCACGGCGGCAAGCCACGATCCAGTCGTGCGCCCTTGACGCCTGCTCGATGATCTCGTGCGTGCCATCCTTAGACCCGTCATCCACAAGGACCCACTTCCACGGCCGGAGCGTCTGCGCAACCAAGGACGCAATGGTCGCTGGAAGGTGCTCCGCCTCGTTGCGGACCGGAGTGATGATGGCGTAACCAGAACGCTGCATCGGAACACTATTTGACCGTTCGGCTGGCAGCCGCGAGACACGGGTCGGCTTCGGAAAGAGCCCCGTCCATGAAGCAACCGAAGGTGCCAAAACCGAATCGCGCCGGGTGGGCTCGAACGAACGAAAGAAGGGGCCGGAGGCTGGAAGCATTCCAGCGGGTGAACAACTTCGAGTGGCCAATCAGGACGAACGGCGCACGAACGCCCGGCTCCACTTGGGCTTCCGCCCGCCGCAAGCTCCGGATCAATTGGCGCCCGGAACACTGGTTGAAGTCCGCCTTCCAGGCATGCTTGCGCAACAGCCACGCGCCGGGCCAGTCGGTGGACCCGTTCGCCGGGCTTTCCCCTGGCGGTTCTCCGCCGGCGTCCACGCTGTGAAATTTGGTGAGGACCGCGCGGTAAAAGCGGTTTAGATTCAGGAACGCTCCGACCCAGCGGTTCTCTGTGTAAATCGGGAATTCCCAAAGCGCGCTCTCGTTGTTTGCACGGCAGATCTCTTCGGGGTCGGCCCGCCAAGGCAACAGCGCATGCGGCGCGGAATGGTAATCGAAATTCACCCTGCCACGGCGGCTGCCGAATTTAAAGACGGAGGTGTCAATCTGGATCCCATTCTTGACCAGGACCGGGACCACGTGTTGCGAGGGGCTGACCGCCCAGTTGGCCGCCCGGAAGACCGAACACCGGTACGACGAATTCACCGGCTGGAGGACCGATTCAAGAAAAGCCTTGGCACGACTGACCATCTCATCCATCCGATCCCGGGGCAGGCTCGCAAAGTCATACTCAGACCAGTCTTGAACCCACCGGCCGTCTCGGCGTTCGGCGTTAAAGTAGGACGAATGGATGTGCAGCTGAACATCGTGCCCATCCCGGACCGCGCGCTGCAGTTGATCCAAAATGGCCCGGTAATGGAACTCATCGCGGCCCGTCTGTTCGAACCACTCTTTGAAGCGGAGGATCTCCGCGATGTCTGCCATGATTGTCAGCTTGGCGCCATACTCCTCCAACAGGGCCAAAAGCCGGTCGGTCGGTTCGACCATGAGCTCCCACGGGCAGCCTTCGCCGTTCCCGTGAATCTCGTAATCCAGTGTGAAGATCAGCCTTAGCATTCGAGTTCAGACTTGCACCGGCCGGTTGCCACCTGCGACCGCCTGGGATTCGTTGGCCACGGGATGGCCATCGTTCTTCGAGCAGCCGTTTCCCCCAGGCGCGGCCTGCTTCTCGGTGGCTTCGCAGATCGCCTGCAGAATCCGCCCAGCCGTGTCGCCGTCCCACAAGTCAGGAATCCGGCCCACGGGTTCCTTGCGGGCGAGGATCTGCTGGACGTCGGCCGCCAATTGCTCGGGGGTCGTTAAGCGGTTGCTGCCGATCGTCACCGTGACAGGGCGCTCGGTGTTGGGGCGCAAGGTCAGGCACGGCGTTCGGAAATAGGTCGATTCCTCCTGAAGCCCGCCTGAGTCGGTCACGATGAGCCTTGCCGCCTCGGTCAACGCGAGGGAGTCGTGATACCCCAGCGGCTCGAGCAGCTTTAATCCAGGCCCTGGTTGAGTGAAGAGACCCCGCTCCCTAAGGGTCTTTCGCGTGCGAGGATGCACCGGGAAAACAACGGGCAGGCGCCGGGAAAGGTCCTCCAACTCGCGCGCGATGTGCGCGAGCGTGCCCGGGGCGTCGACATTCGACGGCCGATGGAGCGTGACGTAGGCAAACGCCTTGCTCTGCAGTCCGAGACGGTCCAGGATCGATGAGCGCCGCGCCTTGGGCAGGTTGGCTACGAGTGCGTCGATCATGATATTCCCCACAAGCTTGATCTTCGCGGGCGGGACTCCTTCGCGCCGCAGATTTTCGCAGGCCTCCTCCGATGGAGGGAGGAGCAAATCGGCCAGAGCGTCCGTGACAAGCCGGTTGATTTCCTCGGGCATGGTGCGATCAAAGCTCCTCAGACCCGCCTCCACATGGGCGACTTTGATGCCGAGCTTGGACGCGACCAGGGTGCAGGCCATGGTGGAATTGACATCCCCCACGACCACCACCCAGTCCGGTTTGCGCTCGAGGCAGACGGGCTCAAAGCCCAACATGATGCGCGCAGTCTGCACCGCGTGGGATCCGGAGCCAACCTCGAGGTTGATATCCGGGGCGGGAATGCCCATCTCCTCAAAGAAAACCTGCGACATTCGGGCGTCGTAATGCTGCCCGGTGTGGACGAGGCAATACTTCAAAGGGGCGCCCTTGCCAGAACTGCCGTGACGTGTCCTGATCGCCTCGATGAGAGGGGCGATCTTCATGAAGTTCGGCCGCGCTCCGGCGACCAGCATCAAATGGAGGTGTGACTGCATGATTTGTGACTATCGAGAGTTGCCCTGCTTGGACAGCCTGGAGCGGTCCTCGAGGGCCAGGATCGCCTCTATATGGTCCACGATATCACACAAGGCCTGGCCCGGTTTCCTTTCCAGGGCGGCGGCCTTGCGTTCGCGCTTTTGAATGGCGATCTTCTGGTCCACTTCTGCCACGGAGGTGAGGAGCACAAGCCGTCCCTCCGCTTGGAGGTGCTTGTCAACCGCTCCAATCGGACCGCGAAATACGCTGTAGACAGGAACCCCCAAAGCCGCGGATTCGCGGTTCATGGTGCCGCCTCCACTAATCACGAGGTCCGCATGCCAGATCAGGTTCAAGCCATCCAGAGCTCGCGCGGGAATCACCACGCGGCCGCCCGCGAACCAATCGGGCCACTTCCCCCGCATCCAAAGCTCCTGCCGGTGGTTTCGCGGCAAGAGGACCACTCGGACATCGGCCGTGTGGCAGAGCCGTTCCATCGCGCGTTCAAAGAGGATCTCGCTCTCGGGATTGTGGTAGTGGGCCTCGGTAGCGGGGGGCCGCACCAGGGCGATGATTTCGCTGCCGTTCAGTCCAAGTTCGCCCAGCACGGACGGGTCGGGAGCCAGCGTCCAGGCGTAGACATCCTCCTTGATGCCGGAATACTTGCGGCAAAAGCCGTTGCGGCAATGCAACACGCTGTCCGGGATCGCCTCAGGCGCCAGCTCCCATTTGGGGCGCATGAGCGGCGGCGTCACGGCGTGCTCATAATCGGCGACCAGAATGGAAGGAATACGGAGCACGTTGCAGGCGATAAGTTGAGCGCGAGACCCGTGCGAGAGACCGAGAGCCGGCTTCTCCTTCAACGTGAACGGAGTCAACTGGAGAGCACGGATGAACTGCCCCAGGACCTTCGCAACCTTGTTCTTGCCGTAGTGGCGCCCGATCTTGCGATACTCCATCCCGTGGAAATCCGCCAAATCGCAAACTTGAAAAGCGTCTCGCGCCGTCGTCACGACTGGATACCCTCGGGATCGAAGCTCCGCCGCAATCGGCAAAAAGAAAGGGACATGCGGCGTGTTGTCCAAATCGATCCAGATCTTCTTCGCTCCGGGATTCACAGATGTCTTGCGGGGTTGGGTGAGCACGCGGGTTTTCGCCGCTCCGCGCACGTACTCTGCCAACTCTTTTGGCAGGGGATGCCAGAACTGGCCGGAATATCGGTGGGTTACGTACTCGAGAAAATCGCGGTAAAACTCGACCGGATACGCGCGCGCACTGGGGTTGCTGCCAGGAAAGGCCATGTAATCCGGATGCGTGTCCAGCAGGGCCATGCCTCCTTGTTCAGCGATCCAATCGAGCTTCTGTTTCCAGATCTCCGGGCTGCGCTCCTGCAGGATGACAAACAAGGTAAAATCCTGAACCAGCGTGTAGGGGAGTTCGACGTAGCCCGTGCCATCCGGTCCTGGGACCCAGAACGGATAGATCGAACGCACCCCATCCGGCTGCGGTTCAAACGGGTCGGTGTCGAACGTCGACGCATCGTAAAGGACTCTAAGGTCATGGAGCCAATCCACTCGGTGCAACATGAAACCGGAACGAAAGCCAGCGGCACCCCATTCCTGCAGGTAACGATTGATGCTCTCAGCATTCCGCCGGAACCATTGCCTCGAACGAAAGAGCTTTCCGTCGTGCCTGTAATCGTGCACGCCGACTTCAAATCCCTCTTCGGCAATCCAACGCCGAAACTCCTCGGAAATCCGGTAACCTCCTTCCGGAACAAAATTGAACGAGGAGCGAAACCCCAAGCCTCGCTCCATCTCGAGCAAGGGACGGCAGTTCGACAGACCCGCTGCGGTCTCGACGTCATGCGTAAGAACGAAAGCAAAGCGATAACCGCTGGGCCATCCGGGCCAGTTCGCTGGTTTCTCGGCTGCCTTCGGGTCGATTGGCCATGTGGCACGGTGACGTTTCCTGATCCAGGTCGCGCGCCGTCTGCGAAGGCCCACACGAACACGCCAAGGCAGCCAGGGTTTGAACTGGTAGTAGCTATCCCGAATGAGTGTCCGGAGCCTGCTCACGCCGTAACGCCGCCGATCTTGGGGGAAGTATCGAACGAGCTCAATCTGTTTCGGCCATTTCGCCATCCAAAATCGCCGCCTTGCGGGATTCCAGGGCAGACTTCGTCCTCGTCACTTCGCCATGGGCGAGTGACATCGGCGTGAGATGTTCCACGACGACGATTTGGTTATGGGCGAGCACCCGTCGTGCCACAAAGGGGCAATCACGGTGCTCTCAGCATGGGTTCTGGTGCATCCGCGCTGCAAAACCTAGCCTCCGGTCCTTCCGTCCCCCGAGGGACACGCATTCGCTCAGCCGGTTCCACGCCCTTGCTTTCAGGCGGCGTGATGCAGACTTTGCGGAAGACAAGCCTTCGTGTTGTTCAGGACCACCGCAACATTGGGAGTGAACTCCATCAACAAGGATCCTGCCTGCTTCACCGCGCCACGGTGCGCCCGTTCCGCTTCGACGGCCAAAAGCATCAAGTCCATGTGCTTCGCCAGCCGGGGGGTGATACTCACCTGATCGACTTCCGGCATGTCGAACACGATATAATCATAGTCGCTGGCATTCAGTTGCGGGACAACGCGTGTGAATTTCGACGGCGAAGTGGCAAGTGCTTGATTTCCCGATCCTTGCGCAGTGGCCACGTAAAGATTCGGCGCGATCAAAGCTTCTCCCTTGTTGCTGTTCTCCAGCGCTTCCGCCAGCGAGCAGGACCGTCTTGTCCCAAGGATGGGGTGCGGTCTGCCACTCCGATTCTTCATATCCACCAAGAGCACCTTGAGGTCTCCAGCCTCCGACAACGCGCCCGCCAACCCCGTCGCGAGCCGGGTGACACTGCCGGAAGCTCCGGCACATCCGCAAATTCCGACCAGTTTCGGCTTGCGAGGGTTCGTTTCGAAACGATTCAATATCCGATCCCGCAAAGCCTCAAAATACGGCTGCAACCGATCGCTCGAACGGTCCCGGTTTTCAGGGATCAAGGCCATCGCGTTGCCCCGGTCTTCTCCGGTTTCGGGCGATCTCGGTCCATTAGGCAACAGCCGTCGCTTTCCGTTAAGCGCGGAAGCGGGAATGGACAAGTAAAGGGGCACCGGCAGTAACCGGCGGACCTCCACGGCACGCTTGATCCGCTGATCGAGGAACAGCTCAATGAACAAAGCGAGCACGACCCCAGCAACAACCCCGACTCCAATAATCATCATGAGTTTCTTATAAAGGGCGCCAGGGTCACTCACGGGAGGAGTCGGCCGCTGGACCAGCCCAATATTCGAATCGCGACTGGAGCCCAACGCCGCGTCGAACTTCGCGCGATCCAGCGCTTTCGCGAAGTAGCGGTAGTGCTCTTCTTCGATCTCCTTTTGCCTTTCCAACTCCTGGATCTTATCCGCAAGACCATAAAGGCGAGCCTCTTCCCCTTTGGCAGCATCGAGCCGCTCTTGGAGGGTCAAAACCGTTATTTTCAGGATCTCCAGCTTCCGCCGGTTCGTCAAGGGATCGGCCGCCTCGGTTCCGGCCGAGCTTAGTGCCAAGCCGGCCAACTCAGGGAATTCCCTCTCCAGTTCCGCCCTCCGGGTCTCCAGCTTGGCTCTCTTTTCCCGCAGCGGCCTCACCATGCTGCTTTCGGCGGTGTAGTTCTGGGCCATAGTCGCCTGCTCCCGCGCGCGCAAACGTTCCACATCGGCCGATAGCCGGGCGTATTCGTCGCGCTGGGCGGCATATTTCGGGTCGAAAATCTCCGCCTTTTCCGGGGTGCTGTTCGTCGGGCTGAGCCGCAGAAGTCCTTGCAATTGCCTCAGCTCCATTTCGGCGTCGCGGAGAGCTTTCTGTGTGCTTTCGACCTCCGCCGCAGCCGATCGTTTGGATGCTTCGCTCGAGAAGACACCTTCTTTGGTCATCAATTCGCGCAGCTTCGCCTCGGTGTCCGCGAGCTTGAGCCCAACCTGGTCGCGTTCGCGTTCGAAGCGTGGGAGGTCGTGCAACTCGCGGTGCACCTGGTAATGCTTTTCGAAGTACTGGCTGATCAACTCCGAGAGGACATTGGTGACGATATTAGGGTCTGGATGCTGGAAGAGGACCCGGATGGAGTTCGCCTTGGCCACGGCATAAGCCGTCACACCGCCTTTCACGGTCATCGCCGCTGCTGCAAGGCTGTTCCCGCCACCCACGGCTGCCAGAATCCGTTCCGGACCGACGCCTTCGGCGACTTTGGAAGCAAGATCGCCGCTGGTCAGGATGTCCAATTCTGAGTTCACCACGGTCTCCCCCCGCAGGATGGGTGAACGAACGTCACTGTCGCCCTGTCCCGGCCCGAGCGATTCAACCTCAGGAACGTACTTGACCAGCAGCCTCGCTTCGGAATGGTAGACTTTCGGCGTCAGCTTGTACACCACCGCCGCCGTGATGAGTCCGATCAGCGAACAGGTCACGATGAGCCATTTGCGCCGGAAAAGGGCATAAAGGATGTCTTCGACCGTGTGACCGGACGATGCAGAATCCCGAGATGGCGGCGTTCCAACGGACCCCTCTGGCCCCATTAAGCCGTCCTCCCTCCAATTTGGCTCCAGTGACTGATCCATAAACAAATCCTTCGCAAGTTGCCGTCGCTCAGGCGAAACGCTTGTAGAGCAGCGCACCAGCGATTCGAGCCAGCCACACTGGCATTGCCGCAAACAGGCGGTTGTGCCAGCCGAAAGCCCTGTCCCGACTTATCACAAATGCGGAGCTCCAAAAATCATAGGTCCAATACCGTATGCGCGACTCTGTGGCGCCCCATCCGAGTTTGAAGCGCCTGAGCCCTTCATTGGAAATCGAGGTCCTGCCAAAATGCAGGCTGGCCACCCCGTTCCCGGCCAACTGCTGTATCGCCGTCCACATTACCACGTTATTGGCCCGCAAGCTTTGAAACCTTCGGTCCGAAGCCCCAAACTTAAACAGAGCCTTGGTGCCCAACCGCATAAACACGGCTCCAGCGACCGGCTTGCCCTGGTGCATAGCCAATACCGTCATCCCGCCGCCCTTTTTGATCAAGTGCTCGTGAATCTTGCGAAAGAACCGATACGGCTGCGGCGGCAACCCGTGGCTCTTTCGCGTCCGGCAATGCAGACTATAATACGCCTGTACGGCCTCGGCTGCTGTCGAAACTTCTGCTTTGACCCCTTCGCGCTCGGCTTTGCGGATAGCCTGGCGCACGGCTGACTCAAAGCTCGCGAACAGTTTGGCCTCGCCCGGTGTCAGGTCCAGGACATGTCCGTAAAACTCGAGGGAGGGCGGTTGTCCGGCGGCTAGAGCCTTCCCGCCTCTCAATTCCAACCGCTTCCATCGCCTGGCGTTGCCGAGTTGAAGCAGTTCGGTCCAGAGCGCCTTCCCCGCCTCAGCCGAGTCCCAGACGAGCGGCTCACAGGCATCGGTAAAGGGGAGCGACACGGCTTTTCGTTTCCCAAAGTGGGAAACCTCAAAGAACGGCAGCATCGCTGCAGGTTGGGTTCCTTTGCCGCAGATCAGGCTGGACGGCGCAAACCCATAGGTCTCCGCCAGCACATTCAACCATTTCGTGCTATGGAAAACGGACCCGTCCGGGTGGGATTCGCAGAGCCGGTTCCATCCGGGGAAACCGCGTGGATCAGCAACGCTCACGCCGCTTCCCTCGAACCGAAACGCCTCCTGCCTATCTCCTCCCCTACGGACTTCCAACGATTCAGACAACATCACCATGTCAGCTCCCTGCCCCGGGATTCGGGGCATAGGACCGGAGCGCGTCAATGACCTGGCGAATGCCAGCTTCCGTGAGTCCCGGAAACATGGGCAGCGACAGGATCTCGGTTGTGCTCTGTTCCGCGCACGGGAAGGAACCTGAAGCCAATCCGAGGAAAGCGTAAGCCGGCTGCAGATGGATAGGTGTCGGATAATGGATCAAACATCCCACTCCCTGGGCATTCAAATGCCTCATCAGGTCGGCCCGGTTCTTCTTCACGCGAACCACATAGAGGTGGTACACGTGGGAGCGCTCAGGCGCTTCAAAGGGCGGCTCCACACCGGGCACTCCGGCCAGAAGCGTTTTGTAAAGAGCGGCGCAGGAACGGCGCTTCTCGTTCTCGTGCGGCAACCGTTTGAGTTTCGCCTTGAGCACGGCTCCCTGAATGCCATCCATCCGGGCGTTCCAGCCGATTTCTTTATGCTGGTATCGGGCCGCCTGCCCGTGTTCCCGAAGGCTGTCGATGCGTTCTTTGACCTGGCGGTCGTTTGTCACAACGGCCCCGCCCTCGCCAAAGGCGCCCAAATTCTTCGTGGGATAGAAGCTGAAGCATCCCGCATTTCCCAGCGCCCCCACTTTGCGGCCCTTGTAAGTGGCCCCGTGCGCCTGGCAGGCGTCTTCGACGACGCACAACCCGCGCCGCTTGGCAATCTCCAGGATCGGGTCCATATCGGCCGGTTGACCATAGAGATGGACCGGGATAATCGCCTTGGTCCGCGGCGTGATCGCCGCCTCAATCCTCGCGGGATCCATGGTGTGCGTGCGCGGATCGATATCGATGAACACCGGCCTGGCTCCGCTCAGGCTGATGGCCTCCACGGTCGCGATGAACGTATTCGGCACCGTGATCACTTCATCGCCGGGCCCCACTCCCAAGGCCACCAGCGCCAGCCAGAGCGCATCCGTCCCGTTCCCGACCCCCGAGGCGAACTCGGCCTCGCAAAACGCGGCGAAGTCCTTCTCAAAGGCCGCCACGAAGGGGCCGCCCGCGAAGGCATTGCTGGCGATGACTTGCTGGATGCCCTCCTGGATTTCCCGCTGGAGCGACTCGTCTTCGATACGAAGGCTGACAAACGGCACTTGCATTAGGAATTCTCCGAGATTTTTCGAATGACGCGGGCAGGATTGCCGGCCGCGATGGTGTGCGCCGGAACGTCACGGGTCACCACGCTCCCCGCACCCACGATGGCTCCTTCGCCGACCGTAATTCCGCAAAGAAGCGTGACTCCAGACCCAATGGACGCCCCGCGCTTGACGACCGTGGCTTCGCATTTCCAATCGGCCTCTGTTTGCAGGCCGCCATGCGGAGCCGTGGATCTTGGGAACCGGTCGTTGGTAAAGGTGACGCCATGCCCGATAAAGACTTCGTCCTCGATCGTCACGCCCTCACAAATGAAGGTATGGCTGGAGATTTTGCACCGGCTGCCCACGCGGGCCCCGCGCTGGATCTCCACGAAGGTGCCAATCTTAACGTCGTCCCCGATCTCGCATCCGTACAGATTGGTGAAGTCGCGAATAAGCACACGCTCGCCCAATCGCACGTCGGGGGCGATCTGCCGCAACGGGCTGGAGATACTCATTTCGTGAGAACCTCCGCACGCGACGTCTTCCCATTCGGCGCCGCTTTGGCTCGGCGCTCCCGGGATTCAACCGCCAGCGTGACCGCGGCTCCGTTCCGCTCCAAAGAGGATGAAGCGGCTTCGAGCACGGTGACCAACTGCCGCCCTTGTTCGCCATCGCTCAGCGGCGTGGTGTGGTCGCGGATGCAATCGATGAAATGTTGGCACTCCACCTTGAGAGGTTCCTCCTGTTTCACATACGGGACATACATGTCGCCGTAATGATAGGCGTACTGGAACTCGGCGAACGTGTCGTAATGCGGCGGCACTTCGACCCTGGAATCGTAAATCTTGATCTTCTCCAGCGGCGCCACATCGTCGTACACCACCATGCGCCGCGTGCCCACGATGGTCATCTCCCGCACCTTGCGCGGATCGAGCCAGCTGTTATGCACCGTGGCCAGGCGATCTTTGCGAAAGACGAGCGACATGTTGGTGACATCTTCCACCCCGCGGCTCACATGCGCCTTGCCGCAACAGTTCACTGTCAGGGGCATCTCGCCAATGATATAAAGGATGATCGAGAGATCGTGAGGCGCGAGATCCCAGGTGACATTGATATCTTTCTGGAACAGCCCCAGGTTCAGCCGCCGGCTGCTGATATACTGGATATCTCCAAGATCGCCCTTGTCCACGATCTCTTTGATCTTTCGGACATGAGCCGAATACAGGAACGTGTGCCCCACCATCAGGACTTTGTTCTGGCTGGAGGCCAGATCGATCAATTGATCGCACTCGGCCGTCGACCGGGCCATCGGCTTCTCCACCAGCACGTGGAGTCCCGCCTTGAGGGCTTTCTCGGCAAGAGAAAAGTGCGACTTCACCGCCGTGGCAATCACCACGGCGTCAAGCTTCGACCGCTCCAGCATTTCCTCGCAGCTGTTGTAGCACTCCACCTGCGGATAAAGTTTCTTGAGATGCGCCAAGCGGCGGGCGTCCTGGTCGCAGATCGCGCGCAGGCAGCAGTCGGACAGACTGTTTAGATTGCGGGCGTGATTGGGTCCCCAATAACCGCACCCCACAACCCCGACACTGATCTGCTCTTTAGCCATGCGTCTTCGCCCTTTCTTTGGATTTCGTTTCGTTCCGTTTCGCCGCTCGATTTTCCTTCGACTGCGTCAGCACAGCCGGCACCGTTTGCAGCACGATGGACAAATCCAGCCACAGGCTCCGGTTCGTCACGTACTCCAAATCCAACTCCATCATCTCCGAGAAATTCGTATCCGAACGGCGCCTCACCTGCCACAACCCGGTCATCCCGGGCGGGCTGTTGAACCGCTGCCGATGCCACGGGAGGAGCTGTTTATATTCGTATTCCATGCACGGACGCGGCCCCACGATGCTCATGTCTCCCAAGAGCACATTGATCAACTGCGGCAGTTCATCGATGCATGCCGCCCTGAGCACCGCGCCACCGGGGATCAAGCGCTTGTCTCCGGTCGTGTCCAGCTTCACCAGCGGCAGGTCGTTCGCGATCAGATTCTCGACATGCTTCCGATGAAGCTCGGGATCCGCATTCTCATGCATCGTCCGGAATTTCCAGCACGTGAACGGCTTTCCCGAATACCCGATCCGCACCTGCCGAAAGAAGATCGGACCCTTCGACAGTAATTTGATCAAAAGAGCGGCAACCAGCATGACCGGCAAAACCACCGGCAATCCCAGCAGCAGCAGGAAAAGGTCCAACCAGCGTTTCCAAATTGGAAAACCCGATCCGCTCTCCCTGGCGGCCTCTACCAACCCGAATTGCCCAGCACTCCCTTGTACTAACTCTTTATGCACAGTTCCTCCATTCATGAAAGTCTCGTAGCCCGAACCGAGTGATCTACTCGGAGATCTTTCTAATGCGGCAGCCGATATAGCGTCAAGATTCACGTGGGTGGAAAAAAGATGAATTGTTGGTCGGGGTTCCCCTTACCCTCGCTGCAGCGGAAGCGGCGAGCCAGGGTCTGTCCCCGCAGGCAGATGCATTTTTCCAGGCAGCACACATAGAACCTGTTGAAGCAGCCGTCATTCAACGACGAGGAGGCGGATCACACCGGGCGACACTGGCCATTTGCACGCCACTCGCACCAGGAGCCAAGGCAAAGTTCCCGAGGATTCTTGTCGGTGTTGGATTCGTGGTACCCACGCGTCGATTGCTTTGGTCGCCATTCCATCTGGAACAGTCTCAAACAACTTATTCTTTATCCCATTACAGCCGCTTTTTGTCAAGGAAATCGCCATAGTGTCTCATTTTTTAACACGCCACACCTTTCTTTAAACCGTCGAGCGCCAGTTGTGGTAACCCCCAACCCGATTTTGTTACAGATAAAATTAAATTAGGGTGAGCCGATCCTCATCCGAAGGAACCGGAGTGGAATCCACCAATCTTGTTAAGGCGAAGAGAAAAATTGGACTGGCGACTTCTCCGAGCCGGCGTTGGAGTTTGTGGTGCCTCGCTGTTTTCAGTGGAAACTCCCCTCCTCTGGCTGGGATACCCCTGAGGATGAAACGCTATTTATCCGGTTTTTTCGGGGTAATACAGGGTCCTCTTTCGACTGGGATCGCTGAGCCATTGAGCCGAAGGCCTCGACCCTCGCAGGCGAGGGCAGCAAAGCGCCTTTCATCGCACCCGGTAAAAGGCGTGTTCGGCGGCCATCTCGTCGGTGTACGCTGCCCCGGGGAAGTTCGGCTCGTCCAGCCGCACCGTCCCCACATCGGTCCATGTCCGGCCGTCGGTGGACTTCGAAATGGTGAAGGTTCCCGAATCGGCAAAGACATCGAAGCAGAACGCCCCATCCATCAGGCAGCGCGCGGATTTCAGAACGGGAAAGAGCGACAGGTCGACGCCGCTCTTGCCCAAGGGTCCCACTGACGGCCACAGCCCGGGATTCCCGGCCGGGAGAGCGAGTTTGCGCAGCGGATTGCCGGTCAGGCTCAGATCCCTCAGCCGGTCCAGTCCGGGTGGGAGGGTGATTTCAGCGAGTTCGTTGAACGAGAGGTTAAGCGAGACCAGCGCGCTCAACCCTTCCGGCAGCGCCAAGGCGCCAAGCTGGTTGGCACGGAGATCCAGGAAAGTGAGCCCCCGGCGTCCGGCAAGGAAGGAGAGATCCGACAGCCGGTTCGCGCCGAGCCTCAACTCACTCAGCTTTGCCAGGCCGGGCGGCAGCGCAAGTTGGGTGAGTTCGTTTCCCGAAAGATCAAGGCGGGTCAATTGGGTGAGGCCGGCAAGGAACGAGAAATCCGTCAACCGGTTCGCGCCGAGGTTCAGCTCCCGGAGGTTTTCGAGGTCGGGCGGCAGCACGAATTCCCGGAGCTGGTTGTTGGAGAGATCAAGTGCCACGAGGCTGCTCTGGCCTTCCAGGAACGAGAAGTCGACGAGCCGGTTGGCGCCGAGATTCAGCTCCGTGAGATGGAGTTCCGGCGGCAAAGCCAGGCTTGAAAGCCCCGCGCCATAGAGCCCAAGCACGGAGAGTTGTTCCATTCCGGCCAGGAACGAGAAATCGACCAGGCTGTTCCCGCCCAGGTTCAGCTCGATCAACCCTCGAAGACTGGGTGGCAACGCGAGTTGCACCAGCCGGTTGCCATAGAGATTGAGAGTCCTTAAACGGTCGAGACCTTCCAGGAATGAAACGTCCGCCAGGTTATTGTCGGCGAGGTCGAGGGATTCCAGGTTGGGCAGGTTAAGCGGCGGGTGGAATTCGACCAACCGGTTGAAGGAGAGGTCAAGCGAGACCAGCCGATCCAACCCGTCGGGCAGTGCCAGCGAGGTGAGCCGGTTCAGGCTGAGATTGAGCGACTCCAGGGCCGGCAAGCTTTGGAGAAACGCTGTGTCCGTCAGTTGATTCGCCGACACGTTCAGGACTCGGAGCGCGGCCAGGCTCGAGGGCAGCGGAAGTTGGGGCAGTCCGTTCCCGGCCAGGTTCAACTGTTCCAGACCGTTGAGACCTTCGAGAAACGCAAGCGATTGCAGGCGGTTCCGCGCCAAGCTGAGTTCGCGCAGGTTTTGGAGGCCAGGCGGCAGGTCGAGCGCAGTCAATTGATTGTCATCGAGGTTCAGTTTGACGAGGCTGCCGCGCCCTTCGAGAAACGCGAAGTCGCTCAGTTGGTTTGCGGACAGCGTCAACTCGGCCAGTTGCGCCATATCCGAAGGCAGGCTCAGGCTGGACAAACCGTTATGGGAAAGGTCCAGGGCCACCAGACTCGTCAGACCCCGTGGAAGGGTCACCGAACTCAAGCCGTTGGCCCATACAACGAGATGGGTCAAGCTGCTCAAGCCGGCAAGGCACTCCAAATCAGGAAGCGAATTCAGCCCGAGATTCAAAGTCGTCAGGCTGCGCAGGGTGGAGGGGATCACCAGGCGGGTGAGATCGTTGCCGTAAAGGTCAAGCACCGCCAGGCGCGACAGCGATTCCGGAAGCGTGACGTTGGAGAGTTCGTTAAACCGCAAATCAAGCCCTTCCAGGTTGGTCGCTGTTTCCAATCCCTCAAGGCTGCGGATGGCAAGGGAACGCGCGTTCAGTTCGCGGAGGGTCTGCATGTCCGCGCGGGTGATCTCGCGGGTCGGTTTGCCCAGAGCCACACGTACAGCCTGTTGCAGGCCGATGTCCGGAATTGAGACGGGCTGGCCCAAAAGTGGCTGGCTCAGCAGCAAGAAAAGAACAGAGATCCCCCAACCTCCCAAAATGCCACGCAACGATTTCATATCCTCGATGGTAACGGTCTTTTGATCGGGATCGTGCGCCCCACGGATCCACTCTCCTTGAGAACAATGCGCCGAGCCTCGATCATGGGCAGTTAAGCCACGGTTTGACCTTCGTCAAGTTGTTTGCCTCCAAGAACCGCGGGTCGGAGCCCCAAAAAAGTTGCGCCGGGCCAATCCGACCCGCCCTCCTACCCACAGCTAAAGCCGCTCGAAACGCCGCCTGGTGGTGGCCATTTTTTCTCAAAATTTCTGTTGACTGCTGCCTTGGGAATCTGGTAAACAAGAGCCAAGTTCCGGAAAGAGCGGGCCCTGCGGGATAGAAAATCCCCGGTGGAGCGAAGGGCAAGTCAGAAGTTCGAAACTGAAGGGTACTGAAAAACTAAAGGATAACCAGTATGCAGACAAAAGCTTTGTTACTGAAAATCGTGGCCACCTGCGTGGCGGCGTTCGGGTTGGCCACCGCCAACGCGCAATTGGTGTTTGACGCAGATTCAAACGTTACTGGCACGCTTAATAACCCCGTCACAGCTTGGAGTGACATCGGTTCGACCTACACACTAGCGCCGCTGGGGACCGGCCCGACGCTCCTGAATTCAGGCTTCAATTACCTTGCGTTCAACCAGACCCCGTTACTTAACGCCAGCGTTCCGGCCACCATACTGGGTGAAACACAAGGCGCTGTTTTCATGGTCCTCAGGGGTTTCGCAAACGACCGGAGTGCATTGACCTGGATGGATGAATCCGTCGCAGCGTACCAGCGGTTGGTTCAAGTTTCCCGAACTGCCAGCGACATCTACTACGTTCAGGGGAATCTTACCGGGGGTTCAACGGACTTCATCAATGCCGATGAAGGGAATGTTGCGGATGGCTCATGGCACGTTCTTACGTTAGTTCGAAATGGCAATGGAGGAACGATTCGCCTCGACGGAACCCCGCTCCCGAGTCTCGCGGGAGATTTCGCGGGACCGCTTCCGCAGACCGCCACCGGAAAGCTCACTGTCGGTGGAGCACCGTTCAACGCTCCGGGCGATGTGCCTGATCGCTGGACCGGTGACATTGCCGAGATTCAAATTTTCAGCGCGGTTCCTGGTGACATTAACGCCATTGAGCAGGCCCTCGGCGCCGAATACGGTCTGACCGTGGTGCCCGAGCCGTCCGAATACGCGATGATCTTCGGTCTCGCGTGCGTTGCGGGTGCGGTCGCTCTGCGTTATCGTCGGCAACAACTGGCCAGCTAGTTCGCTCCCGGCTGCAGCCAGTGATGCAATTGGTTGTCTTGACGGCCGTCACTTAAAGCAAGTGGCGGCCGTTTCGTTTGCGGCCGAAAGCACGAAAGGCGTGCCCAAGGCCACGATTGGTTTCGGTTCCGCGGCAGGTTTCCCTCATATCGGGTGTCTCATGCGTCCAAAATCTTCTTCCACAAATGCCCCGCTTAAATTCCAAACAACGCGCAGGCGCTTTGTTTCTTTTGCGTGCGGGGTTGCGTTCACCATGGCCGCCGCCAGCGTGTCCGCCCAGGTGGGCGTTTTCGACCAGGGGATGCCCGGTGGAGTGCTTGATCCCAGGCCCGGCTTGAACTGGGGCAGGCTCAATTTCCACGGCGGCATCACCGGGACTGTCGCTTACGATGACCTGGTCGAGGTCGACCAGAATGGGGATCCCAACGATGACGTGACCTGGGTCATTTCCCCGTTTGCGTCGGTGGAGACGGAGGGCCCCAATGCCCGGAGCCTGCGCGCCTATTACCGGCCGGGCCTGCGGTTCTTTACGGACCATTCGGATTTGAACACCGTGGATCACAGCGGGGTGTTGGACCTCCGCTGGCCGCTAAACCGGCTCAGCCTTTCGCTGGCCCAGAATGTGAACGTTGCCTCGGTCGTGGTTCGTGACATCGCCAACCGGGCCAAGCAACTGACGTTTGGCACGATCGGCAGCGCCGATTATGAACTGAGCGAACGCACCTCCCTCCAGTTGAACCTGACGTACGATCGTTACGGATACAGCGGCCAAGTGAGCGGCGCGCGAAACCTGATCGATTCCCAGCAGTTCGGACAGCAGGTCTTCGCCGATTACCACTGGACATCCAAACTCTCGACCGGCATGGGCGCGTCTTTCACGCAGCTCGATGTCGAAGATGCTCCTTTCCAGATGTCGGAAGGTCCAGAATGGCGCGTCAATTACTCCCCCACTCCCGATCTCACTGTGAGCGCGAATGTCGGCGTTCAATTCCGGCAGTTCGACAGCGACCGTTCGGGCACCGTCGAGCCAGTGATGCGGATTAAAAGCTCCTACACCCCGAGGCCCGGAACTGTGCTCGGATTGGAAGCGCACCGAACGGAGTTCGCGTCCGGACTGCACGCAGGCCAGAATTTCATCGAAACCGGCTTCCTGGGCACGGTGAACCAGGTATTGTTCAGCCGCCTCACAGGCACGCTGGCAGCAGGCTACAATTTCGCTGACTATGTTGCCACGACGCAAGGAGTTCAAGCCAACCGAACCGACAGCTACTATACGGTGAGGAGTGCGCTCGATTGGAACTTCACGGGCAACTGGAGTTCAGGGATCTTCTTTGAGCATACGTCCAATAATTCGGACCAGGGCGGGTTCGATTACGACCACAACATCGTGGGACTCCGCGCCGGATGGGCGTTTTAGAAGGCAAACTGGCGGTCGATAGCATCGCCCGGTGCCAAACTAAATGAAACCCGCCCAACCCTGCATGATCGTGCTGGTGACGGCGCCCGACCTCAAATCGGCGCGGCGTCTCCTCCGGTTGGCGCTTGAACATCGGCTGGTGGCTTGCGGAAACCTTGTCCCCAAGATCGAGTCGCATTACTGGTGGCAGGACAAGATCGAGAAGAGTTCGGAAGTTCTGATCTTGTTCAAGACCTCAGCCAAGGCCCTTGGCGATTTGGAACGACTCGTCATCGAGCATCATCCGTACGATACACCGGAAGTCCTTGCCCTTTCCGTGAACAGAGGCTCCTCGCGGTATCTGAGGTGGATCGAAGCCAGTCTTCGTGACCCCAAGAAGCAGCCCTGAGCCCGTGCAGGTTCAAGGGGCGCCTGCAGTGGGAGACCCCCCCCCCCCCGCCAAGCCGCCCCTCAACCGGGTGGTGTTAATCCTTCCAAATGTCCGCCGTGCGGGCTTGCGCGTCCGGCATCGGGGGAAGCTTGGCGCTCGGCACGGGCTCATACCAGAAGGTGGCACAAGACCAGTCATCTTGCGTCTCTGCCAGGCCGTCCTTCCACGCAATCTGTTGGATGGTGATCCGGGCCCGGTCGCGCCACGCCAGCGGGTCGGGCAGATGCCAGCGGTACATGGAAACGAAGTTCTTTTCGTTCAGACTGCAGCCGTTATAGAGGAAGGCTGCTTGTTGAATGCCCCAGGCCAGCCCCACGTAATCTTCGCTGCCGGTCCCCACAATGGTGGGCCAATCCCGGTCCCCGTCCATGTACACCTTGATCTCGCCCTCGCCCCACCATTGGTCCGGATGCAAGTTGCGGATTCCCATGATCGATCCGATAAACCTCCCCTTCTGTTCCCGAAGCGGCAGCAACTCAAAATCCCGCTTTTCGGTGGTGGGATTCTCCCGGCGGAACAGGACGTGAAGCCGGCCGACATCGCGCGGGTGAACATCCCGAACGGTGTAGTCGATCTGGTAGAATAGCGGCACCGTCTTGTCGCCCTCGTTCGAAAACGTGAACCGCGCGCGACTGCCAAAGGGCATCGGCAGCCATAGATTCCTTCCGCCCGTCGGCCCGCACGAATGCACCGCGGACTGGTAGGACATAATCCTTCCGTGCGCGAACCCAAAGAAATCGCCGATGGGACATTCAATGCTCGGGTGCTCTTGCCCCTCCCACCAGCCGCGAATCACGCAGGCCCGCTGCACCGCCGGATCCCGGTCCGTCGTGATCCAGATGTGCCGAATTGTGCCGGGTCCTTCGATATCGCAAAGCTGCACCGTCTCGCCCGGTTTGATATCGCGCGCTGGAGCGCCTTTGCGTGTGGGCCCCAGCCTGCTAGCCGCCTTGCCGCCCGCCCCGCGTTCCCCAGTAGGATTCTCGAAGGAGATGGACCGGGAGATCAGGCCCGTATCGAGAAGGTACGGTTCGTGCACCGGGTTCGAGGCCTCGGCCGCGGTGGCTCTGGCAGCACAGACGCCGAGCAGCGCCGCCGCGGAGAAGATGGCGGCGAGAGCGATTCGCAGCGAACGTTCGACAGTTTGCTTGTGTATTGTGGAGTTCATGGCTTCGGGCAGCAGTGTTTTCGAATTCCTTCCGCGCGTCATCTCAAATCTGATCCGCCGGAAGGCGAGGAGCCTCCGCCTCCGCCGCCGACGGCACCGTGCAAGCCTGATTCACGAGCAAATCGCGCGGGGCAACCGTGTTGTCCTCCGACACCGTGTCTTTGCGATTTGATGTCGGGGGATTGCTGGCTTATAACCGAGGTGTGTCCGTTTCCGATCCCCAATTGTATGCCATCGATGCCAGCACCCGTTGCTGTGCCGTTTACGGTCATCCGGTCGCGCACTCGGCATCGCCCGCCATGCATAACGCCGCCTTTGCCGCCCTGGGATTCAATTGGCGGTACCTGGCGTTCGATGTGCATCCGGATCACCTAAGGCAGGCGATGGATGGCGCCCGGGCGATGCAGTTTGCGGGCCTAAACCTGACGCTTCCGCATAAGCTGCTGGCGATGCCCATGGTCGATGAACTGGATGCTTCCGGAAAGCGGCTCGGGGCGATCAATACCATTCTGTTCCAGGGCAAAGATGAAACCGGCGCCTGGAAGCCTCTCGGGCTCATGGAACCTTCGGCCGTGCGGGAGGTCAGGACCGTCGGATTTAACACGGACGCCGGGGCGATCATCCGTTCTTTGCGTGAGGATCTTGCGGTCGAGCCGGGCGGAGCCTCTGTCCTGCTTCTGGGGGCCGGCGGCGCCGCCCGGGTCGCCGCGCTGCAATTGGCAGCCGAAGGCGCCCGCCGCCTTCACCTGGTCAACCGGACCGCCGCAAGAGCGGAGGAAATCGCGTGCGAAGTCCGCACGCAAACTCCCCAGGCGGAAGTCACGCTCGGTTATCCGACCGGCCCGGTAGACCTGGTTCTCAATGCCACCTCGCTGGGGCTGAAGCGGAGCGACCCGCTGCCCTTCGATCCCGGACAGTTCTCGCTTGGATCGGCCGGTGCCGTTTACGATATGGTCTACCGCCCTGCCGAAACCCCCTTCATCCGCGCGGCGAAGAACGCCGGGCGTCCCGCCGTCAACGGGTTGGGCATGCTCCTGCACCAGGGCGCCCGGGCGTTGGAAATCTGGACGGGTCACCCGGCCCCCGTGGGGACGATGCGCCGGGCCCTCGAACAGAGTGTTTACGGCCGGTGAAACTTCCTGCACTCTCCAGTGATTAATCGAGATGGCGGCCCTGCACTGGAAGGACTAACCCGCCGCTAACCAAGCGCATGTTTGACACTCAAATCTGGGCGGCGGTCCCGTTTCATTTCTGGTCGGGGGTCTTCTTCGTTTTCGGCTCGATGGTGGGCAGCCTGCTCAACGTGTGCATTCACCGGATGCCGCGCGGCGAGAGCATCATCTTCCCGCCCTCCCATTGTCCGCATTGCCAGTATGCGATCCCCTGGTATTTGAACATCCCGCTCGTCACCTGGGTGGCATTGCGCGGACGGTGCGCCAATTGCCGGGCGCCCATCACGGTGCGGTACTTCCTGGTCGAACTGCTTACGGCGCTGGCCTTCCTGGCCGTGTGGCTGAACTATGGGCATCAATCCCCTGCCCTCGCCCTGATCTATTGCCTGCTTCTGGCCGGGTTCATTGTGGCCACGTTCATTGACTTTGAGCATTTCATCATCCCCGACGAAATCACCGTGGGCGGCATCGTTAGCGGGTTCCTCCTTTCGGCCGCCTTCCCGGTCCTGCATGGAAGCTTGACGCGAGCGGATTCTTTGCGCCAAAGCCTCCTTGGGATTCTCGCGGGCGCCGGGATCATTTACCTGATCTTGCGCCTTGGGAAACTGCTGTTTGGCCGGCAGCGTTTTGTGCTCGAACCGGGCACGAAGATTGTCTTTACCGAATCGGCGTTGGTCCTCCCCGGCCAGGAAATCCCGTATGAAGAGGTCTTCTACCGAAAGAGCGACGCCATCGAACTGCAAGCGCACCGGGTGGAACTGATCGATCGCTGCTACGCGGACGCCAAGGTGCGGCTCAGCCCGGACGCGCTCCGGATTGGCGACGATTCATTCAAGCCCGAAACCATCCCCCAATTCGAGGTCGTCTCGGACATGCTGACGGTCCCTCGCGAAGCCATGGGGCTGGGGGATGTGAAGTTCATGGGCGCCATTGGCGCTTTCCTTGGCTGGCAGGCGGTGCTCTTTTCGCTTCTGCTCAGCGCCATGCTGGGATCGGCTGTCGGGGTGGCCCTGATTGCCATGGGTCGGCGGGCGTGGTCGAGCCGGATACCTTACGGACCTTACATCGCGCTGGCGGCCACGTTTTGGATCTTTGGCGGCAAGCGCCTGCTCGCGTGGTGGTGGGCGGGGATGTGAGCCGTCTGTTCCTCCGAAGCAGCAACGGTCATTTTGAGCAAGCGCAAGCGTGAAACGCAGGCTGTGGTGATGGGAACAATTTGTTCTCATCACGCGAAGATGTTGAAGGCGAGAAACTTAACCCCATTGATGACTTCTTGTCATCAGACTGTGCGACATTTGGCCGCCCGATCGGCCCTCTTTATGGCGGACCTTACGGGATCGTGCCAGGGCGGAAAACGTGCGGTCCAGCCCTGCCTTTTTTGAGCAAGATGAGGATTACTGCCTGCCTCCATTGCCTGCTTTACATGAACACCTGATCTGGTTAGCTACCCCTCATGATCAAGCTTTCCACCTTCGCGGCAATCTCTGCTCTTCTCACGGTGCTGGCTGCAACCGCTCCGCGTGCTCTGTCTGAGACGGCTCGCCTCACGCGCGCCGCGCTCGAGGACAAGATTCGCGGCGGGTGGGCCGGCCAGATGATCGGCGTGTCCTACGGGGCACCGACCGAGTTCAGGTCGAATGCCAGGATCAACGAAGCGGAGCTGACATGGAGCCCGGGAATGATCGACAACACGATCCACCAGGACGATCTCTACGTCGAAATGACCTTCTCCAGGGTGATGGATACGGCCGGGCTTGACGCCACCACCGAGCAGTACGGCGAGATGTTCAAGGATTCCAAGTATAACCTCTGGCACGCGAACGCCGCCGCCCGGCGCGTCCTGAACCAGGGGATCAAAGCCCCCTGGTCCGGGCATCCGAAATACAACGTTCATGCCAACGATATCGATTTCCAGATCGAGGCTGATTTCATCGGGTTGATGTGCCCCGGGCTCCCCCAGGCGTCCAATGAGTTCTGCGACCGCGTCGGGCGCGTCATGAATTACGGCGATGGCCTGTATGGCGGCATGTTCGTTTGCGGCTGCTACACCGCCGCGTTCTTCCTGGACGACCCGCGCAAAGTCGTCGAAGCCGGCCTCGCCTGCATCCCGGAAAAGAGCGGCTACGGTCTCCTGATCCGCGACCTGCTCGACTGGTCGGCGCAGCACCCGAACGACTGGCGCCGGGTCTGGCAGAGGGTCCAAGACAAATGGGACACGGATGATCCCTGCCCTGACGGCGCCCTCGCCCCCTTCAATATCGATGCCAGACTGAACGGCGCTTACATCGCGTTCGGACTGCTTTTCGGCGGCGGCGACTTCCTCAAGACGATCGAGATTTCGACCCGTTGCGGGCAAGACTCGGACTGCAACCCCTCGAGCGCAGCGGGCGTCCTGGGCGTGATGCTCGGGTATTCCAGAATTCCCGAGGAATTCAAAGCGGGCATTCCCAAGATCGCCGATACGAAGTTCGACTTCACTGATTACTCCTTCAACACCATTTGCCAATCCACTCTCAACCGCGCGCTGAAAATCATCCAGCAACATGGCGGGACCGTGAACGAGAACGAAGTGGTCATCCAGAAGCAGACCCCGAAAGCCCCGGCGCTTGAGCAATGGGACCCGGGTGTGCCCTGCGAGAAAACGGCGGCGACCAGCGCGGCTTGGACCTGGAAAGGGGACTGGGCCGAAAAGGACCGTGCCAAGAGCTCAAACCGCGCCGGAAACGAAGCCATCCTCAAGTTCCGCGGTGTGGCGGTTGTGGTAACGGGACGTCTCGACCAGGAAGGCGGGCGCGCCCAGGTTTACCTGGATGGCCAGCCGGTTGGCAAAGCAGACGCCTACATTGTCGAACGCACGCATGACAATGCCCTTTGGCACACGTATGGTCTCGAGCCGGGAGAACATACGCTGCGGATCGTCACCCTTCCCGACGCTGATTCGCGGTCCAAGGGGCATCGCGTGAGCATTGACAGCGCGGTGCTTTACCGCGAGCGCTGATCGATTTCCTCGGCGCGCTCCGAAGAGCTGGTTAGGCTCAGCCCTGGCCGGGACTCCCGGCCATTTTCCAGTCCAACTGCAACTGGCCCATTAACCGCGCCAGGTCCTCGCCGGAGGCCGGAAGGCACCGGAGAATTCGGGCACTATGCTCTTTGACCCATCGATCCGCCTTTTCCTTGGGCTTGGGCGCGCCTTGCACCCCGAGCAGCCGCAACCACCTGTCGAACGCCTTCTCGTGATACGCTTCCAGCACACTGGCAGAGGCTTGGTTGCGCAGGATGCTCGAGAGCGCCCCGGCGAGTTCCTCGGCTTCCTGCAGCCCCAGGTTCATGCTTTGCATGCCTGCCGGACCGGTCTGGTGGGCGGCATCGCCAGCCAGCCAGCTATGTCCGGTCCCGAAACGCCGCGCCACGCGGTGGTCGAATTCGACATCCGTTGACCAGCCCAGCGCCTGAATGTCGCCTTTGAACCAGGGCGCCCGCTGGCGCACCAGCTTCTGCACAAAGTCACGGTTGGCACGGTCAAGCTCCGGGCTCCCCACCACGAGCGCGGACCGGTCTTTCGACGGGAACTCGCGCAGGTGCTCCTGGAGGAGCTGGAAACTCCAGCGAAACTTGCCGCCTGGCAACGGCCAAAGGACGCTTGTGGTTTCCTTGTCGAGCACCACCCGCAACTCGTCGCCACAATCCCAATTGGATTGAAGCTCGAACACGGCGTAGAACTCCGGCTCTCCCTGCCGCTCGAACCCAGCGCCCAAGGAATGCGCCACGAACGAATTGGGACCATCCGCACCCACGACATAAGAGGCCGCGATTTCGCTGGAACGTTCCACCGACCAGTCCATCTCGGGAATGATGTAGCCCTTTGCCGACATCCCGAGCTTCTCGACCACAGCCACCGCGGTATTCCCCGCCGCACGCAACCCTCCCAGACGATGGTTCCATTCGACGCGCACCCCGACCTCCTGCTTGAGCTTCTCTTCGAGCATTTGCTCAAAGGCGCTCTGCGCCACCACGACCACCGACTTGAACGGCCCCGGAAGCTCGGACAACCTGGCTTCGCCATGGCGCGTGTCGCCTTCGTAAAACGCGACGGTTTTCACCGGCCGACCCGCCTCGAAAACACTCCGGCCGATTCCAAGCCGGTCCAGGAGTTCCAGCGTGCGCGGATGCAAGGCGCACGCATAGGTGCGCGAGGCGGTCCGAGAGTCCTGGTCGATAATTCGGACGCGCACTCCATTCTTGGCGAGCAAGAGCCCGGTCAGCATACCCACAGGCCCCGCCCCCACCACCAACACCTCGGTTTGTTCTACTCGTGCCATACAGCGTTTCGTTTAAGCAATCCGACAGGCAAACCATTTCCCAGCCTACTGGGGTGTGGATTAATCCTGGCCAATTTCAGGCGGCTGGCAAGCTTTTCACGCGGCCACGAAGGAATTCTCAGTTTGCCTTCTTCATCTTCGGAGCGCCCGCTTGTGCCCGGTTTCTTCTCTCACCACCGCCACGGACAAGCGGCACCCAAACCCGACTGGATTTCGACGCTCCGAACAGGTGCCCATCGTAATTCCAGGTGCCTCAACCGCATTTAAGCCCAAAGAGAGCGGTTGAACATGGCAAACAGGGCCTAAACGCCTCGGATCGACGCTTCCGTTGCCTTTCTATCCCTCTCCGGACAAAGTCGCCTCTCGCCGTTCTCCCCGGGTCCATCCGCTCTAAACCCGGTGATCACCCGGTGATCACCCGTTCGGCAACGGGTGAACTACGGGTGATCTACGGGTGATCTACGGGTGAACACCGGATCGAGGGCCGGGAAAGCCGGGATCCATCTCGACCCGCCGGCCTCTGCTCGTTCCCCGACGCCCGGGGGCGCATGACGGAATTCTTCATAGCGATGGCTTCTGGAGCGATTCCCGTCGAAAAGTATCTAGGTTTCTATATCCCGCAGAGACTTCGAATGATCGCGCCGAAGGCGCCAGACTCGTCAGCCCAGGGCAACCGCCCTGGGAAC
>CAZODO010000014.1:0-77897 GCA_964578605.1 uncultured Verrucomicrobiota bacterium | reverse complement strand
CATCTGCAACTCCCCGCGATTCAGTCCCCTCCTTCAAATACGAATCCACCATAGAGGCTCTTCCAGATCAACTTTCCGTGCTTGCGGTAAACCGCGTAGTAGGTTTTGCTGGTGGAATACCGATAGAGGTTTTCACCCACGCGGACAAATTCACCGCTTCTTCGGTGCGGTTCCATCGCTTTGCTTGTATAGAAGGAGAGTATAGAAGCAGCCGCAGACGGAAAGTCAAGGATTCGATGGAAGTGGTTGATAATCAATGGAGCGAGCGAAGGGATTCGAACCCTCGACATCAACCTTGGCAAGGTTGCGCTCTACCAGACTGAGCTACGCTCGCTTCCGCTGTAAAGCGGAACCAAACTACGGAAAACCTGGCCAAATGCAAGCCTTGATTTTAGCGGTTTTCAGATCGGGTCGCGACCGGGCTATTTGGTGCGCCGGGCGCTCAGGGTTACCCCTGCGGCAAGGCTGGCCACGGCGGCGCACCCCAATCCAATGTTGAGCTTGGCATTTTGGAGCGCCCTGTTCCCTGTGAGCGTGAGCATGATGATGGAGAGCAAAACCATTCCCGTGACAATCAACAGCAAACCCGCAACGCTCGGTTGTTCTTTTCGCTTTTTCATCGCTTCTTCGTGCTTCGCGGCGTGAGGCGCGCAGGAGCCCTTCGATGCCGGGATCCGCATCGGGCACGAACGCGGCACGCCGTCCTGGGAAGAAGAACACATTCGGAGCAGCAAGCCAAGCTTGCAGAACGGGCAGCTTGCAGAACGGGCGGGCCTGCCTTTGCTGCCCTGAGGCGCCATGACCCGCGCGCGTTGGAACGCTGGTTAGGGGCACTCAGGACGGGCCTCGTCCAACCGCAGGCGTTTCCAACGCTTGAACCAGTTGGCGTAAGATTCGATCCAGCTGGCCCGCCAGGAATTGTGCCTTTGCCAATCCGGTTCGAGTTCCTTGAGCTGAAGTATGGGCTGCCTGCCGGTGCCGTCGCCCGCCTCGCGTAAAAAGGGAATCTGCGCCATAGTCGTTTCCGTTTGAGATGGCAGTGCCGGACCGGGCACTCAAGGCCATCCTGGCCAATTCAGCTTAGAAACGCCGATAAGAAAGTCGGCACCGTGTGTCGTGTTGGCGCTCGGCTCTGGCTCTCAGCCCCCGACAGCAGTGAATCTGCGCAGTCCCCGCGACCACGTCCAGCGCGCCAAGAGGTAGAAAAACAGCACCCAGCAGGACTGGATCAGAAGTCCGCGCCATAGTTCGGCGCCGGAGGTGCGTCCGAGATAGATGCTCACAGGGAAGAAGAGCTGATAGGGGAACGGGGTGTAATGGAGGATTTCGGCAAGCCAGGCCGGCAGAATATCCAGAGGGAAAAGGTGCCCCCCGGCCACTTGCTCGAATGCGAAAACGATGAAAATGAACGTCGAAACCTCCAGGACCCAGAAGGCCAGCAACGCCACTGTGTAGGAAACCAGGAACTGGAGCAATCCCGTGAGGATCGTGGCGAGGACAAAGCAGCCGAAGGCGGCACCGTCAGGAGGCAGCACGAGGTAATTCCGCTGAACGAGGATGAACAGGGCCACAGGAACAATGGCCACCGCGGTATAAATGGAGCGGTTCGCTCCAAAGAGACACAACCGGTAGATCAGGTAATCGACCGGCTTGAGGATGAACTGGTTGATGTTGCCTTCCCGAATGTCGGCGGCGATCTGCCAATCGTCATCCGCCACCGCCGTCAACATGTCCACAATCGTGATCAGCAGGTAGTAAGAGGTCATCCCCGCGAGCGTGTATCCGGCCACGTCGGCCGCGCCTGTCTTGGCGGCGAACACCGCGCGCCACAGATAAATCGTCGCCATCAACGGAATCAGCCCAAAGGTGCTCCGGAAGAGAAAGTTCATCCGGTAGACCAAGGTATTCTGAATCCCGATATTGATGACGTGCCAGTACTTGCTCATGACGCGCGCATTCCGGTTCCCACACTTGCATTCAACCGGGAAACCTCGCGAGAGGGAAAGCGAGAAATCAGCCCCTCTCATTCGGGCTTGACGGAGAGAACCGTTGCGAGCGCGTGCTGGCTGGGGAGAACGCAGCATGAACTACAGAGAGCAAGAGCAAGGAGCCACTCGGCATCGTTCGGACTCCGCAGCAAGGTCGAAGAATCCCGATCCCGCAGGGTTGGTTTTCCCGGCCGGGCCTGAGACCGGACTCTCCAGCGTGCTCCCCGATTTTGCTCATTCCGGGAGCTTGCCCTGAATCCTGAGGGTTGCGATGCTCGGCGCTGATCATGATTGCCAAAACCAGCCTCGCTGTTCTGCTGACCTTCTCTGTCTTTCAAGCCGCTGGGGGACTGACCTGGGCCGCCGACAGCCCGCCCATTGAGTCCCCCGCATCGCGAAGGTTGGCCGAGTACTTCCGGGTGGAGACAAAGCTCCTGAGCGACGCTTGCCTGGCGGGGATCGATTCCCTTGAGGCGTGGGAGTCAGAGCGAGCGCGTCTGAGGCGGGAACTGTTCGAAATGTTGAGTTTGTCGCCTTTGCCTGAGCGCACAGATCTGCGGGGGGAAGTCACCGGGAAAGTGGAAGAGGAGCAGTTCACGGTGGAAAACCTGCAATTCCAATCCCTGCCCGGGCTTTATGTGACCGGAAACCTGTATCTGCCCAAAGGACGACAGGGGCCGGCGCCTGGCATCCTTTACGTTTGTGGCCACGCTTTTGTCATGACGAACGGGGTCAGCTTCGGGAACAAAACGGCCTATCACCATCATGGTGCCTGGTTCGCCCGCAATGGCTATGCCTGCCTGACGATCGACACGGTGCAACTCGGCGAGATCCAGGGAATCCACCATGGCACCTATCGCGAGGGCATGTGGTGGTGGAACTCGCGGGGATACAGTTCGGCCGGTGTCGAGGCGTGGAATTGCATTCGGGCGCTGGATTACCTGCAATCGCGGCCGGAGGTCGATGGCAGCCGCCTGGGGGTGACGGGACGCTCCGGAGGCGGCGCTTACAGTTGGTGGGTGGCGGCGCTGGATGACCGGATCAAAGCCGCCGCGCCGGTGGCTGGGATTACCGATCTGCAAAACCATGTCGTCGATGGTGTCGTGGAGGGGCATTGCGACTGCATGTTCATGGTGAACACGCACCGCTGGGATTACCCGGCCGTTGCGGCCCTGGTGGCGCCTCGGCCCTTGCTCATCTGCAACAGTGACAAAGACTCGATCTTCCCGCTCGACGGCGTGGTCCGGCTGCATTCGAAGGTGGCGCAGATCTACAAGCTGTACGGCGCGACCAACAAGCTCGGTCTGCTCATTACCGAAGGTCCGCACCGGGACACTCAGGACCTGCAATTGCCCGTCTTCCGCTGGTTCAACCGGCATTTGAAGGGCGAGGACCCCATCATCGAAATGGCCGCGACGCGCTTTTTCAAACCGGAGCAGCTTAAGGTGTTCGAAACACTCCCGGCCGACGAACGGACGAGCAAGATCCACGAAACATTTGTTCCGGTGGCCACGTTCACGAACCCGCCTGCCACCGCGTCCGCTTGGGCCGACCAGCGGGATGCCTTGAAGAAGGCGCTTAGAGAACACGTCTTTCGCGGATGGCCGGAAGGAGCCGCGCCCTCGGTTGCGGCGCATCGCGGGCGAGATGCCACCTCCGTTCGGACCATGGATGTCTACGAATTCACCAGCCAGCATGACGTCCCGCTCCGGCTGTACGTGGAGGCATCCACACAAACGCCCACCAGCATCCAGTTGACCCTGCGCGACGAGGCCACCTGGCGCGGATGGGTCAGAGCCGAGAGCCAGACATTCTCCGAAGCGTTACGCGAGGAGGTTGAGGTGCTTGGGGTGCAGCCGGCCAGTGAGCGGCGCGGCGCGCCCAGGCGAATGGATGGGGTCGTTCAGGTGAGCTTTGCCCCTCGCGGCATCGGGTTGAGCGCCTGGGGTGGAGACGCCCGCAAACAGGTCCAGATTCGCCGCCGGTTCATGCTGTTGGGCCAGACGCTTGATGGCATGCGGGTCTGGGATATTCGGCGGGCGGTTCAGGCGCTGCAGTCCATTGAAGAATTCAAGGGCCTGCCGATCGATCTCGAGGCGGAAGGTGCTATGGGCGTCAACGCTCTGTATGCTGCCGTGTTCGAGCCAGGCATCCGGCGGATTACCCTTTCCGAGCTCCCGGTGTCGCATCGGGATGGCCCGGATTACCTGAACGTCATGCGGTTTCTTGATATCCCGCAGGCAGTGGCTTTGGCGGCCGACCGTTGCGAAGTCGTCCTGCACAATTCCAACGCCAGCCACTGGGTGTATCCGTCCGCGGTGGCGTTGAACCTCGGGTGGCCGGCCGACCGGCTCCGAATCCGCAGCCTGGAGATAGATGACACCGCGCAGTGACGGCAGAATGTTGGGCAGGTCCTGCTAGGGCCGAACGCTGGTTCCGTCTCTTCGGCGCACCGGTTCCCAGTAAGCCGGCCGGTTCGGATACGGATACTTCGCCGCAAGTTCTTCGTTGATGTCCACGCCCCAACCGGGCGCTTCGTTCACGTGGAAATAGCCGTTCTTGATCGTGGGGCATCCCGGGAAGACCTCACGTGTCGCGTCCCGGAAGAACATGGATTCCTGGATGCCGAAATTCGGAATCGCCAGGTCCAGGTGCAGGTTGCAGGCGTGTCCCACAGGCGAAACGTCGCCCGGCCCGTGCCATGCCGAGCGCACCCCAAACCACTCGGAGAGCGCGGCGATCTTGCGTGCCACGGTGAGCCCGCCCACCTGCGACAGGTGCACCCGGATGAAATCGATGAGCCGTTCTGAGATCAGGCCGACCCATTCGTGCGGGCTGTTAAACAGTTCCCCCATGGCGATGGGCGTGGCGCATTGCTGCCTGAGTAGTTTGAAATAGCCGTTCTGCTCTGGCGGAAACGGGTCTTCGATAAAGAAAGGGCGGTACTTTTCAACTTCCTTGCACAGGTTGATGGCGTCCATCGGTTCGACTCGCTCATGGATGTCATGGAGCAACTGGATGTCCTCCCCGAATTTGTTGCGAATATGCTCAAACGCCTTGGGGGTGATGCGCAGGTAAGGCCCGGCATCCATGTGGGTGTCGCGTGGCATCCCGTATCCGGCCGCCCGGAAATCGGGTTCGGTGGACAAATGAGGCGAACCGTATCCGCCCACTTGAATGCGGATATGCCGGAAGCCTTGTTCCTTGTTCCGGGCAACGGAGTTCTCCAACTCCTGGAGGTCGCGCCCCCCCGAGTGCGCGTAGCAATCGACCGCAAAGCGGCATTTCCCGCCGAGGAGTTGGTAAACGGGCATTCCCGCGCGCTTGCCTTTGATATCCCACAGCGCCATATCGAGACCGCTCAGGGCGTTGTTGAGCACAGGACCATTGCGCCAGTAGGAGCTCGTATAGACGGTCTGCCAGATGTCCTCGATGTTGTCCGCATCGCGTCCGCGGCAGAACGGGTCGAGATACTCTTCGACGGCCGTCTTCACCGTGAGCGGGCGCTGTTGGAACGTGCCGCAACCCAGCCCATAAAGACCAGGCTCCGTCGTCTCGACTTTGACCACCAGCAGCCGAATCCCTTGAGGTGCCGTCAGGATTGGACGGACGCGAGTGATCTTGAGGGGGGCGCCCCGGGCGGCTTTCTCCATGGCTTCGCTGGCGACTGGTTCGGCGCCCCAGGCTTGACTGGCGCCCGTTGCGAGTCCGGCAAAGGCGGCCCCGCGCGAGACTTGGCTGAGGAAGGATCGTCGGTTCATAAAGCGTCAGAGGGCATCGATTGAACGGCCCACGCGGTTACCGGTTGTTGAATTGCGGGAATGGCCCGTCCACGCCAGCGGGCGGCTGTTGGCTGGCGAATTCGTCGTTGTCGCGGACCTCCTTCTTGAGCCGGAAAAGCTCCGTCTTGAGTTTCGCCACGACGTCGGCGCAGGACGGATCGGTGTAGACGTTGCGGAGTTCGTGCGGATCGGCCACGAGGTCGTAGCATTCCCACTGGTCCTTGGTCCAAAAGTAGATGAGTTTATGCGTGTCGGTCCGGACGCCGTAATGGGCTCGCGTGTTATGGTGGCCGGGGTCGTGGTAATAACGGTAATACATGCTGGTGCGCCAATCGGCGGGTTTCTCGCCCCGCAGCAACGGCACGAAGCTGCGGCCCTGCATGTCGTCCGGCTTCGCAACGCCTGCGATCTCGAGGAACGTAGGGGCGAAATCGACATTGAGGGCCATCGCGTTCTGGACCGTGCCGGAGCGGGTGACGCCCGGCCAGCGGATAAGGAAAGGCATGCGGATCGACTCCTCGTACATGAACCGCTTGTCGTACCAGCCGTGATCTCCAAGGAAGAAACCCTGGTCACTGGTATAAATGACCACGGTATTTTCGCTCAGGCCACTGGCGTCAAGGAAGTCCAGCAGGCGGCCCACATTGTCGTCAATGGAGGCGATGCACCGGAGGTAATCCTTGATGTACTGCTGGTACTTCCACTTGAAAAGGGCTTCGCCGGTCAGGGTGCGGGGCTTGCCATCGACCTCGATCGTCACCTCGCCCGGGCTGGCGTTGAGCCACTGCTGCAACTCGCGCCCGGCCAGTCCGGGGGGCGGCCTCAGCTTGAGATCACGCCGGGTCAGGTGGTTGGCGATGGTCATGGTGGTTTCGCGCGCGGCGTCCGTGCGCGTCGCGTAGTCGTCGCGCAGGGTCGCAGGTTCGGCAAGATCGGTATTCTCGAACATCTTCGCGTGAGCGGCGTCGGGGGACCATTCGCGATGCGGGGCCTTGTGATGGCACATAAGAAAGAAGGGCTTGTCTTTCGGCCGGATCTTGAGGAAGTCGATGGCCTTGTCCGTGATCACGTCGGTGGCGTAACCTGGCACCGTGCTGCCGCCTGAGGGATCGATAAATTGCGGGTTATGATAGCGCCCCTGGCCCGGCAGAATCGCCCAATGATCGAACCCCGTCGGCTCGCCACCCAGGTGCCATTTGCCGATCATGGCGGTGTGATAGCCTGCAGCTTGGAGATGCTTCGCGACGTGCGGCTGGGATCCGTCAAACCGGTTGAATACCGGCACTCCATTCGAGTGGCTGTACTTCCCGGTGAGAATGGAGGCGCGGCTGGGCGTGCAGATCGAGTTCACCGCAAAACAATTGGCGAAGCGGATCCCTTGCTGCGCGATTCGGTCCAACTGCGGCGTCTGGTTGATCGTGCTGCCATAACAGCTCAGGGCATGGGCCGCGTGGTCGTCCGCCATGATGAACAGAATGTTGGGACGGGTGGCGGCAAGGGTTGTGGCAGCCAGCGCCGGTGCCGCCGCACCGAGGACAAATGCCAGAATAGCTTTCATAGCGTGGCGATGGGCTTCGTCATTGAGCAAATCTCATTTGGTGCGCCAGGACAACCAAAAAGGCCGGTGCCGTGGCGGGAACTGGCATTGACGCGTTGCCCTTTCGGAGCGCCGGTTTGCAACCCGGCTTTACGGGCTGCGGTTGCGTTGAATTCCGCTTCACGGCCACGACAGATGGATTTCCATAAAGGCGGCTGCAAAGCGGCGCTCCACCCGATAGACAACAACAGTCAAGTGCCTCGCCCCATCCGCGAATTTCTGTCCAACAATCCTTTACCGATTGGAGCCTCTCCTCTAGGCTGGACGGCATGGAGCGAAACATTCTGGTGCGGTTACTAACGCTGGCGGTGTTGTCCTTGGTGGTGCAAGGTTGCGCGGCCGTTGCGCCCATCCTGCCTTCGTTAACGGGAGGTTCTGCGCCCGGTGGCGGGCTTCAGTTTCACAGTCAAACCGTTGTAAATCTCGAGACCGGCAATTACGTCACCGTCCGCACCAACGTGGTGGGCCGGAGCAAAGGCTTTAAGCTGCTCGGCTTTATCACCATCGTTCCGGCCACGCTCGATAAAGCGATGGATCGGATGTATGCCGCCGCTGAGGTGCAGTCCGGGCGCCCGCAGACGTTTGCGCATCTGATGGTGGAGCAGTCCGGGGTTTACGTCATCTTGTTCTCCATCCCGAAGGTCACCGCGCGGGCCGACCTGATCGAGTTCTTGCCTCAGGAAAGGAGCGAGAACAACCAGGCTGAGAGCATGGGGATCCAACGCCCCACCGGCTGGCGACCCGTTTCCGGGAGCGGCAGCGAACCCGCGCGCTGACGTCCGCGGCACGAATCAAATTGCCAACGGCAGATCCTTCGCGGATTCTCGGCGTTCATGAAACTTCACCCTTCGTTATCGATCTTGCTGCTTGCCGCTTTGAGCACTGTCGCGGCGGCGCAGGAGAAAGCTTTCCATCTCCAAGACGGCGACCGCGTCGTGTTCTACGGCGACAGCATCACGGATCAGCGCCTTTACACCACGTTTACGGAAACCTACGTGGTGACCCGGTTTCCGGCGCTCGATGTCACCTTCACGCATTCGGGCTGGGGTGGTGACCGGGTGGGCGGCGGTGGCGGCGGCAATGTCGATTTGCGGCTGGAGCGGGATGTGTTCGCTTACAAACCGACCGTCATGACCATTATGCTGGGGATGAATGACGGGTCCTACCGCGCTTTCGACCAACAGATCTTCGACCGGTACCGCACCGGCTACGAGCACATTGTCGCTTCCCTGATGAAGCACGCGCCCGGGCTCCGGTTGACGCTTATCCAACCGTCGCCTTTCGACGACGTGAACCAGCCTCCCGCCTTCGAAGGCGGTTACAACCAGGTCCTCGTCCGCTACGGCGAATTTTTGAAGGAGCTTGCCGACCGCGAGTATTTCGTGCTCGCCGATCTCAACCGGCCGGTCGTTGCCGCGCTGGAGAAGGCCAAGGCCACCGACGCCGATCTCGCCAAGAAGATCATTCCCGACCGCGTGCATCCGGGAGCCGCCGGGCATCTCCTTATGGCTGCGGAACTGTTGAAAGCCTGGAACGCCCCCAGCCTGGTGTGCGCCATCGAGATCGAGGCCGCCACGCCGAAAGTCGTGCGCACGGTGCGCAGCACCGTGTCGAACCTCGCGCAATCAGACCGGCTTTCCTGGACGCAGCGGGACCAGGCGCTGCCCCTCCCCATCGACACGAGCGACGCCGTCATGGCCCTCGCGGTGCGGTCGTCGGATATCGAGTCCGCCCTGAACCAGCAGCCCTTGACGGTGACCGGATTGAAGAGCGGCACCTATCAACTGTCGATTGACGGCGTCAAAGCCGGTGAATTCAGCGCCGAACAACTGGCCGCCGGCATCAACCTTGCCATGCTTCCCACGCCGATGGTGAACCAGGCCAAAGAAGTGCATCGCTTGACTCTGCAACATAACAATGTGCATTTCACCCGCTGGCGCCAGGTCCAGGTTCCCCTGGCAGGCTACGGTTCCAGCCGCGTCAAGGATGCCACCCGGCAGCTGATCGCCGCGCTGGATGAAGAAGAAGCCGAGATCGTCAAGAACCAGCGCGCCGCCGCGCAACCGGTGGAACATCGATTCGAGCTTGTGCCCCAGTAGTTGAGGCCCATGGCCTAAACCGAGCGAGTCCTTCCCCTGAAAACAGGGAAGAACCGCCCCGAGCGATTTCAGCCGGGTATCCGCTCGCCGAACAAAGTGTAGGCGTTTGGGTTGTGCGTCTGCGGACAGCCCAAACGCCATTTCAAAAACGTTTCCACGTGCACGATCTGCACCTGGAAACCGCGCCGGTGCAAGCCTTCGCGAAGCCGCGCGACACTCAGCCTGTTCCAATGGTAACGGTCCAGCGGTTGCTCGATATGCTCGGCGCCTTCGTGCAGGTTGAAGAACCCGAGGCAGACGCTCCGACGCGTCACCCGGCAGACCTCGTCAAGGGCTCTTTCCAACGCGTCGAGCGAAAGATGCTCGAACAGATCCTGCGCGATGCAACAATCGCAGGCGGCGTCCGGAGCAGCGATTTCCAGCGCATTGCCTGATTCAAAGCGGGCGGCGGGAAACATCGCCCGGGCGTTGGCGATATTCTTCTCGCAAAGGTCCATCCCTGTGTAATCGATCAGGCGGGCGAGGCCGAACCGCTCAAAGAACCGGTAATCGTTGGCAGAGCCACAGGCTAATTCCAGGACCGAGAGACCGGCGCGACCCTCTTTGGCCAGCGCTGCTGCCCAGGCGCGTTCGAACGTGGAAAGGACCGCATCGTCCAATGCCCCAACCTCGCTCCCCTGCCCTGCCCGATCGAGCCATTCCTCGAGATAATTCGGGACCGGCACTCCGTCCGGCGCCGCCGGGAGACCTTGGAACGTCATCGTCACGAACTTCGGCACCGCAAGGCCCTCGGCGTCATCCGCTCCCGTCTCAAGCGCATGTTGAATGGCGCGCAGATCTTCCGGTCCGGCCACTTGCTCCAGCGTTGCGAGCGCCCAGTTCATGACAGTGGCGAACCGAAGCTCAGCTTCCATGACGTTTTCGAAGCGCGTCCTGAACAAGATCACCAGCAGAAAATGGCGGAGGAGAATGCTTTGCACGTTCAACCGTGGATCTTCGACGCCGGACACGAGGTAATCGCGGAGCGTATCGGAGTCATGCTGCATCCAGGAGTGGGCGAGGTTGACCAATTCACGGTGCAGACGGGCGTCCATGAGATGGAAAATGCGTTCGGGGCGAGGCGTGATCAAGCGCCGGGTGCAAGGAAGACCGGAAGAGAACAGGGGGCGGCAAGGCATCGTATTCGATAGAAACGCACGATAAACACATGTTACACACATGACAAACTCATGTTTTCATGCGTTTATCATGTGTATATCGTGTATTTAGCATGTGTTTAGCGTGCGTTTAGCGTGCGTTTAGACTGAATCCTGGCCCGCGTTTGTTCTGTTCCCGGGTTTAGTTCTGCGCCCCGGCCAGCGCCGGGTCGTTCAGATCCAACCGGTATAGCACCTGGTTGTAATCGTATCGGGGTGTGGGATGCGGCCGATCCGCAAAGGTCGCCGTGTAGGTGGCTTCGAAGATCAGGATGGGCGAGTTCGCTTCGGTGAATTCAGGATGCAAACGCGGGTTGTAAAACGTGTAATTCTGGTGCGTGACAACTTTGACCGCCTTCCCCCACAGACCGGTGGGAACCGCGGACTCGGCATACCAAAGCTCGCCGAAAGGGGACGGCTTCCCGAACACTTCCATGAAGACGGTGACCCAGCGCTTGCGGAACGGGTTCCAGGCGATCGAACCGGTATGCGGCTTGACCGGCGCGCCATTTTCCGCCGACGCGAGGGTTTCCTGTGGGCGGAGGATTTCCCACTTGGCCGGATCGGACCAAGCTTCGAACGTGGGCGGGCAGCGGAGGTTCGGCAAGGGGTTGCCAAAGAGCACCCATTCCTTGCCATCCGCATCCTTCCAGAAGGCGGGATGGCCGTCTGGAGCCGGGGGTTGTTTGGGTGCCTGGTCGCTCTTGGTCCAAAGGACTCGGTGCTGTTCGAAGCTTGAGGTGGCGTCGTTCCAGACGCAGAGGCCGGTCTCGTAAGCCTCCATAGGCGGCTTGATCTTGACGTAAGTGCCAACCAGGCGTGGGGAACCTGTCTTGTCCGGCAAACTTACATACGCACTGACCCAGGTTGGGCCGCTTCCGGGCATGACGGCCACGCCGCGCGGCGCCCCTTTGGCATCGCGGTAGTATTCGAACTTCAACCGGACAGGAGGCTCGAACGAGGTGAGAGGCTGGATGGCCGTGGTGGCGCTGGTCATGTGAAAGATGCCCAGCGGGTACTGCGGCATGGTCGTATCGCCCCAGGCCCAGAAGAGTTTGCCTCGATGCACCGCGTTCTGAACGCTGTCGCAGCCGAACACGCCGGACTCCGGCCAATCCAGGTCTTTCCCGAGCTTTTGGCTTTCCGCGAACAACCCGGCGCCGGTAAGGCGTCCCAGGCGTTTCGCGATGATCTCGCGCTTGACCTTCACCGTCACCGTTCCCCCGGGGGTGGGCGTGATCCGGACGCCGCGCATGCCAAACCCGTCCGGGCGCACCCCGTATCCGTGCCCGACGATGTCGAACCAGGTTTCGCGATTCATCAACTCGGGAGCGTCGAGAGCGATGATGCCGGCATTGTCGGTGATGGAGCGCATTTGATGGGTGGTTCGGAGCTCGATCAGGGGCACCGGCCAGCCGTTCTCTTCATCGACAACGTTGACCTGGCACGGTTCGGCAGCCCAGAGGGCAAGAGGCATTAGCGCAAGAAGAAGGAGGGGGCACTGTTTCATCGGCTCCAGAAATATGAGGACCTTCACGCCCTATGGCGAGCCAGGAAAGGCAGGGCTGGCCCTTTGAGACCGGTCGTTCACACGCCCTTCGTCCCGCACCGCGTCTTCCACTTCGTTTCAGGACAAAGTGCTGGATAAAGTGCGTGACAACGTCTCCGGGAAGCCGCGCCCCCTGCCAAGCTTGACCATGGGGAACTCATTCCTTAGGTTGCTGGCATGCCGAACTCTTCTGGCCAGAAGAACAAACGTCGAAAAGCGATTCTCCTGGGGGTGGGTCTTGATTCGGACGGGCACAAACGAATCACGACTGGCCCGAATTTCGCTTTGGTTGGCGGGACCCAGGAAACGCATGAGGTCATGACCGAAAAGGTCATCAAGATCAACGAGAAGCTCGCGGCCAAACGCAAAGCGCTGGAAGAGGTAAGCCGCGAAGAGTTTGAGGATATCGCCCATTCTGTCGGCTTGCAACGGCCCGAGCCGCAGCGAAACTGATCGCGCCGGTGCAAGCCCGTCCGCACCTGAAAGCCGGGAATGAGCCGGCCTGTTCCAATGCCAGCGACTTACAGCCCTTACCTTTTCCTCGCGCTTTTCGCCGTAGCGGCGGCGCTCTTTGCGGTGGGTCCCCTGGTTTTGGCTTGGCTCTGGGCGCGGTTTTTCTCACCCAAGAAGCCCGGCCTCGAAAAGAATGCGATCTACGAGTGCGGCCTGGAATCGAAGGGGGAAGGCTGGGGATTGTTCAGGCCGGAGTATTATCTGTATGGGATCATCTTCCTGATCTTTGATGTGGAGACGATCTTCCTCCTGCCCTTTGCGGTGGCGTTCACCAGCCTTTCCGCTGGCGCCTTTATCGCGATGATGGTCTTCCTCCTCCTGCTCGTGGAGGGGTTGATATGGGCATGGAACAAGGGTGTTCTCACGTGGAAATGACGGCGCGCGCTTGGCCTGTGCGCGGGCCATGGCCGCCCAGGTAGTTATGGACGAAGAACTCCGCAGCGAACTCAGCAAGCACGGGATTGTCACGACAACCCTGGAAGAGTTGTTCAACTGGGGACGCAAGAACTCCGTTTGGCCCCTGTCCTTTGGCCTCGCCTGCTGCGCTATCGAGATGATCGCAGCTTCCATGGCCCGATTTGATCTCGCCCGGTTTGGCGCCGAGGTCTTTCGGCCCTCGCCGCGCCAGGCGGACCTGATGATTGTGGCGGGGACCGTCACGAAGAAGATGGCGCCGCAAGTGGTGCGCCTTTACAACCAGATGCCCGAGCCCAAATACGTCATCGCCATGGGCGCTTGCGCGATTTCGGGCGGCCCATTCAAACAGGGCTATAACGTTCTGAAAGGCATCGATCGCTTTATCCCGGTGGATGTCCATATTCCCGGGTGCCCACCACGGCCGGAAGCGCTCATCCACGCGTTCATGACCCTCCAGAAGCGCATCGACGAACAGAAACTCTTCGGCCCCGGCCGCGCGCGGCATTTTGTGGCAGAGGCGCCCAGCGAATTTCCTGTGCCCCAGTTCGGAGCCCATGACCTGGACCCGCCCAGGCACGATGGCATCTGGAAACCGCCGGTGCTCGTGCGCGAGGAGGTTGCGTAATGGGCACGCTCGAGGAGATCAAAGCGCAGATCGAAGCCGCTCTTCCAGCCGCGCGCGTTGATTTGGTGCCGAATGACGCCCCCTCGGGCCAGCGCTCGCTCCTGCTCAGCCGAGAGCACGCGCTGGCCGTGGCCCGGTTCCTTCATGACGCTCCGGATTTGTGCTTCGATTACGCGTCCAACGTGACGGGGCTCGATTGGCCGGAGTTGGTTTACCAGGAAAAGGTCCGCCTCCGGGTGCGGGTCGACGGCGTGGAGAAAGAGGTGGAACAAACGGTTGAGCGCCGGAGACCTGCCTGCCTGGAAGCTGTTTACCACCTTTATTCCATGGCGAAAAAACATGGCCCCCTGGTCATCCGCATGCGCACCGCCGACCGGGACAGCGACATGCATCTGCCCTCATTGACCCCCGTCTGGCGGAGCGCCGACTTGCAGGAACGCGAGATCTTCGACCTGTTCGGCATCGTTTTCGACGGACACCCCGACCTGCGCCGCCTTTTGATGTGGGAAGGGTTCGAGGATCATCCGATGCGGAAGGATTATGTCGAGCCGGACGATTACGAATGGGAACCGACCCCGCATGACCAGGTGCTGAAACGCGCCAGGCAACACTGGCCGAAGGGGGTGAAACCGTGACTCGTCCCGTCGAGGAAGACGTTCAGAGACCAGGCAGCGCGCCTGCGGCGGCTGTCCTGTCGTCGGGAGACGGCCAGGATGGCTTGTTCGAAGTTTCGATGGGGCCGCAGCATCCGTCCACCCACGGCGTTTTCCGGATGGACGTTGCCCTGGACGGCGAGCGGGTCGTTAAGCTGAAACCGGTCTTCGGCTACTTGCATCGCAACCACGAAAAGATCGCCGAAAAGACCACTTACCTGGCGTCCATGCCTTATACGGACCGCCTGGATTACTTCTGTTCGCTGACGAACAATTGGGCGTACGCGTTGACGGTGGAAAAGCTGGCCGGGTTTCAGGTTCCGGAACGAGCGGAGTACCTCCGCGTGATCACGGCCGAACTGACACGCCTGCTCAACCACGCCTGCCTGATCGGGTTTCTGCTGCAGGATATGGGCGCTTCCGGCACCCCGCTCATGTATGCCTTTCGCGAGCGGGAGAAGATCCTGGACCTTTTTGAAGCACTGACCGGCGCGCGCATGATGTGCAATTACATGCGTTTTGGGGGATGCCGATGCGACCTCCCGCCCGGCTGGATTGAGGCGGCGCAGCGTTTGGCGGCGGAATTTCCGGTGTTCCTGGACGAGTTTGAACGGTTGCTGGCGGAGAACGAGATCCTGATGGCCCGCACGCAGCACGTGGGCAAGCTTTCCGCCGAATTAGCCACGAATGCGGGCATTACCGGCCCCATGTTGCGCGCCAGTGGCGTCAATTACGATATTCGGAAGGTGGATCGATACGGCATTTACGAACGCTTTCCGTTCCGTGTGCCGTTAGGCGAACATGGCGATGTCTACGACCGGTACATGGTGCGCCTGCTTGAGATGCGCGAGTCGGTCAAAATTCTCGACCAGGCCCTTCGCGGAATCCCCCCCGGCCCGGTTCTCGATCCCAAGACCAAGATCCGCGGCTTCCGGCCGAAGGTTGGGGAAGCTTACGGGCGGATTGAGTCGCCGAAAGGCGAACTAGGTTTCTACGTCGTCAGCGACGGGTCGCCTAATCCGTATCGCTACCGGGTGCGCCCTCCCAGCTTGATCAACCTGACCGTCCTGGAGGACATGTGCCTGGGCCACACCGTGGCCGACGTGGTGATCATCCTCGGCAGCATCGACATTGTGTTGGGCGAGGTCGACCGATAGGCGCCCTGGCCGAAGCGCGACAGGCTCACGAACCCCGCCGCAGGATGGTGTCGCGCCGGCCCCAGGCTTCGTCTTGGTCCGGGTAATCGAGGTTGTAGTGCAACCCGCGGCTTTCCGGTCGAATCAGGGCACATTCCACGATCAATTCGGCGACGGTGGCGATGTTGCGGAGCTCAAGAAGATCGCTGGTAACCACAAAATCCCAGTAATACTCGTGGATTTCGGCCTGGAGATTGGCGATGCGCTTCCGGGCGCGCTGCAGCCGCCGATTCGTGCGCACAATCCCCACATAATCCCACATGAGGCGCCGGATTTCGTCCCAGTTATGCGACACGACCACCAGTTCGTCCGGGTTCGAAGCATCGCCTGAATGCCATTCCGGCAGGTTCTTCTCTGGCGGCCCGGCTTTCGTGGCAATGGCGTGTTGAGCGGCGAGATGCGAACAAACCAGGGCTTCCAGGAGCGAATTGCTGGCCAGGAGGTTGGCTCCGTGAAGACCGGTGCAGGCCACCTCGCCCACGGCATAGAGACCGGCGATCTCGGTCTGACCGTCCACGCTGGTAAGGACGCCCCCGCATTGGTAATGGGCGGCTGGGACGACGGGGATCGGTTCCTTGGTGATGTCGATGCCGTACCCCAGGCAGGTGGCATAAATATTCGGAAAGCGATCAATGATGAACCGGGCCGGCTTGTGCGTGATGTCCAGGGCCACATGATCCGCACCGCTGCGTTTCATTTCGCTGTCGATCGCTCGCGCCACCACGTCTCGAGGCGCCAGTGATTTCAACGGGTGATACGCATCCATGAACTCGTGGCCCTCGACCGTCTTGAGGATGGCGCCTTCGCCCCTGACCGCTTCACTGATCAGGAAGGATTTCGCGCGGGGATGATACAAGCACGTGGGGTGAAACTGGATAAATTCCATGTTCGCAACCGCGGCGCCGGCCCGATAGGCCATGGCAACACCGTCCCCGGCCGCAATATCCGGGTTTGTCGTATAGAGGTAAACCTTCCCACAGCCGCCCGTGGCAAGGATGACACAAGGCGCGGAAAAGGTCTCAACCTGCTGGCGGAGCTTGTCGAGCACGTACACGCCCACGCAGCGGTTCACCCCGGAACGGCCGAGTTTCTGGGTCGTGATCAGATCGATCGCGTTGTGGTTCTCGAACACCTCGATGCTCGGCTGCTCCGCAATAGCGTTCAATAGCGCCCGCTCCACTTCCCGGCCGGTAATGTCTTGCGCGTGGAGGATACGACGTTTCGAGTGCCCCCCTTCTCGGCCGAGATCCAACTCGCGGCCTCCTGCCGGCGCTGGCACTTCACGCTCCGTAAACTTCATCCCCAGGTCGATCAATTCGGCGATGCGCTCGGGCCCTTGTTCCACAATGGTGCGCACCACCTCTTCCTTGCACAGACCGGCGCCGGCGGTAAGCGTGTCCAGGACGTGCATCTGGAAGGTGTCTTCCTTCGACGTCACCGATGCGATGCCACCTTGGGCGTAGTTCGTGTTCGATTCGGCCCGGTCTTTCTTGGTGATAATGGCGACGCGCCCACGCGAAGCGGTTTGGAGCGCAAAGGTGAGACCGGCCACACCGCTGCCGATCACGATGAAATCGAACTGTTTAGCGCTACTGGACATAAAGCTTCCGAGTTTGCAGCCCTGGCTTCACAGCCTCGCATTGTCTATCAGGCGTGTCTTTCCGATCCACACAGCAAGGGCGAGGTGCGTGCCGCGCTGGGCAACCTGGACAGGTTCCAGCGTCCGCGGGTCAAATACAATGATGTAATCTACCCGAGCCGACGGGTGGCCGCTGATAAAGGCCGCGAGTTCGGTTTGCAGGGCGTCTGCTCTTAGACCGGTCCGCGAAGAACGAACACGTCGGCGAGCCAGCTGAAGGGCCTGCCATAGGGCAAGGGCCTGGGAACGTTCTTCCGGGGCCAAATAGCGGTTCCTCGAACTCATCGCCAAGCCGTCAGGTTCGCGGAGCGTCGGCGCCACCGCGATCTTCACGCGGAAGTTCAGGTCGTGAGCCATGCGTTTCACAACAGCCGCCTGCTGATAATCCTTGGCCCCAAACACGGCCACGTCTGGTTCGACAATGTTGAAAAGCTTCGCGACGACTGTCGTAACGCCGCGAAAATGGGTCGGGCGCGAGCCGCCTTCCATGACCGTTGAGAGCTTCTCCTCCACGACGCAGGTGCTGAATGATCCTCCGGACCTTGCGGGATACATCTGCGCATCCGACGGCGCAAAGATGGCGTCCACCCCCGCGGCCCGGCATTGGCGAGAATCCCCCTCGAGATCGCGCGGATACCGCTTGAAATCTTCGTTGGGCCCGAACTGGACCGGGTTCACGTAGATACTGACTACGACCCTTCCCTTATTGCCGACGAGGCGCCTTGCGTGCCGGATCAAGCTGACGTGCCCCGCATGCAGCGCCCCCATGGTTGGCACGAAGCCGATGCGCGCGCCCAACAGACGCCAACGTTTCGATAGTACCCGCATGGCTCCGACCGTTCGGACAAGAAGCATAGCCCTTCGAAAATGAACCCGACCCCTTCCCACGATCAATCCAATATTTATGGAGGCGGCGGCGCCTAGGGCGCTCTTTGCCCCAAGGCGAGGCGGAAGCCGACGAAGTGAATTCCATTCGTGGGGACCATCATGAAACGGTTGGCCGCGCGTGCCATTTCGATCGGATTATTCCAGCCGCCGCCGCGGAAGACTTTGAACTTCCCATTCGGAGGGCCGACCGGGTCGCTCGCATCCGCAGAAGGAAACGGAACGAACCAGTCCGAACACCACTCCCAGACGTTCCCGTGCATGTCCTGGAGGCCCCACGGGTTGGGGCGTTTCTGACCGGCGGGATGGCTTGTCCCGTCGCTGTTTTCCAGGGTCCAGGCGTACTGGTCCGCGACGGCAATGTCGTCGCCGAAGCTGTACCAATTCGTCGTGCCCGCTCGGCAGGCGTATTCCCATTCTGCTTCCGTGGGCAGGCGGTACTCGAAATTCGGCGGCAGTCGCCTTGCCTGGCGCTCGCGCTCGGTGAGCGCCGCGCAGAATGCAGAGGCTTCCGTGAAACGCACCCTTTCGACCGGGCGTGCGAGATCATTGGTAAACCGGCTCGGATTGGAGCCTGCGACAGCCAGGTACTCCGCTTGGGTGACCTCGTGTCGGCCCAGCCAGAAGTCCCGAGTCAAAGTCACCGTGTGGTTCCCCCGACGGAAACTCCCGGCTTTGATCGGCACCATGTTTGTGAGAGGCGTCAGTTGCACCGCGGGTGGTTGGCGACTGCAGCCAGCCTCAAACAGGGCCAGCGATATCAGGGCGCTTCCCGCGAGCATGGCAAAGAAGTTCATGGGGCGAAAGCAAGGTGAAGTTCAGTCGTCTCCGCGGCAATAGGCATACGTTCTTCTTTCCCTCCAGGCCAGCGTATCCAAAGCGCCTTGGGCGGTTCCGCAAGACCCAGCACTTGCCCTGCCGCGTCTTGCGACCGGTACCCGGAACCGGCTTGAATGGCTCTGACCGGCCCCATTCGCTCGCCCGAATAGACCAGCCTGAGATGCGCCCCGACGGCATTCGGGTTCCCAACTGGGCCCGCCAAAGTGACCCGCAAGCCCTGTTTTCCGCCCCGGTTAACGAAGAGCTTGGTCGCACTGTTGTTCTGCGACACAGCCAGATCCACCCGGCCATCGTGATTGAAGTCCGCGACGGCGGTTCCTCGTTGTTCGCCCCAGACAGTCACACCGGCCACAGTCCCCTCGAGCGGCTTCATCCCGCCCTTTCCGTCCCCCCGCATCCAGAGGCCAATCCCTGCATCCTCGCGCGAATGTTCCGAGGCCGTTCCGAAAAAGTTCTGCGCCACGAACAGGTCCTCGATCCCGTCACCGTCGAAGTCGGCGACGTTGATCCCAAAGACCGGTGTCCGCTGCGCTTCGCCAGGCAAAGGCTTGAATTCGAACCGTGACCCGCGGTTGACGAAAATCGCCGACTCCAGTCGTGTGGCTTCGACCCAGGCGGTCTGTTTGAACGCTTCGCCGAGGATCTGCTTCACCGTAGCCATGCCAAAGGCCTGGTGAGTGGCGAACCGGCTTGGCAAATCCGGGAAGGCCAGCGCCAGGGCTCGTCTGTCCCGCATCGGCAGCCAATCCGTCCCACTCTGAGCCGCCTCGATGATGTCCACCACACCGTCACGATTCCAGTCGCCGTAAAAGAGGCGCCAAGGGCCGGGAGAGTAGAACTCATGGGCCGTGTTCCGGCCCCAGTTACCCGCCGCCAGATCGAGCGCGCCGTTGCCGTCGAAATCGCCCGCCACAACGCTCGTCCAACGCCCGGTCATTTCGGCAAATCCCCATGCCTTCGTGACGTCGGTGAACCGGCCTCGTTCATTGCGAAGAACGCGCACCGGCCCCCAATCGACGGCGAGCGCGAGATCAGGCCAGCCATCGTCGTCCAGATCTGCAAAGGTGGCCCCGCAAACGAGTCCGATGGACTGGGCGGCGCCGACCCAGTGAGGGCTCGGTGCAAGGGTGCCATCGTTGTTGATGAGCAGAGCCGATGGAACCGGTGTCGGATACTGTCCGGCGGTGAACCGCCCGCCAACGAAAACGTCCAGATCCCCATCCCGATCCACATCCGCGAGCGCCACCGGACCCGGATTTAAACCGCCGATCGGCCAGAATTCCGGCACGGCGCCCTGACCGGCGGGGATGGACGGGGCATTCGTCAAGGATTCGAACCGGGTTCCCTTTTTATTGATCAGCGCCGTCAACCGCCCTCCTTGCCCGCTCGTTATGACCAGGTCTTCCCAGCCATCCCCATTCAGGTCGCACCAGGCCAGGCCAGGACCGAACCGGCTGAGCCGGTGGGGCAAGAGCGGTTGCCTTGACCAGTCGTCGAACGGTTCTTCTTTATGCGTGTGCCCGAGCAGCGCGGACGCGTCCTCGAAGAACGGCGTCTCGCGGGGAGAATTCGTGGCAGGAACCGCCTTCGACGCCTGCCTTTGATCAATCTCGTAAAGGTGGTTCGGCTGCACGTTTGTGATGACGCTTTGGTCCCCGTTGCGCCAGCGCACTTCGAGCCTTGCCGGACGGGAGGAGGCGTCCGGCAGAGCGAAGACTCGCATCACCTGGTCGCTCGACATGTAACGGCCGCCTGCGATCATTTCCTGGGACTGCGTCAAATGATCGCTGACCAAAGTCAGCCGGGCGCCGATGCCCTGCGTGTTGCCGCCGATGCCTTTGAGACGCACCGCGACGCGAGGCGCGCTGCTATCATTGCGCAACAGACTCGCGACGGCATTCAAATTGTTCAGTACGATGTCCAGATCGCCGTCGTTATCCAGGTCGCCCAGGGCCATGCCGTTTGAGACTCCGACCAGGTCAAATCTCCATTCCTGCGCCGCAGGTTCGAATCTCCCATCCCCCTGGTTGCGAAAGGCGGCGTTGGGCGTGAACCACGAGGGATGTTTCTGGCGGGAGCGCTGGAGTTGATCGCGCGGCATGCGGAGCGTTCGGATTTGGTCGGTGCTATCCTGATCCATCACGTCGAAGCTGAACCCGTTGCTGACGAGCAAATCCTCGTAGCCATCCAGGTCCACATCCAAAAAGACGGGGCACCAGGACCATCCCGTGGCGGGCACTCCGGCCATCAGCGCCACTTCCGCGAACGAGCCATCCGCCCGCTGCAAGAAGAGCATATTGCGATTGTACCGTGGCCGGGCGGCAATCTGCTCGAACTCTTCCGGAGGCGAATGGTCTCGCACCAATTGCCTCATTCGGCGCGGGTGTTCGCGGGCAATCATGTCGAGAACGAAGATGTCGTCGCGTCCGTCCCGGTTCACGTCGGCCATGTCGATTCCCATAGACGACCGGCTGGTGTGCCGAAGCGCCAGCGGGCCAATCGCCCGGAAGGTCCCCCGGCCTGAGTTGATCCAAATCCGGTCGGGCGAAGCGTTATCGTTGCAGACGTAGAGGTCTGGAGCGCCATCCCCGTTCAGGTCGCGGAACATCGCGGCCAACCCCCAGTCGCGAGCAGGGGCCAAAGGCTTGCCGTCCGAATCGCTGTAAAGGCCCTTTTCGTATTCGATGGCCGCAAACCGGCCTTTCCCGTCGTTGCGGTAAAAACCATGCACCTCCGGCAACTCGCGCACTCGCCCGCCCGGCAGCACTTCGAACCGGTCTTTCCACTTGGGCAAGGTTGCTGGTTCGTCATTCACCTTGAGCACCACCCAGCGGCCGTTGCGCATCATGACCGAGAAGCGGGTGGTCGGGTCGGCCAGGTGCATGATGTCGATATAGTGCGGGCAGTAGAGGTCTAGATCCCCATCGCCATCGATATCGGCCAAGGCCAACGAAGTCGCCGATGCCGTGCGTGACAGGCCCGCGTCACGGCTCTCTTTAAAACGCCCCTGCCCATCATTCAGGAAGAGCCTTGTCCCGGCAGCGATGCCGTTGACCAGCAGATCGAGATCGACGTCCCCGTCCACATCCACAAGTGCCGCTCCGGTCGAGAACTGGCCCGCACAGGCCGCTTCGCCCAGTTCGGCCTCCCCGAAACGCCAGTTCCCGAGGTTATAGAATAGCCGGTTGGAACTCTGCAATCCGCACAAGTAAACGTCCGTCCACCCGTCGCCATTGACGTCGCCGAGCGTCAGACCCGACCCGTTATGGGCCACGGCGTTCGTCAGGAACGCGTCGCCTTGGAGGAGGTTGGTAAACCAAACACCCGTTTCCTGAGGCGAAAGGAGTGTGAAACCGGGCTTGCCTGTGCCCAGCGGCTGAACCGACGCCAGCCGAAACCCCAATTGCTGCGACCCAACAGGGCTGGCGGCACTCCGCGCGTCCTTCACGCCCAGACACAACATCCCAAGAGTGCCTGCCCAAACGGGCCAATTCATGGCGCCCAGCAAAACAAACAGCTCTCTGAAGTCAACGCTCCTCGCGCACCTTCAACTCGGTTTAATTCACCGCGGATGGCCCGGATGCCACGGAGGGAAGCAGGCCAAGGGTTGGCGCTTCAATGCTTCTCGCGCAACGGCTCGATGGCCGCGGCAGCGTGCGGCGGCGTCTCCACCGAGGAAGCGCGCCGGTTCCCGGCGCGTGTCCGGATCAGGGACGCCACGATGGCGATCGTTAACACGCCCGCGACGACGGCCAGCGAAACAAAGGTATCGATCTTGTAGGGCGTATGCGCCAGGAGCATTTTAGTCCCCACAAACCCAAGCACAACCCCGAGCCCCGGACGCAAGTAACAGAACCGGTTCATCACGCCTGCCAGGACAAAGTAAAGGGAGCGCAAACCCATGACCGCAAAAGCATTGGAGGTGTAGATAATGAACGGATCGAGCGTCACGGCGAAGATGGCGGGGATCGAGTCCACCGCGAACACCAGATCGCTGACCTCCACGCAGATCAGCACCACCAACAGAGGCGTCGCCATCAGACGCCCGTTTTCCCGGACCATGAACCGGCCCTCGCGATAATGGGAGGTGAGAGGCACCGTTCGCGTGAACCATCGCACCACGGGGTTCTTATCCGGTTGCACCGCCTCCCCTTGGCTGAACACCATCTTCCAACCGGTCAACACCAGGAACGCGCCAAAGATGTAAAGGATCCAGACGAACCGCTCGATCAACGCCACGCCCACCGCGATCATGATCACCCGCATGATCAACGCCCCCAGCACACCCCAGAAAAGCACCTTGTGCTGATACTGCACCGGGACGGCGAAATAGGTGAAGATCATCACGAAGACGAAAACGTTGTCCGCGCTGAGCGAAAGCTCGATCAGGTAGCCCGTGTAGAATTCCAGGGCTTTCTGCGGGCCGAAAAAGTGCCACACCCCGGCGCCGAACAGCATGGAAAGTGAAACCCAGACGGCGGTCCAGGAGAGCGCTTCTTTAAACCGGACGACGTGCGCTTTCCGATGGAAGACGCCGAGGTCCAGCGCCAGCATGGTGACGAGAAAGATGCCGAAACCAACCCAAAGCAACCAATGATCAGTCATTCGTCGGTAGGCAATCCCAGACTTTCAGTCCACTCTCTCAACGCAGCAAAGCCTTCCACGCCACCCCAGGCCAGCGCGCCATAAAAACACACCGTCAGGCCAAAGGCGACCAACCCCGCCAGCGCAAAGCGTCCGTCGCGCTCGATTCTAGCCCCGGCAAGAAGCACGACGGTCAGCGCCGGAAACCCATTGCTGAGGGGCACCGGCAGAGGGAGCATCAAAAACAGGCCGCAAAGCATGATCAAGGCGCCGTAAGTCTTCTGGAGAACCGGGTTGTCCACCAGATGCGGCCATTGGGGACGCAGCATTGCCTCCATCCACCGAACGAGGCGGCGCGCCCCGCGCAGAATCCGCGAGAAAAACCCGGCCGGCAACGCCGTGTCGAGCAACCGGTTGGGAAGCCACGGCTTCCGATTGAGCGCCAACCGGAAGCCAAGAAAAGCGATCACAATCCCGAACGGCGTCGAGAGCCCCGGGAGGGGGATGGGAGTGCAGAAGGGCAAGGCCAGGAGGAGAAGCAACAAAATGTAGGCTCGCCCCCGCAAAACCGTCATCACCTCGCGCAGCGTGACCGGGTGCTCGCCGAAGGCAGCGATCAATCCCTCGATCTCTTCCGACAACGGGCGCGGGGTAAACCGCTGCAGCGCGCGCGTGGAACGTCCTTTCCGCAGGGACGGGAGCCGGACGCAGGTTGTTCGGGCATCAGTTGACATACAGAAGCGGATCGTGACGCCTGCCCCGGGCGGGCGTTTGCACGACAGCCACTCGATGTTGACGGCGCTAGAATGCAACAAAAGGGAAGCTTCGGCTAATACGATTTTCGTCATTGTCAATTCGCTTAAACCGAATAGTGTCTGTTGTGACTTTCCTCAATTATCATCATCTGCGTTATTTCTGGGAAGTCGCGCGCCAAGGAAGCATCCAGCAAGCGGCCCGGGCCCTGCATGTCTCGCAATCCACCATTAGCGCCCAGGTTCAAAACCTGGAACAGGCTCTGGGTGCGGTGCTCTTTCATCGGAGCGGACGCGGCCTGGTCCTGACGGAGGCCGGGCATCGCGCGTTTAGCTATGCAGAGGAAATCTTCTCACTCGGCCAGGAATTGCTGGATGGCGAGCGCCAGCATCCCAGCCGCCGGCCCGTTCATCTGCAAATCGGCATCGCCGATTCATTTCCGAAGTTATTGGCTTACAGAGTTTTGAAGCCTGTTTTCCATCCCCCTCACTTGGTCCTGCCTGTCTGCCGCGAAGGGAAATCGCCAGACTTGGTTTCACAGCTCACTTCATTCCGGCTTGACCTCGTGCTGGCCGACGAACCAGCCCCCAGCTCGGTCAACGCGTTTAACCACCTGCTCGGCGAGTGCGGTCTTTCGTTCTGCGCTGCCCCGTCCTTGGCTAAAACACTGGCGGGCGATTTTCCCGCGTGTCTAAACGGCGCGCCATCTCTGCTTCCCACCGCCAATAACGCCCTGCGCCGCTCCCTGGAGAATTGGTTTCGCAACGAAAAGATCCGGCCTCGGGTCGTGGCTGAGTTTGAAGACGCCGCCTTCACGAATATGGCCGCCACGGATGGCCTGGGAGTTGTGGCCATGCCCAGCCTCGTCGCCACCGAAGCTGTGAACCGGTATGGATTCGAGGTCATCGGCTGCACAGAGGATTGTCGGGAGCAGTTTTACGCCATCAGCGCCGAACGGAAGCTGGCGCATCCGGCCGTGCTCGCAATCACGTCGCAGGCCAAGAGCATTCTTGCCGGATGAAACCGTCAGATCCAGGCGCCGAATCCATGTCCGCTGACACGCTGGCGCTCATCCGGCGCTTGGAAGCTGCCAAAGCCGCCGTATGCCATTCATGCCGGACACCCCTCTGTGCCCACCAGGTCCTGGCCAGCATCGCCTTGGGAGCGGGCGGCGCGCCAAGATGCCTGACCTGCCTGGGCGCCGCTCTGGAACAGCCCCTCTCCGAGTTAGTGGATAGTGTTTCAGGCTATATTCAAGGCCGCGAATGCTTTAAGGCTGCCTTTGCCTGGGCAAATTCGACGGAAACAGCGCGAAATCCCGGAACGGGTTGCTGCCTTCTTAAACCTTAACGATTCTTGCAGTGGTCCTCCCCAATACGCGGGCGATACGCGACCCCCACCCGGTTATCGATTGGCACACCGCCGCTGCCGATCTCCTTTCCAGGTCCTCACGGGGTTCACCCGTAGTTCACCCGTAGTTCACCCGTAGTTCACCCGTAGATCACCCGTTCGTGATCGGGTGATCACCGGGTGATCACCGGGTGACGACCGTGTCAAGACCGTGTTAAGACCGGGAGGAGCGGCGGAGCAGAAGAGTGGGAGAGCGCGTCGATTCACGGGAATCTGCTTCCGGACGCCGGTCTTTCCTGGTCTAATCGGCCATATGCAATCGATAGCCATTTGGCGCGGCGCGTGTCTCAAATCTGGACTTCTCCTGGCGCTCCTGGTGGCGAGCCTGGGAGCGCAAAACGTCATGAGCCAGACCTACGCCGAACGACTGGGATGGAAACCGGCCGACGTGGTGGTCATCCTTCACATTGACGATGCCGGGATGTCGCATTCGTCCAATTTGGGTGCCATTGAAGCGACCGCGAACGGCGTGGGGACGTCGTTTAGCCTCATGATGCCCTGTCCGTGGGTGCCCGAAATGGCGCATCATCTCCAGGCGCATTCGGAATTGGACGCCGGGGTGCACCTGACGCTGACGTCCGAGTGGAAGCGCTACCGCTGGGCACCCCTGGCAGGCAAATCGCAAGTGCCCGGCCTCGTGGATGCCGAAGGTTGCCTGTGGCCGTCCGTCCAACAAGTCGCGCGGTCGGCTTCCGCCGACGAGATCGAGCGTGAGATGCGCGCCCAAGTTGAACGCGCCGAGCGTTTGAACATCCCCATCACCCACCTCGACTCGCACATGGGGACTTTGTTCGCCCGCCCGGACTTCTTCGAGCGTTACGCGAAGCTCGGAATGGAGAAGAACCTACCCATCCTGATCGTGAGCCCCAAAGCCGCGCACCTTTCGATCGAGGAACGCCAACTGGCCGCGCTGCTCGAGGCATGGGCGGAGCGGGTCTGGAACGCCGGCCTGCCAGTCCTGGACGATCTTTATACCGAATTCACCGGGCATCGCGGCGACAAAGTCGAACGCTTAATCGCCTTGTTCGACGAACTCAAGCCAGGCGTAACCGAGATTATCTTCCATGCTTCGAAGCCGACGGATGAATTCCCCCTCGTCACGGGCTCGAGTGCGGCCAGGGGCGAAGATCTTAAAGCCCTGACCGATCCGAGGGTGAAACGCGCCATCGAGGAAAAAGGCATCATCCTGACAACCTGGAAGGAGCTAAAAGCGCGCCGGATGGCAGGGAGGTGAACATCGCACGCGCTCGGGGTCAGCCCTTAAATCAGGGCTGACCCCGGAGGCACACACCATGACGGAGGAAGTGAGGACACCATGACCAGCAGAACAGAGGTTGCCACGACGAGATTCCTGAGCGGGTATAACTGCGCGCAGGCCGTGCTCGATGCCTTCCGCGATGAAGTTGGCCTGGGCGAGGACCTGGCGCTGAAGATCGCCACCGGCCTGGGCGCTGGCATGGGCAGGAAACAGGAAGTGTGCGGCGCAGTCACCGGGGGAATCCTCGTTCTGGGGCTGCGGCACGGCCGCGGCAGCACCGGCGGTCACTCCGCCACGGAACAAACATACGTGAGGACCAGAGAACTGATGGACCGGTTTGCGGCCAGACATGGAAGCTGTCTCTGCCGTCAACTCCTCGAGGGCTACGACCTCGGCACCGAAGAAGGACTACGACGCGCCAAAGCGGACGACGTACTCAACAAAGTCTGCCGGCAATGCGTTCAGACTATCGTCGAGATTCTGGAGCAAATGAAATGAGAGCCGAACCCGATCACTGGAGCGAACGTGGGCGGGCCACGCCATTGCCAATGCAGACGCGCAGGGCCGCCCGCGTCGCTCCGTTCGGTCGTTGGGCGGAAAAGCCTCGCGTCGTTTGGACGCGCTGGTAATGTCCTGGCATGCCGACGGTCTTGCGAATCGGATCGTTCCGGTTTCACTTTTACTCTGACGAAGGACAGGAACCGGCTCACATCCACGTGCGCACGCCGGAGGGAGAGTGTAAGTTCTGGCTTCAGCCGCACGTTGCGCTGGCGCGAAACCGCGGCGTGCGGGTCAGCGATTTACGAACGATCGAACGTCTGGTATTTGAGCACCGCGACGTTCTGGAGAGAGCATTTAATGAATCCCACAATAGATGAGACACGCATTTCGGTTGAGCCGGCGGCAGTGCGCGCTTGGGCAGAGAGGCGAACCATCTATATCGAATTGCACGATGGGCGCATAATCGGCTTCCCAGCAGATCGATTCCGCCGTTTAGCGGCTGCGTCAGAGGCACAGCTTTCGGCCGTGCAGATTGAACTGAACGGCTACGCATTGCGCTGGGAGGAGATAGACGAAGATCTGACCGTGCCCGGCGTTGTGGCAGGCCGCTTCCAGTTGCCCCTGAAGTAAACGCCCAACCAGCGGATGCACCGAACTCGGCGAGAACGCTCTCATTCCAAACAGGATGCAATTGGCGCCGGGTCGGTGATCCTGATCGTTGGAGCAGTCGTTCCGGGCTTTCCAGCAGATAGAATGGCCGGCTGGCGGCTGGCTGGAATTGACTGATCTAATGCCGGGCGGCATGATCCGGTCATGCGTGCTGCCTCCATTGCCGCTCTTTTTTCTCTTTTTCCTCTGTGTTTCGCCGGCCGGGCCTGGCCGGCACAAGACCTTCTGATCGCGGATTTCGAAGGCACAGATTACGGCGGTTGGAAGACCGAAGGGGCGGCGTTCGGTCCCGGACCGGCCGCAGGCACGCTCCCAGGGCAAATGGTTGTCGATGGCTTTGAAGGCAAGCATTTGGTGAATTCGTTTCATGGCGGCGACGGTTCGACAGGCAAACTCACCTCGCCGCAGTTCAAGATCGAACGCACGCGCATCCGGTTCCTCGTTGGCGGCGGCAAGCACCCGGACAAAACGTGCATGAATCTGCTCGTCGGCGGGCAGATTGTCCGGACCGCCACGGGCCCGAATGCGCAACCGGGCGGATCGGAACACCTCGATTGGCAGGAGTGGGACGTCACTGCGTTGGCCGGACAGGCGGCCCAGTTGCAAATCGTCGACGACGCGACTGGCGGGTGGGGCCATATCAATATCGATCACATCCTGCAGACGGATCGGCCGCTGCCCGCCTTCCTGGCGGACGCCAAGCGCGAGATCCAGATCGAAAAACGCTGGCTGAATCTGCCGGTCAAGAATGGCGCGCCCAAGAAGCGCGTGACGCTCACGATCGAGAACCAGCCCGTGCGCGAGTTCGAGATCGAACTTGCGGATGCGGAACCGGACTTCTGGGTCTTTCTCGACCTCGCGCCTTTCCATGGCAAGTCCGCCATTCTGATCGTGGACAAGCTCCGCGAGGATTCGAAAGCCCTGGCGCTGATCGAGCCGTCCGACGCCATCAAGGGCGCGGAAACCCTCTACCAGGAGCCGTTGCGACCTCAATTCCATTTCTCGTCCAAACGCGGCTGGAATAACGACCCGAACGGCCTCGCTTATCACGACGGCGAATATCACCTTTTCTACCAGCACAATCCCTATGGCTGGAACTGGGGAAACATGCACTGGGGCCATGCCGTCAGCCGCGATCTCGTGCACTGGGAGGAGTTGGGTGAAGCGCTCTACCCGGACAAGCTCGGGACCATGTTCTCCGGTTCGGCCGTCGTGGATGCCGCAAACACGGCCGGGTTCGCCAAGGCTGGCGAAACTGCCCTGGTCTGCATCTATACCGCGGCAGGGGGCACCAGCCACCAGTCCAAAGGGCAACCCTTCACCCAGTGCCTGGCGTTCAGCACGGACCGCGGCCGCACCTGGACCAAGTTCGATGGCAACCCGGTCCTCGGTCATATCGTTGCGGAAAACCGCGATCCCAAAGTTTTTTGGCACGCGCCGGAGCGGAAATGGATCATGGCCCTTTACCTGGACAAAAGCGATTTCGCCCTCTTCTCCTCGCCCGATCTGAGGCGCTGGGAGCGGATGAGCAACGTGACGCTGCCCGGGACCAGCGAGTGCCCCGAGTTCTTCGAAATGCCCGTGGCCGAAAAGCCAGGCGAAACGCGCTGGGTGTTCTACGGGGGCAACGGCCGCTACCTGGTTGGCCGCTTTGACGGGAAGACCTTCACACCGGAATCCGGCCCGCACACGCTCCATAACGGCAATTGCTTTTACGCTTCGCAGACCTACAACGGCATCCCGGCCGAAGACGGGCGCCGCATCCTGATCGCCTGGGGACAGATCAACCTGCCTGGAATGCCCTTCAACCAGATGATGACGTTCCCGGTGGAACTCACGCTGCGCGAAACTGGCCAAGGCCTAAGGCTCTTCGTCAACCCCGCCAGAGAGATCGAATCCCTGCGCGGCCCCGAGTTCCGCCAAAGTGCCATTTCGTTCGAAGGGGATCGCCCCTTGCCGGAGGTCGCCTCGGACCTTCTCGATATCACCGCGGAGTTCGAACCGGGTTCGGCTCCCGAGTTCGGCCTGGCCCTGCGCGGCCTCCCCATCACCTACAATGTGCCCGGCCAGGAACTGTCATGCCTGGGAACGAAGGCCACGTTGGTTCCGGTGGAAGGCAAGATTCGCCTGCGATTGCTCGTGGACCGCACTTCCATCGAGATCTTCGGGAATGGCGGCAGCCTTTACATGCCGATGGGCGCCGTGCTCGACCCGGCAAAGCCCCCGCTGGCCTTATTCGCGCGCTGGGGCGAACTGCGCCGCGCTTCGGTGCTGGTTTACCCGCTGAAATCCATTTGGCGCTAGTCGCAAAGCATTCTCATGCCGCTCGCTCCTCACCACAGACCTATCTGCCCATGAACCTGACCCTCCCTCGTTTCGCGCTGAGCCATCCGGGCCTCCGTGCGCCAATGATCCTGCTGGCGATCGCTCTCCAAGGCCCTCTTTCCCTTTGGCCGGCCGATCCGGAACCGGCCCTCAATCTGCTCCATTTCGACGCTGACTTCGACACCAGCCGGATGACGGTTTCTGACGCCAAAGCGTCCCTGGCTTCCTCCGCGGCGGGCCAGGTTCTCCGGGTCAACACCGGCCATTCCCAGCGCTGGCCGGGCGTCACTCTCAAAGCGCCGGCGGAAATGTGGAACTTGAGCGCCTTCGACGAATTGGCCCTGGACCTTTCCAACCCCGGCGCCCGCCCCGTGACCGTTTCCTGCCGCGTCGACAACACGGGGGCAAACGGAACGGACCACTGCGTGACCGGGTCGCTCACCGTCGAGCCCGGCCGTTCGGGCACACTCGCGGTGCGTCTCAGGCGGGCGGCAGATAGCACGCTGGACGGAAAACTCTTTGGCATGCGCGGCTATCCCGTCGCCAAGGGCGGGCCGGGAACGATTGATCCGGCCAAGATCACCCAGTTGCTCGTCTTCGTCAGCGATCCCAAGGTGGATTATGCCTTTGACCTGCATAAGGTGCGCGCCCGCGGCTCGTATGTGCCTCCCACAGCCTGGATCAGCGATGCCGACCCTTTCTTCCCGTTCATCGACACCTTCGGCCAGTACAAGCACAAGGACTGGCCCGGGAAGGTCCGTTCCGTGGCCGATCTCCAGGCGCGCCGCGCGTCCGAAGCGAAGGAATTAGACTCTCACTCCGGTCCGGCGGACTGGAACCAGTACGGCGGTTGGGCGGCCGGCCCCCAACTCAAGGCATCCGGCTTCTTCCGCACCGAGAAGGTCCAGGGCAAATGGTGGCTGATCGATCCGGACGGGCGCCTTTTCTTCTCCCAAGGCATCGATTGCGTCCGGATGCGGGACGTCACCCCCATCGAGGAACGGGAAGCGTGGTTCGAGGAGTTCCCCGGACTGCAGCCCGAATTCCAGCCGTTCATCGCAGAACGCGCCAACACCCTCAAAGGCCATTACGCCGGACGTTCACCCCGCTGCTTCAACTTCGCCGGTGCCAACTTGATGCGGAAGTATGGGACCGACGCCGGGAAGGGCTACCTGGAGGTCATTCACCGCCGTCTCCGCAGCTGGGGACTGAACACCATCGGGATGTGGTCCGATCAAAGCACCTTCCTCATGCGCCGCACACCCTACGTCGATTCCATCGGATCCCACGGAGTGCGCATGATCGAAGGGAGCGAAGGTTATTGGGGCAAGTTCCCGGACGTTTGGGATCCCGCTTTCAAAGCCCGCCTTCGCGAGGGCATGGCCGCCAAGGTGAACCGGAGTGCGAACGATCGCTGGTGCATCGGGTACTTCGCCGATAACGAGATGTCCTGGGGCGACGAGACATCGCTCGCCCTCGCTGCCTTAAAATCCCCGGCAAACCAGGTGGCCAAAAGCGCCCTGATCGATGGCCTCAAGGAAAAGCACGGGACCATCGACAAGCTTAACGACTCCTGGGGAACCGCGCACGCCTCATGGGAAGCCATGCTCGACAGCACCAGCACCCCGGACCCCGCCAAGGCGCGCCCTGACCTTGTCCACTTCTACACCCGGACCGCGGAGACTTACTTCCGCACCGTGCGCGAAGTCATCAAAGAACGCGCACCAAACCAGCTTTACCTTGGCTGCCGCTTCGCCTGGGTCAACCCGCTCGCGGCGGCGGCCGCGGCGAAATATTGCGACATCGTCAGTTACAATTTGTACTACCGCAGCGTGGCGGATTTCCAATTCAACGGTGGCGCCGATGTCCCCTTGATCATTGGCGAGTTCCATTTCGGGGCGCTGGACCGCGGCCTATTTCACACCGGGCTCGTTCCGGTGCGGGATCAGGCTGCGCGGGCGCAAGCTTACCGGGACTACGTGGAAGGCGCCCTGCGCCATCCGTCGTTCGTGGGATGCCACTGGTTCCAGTACCAGGACGAGCCAGCCACCGGCCGGGTCCTCGACGAGGAGAATTACCAGATCGGGTTTGTGGACGTCGCGGATACGCCTTACCGCGAAATCGTCGATGCCTGCCGCCAGGTAGCCGCCAAGATGTATCCGCTCCGGCTTTCCGGCCGGTAAGAGTTCGGGGGAAACGCCAACCATCACGTGCTCGCGGGTTCGCGTGAGAGGTCCGGGGTGACCCGGGAATGGTTTCGCACAGAAACCGCCTTGGGCACGGACCGGAACGGGTTTTAACCAACATTTAACTAATATTCTAGCATGGTTTTACTAACTTATAATAGTAAGACCATAGTGGAACAATACTTGAATATCGGCAGTGCCTGGTGTGCGGGGCATCGCGTGACAGATGTTTGTCATCAGGGCCATGCCGGTCTACGCTCTCGTCCGTGAAACCACGCCTTCTTCTTCCCGCCGGATGCTTCCTGCTTGCCGCCGTCTTGGCGCACGGTGCCGCGGCGAATCTGCCCGATCCGCTCGTCACCTCCGCCGGAGAGAGGGTGGTGTCAGCCGACCAATGGCGCCGGCAACGAAGGCCCGAGATCCTGGAGTTGTTTCGGCAACACGTTTATGGACGGGCGCCCATCGGGCGGCCGCAAGACCTCCAGTTCGAAGTCTTCGACGAAGCGGCTGATGCCATGGAAGGAAAGGCCACGCGCAAACAAGTCCGCATCCGCTATGGCGGGCCGGGCGGCGAGGGTTTCATGCGGCTCGTGCTCTTCATCCCAAATACGGTTGCGCCCGCGCCGTGCTTCCTTCTCATCTGCAATCGCGGCTGGGAAAACATCGACCCGACACGGAAGGTCAAGAGCCCCTTCTGGCCGGCGGAAGAGATCGTCGCCAAAGGCTTCGCGGCGGCGGCCTTTCACTATGCCGATCTCGCGCCTGACAACGCCGACAGCTGGACCAACGGGGTCATTGGGTTGTTCCCCTCCCAGGTGGCGGATGAGGGGAGTCGCTGGGGTGCCGTTGCCGCGTGGGCCTGGGGCGCAAGCCGGGCAATGGATTACCTGGAACAAGACGCGCGCATCGACAAGCGGCGCGTCGCCGTCGTCGGCCATTCCCGAGGCGGCAAGACAGCCTTGTGGGCGGGAGCCGAGGATGAGCGTTTCGCCATGGTAGTGAGCAACGATTCCGGCTCGACCGGCGCAGCCCTGGCCCGGGGCAAGACAGGCGAGCGTGTTCGCGATATCAACCGCGCCTTTCCGCACTGGTTTTGCGCCAACTACAAGCGGTACAACGACCGCGAAAACGAACTGCCGGTGGACCAGCACATGCTTGCGGCGCTGATCGCCCCGCGGCTCCTTTACATCAGCAGCGCGACCGAAGACGCTTGGGCGGATCCGAAGAGCGAATTCCTAACCGCCGTTCACGCCACGCCCGTTTTCGCCCTCCTGGGTACCCAGGGCCTGGAGACGGATCGCATGCCTGACCCCGAACACCCCCTCCACGCCGGGGCCATCGGATACCACTTGCGCCGCGGCGAGCATAACCTGACCGCGTATGACTGGGCCAGGTTCATGGATTTTGCCGCCGCGCATCCGCTCCGCCGGTAAAGGCAGGATGCGTGCAGGGTGATTCACAGCGGGAAACCCAGCGGCTTCTTGATGCTATCTCCTGTCGCCAAAACAAGCGGCTATTCGCAAGCAGGTTCCCAGCGAGAGGTGATCATTTCCGGGCTTGCACAGCGGGGGTTCTTGCCAGTAGGGTCGCACCATCAGCCAAAAAACTGCGTTCTGCAACGCGAATATCCTTGCCTATTATGTGTTACCAATGCACGCGACGTGGGTTTCTGCAGACCGGCATGGCTGCCGGACTGGCCATTTCAACCGCCGGCCTTGTCTACGCACGGGCTGGAGAAATGCCTGCGCCTCGACTGCCTCGCAAGGCGCGAATTGGCGTGATCTTCACAGGCAACCCAGGGCCTGCCGACCGCAATTGGGGAGCCGATGCCACCCAGTTCGAAGCCATGAAGGCCCGGCTGGTTAAGGCGGAAAAGGACCTGGGCAATGTCGAGTTGATCATGGGGCAGGCCACAACCGCGGCGCAAACCGCGGCGCTTCTGGAGAAGTTCGGGCCCAAGACACCGGTGCTAGCGGTGAATTTGCAGATCTTTGCTCTGCTTCCGGTGGTGCAGCCCATTCTCGATGGCAACCATCCGATGATCGTGTTCTCGCTTCCGGCGAGCGGTCACGATTGGATGTACGCGCACCGCTGGCAGCGGCAGGGAAAGCCGGTCACCCTGTTCGCCACGAGCGATTATAACGAGCTCGAAAGAGCTCTGCGGCTGCTAAGGGTCCCTTCTTTGATGCAGCAAAGCCGAATCCTGTTGTTCCCGCCCGCTCAAGGAACCGCAGCCGCGCGGTCACCGGAGGAAGTCAAGAAACGTTTGGGGGCGGATGTGATTGCGATCGAGGAGAAGGCTTTCGGAGAGCTGATCGACGGGGCCGATGCCGATGCGGTTCGGGCGGAAGCCAAGCGTTGGACCGATGAAGCAAAAGAGATCGTCGAACCCTCGACGGAAGACATTAACAAAGCGGCCCGCGTCAGCGTGGCTCTGCACCGCCTTATCGAACGGGAGCAAGCCCAGGGATTAGCGATCGGCACGTGCATGGGCTGGCTGCCCAAAGGATTCCCCTGCCTGGGCTTCGCCCGGCTCCGGGACAGCGGGATTCCAGCCGCTTGCGAAGGCGACATGGATTCGCTGCTGACCATGATGCTGTTCCAGTACGCGATTGACCGCGCCGGTTTCCAAGGGAACGCCACCTTTGACACGTCTCGGAACGTCCTGTGGACGGCGCATTGCACGGCGCCCTTGAAGATGGAGGGGATCGCGAGCAAACCGGCGCCTTACCTGTTGCGCGGGCATTCTGAGGTCAGCGGCAGCGGCTGCGTCCCCGAAGTCCAGTACCGTGTGGGTCAAACCGTCACCCGCACCAAGCTGGTTAACCTGGAAACCCTCCTCGCGTCCACCGGCAAAATTATCGAAGTCCCGGCCAGATCAGTTCGTGCCTGCCGGACCCAGATTGTCACCGAAGTGCGTGATGCGGCGACCATGGCTGCCAACTGGAGCAGCGCCATTGACAGTGAAGACGCCATGACCCTGCTGCACCGTGTGGTCTTTTACGATAACCATATGGATACGGCCCGCCACCTCGTCCGCCTGCTGGGCATGAAGTTGGTCGAGGAAGGCTGAGCTCGCACCCGGAGTTGACGGGTTCAGAACTCCGCGTCTTTGAAATGTCGCACATTTTGTCCACAGATGTGGACAGAGTGTGCGACGTTTTATAAGTGGTTCTTTACGAGCACCCAATGACTGACTGACTGGCGCTTGCGCCGTCGCGAATGCGAATCACAGCCGCGCTGGCACGAGGTTCATGCCCGCCGCGGCTGCGAGGGTCCGACACTCGGGTTGAAAACTGAAGAAGTGGGTGCAACCACAGGACGCTGCGACGGCTGGATGCAGGAGAAAGCTGCTGGTGGGCGGTTCCATCGCAATACGCTCGTTCCAGGATCGGGCCAGTGCCAACGCGGCGTCCCATGGCGCGGGAGCGAGCGCGAAGACCATTTCGCGCAAGTAGAATTGCCACAACCCCCACGCCCGAGCGGCGACAGCCTGGAGTTTCGCGTCCTTTCCGAGCAGGCGCTTGCGCAAGCCGTTTTCCACTTGCAGCGCCTGGTAAGCCGTGATCAAGAGGGGCTGAGGAAGGGGGCGGACCGCATCCCAGGCAGCGCGACTGCCTGAAGACTTGGTGACCAGGCAGAGCAGAAATCCAAGGTCGAGATAATGCGTCATGCCTCCGACACGATCGCGTCAATGAGTTGCTGTCCTTGTGCCACGCTGTAGTCCTCCTGGGCCAGACGCCGTCCCAGATTGCACTTCTTGCGTCGTTGAGGCGTTCCCTCGCGAATGTAGCGTCCGTGCACCTTGCCGTAGCTGGTCACTTGCACCGATTCGCCGGGAGCAAGAGCGTTCGTAATGGGCCCGAACTGCTTGGTGAACTCCGCGACCGACGCTGTCTTCTTCATATCCGACAAGTTATCGGATTATCGAATTCGGTCAATAGATGAACGACGAATCGAATGAGCATCCGCCCCCTCTTTGACGTGCAAGGGGCATCGCGGCCGTGCGGGGGGACGAAATGGATTCCGTCCCCCCGCATCTCTGAATCGGAACAATCGCAGGGCCACTATTCGTCGGGCGGGAGTTCGCCTTTCTTGTAGCTCTCGAGTGTCTGTTCCAATTGGGGCTTCGCCTGCTCGTCCGCGAGTTCAAGTGCTTTCTGCTGCAGCTTGATCGCTTCCTGCTGCTTGTCGCGCCGGAAGAGCACGCGGGCGACGGTGTCCATGATCATCCAGGATTTATTATCGCTGGCGTCATCGGCCCAGCGAGCGATCGTTTCGGCATGGGCGAGGTCTGCCGCAGAGATTTCCGGGTCCAGGGCCATGCGCCATGCGATCTCGTTCAACGGATTGGCGGACTCGGTGGGCGGCTTTTGCCCGGCCTTGATGTCATAGGTTTCCTGAAGGTGCTTCTTCACGGCGGGATAATCGCGCTTGGCCACGAGCACAAAGCCCTTCAGCCTCGCGAAGTCTTCCTTAGGCATGAGCTTCCCGGCCTCGGCCAATTGAGCGTCGACTTCCGCGTAATCCTTTTTTTGGAGGGCGGCCGAGAGTTTGCTGATCGGCACCTGGGCAGCGCGCCGTAGTTCGTTGTTCCGTTGTTCCTCCAGGAATTCGGCTTGGGCCTTTTGAATATCGAACTTGCCGTCCAGGACGGACTGGACCAGTTCTGGGGTGAGCGTCATCGGATGGCCGATCCAAGCGATGATGGCGTCCTTGTTGATGAGAAACGCCGCAGGGATTCCATTCTGCCCGGCGGCTTCCATCCAGGTCTCGGCCATCTTGCCTTTCTCGCTTCCCTCTTTGTCGTCCAACGCGACGCGGTAGGTCATTTTCTCGCCCATGGACTTCACGAACGGCTCCACCTTGCTCTCGTCCCGCTCCCAGACGTCCTGGCCAATGACGATCAATCCTTTGTCTTTGAACTGGTTATGGATCTCGTTGAGATGGGGAATCGAGACCCGGCAGGGTCCGCACCAGGTCGCCCAGAACTCGACAATGTAAACTTTGCCCTTCTCGAGCTCCTTGACAGGTTCGCCTTGAACCCACTTGCCGACCTGCAATTTTGGCGCGGGATCGCCCACCTTTAAGGTGGCGGCACCTTGGGCAGACCCGATGGTCCCGGCGAGAAACAACCCGGCTAATCCTATGGAAGTGCTGATTTTCATGAATGCTTTCAATGCGCGAGGCCAAGCCGCCTCGGTGGCCGTGGGGCTTTACTGATCATTGCTCATTGGCGCCCCCCGTGAATGGCTGACCCTAACACGCGGGCTGGGTCTCGTCAAAGCCGCCGGGAACTTCGACGAAAATGCGCTTGCGATAGCGGTCCGCGGGGCGGCCGAAGGCCGGATTTGCGCCCGCTCTAGCGAAAAGTGTCCCATCCCGATCAACAGGGCTTCCCAAACGGTGTCGAACCTCCTAGGCTATTGCGGTTTCCGTGACTCCTGTCGGAGGTGTGTCTCAGGGGCGGATTCGCCGGCGGATGTTCGCAGTTGACACTCTGATTCTCGTGACGGGCGTGTTGCTCTTGCTGGGCATTGCTTCCAGCAAGTTATCGACTCGCCTCGGCGTGCCTGTACTGGTCCTGTTCCTTGTCGTCGGCATTGTGGCGGGATCGGAAGGCATTGGGGGCATTGAATTTGAGAATTACCGGCTTGCGCATGCCGTGGGAACGATCGCGCTGGCGGCAATCCTCTTCGACGGCGGGCTTGGCACGTCGCTGAGTGCAATTCGGGTGGCCTGGCAGCCGTCCGTTCTGTTGGCTACGCTGGGGGTCCTGGTGACCGCCGCTATCACGGGCGTGGCGGCTTCCTGGATCCTTGGCATCTCCCTGCTGGAAGGGTTTCTGCTGGGGAGCATCGTTGGGTCTACCGACGCTTCCGCCGTGTTCTCGATCCTGCGTTGGGGTGGGGTTGGGCTGCCGAAGCGGATCTCGGCCGTGCTGGAAGTGGAAAGCGCCTCCAACGACCCGATGGCGATCTTCCTGACCGTGGGCTGCATTGAACTCCTGCTCGGCAACGTATCGCTCGGACCCGGTCTGCTGGGCTTGTTCGCCTCACAAATGCTGATCGGAGCGGTTCTCGGCCTGATCGGAGGGGTTGCATCCGCTTGGGTCGTCAACCGCATCGAACTCGGCGCCACCGGGATGTATCCGGTCCTCGTGAGCGCCTGTTGCCTTGTGATCTACGGGCTCGCGGCTCACCTGAACGGGAGTGGCTTCCTGGCGGTCTACCTGGCGGGGGTGGTGATCGGGAACCGGCCGTTATCTTTCCAGCAAGGAATCCGCCGGTTCCATGACGCGATTGCCTGGCTGGCCCAGATCATCATGTTCGTCACCCTGGGCCTGCTGTGCTTTCCGAGCCGGCTGTTGGAGGTCAGCGGCAAAGCCCTCCTGGTCAGCGTGGTCTTGATGCTGGTGGCGCGACCCGTTGCCGTTTGGATTTCGGCGCTCCCGTTCAAGTTCAGCTGGCGGGAGCTCACGTTCCTTTCGTGGGTCGGGTTGAAAGGAGCGGTGCCGATCACGCTGGCGACCTTCCCCCTGATGCTCGCGACGCCGGAGATTTCATTGCAGGCGTCGCTGCTTTTCGACGTGGTGTTCTTCATCGTGGTCGTCTCCGCCATGCTCCAGGGGGCCAGCCTAACTCCCGCGGCCAGGCTGCTCGGCCTGGAGCGCCCGCGAGATCCTGAACCGCCCGTCACTCTCGAGATCAGTTCCCTTCGCAAAGTAGACGGGAAAGTGGTCGATTACGCCCTTAGCGAAGACTCTCGGGCGGCCGGGCGCCTTGTCAGAGAGTTGGCTCTCCCGGGCGGGGTCGTCATCGCCCTCATCGCCCGCGACGGAAAGGTCATCCCTCCGCAAGGAAGCACCCGCATTCACGCGGGCGATCACATCATGCTTGTGCTTCGGCCAGGAACGGAATCGCTCGTGGACCAGGTGTTTGGCAAGAACCCTGACGAATCTTCAACAGTGCCGACCGATGTCGAGTTCCCGTTCCGAGGCACGACAACCGTCGGCGAGCTGGAGGCGTTCTATTCCATTCACATCGACGCGCCTCCCGAGACGACGCTCCACGACGTGATGCGCCGCGAACTTGGGCCCGAAGGGACGACCCTGGACGCCGTCGTCGAGTTCGATTGTCTCCGGTTTCGCGTCTTGCGGCTCTCGAGCGACAACCACATCGAGCTGGTGGGCATGTCGGTCCTGGAATGCGGCAACTCTTGAGCCGCGACCGCAGAGAACCAGCCGCCATCCGCCCCGTAGGTTTTCACCGTGTTCAACGGCCGGGGATAATTGGCGATCCGTTGGCGAACCCATCCCATGCCCGGTTTTGCCGCCTGGATAGTTGCGCGCGAGGGCGGCCGGTTGGGAAAGGGCTTAAGGCCGATCCGAGGTTTTGCTGAACCGCATCCGCCAGCCATCCAATAATTACACATGTCATACTCATGTTAAACACATGGTAAACTCATGTATACATGCGTTTATCGTGCGTTTATCGTGCGTTTATCGTGCGTTTATCGTGCGTTTAGCGTGCGTTTAGCGTGCGTTTATAGTCTATGCGGCGTCAACTGGCAGCCTCGTGGCTTGACCAGCGGTTTGGTGTTACCCTGCTCAAAGCAAAGAGCCAGGATGAACGAACAACTCACGACACAATCCAGCGCACATGCGGATGGGAAACGCGCCCAGCGGATCGTCTATCCCGAAAATCCCCGTTACCGGCGCATCCGGTCATGGAGCGTCCTGATGGACCAGTCGATCGTGCTGCCGAGCGGGTACCGGATCGGTTTGGACCCGCTTCTCGGAGTTCTGCCTGGGTTGGGCGACGTAGTCGGGATGGTCATCTCATTTTACCTCGTGTACGAATCGGCTCGCCTTGGCCTGCAAAAGAAGGTACTCGCCAAAATGATGGGCAATCTCGCCGTGGAAGCGCTCGTGGGGACTTTTCCCGTCTTGGGCGATATCTTTGACGCGGTCTGGAAGGCGAACATCAGGAACTTGCGCCTTCTGGATCAGCATTACAATCCGGCGACACCCGAACGCCCTGCGCGCCAGATCGTTTTCTGGCTTGCCGCGGCGTTTCTTGCGCTGGTGTTTGCGGCAGGGACGGCCTTTTTCTTTGTGGCTCAGTTCCTCCTGGCGGTCGCCCGGGCCCTGTTCGGCGGCTGACCGCGCCGGATCACTCCTTGGCCCCAGGAGCGTTGGGCGTGGCGGACGGCGGTGTCAGATGCACGATCGTGGCGCCCCAACCGCCGAAACCGGTGCTCGCCAAAGCAAACGATTCGATCCCGGGATGCTTGGAGAGGATGGAATGAACCGTGCGGCGCAGATTGCCGATCCCTTTGCCATGGATGATGCGGACGCGAAGAATCCCTCGTTCCCGGCAAGCCTCCAGGTAATCGGGCACCAACTCCTTGAGGTCTTGCGGGCGGAAGGTGTGCAGATCAAGGACGCCGTCGATCGGGAGTTCTAGGGACATGACAAGGCGGGAGGTTTACGGAAAGACCGTCACCTCCATCGATTCTCCCGCCCTCAATGTGACTTCCGAGCCGAGCGTGATCTCGGCGCGGCTCCCCACGGGCCGCACCGTGGCATCAATCCACTTCCCCGCTGCGCGCACCCTGGCGCGGGCCGGTCTGACCCCATCCGCGAGCGTGAAAGCGAGGGTGCGAACCCGGAGCTTGCCCCACTTGAGGTCCAGGGTGTGGCTTTGGGATCGCGCCTCGCGGTCTTGGGAGAAGGTCCCCCACCCTTCGGCGGCAGTGAAGGCGGCGCGGAAATGCTCCGGAGTGATCCGCGGGGCGAAGCCGAGGTGGCCCTTGGGACCATGGTACTCATAGCCGCAGGCTGCGAGGAAGACGCCGTAGCTCATCATGGCGCGGGAGTAATGGTCGGAGCACTCGACTTCGTTGTAGGGATTACGCTTGGAGGCGTGATACCGGTCGTGGATGGTCCGAACGATGGCCATCCCTTCGGTGACCATGCCTTCCCAGAGCATGTGGGCCGCGACCTGGTACTCGAACCCGGTCATGCATTCGTTGAAGTACCCCACAAACGTGGGGTTGCCCTTGCCGGAGGCTCTTTCCGCGCCGCCCTTCGGCCAGGTGCACATGATCACGCCGCCTTCGCCCGGCAAGGCATACCAGCGCCCGGCTGTGATCGCCTTGAAGTTCTGCCGGTAAGGGCCCACGTCCGGGGTGAAATTGTACCGCCAGATCGACCGCAATGCCGAAGCGCACTCGGCTTCGGGAACCACGCGGCCGAGCCCCAGTTGCCAGGCGTAACTCTGGCCGAAGACCTGGTCGATATGGCAGCCGTCGTTGGTGTTCGTGGCCTCCGGCCGGGCCGGGTCCGGTTTGTGAATGAAGTACTCGCCGTTGAAGAGTCGATCGACCAGGTTGCGGCGGCCGACGATCATCAAGCGCTGGCAGCGCCTTGCGAACGCTTCGTCCTCCATCTCCAGGGCCATCTCACGGCCGGCCGCCAGCGCGGCAAGGTACAGCGAACTGACCCAGGCCATGGGACCGAACCATGACGCATCAAGGGTGTTGAACTGCTCGCCCTCGAGCAGGCCGTCGCCGTCGGCGTCTTCGCGCATCAGGTACTCCAGCGATTTGCGGACACGCGGCCAGAGTCGCCGCAGGAACGCGCTGTCCGAAGAGGTCTGATGTTCGCGGTAGACACGCAAAAGAGTTCCGGCAAAGCCGTCATGGGCCACGTTGCGGCCGCTTTCGCCGCGGTAATCCATGGCGCCGTTATCATGCCAGGCAAGGCCGAAATCGACGCGCTCGCGCACGTCGCGTTCGATCTGGGGGAAGACGCGGGCCACGCCTTGGGCGTACTGCCAGACGTGCTGGCACGTGCCCGGGCAGCAGTCGACCCCTTCCCAGGCGTAAAAGCGGTCGTTATCAAACCAGTGGCAGGTGGTCGTCGCGAGGGTGTCAAGCGTGAGGAAGGTGCGGTCCAGGAACCAGAACGGGAGTGTGGAACGGTACCAGGTTTCGTTCCAAAGCGCCGTCTCCCCCGCGAGCGAGTCGAGATGCCGCGCCACGTAGGAAACCGTATCGCTGGCCGAATCGAACCTCCGGGCGTAGCGGCGGCGCAGTTGGCCAATGTCCCGGATGGCTGCCATTTCACCGGAAGGGTTCAGGTAAGCCGGGAAATGCCAGCCGAGGACAAAGGTGACCTTGGCACTGTCGCCCGCCCGGAGACTGAGTTTGCGCCCCACGGCGCCGGCCAACAGTTGCCCAAAGCGCGTCGTGACTGAGGGCACCGGCTTTCTCTCCCGGAGCGCACTGAAGACGGAGGTGGCCGTGACCGGCCTGGCCACCACGGCGACCCCAGGATCGGATCGCTTGGAGTCCAACACGGCCAGGCTCATGGTGCCATACCCGGGCAACTGGTCCAATTGCTTGTTGCTCGGGATTTCGTCCGTGAACACGATCTCGTCCACGCCGATATTCCCCCAGGCCCCCTCGACCTGGTCGATGATCTGGAGCTGGGCGGTTTTCCCCGGCCAGGCACTCACGTCAAAGCATTCCTGGCGCATGCGGTGATCGTTGTGACCGGTGGCACTGGCGACCACCAAGCCGTCCACCAGCAGATTCAGGCACGTCTTGCCGGGGTGCTGCCCGCCGCCAATGAGGAACGAAATGAAATCGCGCTCAATCACGAACGACCGGCTCGTCAGCGTCCCCGTGTGCGCATCGGCTTTGGGGATATCCTCGCCCTGGCGGGCATTGTGGCTGTTGACCAGGCCGCGGCCTTGGGCTCCGGGATCCTGCTGGTAGGAAGGCATCCCGCTTCGCTCCACCGGCCCGGAACCAAAGGCGGTGCCGGTCGCCGTCCAGCCCTGGTACGTTCCGCGTTCGAATCCGTCAAAAAGGATGTCCGCCCGGCGCTCGGCCCGGTTCCGCGCCGGCGGCGGTTCTGCCGAACATTCCAACATCAGGACTCGGTCCCGGCGCGAAACCCGGTTGCGCCGGATGCCAAGTGACGGCAGGTCGTCCGACAGGCATACCGCGTTCTGCAACCAGCCCGCGATCTCCACATCGATCTTGGACTTGCTCGTGTTCCTGATCTCGTACTGCAGGACGGTCGCCGGCAAAGAGGAAGCGTCGGGATTCAGCGGGATGAAGGGCGAAAAGGCCACCAGATCCACCCGGACCGGACACGCCGCGTCTTCAAAACGCGCCTTCGCCATCGGGTACTCGCCGCGAAATGCCACGTCACGGAACGCCCGCGAATCCAGTTCCCAGACCTCGCGCTGCCCGCCCGCATTGATGCGAAGCGCGAACCCTTGCTCGATGGGAGAGTCCTGGGAGAGCGGTTCGGCGTAATGCGGACCGGTCGTGACCTCGGAATAATCGGTGGAATAGGTGGGGCGAAAGATATCCCAATGCCAAAGACGGCCGTCTCCGCTGATATAGAGCTGCCCGCAGCCAATCCCGCCGGCCGGCATCCCAATATGCGCCAACTCGGAACCGCGCCAGACCTCGGGCTCCCCGCGCTCCGTTAACGACTTGACCCATTCAGGGCTGAGGCGCTTGTCCGCCGGAACCAGGTTCTCGAAGTCCGCCGCCGCGAAGGGCCCGGCCATGGCCCGCCAGGGCGCCACACCCGCCGTCAGCGCCGCCCAACCAGAGACCTTCAAAAACTCCCGCCGGCCCATGCCACAAGCCTTCGCGGCACATCCGCAAGCAGGACTCGAGGACCGGGCCGGATCAGGTTCTCTTGGGGGCTGGCTCGCGGGTCTCATCCGATCAGAGTGTGGCAGGAATCGCCAAAGCTGTCACGCATTCGGAGCGCCGGGCGGGCGCATCTCCGCAAGGCTGTCCGCGAGCGCGGCGATCATCCGGGCCACCTGGGTCGGCGTGGCGCAGTAAGGCGGCATCAGAACGATCACATCACCCACCGGCCGCGTGAGCACGCCTCTCCGGGCCATCCCTTCGCAAACGCGAATGCCAACCCGTTCGTCCGGACGGAACGGTTCCCGGGTGCGCCAGTCGCGGACCAATTCAACGCCCACCACCAACCCGACCTGGCGGATGTCTCCAACGTTCGGGAGCGCCCAGAGCGCCTGCAATTGCCGTTGCAATGCCCCCGCGAGCCGCGCCCGGGCAGCCTCCGCCCGAGGCGCGTTCAACAGCCCAAGGCTCGACAGCGCCGCTGCGGCGCCCAATTGGTTCCCCGTGAAGCTGTGTCCGTGGAAAAACGTCTTGAACTCGGAATATTCGCCAAGGAACGCGTCAAAGACCGGCTGGGTCACCAGCGTGGCCGCCATCGGCAAGTAACCGCCCGTGAGGCCTTTTGCGACGGCAAGATAATCCGGTTGCACCCCCTCGGCATGGCTTGCGAACACCGATCCAGTCCGCCCAAAGCCCGTCATGACTTCGTCGGCAATCAGTTGCGCACCGTCCGCGCGCGCGATCTCGGCTACTTTGCGCAGCCAGCCGGCCGGCTGCGGTATCATCCCGGCCGCACCTTGCATCCGGGGCTCCACCACGAACGCGGCAAAAGGGTTTCCCGCCGCGCGTTGCCGGGCAAAAGCCCGTTCGACCTCCTGAACGCATTCCCATTGGCACTTTCGGTATTCGCGCCCGTCAGCACGCTCCGGCGCCGCGCGGTTGAACGGGCAACGGTAACAGTAAGGCGCCTGGACAGTCTCGGACGTGAAGAGCAAGCCCGAATACGCCTTATGGAACAGGTCGATATGGCCCAAGCTGACCGCACCGACGGTATCGCCATGGTACGCCCGATCCAGCGAGAGGAACTTGGGGTTGCTGCTCCGGCCGGAACGTCGTGCAAACTCGTAGGCGAGCTTTAAGGCCACCTCGAGCGCCGTCGATCCGTCGTCCGAGAAGAATACCTTTGCCAAATGCGGCGTGAGCGCCTGGGCCCGGTTGGCGAGGGAAATCAGTTCCGCTGCCAGCAATGACGCCGGCTCATTCGCAAACCCCAGGGCGGACGAATGCGCGATCTTCGAAAGCTGCCGGCGGATGGCCGCATGGATCTTCGAATGGCGGTGCCCGTGCAGATTGGTCCAAATCGAAGAGTTCGCATCCAGGTATTCCTTGCCGTCCGCATCGCGCAGCACGGCGCCCTTCCCTTCGACGATCACGATCGGTTCACGCCGAAGCCAGTCCCGCATCTGGGTAAAGGGATGCCAGACAAACTGATGATCGAGCTTGGCCAGTGGATGCATACTTCCTTACGACTTGCGCAGCGCCCCAAATGCCTCCAGTAAAGCCGTCGCGCGCGTGATATCCTCCGCCGAATGCCCGGCCGTCAGGGTCATCCGGAGCCGGGCTTTGCCGCGCGGCACCGCGGGGTAACGGACCGCGGGAATGCCAAACCCGTGCTCACGCAGGCGATCCGCCAAGGCCACGGCATCCCGTTCCTCGCCGACCGGCACTGGGAGAATAGGGCTGCCTGGCGCGGCCAACGACTCGGTCCATCCGCTGCGCGCGAGCTTCGCGATCTGCGCGACTCTTTCCCACAACGCCCGACATCGCCCGGCGCCCGTGTCGCTCTGCACCAGATTAATGGCGGCCAGGGCGGCCGCCGAGGCCGCAGGCGCCGGGGCCGTTGAAAAGATGAAGCTGCGCGCACGGTTTACCAAAAGATCGATCAGCCGTCGCGAGCCGCAAATGAAGCCGCCGGAAGCCCCCAGCGCTTTGCCGAGCGTGCCCATCTGGATCTCGATGCGTCCGCCCACTCCAGAGGCGCTTGCCAAGCCGTTTCGCCTTTCACCAAAAAGACCGGTAGCATGCGCCTCGTCCAGCATCAGCCACGCCCCGTAACGCTCTTTCAGCTCGACGATGCCCTTCAAGGGCGCGAGGTCGCCGTCCATGGAGAAAACACTCTCGGTCACCACGAGGATCCGCGGGGTTGATTCCCGGCCGGAAGCCGGGCCGCACCGGGCAATCACCGACCGCAGGACGCGCTCCAGATCACCGAGGTCGTTATGCCGAAAGACACGGAGTTTGGCACCGCTCAAGCGGGCAGCATCGATAAAACAGGCATGCACCAGGCGATCGACGACCACACAGTCGTCCTTGCCCAGAAGGGCGCCGATCGTCCCCAGCGCCGCGGCATACCCGCTCCCAAAACTCACGGCCGCTTCTAAGCCTTTGAACGCCGCGAGCGCTTCCTCCAGTCGATGGTGCGGCGCGAGCGAACCGCAGATCAGGCGCGACGCACCCGAGCCGGCACCGAACCTTTCGACCGCCTCCACCGCCGCCTGCTTGACGGACGGATGGTTTGCCAAGCCGAGGTAATCGTTCGAAGCGAAGTTCACCAACTCACGGCCATCCCAAATGATCCGAGCCGCCTGCGGCGAATCGACCTGGCGCAACTCGCGCCTCAAGCCCTGCTCCTCAATCAGGGCAAGCTCCCGTTTCAGCGTTTCCTCGAACTCAAGCATCTTTCAAGGGCTCCAAGCGCCGGGCGGCCGGACCACCCATTGCCCGCCAATCATCACGCCGGGCACAGGCTCTTGATGATGAATCGCCGCCTCCCAGACGCCACGAACCCCGCCCGAGAAAGGCACTGTGATCACGTCCGCACGCGCTCGGGGTGACAACTCCCCAAGCTCCCCAGCCTGGCCCAAAGCCCGTGCCCCATTCATCGTCGCAAGCCGGACAACGGTCCGCGGCGCCACCGCGGGCTGGCCCTTGGCGAACGCCCGCATCTCCTGGAACAGATCGAGCTCACACTCGGCCCCGGGGCGCGTCCGCACAGTCGCAAGGCTGTCGGTTCCAAGGCAGAGGTTCACCCCGGCCGCCACCAACTCTCCCCAGGGAAACGGCTGATGGCCAAAGTAGGCATGGCTCCGCGGACAATGAACCACGCTGACGTCCGCCCGAGCCAGGGTCTCCGCGTCTCCCGCCGCCAGGTAATTCGCATGCACGGCCATCAAGCGCTCCGAAAGCAGGCCGTGCCGTTGGAGGTGCCGCACGGGTGAACAACCACCGCAGTCCGACATATCCCGGAATTCCTTGAGCCAATCGAACATCGGGCCGCGCCGGGCCACGAACATCTCCAGCTCTTCGGCTGATTCTGCCACGTGCGTCGCCAGCGGCCAGTGCCTTTCCTGCGCGGCCTCGGCCGCAAGACGGAGCACGGCGGGTGGAGTTGAGTAAGGCGCGTGGGGCGAAAGGCCGGCCCAACCAGAGGCGACTGCAAGCGATTCAATCGTTTGGGTGGCGTCGCGCAAGAGTTGCTCCGGTGCGCGCCGGCTGCGAAGCCCCGTCAACTCCAGCAGCGAACAGACGCGCAAAGGGGTCGCCGAGAGCACCTCGGACAACAGCAAGGGGACAGCCTCGGCATCCACGACGGTGGTGGTCCCGTGGCGCAGGAGCATCCGGGCGCCCTTGAGCCAGGCGGCTGCGTAGTCCGAAAACATGCGGTCCTGTTTCAACGCCAGCATGGCCTTAATCCATTCAGGAAAACCGGCCGGTGGGGGGATTTGCCCCGCCATGTCGGTGTAATCGAGATGGCAATGTGCGTTGACCAGGCCGGGAAGCAGGATCACCTCGCCCAAGTCGACCGTGGCGGATCGAGGCTCAGCCCGAAAGGAAGCCGCCGGACCGACGGCCGCAATCCGATCGCCAGTGATCAGGACGCCGCCGTTCTCAAGGGGCGGCTTGGCGACCGGCAGAACGATGCGCGCCCGGAGAAGAAAACGCGCTGCTAGGCCATCGGGATTTTGGCCAGGGGCGGAGAACACAGCGACAGAGCGCGAGAAAAGCCGGCTTAGGAAAGGTCTGTGTCGGGCTGGAGGAGGGCTTCCTGGCGCTTGCGCTTGGTGGTTGCCGCGTCGGTATGTTTGCGGGCCTTAAACTTGTTATGCCGCTTGCGGATCTGTTGTTCGATCTTCTTGCTGACCACATCGATGGCGGCATACAGGTCGCTCTGCGAATCTTCGGCAAACAGGTCCGGGCCAGGCACACTCAGACGGATGGAGCAACTGAAAGCGCGTTCGGGAACTTTGGTATGATCGTGATCCAGGGTCACCCGGGCATCGATCGCGAATCGATCCAAATGAGCAATCTTTTCCAAGCGAATGACAACATGGGCTTCAATCGCCTTGGTGAGCGTCACATTGTGGGCCGATAGAATGAGTTTCATTTCCGAAGGATGCTGTCGACGAGCCATAAAATCCAGTTAAACCAAAGGGCACGCAACGGAGTTGGAAGGCAGTTACACCTCGAAATCAATCACCAGACGCGCGTCCAGCACAGGGTCCGTCAAACCCTTCACCTGCTCGTGGCTGGGGTTGTTCAGGTAAGCATCGCGCGCCGCAGAATCCGAAAACGTCATGATCAGCGCGTGCGTATACCCCTGGCTGAACCCTTCCGGACTGGAGTTCGGTCCCGACACATAATCCTCGATTCCCGGAACACTTTCGGTGATGTCCAGGATCGTGTCGAAAATGCTCTGCACCTGATCCTCGGGAGTCCCCTCCTTGAACTTCAAGAGCGTGATGTGTTTGACTTTTTGCATAGTAATTGGTTGGCGAACTCCGAGCCATCCCGACAGCTGCCCCCTGGTTCTGCGCCAGATCACCGAATCCGGACCGCTTTACTTCTTTTCCAAGGCCGCTTTGATCGCCTGGACGAGTTCGGGAGAATCCGGAGCCACCTTCGACTCAAATCGACGAACGAGCTTGCCGTCTCGCCCGATCAGGAATTTCGAGAAATTCCATTTGATTTCTCCCGGGAGCGGCGATTCGTCCCCTGTTAACGCGGCGAAAAGCGGGTGCTGATCTGGTCCCTTCACATGCACCTTGTCAAAAAGCGGGAAGGTCACGCCATAATTGGCCGAGCAGAAGCTTTTGATTTCGTCGTTACTGCCCGGTTCCTGCGCTCCGAAATCGTTGCACGGAAAACCGAGCACCGTAAAGCCTCGGTCTTTGAACTGCAGGTGCAGACTCTCCAGGCCTTTGTACTGCGGCGTGTAACCACATTTGGAAGCCACGTTCACCAGCAGTAGCACTTGGCCTTCATGCGCTTTCAACGACGTTGCTTTGCCATCGATATCTTTCAGGGGGATCTCGTACAGCGAGGAAGCGCTTGCCATCGCCATTTGCATCAAGCAAAGGCTGCCCATCAGTAGCGCAATGAATCTCATGGCCGAATTATGATTGATGATGGTTCAATGTCAATGGCGCCATGCGGCCGCTGAGCAACCCTCGCCCTGAGCGTTTTGCCGCCGTTGCCTCCCTGAATTGCCTTGTGGGTCGCATTGGATGTGCGTACGAACGAACACCCCGTCTGGATTGCAAAGGCCCGCGGATTGCGGTAACTAAACCAGGAAACACGTGATGTTTGCGCTCGAATCGGACGGTTTGAATTCAAGTCCACCGGAAGGGAACAGGTCATTCGGGTCCTACTACCTCCAGGAGCTTATCAACAGCGGCGGGATGGCGGACATCTGGTACGTGACCAACCAGAAGAACGAACCCTTCGCGCTCCGGCGCCTTCGCGACACCTCGTTTTTCAGCTTCACGGCAAAGAAGAGGTTCTTCCGCGGATGCGAGATCCTGTCCCAGATCCATAACCACGAGAATGTCATTGGCTATGTGGAGCACGGCAAACTGGGCGGCTCGCCTTATCTCGTGATGGAGTACGTGGAAGGCTCGAACTTGAAGCTGCTCTTTTCGCGGAACGACCCGGTCCTGGTGGAGAATGTGGGGAACGTCCTTATCGACATGGCGGTCGCCCTCGAGCACGTCCATGACAGCGGGTTTATGCACCTGGATTTCAAGCCGGAAAACGTCCTGGTCTCGCGCAATGCGAACGTGCGGCTCGTCGATTTCGACCTGGCGCGAAAGAAACCCGAGAAACCGCACAAGATGTCCGAAAACCCGGGAACACCGGCCTACATGGCCCCGGAACAGCTCCTGCGCCAGCCGATTGATCACCGCGTGGACATCTTTGCCTATGGCGTGACCGCCTACGAGATGCTGGCGGGCCGCAAGCCTTTCCCCGGTGAGACGCCGGACGAGATCCTCCGCAAACAGCTTGACCGTTCGGATTTCCTCCCACCGCGCGAACTCAACGCGGATATCCCGTTTGCGTTGGAGAAAGCGATTTTGAAGTGCCTCGAACGCGAAGCCGACAAGCGCTACCCCATCACGAGCCTGCTCGTGCACGATCTGCGCATGGCGCTTTACGTTTAGTCACGAGTCCCCCATCCTGCCGGGAAGCCACCGTTCCGTTGCCGTGAAGCCCGGCATCCGGTAAGTTCCTCCATGAAAACACTCCGGCAGAAAGGAAAATTCCTCTGGGGACTGGCTCTCGTCGCGCTTCTTGGGACCGGATGCGCCTCCACGCCGAAGGTTGATTGGGCCAGCCGGATCGGAAACTACACCTATGACCAGGCCGTTCTTGAGCTCGGCCCACCGGACAAGGCCGCCGAACTCAGCGATGGATCCGTGGTCGCCGACTGGATCTCGAGGGCCGCGTCCGGTCCGGCGCTCAGTGCAGGTTTGGGCACCGGGTTCTACGGCCATAACAGCGCCTTTTCAATTGGCCAATCTGTGGGCACCGTCCCCTCCGGAAGACAGCTTCGGCTGACATTCGGCCCGGACAAACGGCTTAACTCGTGGAGCGGGCGCTATCCGTGACGCGCCATGCCGAGCCGCGTGTGAACTTGGAAAAGCCCCTCCTCGTCTTCGATGGCGAGTGCAAGTTCTGCCGCTATTGGGTCGAGCGCTGGCGACGGGTGACAGAAGATCAAATCGATTACGCGCCGTTCCAGGACCCCTCCGTCACGAACCGGTTCCCCGACCTGCCGCGGGCCGAATTCGAATCCGCTGTCCACTTGATTGAACCGGGCGGCCGAGTGTTCCGCGGCGCCGAAGCGGTCCTGCGCTCTCTGGCGGTGAATCCCGCGAAGCGATGGGCGCTCTGGATTTACCAGAAGGTCCCGGGTGCAGCCGGATTGGCCGAATGGGCCTACCGAAGGATCGCCAGGAACCGCGGGGCGCTTTCCAAGCTCACGCGCCTGATCGTGGGCCGCAAGCCTTGGGGATAAGCCGACGAATCGCCCGGATACACGCGTCACGTCCAGACGCGAATAGCCTCTCGCTGATAGGGGCTCTGCGCGCAGGCAGGGGCATACGCATTCCTGGAAGCAAACCAGGCTTCACATGCCAGGCCTTGGGCGGATTCCATCGCCCAATCGATCGCCTCCATCATCTCGGTCGCGTCCGCCCCTTTGGCGCATGAGGCCGCCCGCAATCGGCTCGCTTCCTGCGCATGCACGGGCGACATCCCTCCGCTGATCAAGGCGACGGGAAGGGAGACCAAGCCCGCTTCGGTTCGCATCCAGGCCAGCACGTCAAGCCCCGTGGTCCCCGGCAGCCATTGGTCCAGCAGGACAACGTCCGGCAAAGGCCAGCGCTCGCGATCTGAGAATTTCCCCTCACCCCGGAGATACGCAGTAGCGGTATCGCCATCAGGAATGACAATCAGACGAACGAGGCTGCGCAAGCGGTCGAACGCCCGCCGGATCAGAAGCGAATCGTTTTCGTCGTCCTCAGCCAGCAGTACTGTCAGGCGTTGCCGAATAGCGTTCATGCAACTCCAGTTCGGCTCGGCCCGCTGGCGTTCTCGGTGTGTGCATCAATCGCTGGTGAGCGTATCACGCTCAGCACCCCATGCAAACCCTTTTGCCGCAATTCTCCCCATTTTTGGGCGGGGCGCGACCGTTTTGGGTGGCCTTGACGCAGCAAACTGGCCGGGAATACTCTCCTTCCTATGGTCTACCCTGCCCTGTCGGCTGCTCTCGTGTTCCTGATCTCGCAGATCGCCCTTCATGGAGCCCAACTGAGGATCGCCTGCATCGGAGACAGCATCACGTTCGGCTCGGGATTGTCCAATCCGTCGGTCGAGAGTTACCCGGCGAAGCTCCAGCGGCTCTTAGGCACGAATTACAGCGTGCGCAATTTCGGGATTAGCGGCCGGACGCTCTTGGAGAAAGGGGATTATCCCTACTGGAAAGAGCCGGCGTTCACCCAGAGCCACGAATGGGCGCCCGACGTGGTCATTATCCAATTGGGCACGAACGATTCCAAACCGCAAAACTGGCGGTCCGGGACCAACTTCGTCAGCGATTACGAGGAGATGGTGCGCAGCTACGCCATCCTGACCAATGCGCCCCGCATCATGGCGTGCACCCCGTGTCCCGTGTATCGCAGCGGCGCTTACAGCATCAACCCTGGGATCGTGGCCACCAATATTGCCCCAGCCGTGCGCGACCTTGCGGATCGGTTGAACCTCGATCTTGTGGATTTGCATACCCGTCTCGATGGCCATCCGGAATGGTTCCCCGACACGGTGCACCCCAACTCCAAAGGCATGTCGGCCATGGCCGCTGTGATCTGCTCTGCGCTCGCGGGTGAGCCTGAGGACCCAACGCCGCCCGCCCTCGAACTGGAACGTTTGGCAGCCAGGCGATTTGTCCTGGCTTGGCCGGCGAACTGGCGCAGCGTCATCGTTCAATCCAGCGCGACACTCCCCGGCTCTGAATCCTCCTGGACCGTAGTTGAGGCCCCGATCGCGTTGAGCGGCGACACCGTCCGGCAGACGAATAATGTCTCCGGCGTGGCGCGGTTCTATCGGTTGTGGAAGCCTTAGCGCCGGCTGAGCCCGCCGATCCATCTGTTACGCCCTTGCTTGCCGGTGGAAGCGGCCTATCCTGGCGGCACCATGCAAATCCAAGAGGCCAGAGGCCGGAGATCGGAGGTCAGAGGTCTAGTCACGAGCCTTTCGAATGGTGGGTGTGTTTCCTGGGCCCGGGCCTTTGGCTGGATGTTGTCCGCTTTGTTTCTCGTCGTGACGTCGATGCCAGAAGCGCGGGCTGTCGCGCCTCAACCGGCTGAATTCAGCGCTTCCCTTGCCTGGTGGGAGAATGTGTTCAGTCCGCAACCGCCGGCCGGACGCAGCCCGGCCCTTGAAGTCATCTACACCGACGTTTCGGACGGCCTCTCACGGGGACGTTCGTGGCGGAGCACGCCGTTCCAGTTGGGTGACAAAACCTATCGTCACGGGATCGCCTTCAACTCCACGAAACATCTGAAGGTTCAACTTCCCAAACCCGCGGCCCGTTTCACCGCCGACATCGGCTTGGAGAACAACGACGACACCCAACGCGGCGAACAACTCGGGCAAGGCTCGGTGACCTTCCACGTGCTCGTTGCGGGCGAAGAGGTATTCGCGTCACCCGTCCTTCGGCGCAAGGATGGCGCCAGAACCATCGATTTGCCGCTCAACGGGGCGCGCGAGTTCGAGATCCGCGTGCGGGACGGCGGCGATGGACGTGGCTGGGACCAAGCGCTCTGGGCCGAGGCGATCGTGGCTCTCGAAGACGGCACCCAGGTGCGCCTCCAGGACCTTCCGCTCGCGGGCGGCAAGGATTCCAACCCGGAAGTGTGGTCCTTCCGATATGGCGGAAAAGACAGTCCCGACCTAGTGCGACCCTGGACACGGACGCTCCGCGAACAGCAAATCGATGCCCAGCGCGTCCGCCGCGAGCTGGTCACCCAGGACCCCGCCACCGGCCTGGAGATCCGGACCGAAGCCATTCGTTTCAAGGACTTCCCCGCGGTCGAATGGGTCGTGCATCTTCGCAACACCAGCGCAACCAACACGCCGATTTTGGAGCAGATCCAGGCCATCGACACCGTGCTGCCGCTCGCCACGTCCGGGAATGCCACCCTGCATTGGGCCAAAGGCGGCGTGGCGTCATTCGACGATTTCGCGCCGCAAACCACCCCCCTCAAGTCCGGGTCGAAGCTCCGACTCCAACCCAGGGGCGGTCGGTCTTCAAGCCAGGTGCTGCCCTTTTTCAATGTCGAAGGCGCCGGCACCGGCCTGATCGCCGCGATTGGATGGAGCGGCGAATGGGCAGCGGAGTTCGCTTGCGACGCCGCCGGCCAAGTGGCCCTTAAGGCCGGCTTGGATCGCACCCACCTGGTCCTGCATCCCGGCGAAAGCATTCGGACGCCGCGCATGCTCCTTCTCTTCTACGAAGGCGACCGCTGGCAAGGCCAGAACCTCCTGCGCCGCTTCATCCTGGCTCATCACCGTCCGAAGCGCGGGGGCGAACCGCTCGTTGCGCCAATCACCTGCGGCAATTGGGGCGGGACCCGGGCGGAAGTGCACCTGGACAACATCCAGAAGATCATCCAGCACGAATTGCCGGTGGAATACTACTGGATCGATGCCGAATGGTTCGGGTTCGCGGGCTGGCCGGTCAGCGTCGGCAATTGGAATGTCAAAAAGGACCTTTACCCCCAGGGCTTCAAACCCCTGAGCGATGCGCTGCGCAAGACCGGGCGCGAGCTGATGCTCTGGTTCGAGCCCGAACGGGTTTACCGGGATTCCGCCTGGCACAAAGAACACCCCGAATGGATGATGGACACCGGCGGCAGCAGCCTGCTGTTCAACCTGGGCAACCAGGCCGCACGGCAGTTCCTCACCGATTTCATCTCGGACAAAGTGCGCGAATTCGGCCTGGGCTGTTACCGCCAGGATTTCAATATCGATCCGCTCCCGTTCTGGCGCGCAGCCGATTCCCCCGACCGCCAGGGCGTTGCCGAGATCAGGTATATTGAGGGCCTTTACGCCTTCTGGGACGGCTTGCTCGAACGCCATCCGGATCTCATCCTTGATAACTGCGCCAGCGGCGGACGGCGGATCGATCTCGAAACCACCGGGCGCGCCACGCCTTTCTGGCGGACGGACGGCCCGCGCGACGCCATCGCCCACCAATGCCATTCCTATGGCCTGCTTGCCTGGGTCCCGTTAAGTGCCACCAGCCAGGACCGTGCGCTGGACGATTACGAGTTCCGAAGCAGCATGTGCAGCGGCCTTTGTCTGAACTGGTGGGTATCAGGGGATCTTTCCGCGGAACGGATCCGGCCTGATTTCCCATTCGCCTGGGCCAAGCAGATTCTGGACAAATACCTGGACATCCGGCCGTTCTACTATGGCGATTATTATCCCCTCACCGGCTATTCCCAGGCGCGCGACGTTTGGATGGCCTGGCAATTTAACCGTCCTGAATCGGGCGACGGCATGATTGTGGTTCTGCGCCGTCCGGATAGCCCGTACGAATCGGCCCGAATCCCATTGCAAGCTTTGGACAAGAACGCCCGGTACACAGTCACCCACCAGGACACGGGGCACCAAAGCGTGCATTCCGGCAACGATCTCCTAAGCAAAGGGATACCGGTCGCCTTAACCGATCGTCCGGGCTCCGTTGTGTTCCGATACCAGCGGACGGAATAGCCTCTGCATAAAGGTCTTCTCTCACCGTTGGTTCCAACCACGGTGAACAGCCGGCGATCCCGTGAGGGAAGAGAGGCGCGGGAAAGCCCGAAGACCGAAGACCTAAGGCGCCGAAAGAACTCCGAGTTCCGAATCAATCAACCCGCAAATGTTTAGGCGTGGTTGTTCCGCAGCGGTCAGGCGCTCCATTCGATTTAAACGCATCAGATACGCATTGCTAACACTATGGAAACACAATCGTTATTGTGTATCGATTGTGTATCGATTGTGTTTACATCGAAAGGAGGTCGGTTTTCGCTTGCATACGTTGGCCGTCGAATATGCAGCGAGTTTGATTGCGGTTGATGTCTAATTCTTCGAGAATGGATGGATGAAAATGACGCTCGATATTCCTGAACCCTTGCTCGCCGGAGCCATGCGCGTCTCCGGCGCGAGGACGAAGCGGGAAGCAGTCATTCGGGCACTGGAGGATTTAAACCGCCGCGCCAAGCTGCGCAACCTCGCCAGCCGCCTGGGAGGTTCTAGCACCTTTATGGAATTTGACGAATTGATGAAGCTGCGCGGACGTGAGATGCCGGCCAAATCCGCCGACGAAGCATGATCCTGATCGACACCTCCAGCTTCGTTCATTTTCGGCCAGGCCGGAACTCCACCCTGTTACCGCCATGCCCGGGATAATTGCGATTGTGGGCCGGCCCAATGTTGGGAAATCCGCCCTGTTCAACCGGATCGTTGGCAAGCGCGTGGCCATTGTCCACGATCAACCCGGCGTCACCCGGGACCGTCTGAGTTTTGAGGCGGAGTGGCGCGGGCACCCCTTCACCCTGGTGGACACGGGAGGGATCGGTCTGCTCCGAGGTCAAAAGTCGGCCGACACCATTCTGCAGGCCGCCATTCAACAGGTTGAACTGGCGATCGACGCCGCGGACGTCATTCTTTTCGTGGTGGATATCCGCGAAGGCATCTCCCCTCTTGACCAGGAAGTGGCGGAGCGTCTGCGCCGATCGGCCAAGCGCGTGCTTGTGGCCGCGAACAAAGCCGACACTGAGGACATGGAGCCTGGCGCAGCCGAGTTTGCCGCCCTGGGATTCGACAAAATCCTGCCGGTCAGCGCGATTCACGGGCTTGGAATCGAGGCTCTGATGGACGCCGCCCTGGCTTGGCTGCCGGTGGGCGGAGGCGCACTGGAACCTGCGCCGCTTGAACCGGGTGAAACGGAGGCCGAAGCCGCCCCGCCCGGCCCCGCCCTAGCGAAGGAACCGCTCAAGCTGGCGTTTATCGGTCGCCCAAACGTCGGGAAATCGTCCCTGATCAATTCCTTGACCCAATCGGACCGGGTCATTGTGACGCCGATTCCCGGAACGACACGCGATGCCATTGACGTGCCTTTCGACGTGGAAACGGATGGAGTCCGCGAGCATTACGTCCTGGTCGACACGGCGGGCGTGCGGCAGGAGCGAAGGATCGATAACAGCATCGAGTTCTTTAGCGTCAAGCGCACGGAGGATTCGATTGCGCGATGTGATATTGCCGTCCTGGTGCTCGATGCCGAAGCGGGCGTAACCGCGCAAGACAAGAAGGTGGCCGGGAAGATCGTCGAAGAGCGCAAAGCGTGCGTCATTGTGGTCAACAAGTGGGATCTGGTGGCCGAAAGCGTGCTCGCCGCGCGCGAACAGGAAATTGAGCGGCACGCCAACAAAATGCGGCCGCACGAGAGGTTTCAACGGCGGATGACGACACTGTCGGATTTCGCTGCGTGGGTTCAGGAACAGCTCTTCTTCCTCGATTACGCGCCGGTGATCTTCGCTTCGGCAAAGTCCGGGTTCCACCTGCCGCGATTGCTCGAGGCCATCCGGTTTATCGCTGCGCAATTGCAGCAAAAGATTCCGACTGCGCTGCTGAATCGCGCCCTGCACGATGCTGTGGAAGAGCGGCAACCACCCAGTGCGTCCGGGCATCGGCTCAAGTTCTTCTATGCCACCCAGGTGAAGAACGCGCCTCCGACCTTTCTCCTGTTTGTGAATCGTGAAGACCTGATGTCAGATCAGTACACGACTTACCTGACGCATCGGCTCCGGACGGCGTTCGGCTTTGAGGGCTGTCCGCTGGTGCTGGTGCCCAAAGCGCGTCCCAAGACCATCGAATCCAAGTCGAGAAAGAGGGACCACTCCAAGCCGCGCGAACGGCGCCGGTAGCTCCCGTTCGTCGCTTGCCTTTGCCTCAGCCCGATCGTTCACCCCGACAGATTGCCGGTCCATGATGCCGGAAAGCGGCTCTGTCCGTCGTTGAGGCTCAGGCATTTCCTGAGAAGGAGCATTTTACAAAAAAAGTGCTTGCTCATTGCGCCTGGAGTCCTATGGTTAAGCACTGCAGCGGGCACAACATATAGTGCTGTTGTCATTGAAGTGACTCAACTAATGGTGATTAAGACACAACGCCGCAGATCCGAATTTTCACCGTAAATCGTTCATTTTAGCCGCCGGAAAGAAGCCCAGAATTGACGCCCTTAAGCCCAACTTTTTCCCCAAAACCTGCCATCCTATGATCGACGCGCGTGACACCACCAGCATCGCCAACCCGACCCAAACCGCCCGGCCCTCGTTGAAATCAGGACGCCGCGGAAGCCGTTCACGCGCGGGAGGCGCCCACAACGCAATTTCGATCCAACGCGTGTTTAGCAGCGCCCAGCGCAGCCCGTTCGACGAAGTGGAATGGGAAAAGCGAACGGCGGAGATCAACGACGACAACGGCAAGGTCATCTTCAAGCAGGAAGGGGTGGAGGTGCCAAAATCATGGTCTCTGCTGGCCACCAAGGTGGTGGTTTCGAAGTATTTCTATGGCGAACAGAACACGCCGGAGCGAGAGACTTCCGTCCGCCAACTGATTCATCGGGTTTGCCGGACGATCGCGGATTGGGGCATTCGAGACGGCTATTTCAGCGCGCAGGACGGCGAGGTTTTCTACAACGAACTGAGCTGGCTAGGCCTGAACCAGTATGGGGCTTTCAACTCCCCCGTTTGGTTCAATGTCGGCCTCTACCACCAGTACCATGTCGGGCATAATTCGGCCCGGGGCGGCTGGCATTACACCCGCGAGAGCGGCGCCGCGGAGCGAGCGGCCACCCAGTACGAACATCCCCAGGGCAGCGCGTGTTTCATCCAGTCGGTGGACGACAACATGGAAAGCATCATGAACCTGGCCCACAGCGAGGCAATGCTCTTTAAGTACGGTTCCGGAACCGGCACCGACCTGACCCCGATTCGTTCCAGCAAGGAAAAGCTAAGCGGCGGCGGCCGCCCGAGCGGCCCGATGTCGTTCCTCAAGGTCTATGACCAGGTGGCCAATGTGGTCAAATCAGGGGGCAAAACGCGGCGCGCGGCGAAGATGAACACGCTGCGGGATTGGCATGGCGATATCGAAGAGTTTATCGACGCCAAGCAAAAGGAGGAGCGCAAAGCGTGGGCTCTCATCGAGCAGGGCTATAGCGGCTCCTATAATGGCGACGCTTACGGAAGCGTCATGTACCAAAATGAAAACCTCTCCGTCCGCATTAGCGACGAGTTTATGCAGGCCGCCCTGGACGGACGCGAATGGTGGACACGCTCCGTCACGACCGGGGAACCGCTCGACAAAAAGGACGCCAAGACCCTGCTGACCAAGATTGCCGAAGGCACCTGGATCTGCGGTGATCCCGGGGTGCAGTACGATGGCGCCATTCAAAAGTGGCACACCTGCAAAGGCACCGAGCCGATCCATTCCACCAATCCCTGCTCCGAATATGTGTTCCTCAACAACACCGCCTGCAACCTGGCGTCCTTGAACCTGATGAAGTTCAAGCGGCCGGACGGGATTTTTGACGTGGACCGATTCAAGGCAGCCGTCCGCATTTTCATTACCGCCCAGGAAATCCTGGTGGACAATGCCAGCTACCCCACCAAGGAAATCGCGGAGAACTCGCATATCTTCCGGACCCTCGGGCTCGGCTACGCCAATCTCGGGTCGCTCATCATGAGCTACGGCCTGCCCTACGACTCGGACGCCGGGCGCGCGCTGGCCGGCGCAATCACAGCCATCCTCACGGGCCAGGCTTACGAGCAATCGGCGGAGATCTCGCGTGTGACCGGGCCGTTCGAAGGTTATCACGATGCCCGTTGCGCCCATGTCCGCAAACCCCTGGCGCCCGATAACGTGGAATCGATGCTCGGCGTCATCCAGCTTCATCGGCAGGCAGTCGAAGCCATTCAGCCAAACCAGGAGTTTCATTACCTGAAAGAAGAAGCGCGCCGTTCCTGGGATCGCGCCCTCGCCCAAGGACGCCAGCATGGCTATCGCAATGCCCAGGTCACCGTGCTCGCCCCGACCGGAACGATTGCCTTCCTGATGGATTGCGATACCACCGGCGTCGAGCCCGATATCGCCTTGGTCAAATACAAACTCCTGGCGGGGGGCGGCATGCTCAAGATTGTCAATCGCACCGTGCCGGACGCTTTGGAACGCCTCGGCTATAGCCCCGACCAGATCAAAGGCATCGTAGCCCACATCGAGAAGTTCGACACGATCGAAGACGTGGAAGAAAAGGGCGAGGGGCTCAAGAGCGGGTTGAAACCGGAGCACCTTGAGGTTTTTGACTGCGCATTCAAAGCCTTCCGCGGCAAGCGCAGCATTCATTACCTTGCCCATCTCAAGATGATGGGCGCCGCGCAACCGTTCATTAGCGGCGCCATTTCCAAAACCGTTAACCTGCCCAACGAATGCACCGTGGCCGATATTGAGGATGCCTATATCCAGGCGTGGAAAATGGGTCTCAAATGCGTCGCGATTTACCGCGATGGCTCGAAGCGCTCCCAGCCGCTCAATACCAGGAAGACCACCGAAGACGGCGCCGCACCCTCCGCCGAAGGCGCCCGAATTCGCGAACTCGAGGAGGAAGTGGCCAAACTGCGGCTCGAAGCCGGCCAACCCCTGCGGCGGCGCTTGCCGGAAACCCGGCAGGCCGTGACCCACAAGTTCGACATCGCCGGCCATGAAGGTTACCTGACGGTCGGCCTTTTCGACGACGGCCAGCCCGGGGAACTCTTCATTACCATGGCGAAGGAAGGTTCCACCATTGGTGGCTTGATGGACAGCATCGGCACTTTGACCAGTTTGGCGCTGCAATATGGCGTGCCTCTCGAAGCACTCACGAAGAAGTTCGCCCATCAACGCTTTGAACCGTCCGGGTTCACCAAGAATCCCGATATCCGCAACGCCTCGTCCATTATTGATTACGTGTTCCGCTGGATGGCCGTCCAGTTCATCAAGGGTTACCGCGAAGCCAATTCCCCGGAACCGAAGCAGCCCGAACTCGCCATCCCCGGCCTGGAGGACGAGGTAAAAAAAAACGTGAATCGGCCGGTGCCTGAACTGCCGATTGCCGAAGAGAACCCCGGAAATGGCGTGAAACTCGAAGCGCGCCGCCTGCCCCTGGCGTCCTCCAACGGCCGCAATGGCGGCAGCGGCAATGGCCACCGCGAAATCAAGACCCTGAACGACGCCATCGCCCATTTCCAGCAAGACGCGCCCACCTGCCCAAACTGCGGCCATGTCGCCGTCCGCAATGGCGCCTGCTTCAAATGCCTGAACTGCGGCGAATCGCTGGGATGCAGTTAATCCCGGAGCGCCAGCAAATCGGTAGGCGGTCCGTGATGAATAATAGTCATCGTTGATGTAAGGGCTTGGTTTATAGTCACTTAATACCATCAACCGAGATTTCCACCCCGTAATTCCGCCCGGGAAACCGCCTCCGGACGAAGATTCCGGGCGGTCATGGCTGCCCGGGAAACCTGTACAGCTTGCTGCTCCGCCGGTTTCTGCAGGATCCATAAGGCGAGCAATGGCTGCTTAACGGTTCAGGCCCGGAGAGCAAATGGATCTCTGCGCAGCCGCGCTCGCCTTCTTTTTCCACGCAAACGCAACTTTGTTCCTTTACAGGCTGGCGTCAGTTTGGCGTAATCGTGGTTGTAAGCTTTCGGGCTGGGGGAGAGATCCAGACAGAGCCTGCCGCCAGAGCTTCTTCCCCAGAATTCGACACCGTGTGGTCCATGTAAAGTGAGCCCTGAAGCTCCGTCCGTCCGCGGACGTCCCCAGACTCCCGCGACGGGTCAAGCGAGGGCAATGTGACCGTGTTGCACGCCTTCGGCGCCACATTGATAAAGGCCGAAACCGTGCCAAAGCCGAGCATTCGATGAACAACGCCACCTTCTGGAAAAGAAAACTTCTGGCCTATCTCCATGATCCACCGAGCAAGTGCGCGGATATTCGAACCCACGAACTGCGCTCCGAATCAGCGATGCGAGCAGCCGGCTTTACGGACGAGGAACTCCGGGCGTTCAGCAAGCAGGCGGACATCACCGCCTCCAGCGCGGACCGGTTCCCGTTTCCAGCGTCGCGGAGCGCGGGATTGACCTGCGCGTTTGACGGGGTCCGAGCCGGGTTCCATCACCCCATGGGCCCCGACAGGACCGAAACGAAAGACGCTGTCCTGAGGTTTGGGCCAGGGGACGAAGTTACGGGCTATGACGCTCTGGAAGGGACTGACGCCTGTGTTCAGCCTGTCTTGCGTCAGTGGCCCGAAGATTGGGACGAAGCCCAACTCTGGAGAGCGCGCTTCTTTGCCCATTGGCGGCTCTGGCCCGGTTTTGCGGAGGAGTACGACGCGCGTTTCGCGTTCCTCCCCGCCGATACGCGCCTTCCGGATCATACAATCTGGAATCACAACGCCGTCGTATCTGCCCTCGCCGGGACCGCCCTCGTGGAGGGCGCGGCCGACTTCGATTCTCCTGAGGCGTTGAGCCGTGCATTGCGCCAAGCCCCTCTGCGACCGGCTTTTCTCAAATTCCAGCTCGGCCCAGTTCAGGAATTCATTGCCCAGGCCCGCAGCACTCGGGACCTCTGGAGCGGCAGCTATCTCCTGTCGTGGCTCATGGCCGCCGGCATCAAGCGCCTGGCGGAGGAGGTTGGGCCGGACACCGTGATTTTTCCCAACCTCCGTGGGCAACCCCTCTTCGATCTGCTCTGGCGGGACGAACTTTGGAGCAAAGTGCGAATTGGCAGCCAACCGGTGTGGGAATTCATCCATGGAAACGCCTGGTCAACCCGCCGGAGCCAAGGGGGCGGGAATTCCGACATGGATCTGCTCACGCCGAGTTTACCGAACGTCTTCTTCGCTGTCGTGCCCGCGCCACGCGCGGCCGAACTCGGCGCCATCGTCTCCGACGCCATCCAAGCGGAATGGCGCGCCATCTGCCGGTCCGTCTGGGATAAGGTCGCAGATGGAGGCCTGCTTGAGTTCCTCCCGCCCGCACTGAATCGCAAAGCGGCCGAGGACCGATTCCACGCACACACCCGCCGGCTCCTCGATATGTCCTGGCACAGTTTCGCGTGGCCAGAAACGCTGGAACAGGCGCGCACGCTGGCAAAACAACTTCCTCGGCTTGAGCCTGACCGGAGTGGGTCAGAACCCCAGGCTGCCGCGGGCGACTCCAAGACTGAACCAGACCTGCTGCAACGATTCGACATGGTCAAAGCCGCGGCAACTGGGGCGATGCCCATCGACCATCGAGATCCCCGCTACTACGTCGACGGCGAGGGGGGCCCGAGGGATCAGCTCAACAATCGCGGCCTGGCCTGGGCACTGGCCGCTGCGCTTGCGTCGTGGGAACTGGACAGTGTGCGCCAAACTCGCAAGTTTCCCGCCTGGGACCACGGGGACCAGCACGAGCCAGGTGTGGCGCAAAACAAAGACGCGCTGACCGGCCGCGAGGAGATGCTCTTTGGCGGCTCAGGCTTCGTCGAAAGAGTTTCAAAGCTGGATTCCGAATGGGGGAGGCTTTTCAAGCACGACGATGAAGTGGGAGCCATCACCCTGGTCAAACGTGTTTGGCATTGGTCTTGGCTCCACGAGAAATGGCGCCTCAAAGCGAATCGGAGCCAATTCCCTATGCCCAACACCCGCGCCATTGCCGCGAGTCAGCCCTTCGCAAACGATTCAGAGGATAGCCTGGAAACCACGGACGATGACACACCTGGCGGTAAGTACTTTGCCGTCATGGCGCTTGACGGTGATCAGATCGGCCGATGGATCTCCGGAGACAGGACGCCCTTTTACGAAACCCAGTTTGCCGCCTACCTGGACAGCACAGAGTCGCAGCCTCAAGGGGCCCTGGAGTATTTTCGCCGGGCGAGCGATCCGGATGGGCACGGCATGCTTCAAGCCCGCTTCAAGGGCTTGTTGGGCACGCGCCGCCTTGTCTCACCGAGCTACCACCTGCAGTTTAGCGAGGCGCTCAGCAATTTCGCCCTGCGCTGCGCCCGGCCGATCATCGAAGCTTTCCAGGGCCGCCTGGTTTACGCGGGGGGCGACGACGTCCTCGCCTTCGTTCCCGCGGAAGCGGCCCTGAAATGCGCGAGCGCTCTGCGCACCGCCTTCCAGGGCCGCCCCGTGGCAGGCCCTGGCGGTGAAACTCTTTTCCAAAACCAAGGACCGGGCTTCCTGGTCTCGCCCGAGGGGAAGGACCAGCGCGGGCGTCCAATTCCCTTCCTCGTCCCCGGCCCGGCCGCCGATTGCTCTGTGGGGATCGCGATCGCCCATTTCAAATCGCCGCTGCAGGACGTGGTGCGGGCGGCCCAATCGGCCGAGAAACGGGCCAAGAACCAATTGGGGCGGCGCGCCGTGGCGGTCACCTTGATGAAACGCTCCGGCGAAATCATCGAATGGGGGTGCCAATGGGATTCTGGAGGTCTGGAAGTCTACGACGCGATCATGCAGGCCATGGGATCGGGCGAGGTCAGCGGCAGATTTCCCCACCGGGTCATCGAGTTGCTTCAACCTTACCTGACCGAGACCAGCGCGCTCTCTGGCGAGAGTCTCGCCGCGGTTGACGGATTCCCAGTCGTTGACATTGCCCTCCGTGAAATCCGCCATGCCCTGGAGCGGCAAGGGCAAGGACACCCCGGGAATGCCGGGACGGGATTGGCGTCCATGACGGAACCTCCCACGGGGGACACATCGCCGCTCGTGGGCTATCTGGAGACCGTCCGTCGAGGTGCCCAAGGCGCCCTGGATCAAGCGAAAGCCGAGCGAGGCGGCTGGGCTCGCCTTGCCCCTCACGCCCAACGGCGGTTGGAACGACTGCCCGTCGATGCACCGCTCCGGGCGCTGATCGGGCTTTGCCAAACGGCGGCCTTTGTTGACAGAAACCGCTCCCAGCCTGGCGAAGTACCGCCTTCCACACCGATCCCATCCGAGCCTTTCGCCAAACCAACCTCACCGGCCTAGCCATGCACTTGATCTATCTGCAACCCACTGACGTGCTCTTCTTCCGCGACGGGCGCCCCATGTCCGGCTCGCTCGCCGGGCACAGTGCCGCCTGGCCTCTCCCGGACGTCACCAGCCACGCCTTGCACGCAGCGCTTTGGCGCGCGGGTTTTGCCGCAGAAGCCCATTCTCACCGGCGAGGACGCAGCGGCCATTATCAGGACGATCACCGAGACCGCAAGTTCGGTGCGCTTGCCACCGTCGGCCCGTTCCCTGTGCGGGTCTTGTCGTCGAACGGATCTCTCAGTCCTGAAAACAAATGGTTCTTCCCCCGCCCAAAAGACGCGCAGACTCTTGGATCGGTATGCGTAACACTCCAGCCCGCGACCGGGAACTGGAGAAAGGACAGTTCCCTTCCCCTTCCCCTTCTCTACGCGGTCGCCAACACGCAGGCGCCGGACAAGAACGCGGGGGGCGAGCCTTGGATCAGCCGCCACGCCTATGAAGCCTACCTTCGGGGGGATACGTTCGACAGGGTCACGGATTTTCTGGAAGACGAACAGATCGCCGATCGCGAAGCCCAGATCGGCATCGCCATCGATCCCGAAACCCAAACCACCGGCCGGGGAAGCGCCGAGGGCCAGATTTACTCCGCCCACTACCTTCGGTTGCGCGAGGGATTCCGACTTGGCCTCGTCGCCCGCGCGGAGGATAAACGCCTTTCACCGGAACACGCGAAGCACGACCTGATCCTCGACCTCTTGGACGGCCGTCCGGCCCGAATTGTCGTGGGCGGTCAGCAACGCGTGTGTACCGCGACTCGCGAAGACGCGCCCACCGATGGTTTGCCCCTCCCGCGAGGATTGACCGGCGGATTCACGACTTCCGATTCTGAAGGGCGACGCCGCTGGCTCGTGAAATGGGTCCTGTTATCGCCCGCACTGTGGCCCGAGATTCGCCCCGGAGTTTCGCCACGCGGCACCACCGTCCGCGGCCATCCTGGCGGCTGGCTGCCCAACTGGATTTCCCCGGAAACCGGCGCGGTCTTGTTGCGCACCGTCCCCGAGGCGGTCAGAAAAGAGCGGCGCTCGCTGAACTATTCCGGCAAGGGCTACAACAGCGAGGAAGGGACGACCGCCATCGGCGCCCGGTTGGTGGCCGCGCTAGTGCCGAAGCCCCTCGTGGTCACCGGTTGGGCGCTCCCCAATGACACCGATCGGTCCCAAGGCGGCGCCAAATCCACGCACCTGGCTGTGCCAGCCGGTGCCGTTTACTATTTCGAAGCGGAGAGCGAGGCATCCGCAGACGCCCTCGCGAACGCCCTCAACTGGCACGGCGAAGGCGAGGGTTCGGAGATCAAGAACCGGCGCAGCACCCTCATGGGGGAGAAAGGCTTTGGACTGGGGGTCTGCGGGACATGGGAGTTCTGCCGCCAGTCCGAACCCCTGATCGAACCTTCCGACCCAACCGGCACCGCACGTCACAGGACGTCCGCCGAACCGCGATTGTAACCCGTCCCAAGTAGAATCCAGCTATGAACCAAACCAGAATCCTCTATCTGTTCACACGAACGCCCCTGCACGTGGGCGCCGGCGCCAGCGTCGGCGCCATCGACCAACCCATCGTCCGAGAGCGCCATACCGGGTTCCCGGTGATTCCGGGAACAAGCTTGAAAGGCGTTCTACGCGATGCAGCCACTCGGGACCCAAAGACCACGACGCGCGTCAATGACATTTTTGGCGAAGGCTACGGTAGCGGCTCGAAGGAGTTCAGCGCCGGTAGAGTGTCGTTCGGCGAAGGCAAGCTGCTGACGTTTCCCGTCCGCTCGGCCAAAGGCAGCTTTGCGATGGCAACATGTCCTCTGGCTTTGGATCGATTGAAACGGGATCATGGTGGATTGGCGGATGTCGAGGTTCCCGATGAACCGCGTGACATGTCTTGCCTGGCCGGTGACCTTGTGACCACTACCCGTAACGGCAAGACCGGGGTGGTGCTCGAAGAGTATAAGTTTTCCCGAACCGCAGACGAAACGGGCCGCTTTCCAGGGAATTGGGAAACGGAATTGCTGAAGCTTCTGGATGACCAGGTCTGGCAAGCCGCGAAAGGGCGATTTGTTTTGCTGAGCAACGGTGATTTTGCCCATTTCGTCCAGCAGGCCTGTGAAGTCAGCCAACACGTCGGGATTGATCCACAGAAAGGAACCGTCAAGCCGAGTGCTCTGTTCAACCTCGAAGCCGTTCCCGCCGAAGCACTGTTCTTCGCCCCACTGACAACTCTGGCCCGCGAGAACGGCGAATTGGACCTCCTCATCGATCTCTTCCTAAGAAGGCCGCTCCTGCAGTTCGGCGGGGACGGAACAACCGGACTTGGTTTTTGCACCGTCAAACTTGCATGACAAGCACATGAAGAATCTTGAACAGATCCGAGCGGCCAACGCTCTCGCCTATGCCAGAGCGGGAGAGAACACGCGAGGCAAGCAAGGCGGCAACGTCCTGAGCAAGCTTCCGGCGCTCGTCATGAGCAATGGGCTCCTGGCAGCGGGTGCATTCGCCTACGCCCAAAAGCAAGACAGCGGCTGGCGGTCCTGTTTCAACAGTATCGCGCGACACCTGGCTCACCCGGAAATTGGGATCGCACCCGAGAAGGCCGATGACTTGGACAAGCTGCTGGACTTCCTCTCCAGGGAGGCCGACAGCCAAGTCCTCAAACTCGCCACGAGCGAGGCGCTCGCATGGCTGAGCTATGCCCGACGTTTCGTACAGCTTCCCGAGGGAGGTGGAAATGATTCCAATGTCTAAGGATGTTGCCGAGTTGATCGGCAACTGGGCGGAAGGCGTGGAGAATCGCTCCCTCCTCCACGAGAAGTTTGGCCTGCCAAAAGTATGGGGTGAGCCCTCTAAAGTGGACGACGCGGCCCGATGGAGCGTTCTGCGGATTGTCACACGCGGTGCCGACTTGCTGCGGCGGGATGCCCAGCGCCTGCGCGATTCCGCCAGAAGAAGCGCGAACCCTGAGAAGGCCGACAAGCAGTTGCGCCAGGCGGAGATTGCCGACAAGATGGCGAACACCGCTCCACCGGAGTCGCGGCTTTCGGCGGCATGCATCCAGAACGCCCAATCGTTTTTGCAGCAGTTGAATCACTCCTATGGTGGTTCGATCGCCACTTTCGAGGCAACGTTGGGCGGTCGTGTGATGATTAACCTGGCGGGCGGCGTCATTGAGAATGCTGGTATTTCTCTCGACCGCTGCTTTGGCCTGCCATTGATTCCCGGCAGCGCTGTCAAGGGAATCACTCGGGCGCACGCCCTGTGGGAAATCAAGGAAGCGTCGGCAGCGGAGAAGGACTGCCAACTGCTGGCGGCCATGCTCTTGTTTGGATACGGTGCGAACGATGTGACCGGCGACTTTGCGTGGGCAGCCGGCCTTTCGTCTGCCCGGAATTCGGCCCGAGAAATTGGCGCCGAGGAATTCAAGGGCTGCGCCTGCTTCCTCCCGGCCTATCCCACCACGCTTCCAACCCTTGCTGCAGATATGGTTAACCCCCACTATCCACAGTACTACAGCGGGAGGGCGGCTCGCGCGGAGGATTCCGAGAGTCCCCTGCCGAACTATTTTCCTGCCGTGGAAGCAGGTTCAACTTTTGGTTTTGCCGTCTTGCTCAACAGGGCGCCCCACGTTCCAAATGTCACCTCAGAAGGACTCCTTGGCCAAGCCCGCCTTTGGCTGGAAGATGCGGTGACTCGTCGGGGCGTCGGGGCAAAAACGGCCGCCGGGTACGGATGGTTCGAACTCGGACGTGTTCCATCGAGAACGGCCGTGGGGTCGCCTACAGCGGAGGTTCGGAAGGAAGCCGTTCGCACGACAGCCGCCACCCCGGCGACCGAAGTTGTCACTTTGTTCAAGAGCCTCGCCAACAAAGACAACTTCCCCGGGGCACTGCCCCGCTTGGCCGCGCTGGACGATGCCAATCTCCGGCAGGCATTTGAATCGCTTGTTCCAGCCAACGAGCGGAAACGACTCCGGAAGAACAGCCCGTACTGGCAGGCGTTCACATCCGGCCGCGCCGGAACGTCCGGCCAGCAAATTCTGGCCCGCCTCGGCCTTAAGCTCTCCTGAACTATGCAATGGGAACGCGACATCGAGATTCTCACCCCGCTCTTCAATCGCGGCGCATACCAAGACACTCCGGAGCTTCGCGTACCCTCCATTCGCGGAGTGGTTCGATGGTGGTTCCGGGCCTTGGAATACCAGAAGCTGCCGGGCGGCGCGAACGAGCAAGCCCTACGTAACATTCGGGTTTGGGAGAAACATGCGTTTGGGGGCGTTCAAGGAGTCGCCACCGCTTCTCCGCTTGTCTTCAGGATCAGGGGATTCCAAGCACAGCGTCCGTCAAATATCCCCACCCTCCCGCATAAGCACGGTGGCCCGGCAAGCCCCCAAGCGGCCTTTCCCCCTGGAGCTCGTTTCCGTCTCGAGATTCTCACACGTTTCGGCTCTTTGCCGCCCGAACTGGAAAGCAAAGTCGTGAACGCTCTGGAAACCTGGCTGCTGCTGGGAGCCCTCGGTCTTCGTGCCAACCGGAGCGGAGGCAACATCTGGCCGGCAAATGGGGCCGCGCCTCAGACCGCCAAAGCCTTAAGAGCGCGACTGGATGAAGTCGGCTGCCGCTGGCCCGTCATGCTCGTGGGGAATGAAGTGGGTTCGACACTGGATAAGTTGCGTGCCGCGGCGACCGACACGGTGAAGAGTCCCGATTGGGTGTTTGGTTACGCCCGGGGCCGCGACCGCCTGGCCTCGGCGCTGAAGTTCAAGGTGGTGCGCCTCGAGAAGCAACTGCGCTTGCTGGCCTTTGCATCGGATCCTCGCGTTCTGGAAGAAGCGCGTCGGTTCCTCCGCGGGCACCGAAGCAAGCCCGAGACTTGGGAGGCGCTCTGACCGCGTGTTCTTAATGCGTATGCCTCGTTCCCCGTCCATGCCAAGCCGTCGGTCGCGAACCTCCCCTGAGCGGCGCCGCGGCAGCGTAGCTGGGCGGAAGTCAAGCCTCGCCAGGTTGCGGGGGAGGCGCCCCACCAAATGCGACCCCGAAAGCTTCGTCTCGCTCGACTGGTCTCGATACTGGAACTATTGCCCTTGACGCGTCGCTCAGCCTATGCCTCTAACCCTTCTCTCCCTCGCCTCCCGCCAGATCTGGCCGCAGGTCTTGGCGGTGGCGCACCTCAATCCCAAGCCCAGCCGGATCCTTCTGCTCCACAGTGACGACGCCGCGGAATCCAAGGGGCCCGCGCAGCGGGTGAAGCGCTTCTTTGACGCCTCCGGACTTGTCCCTCCCGGCACCGCCCGCATGGAACCCGTGTCCGACACGGATTTCGCCGCCATCGAACGCCGGTTGGACGAGATCCAGGTCTCCCACCAACTCCCCCTCGCCGAGTGCGTCCTCAATTTCACCGGCGGCAACAAGCTGATGGCAATGGCCGCGTTCCGATGGGCTGCCAAACGCGGTGTCCGGACGTTCTATCTCGAGCGGCGCAACCAGGTCACTTGGTTCGAACCGCGCGAAGGCGAGATGACGACCCGGCTCGAACGCGTCGACGGCCATCTCACGGATGATCTCGATCCCGTCGAACTCCTGCGGTGCCAACTCGACGCCTCGGTCGTCGAGCGCCCCGGGCAGAAGCTGACGTTGAACGATCCAGGCCGGACCGCTGCTGGCCAGCGTCGTTTTGAGGCGTTCACGGACGGCGCGGACCCGCGTGCCTGGCTTCTGATCTCGGGTGAAGCGGACCGCGAGGACAAAGAGGGTGACCGCCTTGAATTCACCGTTGCCGCGGTGCTGCTTGCCTTGGGCGTCAAGCAGGTGCAGCGCAGCCTGCGGCTGAAGGTCAAGTCGTCCCACCAGGTGAGCACACGGTCGCCTCACGCCGAGATCGACCTCCTCTTCGTTTGGGACGGACGGCTCTGGCTCGTGGACTGCAAAGACCGGCGCCCGGTCGAAGACCTCGCTTCGAGCCTCCGCCGCCTGCTTAAACCGCCCCTTCATCCGCAGGCGGACAAGCTCCTGGGCATGATCCAGAGCCAACTCGCCATTGGGCAGATCAAAGCACTGAAAGAAGACCTTCTCGCCGTCCGCGAGGCCGGAGGTCTCCTGGGAAGCGTCGTCTGCGCCCGCGCTGCCGAATTGCCCGGGGAAGTCCTGCAGTTCGCGCGCCTCAACGGGATCGCTGTTGTCGTAAAACGCGAGCTTGTCGCGGGCTTTCAGGCCCTCCTCTTTCCAACCGAACCGGCCAACTTAAGCGACCTCGCGGACCTCCAGGCGCGCTTCACGCCGCGCCCCCAGCCCTCAGCCACAAATCCATAATGGGCTCCTCCGCCCCCAACCGTCCTATCCTCCTGTGCTCCCTGGGCACCTCCTGGGCCGTTGTCCCGGAGGCTTTTCACCTTCTGCCACCCGGCCCGGAGGGCTTCGCCGCCGTGCACGTTCTCACAACCGCCAGCCCCGAGGTCGACGCCGGCACGATCGAGATCGAACGCTATTTTGGAAGCCGGTCGCCCGCAATCCCGTTCTCCATCGACCGCGTCGCCGAGTTTCGCACGTTCCAGACCGAGGAAGACCATTACCGTTTCGAAGAGGTGCTCTATCGCTGGATTCTCGACAGGGTCCCCTGCCCTACTGACCGTTACATCTGTCTCTCAGGCGGGTTCAAGACCATGTCCGCCGCTGTCCAAAAAGCTGCCGCTGTCTTGGGTGCGCGTGAGGTATTTCACGTCCTCGCCGACGTGGGAATTCGAACAGCCGACGCCGTCGAACGGGCCGTGACCGAACGAAAACTGCGCTACATCCGCCTCGGGCCGGAGCCGGGATGGCCCCAACTCCGCTCCACTGCGCCCGCCGAGTATCCTCTCGAAACTGTCTCGGCGAACGGTCCGGTCCGCTTTGTCCGGGCCGAGGGGAAAACCTTTCGTGACCACGTGCGAGCCCTGGTCGAGCGCTCTCATCGAATCTCGGGAGCGTGGGCACGCCTTCCGCAATTGCCGTTCGCGGACCTGGCAACGTGGCCTGAATCGAGTCTCGATTGGCTTCAGCAACCCTTCGATCGGCACGCCGATTCCGAGTGGGTTCGAAACCTCCCGAAGATCGAACTCCATTGCCACCTGGGCGGCTTCGCCACGGGCGGCACCGATCTCGCCGAAGTCAGGGCAGCCGCGCTCGATCCCCGCGCGCTCCCAGCCATCCAGGCGCTCGAAACGCCTCCGGGGTGGCCTCGCCCAGAGCACCCGTGCGGCCTGGAAACCTACATGCGCCTCGGCGATAATAATGGCTCCGCGCTGCTGCGCGACCCGGGCTGTCTGCAGCGCCAGTGCGAACTGCTCTACGACCGGTTGATCCAGGATCGCGTGGTCTATGCCGAGATACGCTGTTCCCCAAACAACTACGCTGTCCCGGACGACGGCCGCGGCGCTTTCGACGTGCTGAGGGAGATCCGCGAAACCTTTCAGCGCCGGATGGAAGCTCCGGCCGCTTCCTGCCACATCAATCTCCTCATCATCGCCACCCGCAAGAACGCGGGCGACCGCTCTGACATTTCCCGCCACCTCGCCCTGGCCGTGACCGCCGCCGATCAATGGCGCGACCCGGGAACGTGCCGCGTGGTCGGCGTCGATCTGGCCGGTTTCGAGTCAAAGGAAACTCGGGCCGCCTTATTTCAAGCCGATTTCGAGCCGATCCATCGCGTGGGACTCGCGGTAACCGTTCATGCCGGCGAGAACGACGATGCCGAAGGCATTTGGCAAGCCGTGTTCAAGCTCAGCGCCCGGCGTCTCGGCCATGCGCTGCACCTTGATGCCGCGCCGGATCTGCTGCGCGCCGTGGCCGACCGGGGCATCGGCGTGGAGATGTGTCCCTATGCCAACCTCCAGATCGTCGGTTTCGGCCTCCACGAGAACCTCCCGCTGTATCCGCTGGCGCGGTATCTCGGGCAAGGCGTGCGTGTGACCGTCAATACCGACAATCTCGGGATTTCCGGCGCCTCACTCTCGGAGAACCTGCTCCTTCTTGCCGATCTCTGCCCCGGTATCTCACGCCTCGACCTGTTGCGCCTCCAGAGGAACGCCCTTGAAGCCGCTTTCATCCCGGCCTCTGTTCGTTCCCGCATCCTGCAGGCTCTCACCGAAGCACTTCCGCGTCCCTGACTTAGTTCCATTTCGTTGCTAGAGACACGTTTGTAACGTTTCCAATTGTGGAAGAGGGGTGCGACATTCGGCTCAGGTCCCCACTGCGCAACTTCAGCTCGGCCCGCTATGGACATGATTCGTGCATCAGGCCGCCCGCTCCCAACTTGCCCACCCCATTTCCGGACCGTCCCGGGACGTCCCAACCTTGGTCCTGCCCGCGGCACGCGCTATAGTGGCCCGCATGAACCGCTTGCCCGCCCCAGCCCCAGTGTCTGATCCCTCGACGGGAGCCTCGTCTGAGATCGTGCTGCTCGCCGTCACGGGCATGTCGCCTGCGGTGCTGACCGAGACGGTGTGGGCTTTGGCGCATGAAGACCCGCCCTGGCTGCCCACGCGGGTGATCGCGATCACCACCGCGCTCGGGCGCGCCGAGATCGAGCGCCAACTTTTCACGCCGCTGGTGCGTTTCGAGGGCCAATCCCCTTGGGACACCCTTCGCGCCGCTCTCGCCAAAGAAGGCTTCGCCATTGCCGACCGCCTCCGGTTTGGTGCCACGGCGGACGATATTCGCGTCATCACGGCTGCGGAGGGCCCCACCCATCGGTCCTGCGAACTCGCTGACCTGCGATCAGCCGCTGAAAACGAGGCCGCCGCCGATTTCATTCTCGAACAGGTGCGAGGCGTGGTTGAAAACCCGGACATCCAGGTCGTGGCTTCCATCGCGGGCGGACGCAAGACCATGGGCGCTCTCCTTTACGCCTGCCTAACCCTGGTGGGGCGTGAAATCGATCGTCTGACCCATGTGCTTGTGAATGAACCTTTTGACACCTTGCGCGAGTTCTTCTTCCCCAACCAACCCGGAGGCCTGATCCGGCCCAGCCACATCCGGAGCCCGCGAACCCAGGAGGCGCACGACCCCGCCACCGCCCGTGTGGAATTGGCGGAGGTCCCGTTCGTGCCGCTCCGGAACCTGTTCACACGCACGCTGGGGCGCAAAGCGGGCACGTTTCACCGGCTCATGGCAGCGTGCAGAGATAATGTCCGCCAACGGGCTGCTGAAAGCCTGCGCCTCACCCTGGACACCGCCAGACCCGAAGTGGAGGTCAACGGACACTCCGTCAGGGTCGGCCCCATGGAACATCTCCTCATGCTATTCCTGGCCCGCCGCGCCAAGCTCGGCGAACCGGCTCATGGCGCCTATGCCGAAGCCGTGGACGATCTCAACCAGTTCCGAATCACCTTCATCGCGGAGGCGCCCGCGAAGGATTTTGGCAATTGGCGCCTTTCCGAATCTCTCCGCGCTCCTTGGGACGAACAAGAAATCCGCAAAGCCGCCTCCCGCCTGCGCGCCCGGTTCCGTGAACTGGGTGGCGATTTCGCCATCCTGGCCGACTGTCTGCCCGAAAAAGGCCGGTGTTCGCTGGACCTGCCGGCGGCCATGCTCTTCCTCAGGTGAATCCAATGCCCACCGCCATCATCAACCAGCCCGACTGCCACGTGCACCTGAAGAGCGAGCGACTGGAGGTGCTCGGCCGAAACCATGAAAACGGCCGCGAGGAAGTCCTCCGCCAAATCCCGCTTCGTGACCTCGATCGCCTGATCTTGGCCGAGTCCGTCCAGATCACTTCTCAGGCGCTCGCCGCTCTCCTGCGCGCCGACGTGCCCGTGAACATCCTCGGCTGGAACGGCCAATTCCTGGGCGGGTTCCTTCCGGCGCATAACGCCCACGGCGACGCACGGCTGCGGCAGTATGAGCGCACGCTCGACCCGGCATTCGCGCTCGGGATGGCCGGGCGCATCGTGACTGCCAAACTCTACAACCAACGCCGGGTTCTGCAGCGCCTGGCCGCGAGCCGCGCCCAGACTGCCGGCAGCGTGCCCCCGGAATCACCCGATGCCGAGAGTCACCGCCGGGTCCAGGACACATTGGCCTGGCTGGACAATATCTTCGGCGCCATCGGCCGAAGCCGCAGCCTGGATGAGTTGCGCGGTTACGAAGGCGTGGCCACTGCCCGGTACTTCCAAGCGTGGGCCGAGTTTTTGCCCTCCGAGTTCCCTTTCGAGAGCCGCTCCACACGTCCGCCGCTCAACGCGGTCAATGCCTGCATCTCGTTCGGCGCGACCTTGATCTACTCCGAAACGGTGGCGTTCATCCACGCCCATGGAATTGACCCGTCCCTCGGCACTCTCCATCGAACCCAGGACGGCCGGTGGTCTCTTGCCCTGGATCTCATGGAACCCTTCCGGCCGGTCCTGGTCGAGGCGCTTGCCCTCGACCTGTTCAGCCACCAGATCCTGAACCCGGCCCATTTCGAAAGACGGGATGGCGGCGTTTACCTCAACGACGACGGGCGCAAGAAGTTCTTTCTCCAGTACGAACGCCGCCTGGAACGTCAGTTCATGTCCGAATCCGTCGGCCACCGCACCACCCTTCGCCAGCAGATCGAACAGCAAGCCGTCATGTTCAAGGCCGCGCTCCTCGACACAGCGAAATTCGAACCGTTCCTCATGAACTGAAATCAGCGCCCGACGACCATGCAACCCTGGTGGTTCGATGCTTTCCCGACCGTTCCCTACGAAAAATCCGCCCCCGGAGAAAACGAGATGCTGACCATCGTTGCCTACGATATCAGCGACGACAAACGCCTTCGGCACGTTGCCGAGATCTGCGAGAACTACGGGTCTCGCGTCCAGTACAGCGTCTTCGAATGCCGCCTCGCCGAATCGGAGTTCGAAGAATTCTGGCTCGCGCTCCTTTGCGTGATCAATGAAAATGAGGACCGCCTCGTCGCCTACAAAATCGATGCCCGTTCCGCCAAAGAGACACTCACCGCCGGAACCATGGTCTGCAGCGAAAAGGTCGTCTGTTACCTCGTCTGAGGGCCAATTGCCCGACCCGCTCCACCGCCTCGTGCCAGGTCAGGAGCCGAATCCCGCTGGAAAACCGCCGTTCCCGACCTGCCAAACGAATGCTGATCACCAAGACCTTGCGGCAAATTCGCCCGTCAACTTCCCAGGAAAAGCAAGTCCCACGCCAACACGAAATCCCCCTCCCGTCCTCGCACCCCTTTCTACCCTTGACTCCCAACACCTTCCTGCTACGGAGTCAGTGATCCGCAGAACGCCGAAAGGCAATGGAGACCACCGATCGATTGCGACTCCCGGCGATCCGGGAGCGTGTCAGTGATCCGCAGAACGCCGAAAGGCAATGGAGACTGGCCCACCAGACTAGCTCATTCATTTTGATAAAGACGTCAGTGATCCGCAGAACGCCGAAAGGCAATGGAGACGGCATTCTTCCAAGGTCCATTCCTGATCCATGATTTGGTCAGTGATCCGCAGAACGCCGAAAGGCAATGGAGACCCGGTCTTCCGCCTCGCGTTCCCGAGAGGCGCTAGGTGTCAGTGATCCGCAGAACGCCGAAAGGCAATGGAGACGTCCCTGGTTTACTCCAGGGAGAGGCGTTCCCGGTCTTGTCAGTGATCCGCAGAACGCCGAAAGGCAATGGAGACCCCGAGAGGCGCTAGCCAGATCTAACTGCTCCTCTGCGTCAGTGATCCGCAGAACGCCGAAAGGCAATGGAGACCGGATCACTGACAGGGTGGCTCGCCGTGTGTGCGCGTCGTCAGTGATCCGCAGAACGCCGAAAGGCAATGGAGACGTTGTGGCTATCTTTGTTCCAGTCGATTTTCATGTTGGTCAGTGATCCGCAGAACGCCGAAAGGCAATGGAGACGTCGCCATCTCTGCCATAGCAACACGCGATGTAGGTGGTCAGTGATCCGCAGAACGCCGAAAGGCAATGGAGACTGCCCCTACTCTACCCCAGCTCGATCCCTAAGTAAAGGTCAGTGATCCGCAGAACGCCGAAAGGCAATGGAGACGCTGTATTCATTTTGTTACCTTTCTCCGGGTTCACCGGGTCAGTGATCCGCAGAACGCCGAAAGGCAATGGAGACGGCCAGAACATTTTAGGGTCTGGCTCAAGAAGTTTGCGGTCAGTGATCCGCAGAACGCCGAAAGGCAATGGAGACCACGGACCTCCCCTCCCTTGGGAGAGACGAAGGCATCGGTCAGTGATCCGCAGAACGCCGAAAGGCAATGGAGACCGAGAAGTGGCGCTACGACCTCGAATTTCAGCCACTCTGTCAGTGATCCGCAGAACGCCGAAAGGCAATGGAGACAGCATAGCGCCACGCTGCAACATGTCAACTCATTTTGTCAGTGATCCGCAGAACGCCGAAAGGCAATGGAGACAGACTAACGTATTCTTGTTCATCGTTGATAGAGACAAGTCAGTGATCCGCAGAACGCCGAAAGGCAATGGAGACATTCGGCCCCATCCGTCTCCATTGCCTTTCGGCGTCGTGTCAGTGATCCGCAGAACGCCGAACGGCAATGGAGACGTTGCTTTGCTCATTGTTGCCTTTCGTTTGCTGCCCTAGTCCGTGATCCGCAGAACGCCGAACGGCA
>CAZODO010000013.1:0-79550 GCA_964578605.1 uncultured Verrucomicrobiota bacterium | reverse complement strand
AACCGAATCTTCTAACCAGTTGATGCTGTGGGACTAATATCCGGACAGTTGTGTCCTTGCATGATCGCCGGTAAAGTCATCGAAGGCGATCATGCCAAATGTGCGGTTCAGAGTCCCGCAAAAAGTGACCGCTTCTTCAGACCTCCCCAATTCATGCCCTCGAACACCCCGGATACCGTGAGTTGCACCCCGGCGGCGGTCGATCGCCCGTTCGCGCTTGCATGCCATCGTTGCGCTTCCTAAGTTCGGCCCGATGAAAAAGATCGTTCCCCTGATTATCTGCCTGCTTGCGGGGGCGCCGGCGCTCGTCAACGCGGCAGACGCGCTTACGGAAGCGGCCATCCTGGCAGCGCATCGTGATTCGGAGGAGCGATTCAGGCGGTTGGCGGCGGATATCCAGAACATCCAGGATACCCAGGAGGTGCTTCTCAAACGGCAAGAGGAATTCCGCCAGAGGCTTGACCGCCTCGCGCAAGAGATTCGCGATTTCAAAGATGACCAGGGGCGTTCGACGGGCAAGTTCGCCACCCGCGAGGAGGTGCGCTCCTTTGTCGATAAACTCAAGGAAGTGGACGAGAAACGCGAGGCCGACAAGAAGCTGATCCTCGACGGCTTGAAACAACTGGCCAAGGCCCCCCCGGTCCCGGCGGTCGTTGAGCCGAAGACGCCTCCTTCCGCCGCCCGGGAATCCGAGGAAACGCCCTACCTCTACACCGTGAAGCGGAATGACCGTCTGCTCGATATCATCGTTGGGTACAACGAGCACTTTCAGAAGCAGGGTTTAGGCAAGATCACGATGAACCAAGTGCTGCGAGCCAACCCGGGATTGAAAGCAGACCAGCTCGTGGTCGGCAAACAAATCCGGATCCCTGTGCCGGCAAAACCGGCCCGGTAATCTCTTTCGCCTCCGGGCCGTGACCGTCTTGGAAGTGATCCAGCGCAGCACGGAATTCCTCTCCAGGAAAGGAGTTGAATCCCCGCGTTTGCAGGTTGAGCTGCTGCTGGGGCATGTGCTGCAGATGCCGCGCTTGAATCTTTACCTCCAATTCGAGCGCCAGCTCGCCGCGCCCGAACTCGATGTCATCCGCGAGTCCGTTCGCCGCCGCGGGGCGCGCGAGCCGTTGCAGCACATTATGGGCAGCACCGCCTTTTGCGGTCTGGAAATCAGGGTGAACCGCGATGTTTTGATTCCCCGGCCGGAAACGGAATTCCTGGCAGAGCAGGCCTGGCAATGCCTGGCCAGCCGAAAGAACGAGGGCCAGGCCGCAGCAGCCCTCGATTTTGGCACCGGGAGCGGGTGCATTGCGTTGGCGCTGGCGAAGCAAGTGCCCGCCGCCCGAATTGTGGCGCTGGACCGTTCCGCCGGTGCTTTAGCCGTCGCGCGAGGGAACGCCAAAGAACTGGGGCTCGACGAACGCGTTCAGTGTATTGAGGGAAACGATTTCAACGCTTTGCCCGAGGGCCTTCGGTTCGATGTGATCGTTTCGAATCCCCCTTACATTCCCTCAGCTGAGATTTCGCAACTGGCGCCCGAGGTGCGCGATTTCGATCCGCGCCTGGCTCTCGATGGCGGTGAGGACGGGCTTGATGTGATCCGGCAATTGGCTGCGGAGGCTTTGCCATTCCTGGCACCGGGCGGCCAGTTCTTCTGCGAGTTCGGCGATGGCCAAGGGGCGGCTGTCACCGAGATCTTTCGCACCTGTCAATGGCGGGTCCATGGCGTGCTGCCTGATCTGTCGGGGCGCGAACGGATCTTGGTTGCTTCACGCAGTGAATCCTGAAAAGCTGCGGGGACCATTTACTGGCGAGATCTGGCAACCGTTATTCCATGGAAAGTCTGCTCATCAAAGGTGGCGTCCCCCTGCATGGCGAAGTCACCATTAGCGGCGCCAAGAACGCTGTGCTGCCACTCATGGCAGCCACGCTCTTGACGAGTGAGCCCTGCGTGATCCGCCGCGCGCCGCAGTTGAGCGATGTCACGTTCATGGGCCAGATCCTGAGCTCCCTGGGCGCCACGGTGAAGATCGAGAACGGCACGATCCAAATCCATGCGGCGAGTGTGTCGGGGATCGGGGATTACGACCTGATCCGCAAGATGCGCGGTTCCATTTGCATTCTTGGCCCGCTGCTCGCGCGCTTGCACAAGGCCCGGGTGTCTCTTCCGGGCGGCTGCGTGATCGGCTCGCGCCCGATCGATTTGCACTTGAAGGGATTGGAAGCGCTCGGTGCCAGAGTGAGCGTTCAGGGCGGATACGTGGTGGTTTCAGGTTCCAAGCTGTCTGGAACGGAACTTTTCCTGGGAGGACGAGCGGGACCGACGGTGCTGGGAACCGCCAACGTGCTGATGGCGGCCGTTCTGGCAGAGGGCGTCACGATCATCGAAAGTGCGGCGTGTGAGCCGGAGATCGTGGACCTGGCGAATTTCCTGAACGCCATGGGCGCCAGGATCACGGGCGCAGGCAGTCCTACCCTGCAAATCACCGGCGTGAAACAGCTTCATGGGGCCGAACACGAGGTCATCCCCGACCGGATCGAAGCGGCCACATTCGCCATCGCTGCCGCCGTCACCCATGGCGAAATCACGATTCTTGGTGCCCGCCCCGATCATCTGCATGCCGTTCTCGACAAGCTCCGAGAAGCCGGGGTGAAAGTCGAGCGGAGCGGCTCCGCGCTTCATGTCCGGCGCACCGGACGCCTGCGGCCGGTGGATATCACCACGCTTCCTTACGCGGGGTTTCCCACGGACGTCCAGGCTCAGATGACCGTCCTGATGGCGATCACGCCTGGCATCAGCGTGATCACGGAACGTATCTTTGAGTCGCGCTTCATGCACGTGAGCGAACTGGCGCGACTCGGCGCCGATATCGCGATTGAAGGCCCAAGCGCCATCGTTCGCGGCGGACGTCCGTTGAGCGGCGCCCCCATCATGGCCAGTGACCTTCGCGCGTCCGCGGCGCTGGTCCTCGCCGGACTGGTGGCCAAGGGAAAAACCCTGGTCAAGCGCATCTATCATTTGGACCGGGGATACGAAAACATCGATGACAAACTGCGCAAGCTCGGCGCCCGTGTTCAGCGAGTGGAGGAAACATGAAAGCCGTTATCATTCTCTTCATTGTTCTCTGCGTTTTTTGGGCCGGCAAACGCTTGTTCCTCAGCTACCACGCCATCGAGAAAGAGTCGACTGCCCAGCAGTCCGGAGCCGATGAGCAGCCCGCGGCGCGGTCGTCCAATCTGCCGGGACTGCCCGAATCGTTGGAGGAATCGCTCCGCGCCGCTGAAAAGCGGGGCGCCGCCGGGCTGCGCGAATGGCTTGGCCGGTACGCTCACATGGTGCGCGATCCCCGGCTGGCCTCCATCCAGCTTGATTACGTTGTCCTCATCAGCCACCAGGACCCGGCAGAAGCCCGGCGCCTTTTCAGCGAGATTAAAGAGCGCACGCCGACCTTCTCCCCGATCTATCCGCGTGTGAAACGCATGGAAGGCAGCTTCCAGTAGGGTCCAAAAACAGGGTTCGGGTGTTTCGCCGACTCCCCTCCCACGCGAGCCCCCTGAAACAGCCTTAAACGGCTGGGAGCACATAGGGGGCACGGTAATCCTTCGTCAGGAGCGCATTGGCTTCGTTATCGGAGCCAAAGTCTTCCCCGACCGGATCGAAATGGATGTCGCGCTTTAGGCGCGTGCAGATATTGCCCAAGTGGCACAAGGTGGTGCTCAACCGCCCCAGTTCCACATCCGCATTGGGCCGGCTGCGGCTTTTCATGCAGGCCAGAAAGTTCTTGGTGTGCGAACCGCCGGAGGCATTCTCGCTGGGCCCAGGCTGTCCTTTGGGCAGAGTCACCTTCCAACCGTTGCCATCAAGAACCAGGACCCCTTCGGTGCCATAGAACGCAGTGGCCGCGTCCGTTCCATGGAGGGGCAGGACATTCTGGAAGCTGTGCAGTTCCCAGACCAGGGCCAAATCGCCGTAATCGAAGGTCATGACCTGCGTGTCGGGAACTTCCTTGGCGTCGTCCAGCCAGTAAATGCCCGACGTGCCGGAGATCTTCTTCGGGAGGGCATGGTCCACGCCCCGCATCTTCTGGATGCCCCAAAGGGCCACGTCGAGCATATGGACTCCCTGGTTGCCGAGTTCGGTATTGCCGTAGTCCCAGAAGAAGCGCCAGGTGTAATGGAACCGGTTTCGGTTAAAGGGCCGCTTGGGAGCCGGGCCCAGCCAGACGTCGTAATCCACTCCAGCCGGCGCTTCGCTATCGGCCGGATTGCCAATGCTGCTGCGGACCTGGCACATCCAGGCCTTGATCAGGCAGACCTTGCCAAGCTTGCCCGAAGCCACAAACTCCACCGCGGTCCGAAAATGCTCGCCGCTGCGGCGTTGCGTGCCGACTTGGACAACGCGTTTGTATTTGCGCGCGGCATCACGCATGAGATGCCCCTCATGGATCGTTTGAGAGAGAGGCTTCTCGACGTAAACGTCTTTCCCGGCCTGGCAGGCCAGAAGCATCGGAATGGCATGCCAATGGTCGGGCGTGGCAATAATCACGCCATCCACGTCCTTATCTTCAAGGACCCGCCGGAAATCCTTCTCAAATCCCGCTGCCGTTCCTTGAGCTTTCTCCAGATCGGCCCCGACTTTCCGGAGCACCGCGTCGTCGAGATCGCAAAACGTCTTGATGACCGCGCCGTCTCTAATGGCGTTGAGGGCGACGGCCCGGCCCTGGTTATTTCCGCCGATGAGGGCCAGAACGATTTTCTCGTTCGCCCCGGCGGCGGAAGGGTTGAAGTTCAGGAAGCTGCTGGCGGCGAGGGCCGTTCCGGCCGTTTTAAGAAAGGCCCGGCGATTGTGCGTTGACATAGTGACTCGAAAGAAGGTTCGCCCTTTGATCTCATGCGAGTTGCCCCTCCTTCAAGCCCAAAGTCAAACAGCCAGCCACGCGCCCGGAGCGAACCGCGCATGACTGGCCTTCCTAGATCAGCTTCCACGGACGGCGGTACTCGTAGTCCATCAACCGCGCGGCCTCCGCGCTGTTGGTGATCCGCTCGTGAACCGGGTCCCATTCGATCCGGGACCGGACGGTCAGCGCCAGGTTGGCCAAATGCGCAAAGGTGGTGGAGCGGTGCCCGGTTTCCAGGTCGCAATGGCATCGTGCCCGCGATCGGACGCAATCCAGGAAATTGCGAATATGCTGGTGGGTCAAGTCGCCATCCATCGGCGCGATTTCCGCCGCTTCGACTCGCGAGGATGCCGATTGGAATTGGCCGCGCCGGGCGGGAACAATCTTGCAGCCGCGGGCTTCCTCTCCGGGGTAAAGCCTGGCCAAGGTGCCGCAGAACTCGACTTCGCCCGAAAGCAACGGGGCACTATCGCAAGCCTCATACTGTCCGAAATGCAGGAGGCGCCCTGACGCGAACTCGAAAACCACCTCGAGGGTATCGGGAATCGTGCGATCGTCCTGCACACCGTAATTGCCGCCATGCGCCGTAATGGCAACCGGCGCTTCCTCGTCCAGCATCCAGCGGATGGCATCGCAGTAATGCACGCCCCAGTTGCCCATTTGCGAGGAGTAATCGCCCCACCAACGGAACTTGTAAGGCGCAATGCTGTATCGGAATGGCCGCTCCGCTCGCGGCCCCAGCCACATGTCCCAGTCAAGGCCCTTGGGCGGAGCGGCATCGGGATACCGGCCAATGCCATCGGGAAACATGTTGCTGACGCGGCAAGCGCGCGCGAGCGTCACCTTGCCAAGATCGCCCCGTTGGATCAGGCCATGAATGTGTTCATAAAGCTTCGAAGAACGCCGGTGCAACCCAACCTGCGCCACCCGGCCGTGCCGCTTGGCGGCTTCGACCATTTTGCGGCCCTCGGGAATGGTGATGGTCAAAGGCTTTTCGACATAGACATCCTTGCCGGCTTCGAAGGCCAGGATGGTTTGGATCGCATGCCAATGGTCCGGGGTTGAAATGACAACCGCGTCGATATCCTTCTGTTCCAAAAGCCGCCGGAAATCCTTGTGCCGAGCCACCGGGCCGTCGAACGTCTCCCCCATCCGCGGAACATAGCCTTGCCCGAGAGATTGAGGGATCTCGGGATCGACCTGGCTGCGGTCCCGGTTCAGGTAAGGCTCGTACACGTCGCAGAGCGCCGCCACCTGGCAATCCGGTTGCCTCATAAACCCGCGCAAGAGCTGGGAACCGCGATTCCCCACCCCGATAAACCCTACGCGAATTCTGTCGTTCACGCCGGTCGCCGATTGAATGGCTGGCGCGGCCAGGCTATGGCCTCCAAGCGCGGCTCCAAGCGTTGCGGTGGCGGATTGTGCCAGAAAAGCCCTGCGGATCACGGAGGGCACGACGGTATCAGAAGACAACGATGGCATGGAAATACCGTAACTCCGCCAGCTTCGCACCGGCAATAGGAAAGGGGGCGTTGCGAACGTGGGTCGGAAGGGGTCTTTGGGTTCTTCGCTGTTTTCAGTGGAATTGCTCTCTCGCTAAAGGCCTTCGGCTTCAATCGCTCAGCCGAAGCACCTCCCAAGGGGCCTCAAGCCTCTGCTTGTGCTGCAAACTCATGTGAAAGCGCCGCCCATCACCGCGCGTCAAAGATCAGGTTTCCCTATTGATACAGGGAGCCCTTGCGAACTAATCTCATGCCATGAGGACCCTGACTCGTTGCGATACCGGTAGCGTCTTGCGGCGAGCCGCCGCTATGATCCTGGCCGGACTCCTCCTCGGGTATGCGACACCGGCTGCCGAAATCGGCGGAGCAACGCCGGACCTTGCTCCTCCGGGACTCTCCATCGCCCGCATCGCCTGCACGGCGAATCAAACAACCCTCGAGTGCTTGTCGGAAACGCCGGACGCCCGCCACGAAATTCTTTCCAGCACCGATTTGCGCCGCTGGGAACTGGCCCCGGGAGCGGTGTGGGAAAAAGCCGGTCCGCAAAGCGTCCGGGCAACGGTTCCGCGCGGGGCCGAAGCGAGCCTGTTCTACCGGGTGCTGGGTCTCGGAACCTCTCCGGCCCCGGTCTACGTGAATCTCCAGTTGGATGCCGAACTGGAGGATACGCAGGGCCTGCGCAATTTGACCACGGAACTGGTGAACCGCGGGATTAGCTCCACGGTGTACGTGACGGCCGAATACGCCAACCGGAATGCCCCGTTGATTGGCGAGTTCTTCCGGGCGGGATTCGAGATCGCGTTGCACGGCTATTACACCGGCGAGCAACTCGAGACCATGACCTATGCAGAGCAAAAGGACTTGCTCACCCGCGCGAAGAAAGCGGTTGAAGGCTGCAAGCCTTGCGGCACCTATCGCCCGGTCGTGGGATTCAGGCCCCAGTACTTCAGCCAGAATGCCGACACTTTTCGCGTGCTGGACGAACTGGGCTTGACCCACAATAGCGGGTTCAAAGTCGGGCAGATTTACCTTCCGGGGCACGCGGAGGACGCCTGGCCGTACCGGGCTGAGACGAACCTTTTCTCGGTGATTCCAATCACCACGATTCCCGCCGGGAACGACCGCGTTTACCTGTGCGACATCGCGTGCGCGCAAAGCCTGAACTGGACACCCACCCAGTGGGAGCAAGCGCTGATGACCGCCCTGACGAGCGCCATTGAAACGCGCCGTCCGCTGGTCGTGCTGCTCCATGGATGGTATACCGGCGACACCGTCAAATACAGTTACTGGCAGCCGTTCATCAAGTTTCTCGACTCGGCTCGGAGCCGCGTCACGTTTGTCAACGCCACGGAATTGGTCAGCCTTGCCCCGCGGTGAACGGCGCCTTTTGCCGTGCGCAGAACGCGCTTGATTTGCCGGGTTCGAGCCTTAGGTTCGTCGCATGTTTCAAAAGGAAACGGGTGCTTCAAACCCCGAGAGCAGCTCCAGGTTGAACCTTGACGCGGACGGCTTTGGAAAATCCGGATGGCTTCGGCATCCGGACGCATTTGCGCGACGGCATATTGGACCCAGCGACAGCGAGAAGGCCGCGATGCTGCGGGAATTGGGTTTCAAGAGCCTGGATGACTTTGTGGCCGCCGTGGTGCCTGCACAGATCCGGAGCAAACGGCCCCTGGACTTGCCCGAACCTCGAAGCGAGCACGAGCTGCTTTCGGAGTTGCGCGGCATGGCCGGCAAGAACCAGGTTTGGCGTTCGTTCATCGGCATGGGCTATTACGACTGCGTCACCCCTCCGGTCATCCAGCGGAACATCCTGGAGAACCCCGCGTGGTACACGCCCTACACGCCGTACCAAGCCGAGATCGCGCAAGGCCGGCTCGAAGCGATGTTGAACTTCCAGACCATGATCATCGACCTGACGAAGCTGGATATCGCCAACGCTTCCCTGCTCGATGAAGCCACGGCCGCCGCGGAAGCCATGTTGATGTGCCGGGCGATTGCCGGTGACGAAGGCCGAAACCAGTTTTTCGTGTCGGCAAGCTGTCATCCCCAAACGATCGGCGTGGTGAAGACCCGGGCGCAAGCGCTCGGCATCCCGGTCGTGGTCGGTGACCCCCAACACCAAACGTTGGACGCCTCATTCTTTGGAGTGTTGGTGCAGTACCCCGCCACGGACGGAGCGGTCTTCGATTATCGCGAGTTCTTCGAGAGAGCGCATGCCCAGGGAGCGCTGACGGTGGCCGCCGCCGATCTGCTCAGTCTTGCCCTGCTCGTGCCACCAGGTGAATTCGGCGCGGACGTGGCGGTCGGCAGCGCGCAACGCTTCGGTGTGCCCCTGGGATACGGCGGACCGCATGCCGCTTTCCTGGCCACGCGCGATGCCTTCAAACGCCAAATGCCCGGCCGATTGGTGGGGGTTTCGAGAGATGCCCATGGCCGCCCGGCATGCCGCTTGTCCTTGCAAACCCGGGAACAGCATATCCGGCGCGAGAAAGCCACCAGCAACATCTGCACGGCACAGGCGCTTCTGGCAAACATGGCGTCCATGTATGCCGTCTATCATGGCCCAACCGGGATTCGCCGCATCGCCGAATACGTGCATCGCCTGGCGGCGGTCTTGGCGGCCGGGTTGAAGCGGCTCGGGCACCAGGTCGGGCCGGACACGTTCTTTGACACCCTGCGCGTGGAAGTGGCCGGCGGACGCGCAACGGAGGTTGCCGCCCTCGCCGCGGCGCATCGGATCAATCTGCGCCTCCTGGGCGATTCCGCTTTGGGTATCTCGATGGACGAAGCGGCCAGCGCCAAGGACATCGCGGACCTATGGCAGATCTTCAACCATGACACGCCCGCGCCCTTCACCGTGGACGATTTGGCCGGCGCGGCCGGGCCGCTTCAATCCGCGGCAAGCCCGGGCGCGAGTTCGGCGCCGCCCGCCTTCCCAATCCGGCTGTCCCCTTACCTGACGGACCCGGTCTTCAACCGGCACCATTCCGAAACGGAGATGCTTCGCTACTTGCGTTCGCTGGAAAGCAAGGACCTCTCGCTGGCGCATTCGATGATTCCGTTGGGCTCGTGTACCATGAAGTTGAACGCGACGTCGGAAATGCTGCCGGTGACCTGGCCCGAGTTCAGCAAGCTCCACCCGTTTGCGCCTGTGGAACAGGCCGCCGGTTACCAGGTCCTCTTCAAGCAGCTTTCGGAGTGGCTCGCGGAAATCACGGGGTTCCCCGCCGTTTCCTTGCAGCCCAACGCAGGCGCTCAAGGCGAATACACGGGCTTGCTGGCCATCCGCGAGTATCACCGGCGCCAGGGCGGCACGCGCCGTCATGTCTGCCTCATCCCGCAGTCGGCGCATGGAACCAACCCTGCGAGCGCGGTGATGGCAGGATTGAAAGTGGCCCCGGTGGCTTGCGATAAAGACGGCAATATTGACCTGGCGGATCTCCGCGCCAAAGCCGAAGCGCACCGGGAGGATCTGGCGGCGCTCATGGTCACGTATCCCTCAACCCATGGCGTCTTCGAAGAGTCGATCAAGGAACTGTGCCGGATTGTGCACGACTGCGGCGGGCAGGTTTACATGGACGGCGCGAACCTGAATGCGCAGGTCGGTTTGTGCCGGCCCGCGGAACTGGGCGCCGACGTTTGCCATATCAACCTGCATAAGACCTTCTGCATCCCGCATGGCGGCGGCGGACCCGGGATGGGGCCAATCTGCGTGGCCGCGCACCTTGCGCCCTGCCTGCCGTCCCATCCAGTCGTGGCTCTTGCGGACGAACGGACCCTCGGCCCGGTCGCGGCGGCGCCTTGGGGCAGTGCCAGCATCCTGGTGATCTCGTGGGTTTACATCGCGCTCATGGGAGCCAAGGGATTGGCAGACGCCACGAAAGCGGCCATTCTCAACGCCAATTACATCGCCAAGCGGCTGGAAAGCTATTTCCCCGTCCTTTACAAAGGCAACCACGGGCGCGTGGCCCACGAATGCATCCTGGATTTGCGCGCTTTCAAGAGCGTCACCGTGGAAGACGTTGCCAAGCGTCTTATGGATTACGGCTTTCACGCGCCAACCGTCTCCTGGCCGGTGCCTGGAACCGTGATGGTGGAGCCGACCGAAAGCGAACCGAAAGAGGAACTGGACCGCTTCTGTGACGCCATGATTGCCATTCACGGCGAGATCAAAGCTGTCGAGTCCGGGCGCGCGGATCCGAAAAACAATGTCCTCAAGAACGCTCCGCACACCTTGGAGGCGGTGATCTCGGACAAATGGGACCGGCCTTACCCGCGCGAGCAAGCGGCCTTCCCGCTGCCCTGGTGCCGGACGCACAAGTTTTGGCCCGCGGTCGGCCGTATCGATAACGTTTACGGAGATCGAAACCTGTTCTGCTCGTGCGCGGCGATGGACCTGGGGGCGTCGAACTAGACCAGCTTGGAGAGCAATTCGTCGTTGGTGCGGTGCTTCTTAAGGGCCGCGATCAACGTTTCCATAGCCTCGACCGGGTTGAGGTCGACCATGGTGCGGCGGAGCTTGCGGATGGCTTCAAGATGCTTTCCTGCAAAGAGCTTTTCTTCCTTGCGGGTTCCGCTCTTGGGAATGTCAATCGAGGGGAACAAGCGGCGGTCTGCCAGCTTCCGTTCCAAGACCAGCTCCATATTGCCGGTGCCTTTGAACTCCTGGAAGATCAGCTCATCCATGCGGGACCCCGTATCCACCAGCGCGGTCGCAATGATGGTCAAGGAACCGCCTTCTTCAATCTTGCGGGCCGAGGCGAACATCTTCCTCGGGATCTCCAGGGCCCTGGCATCGACACCGCCGGTCATGGTCCGGCCGCTGCCGCCATGGACGCTGTTGTAAGCGCGGGCCACACGCGTGATCGAATCCAGCAGGACGAAGACGTCACGCCCCGATTCCACCATGCGGCGGCAGCGCTCGATCATGAACCGGGAAAGGCGGACATGGGTCTCCAGATCCTGGTCGTTCGAGGAGGCGACCACTTCGGCTTTGACCGAACGCTGGAAGTCGGTGACTTCCTCCGGCCGTTCATCGATCAGGAGGACCATCACATGCACGTCCGGATGGTTCGTCGTGACCGCATTCGCGATCTGCTTCAAGATGGTCGTCTTGCCGGTCCGCGGCGGGGCGACAATCAACCCGCGAGTGCCCTTTCCGATGGGCGTAACCAGGTCGATAATCCGGGTCTCGATCAACTCGGGCGTGGTCTCGAGGCTAAACTTCTCCAGCGGATCGATCGTTGTGAGATTCTCGAACCGGACAGCCTTCGTGTACTGAGAGAAGGGCATCTCGTTCACCATCTCCACCTCGCGCAACTGCGGGCTGGTGCCGCGATGCGGTGGCTGGGTTGGCCCTCCCACCAAACAGCCCTCACGCAGAAAGTTCTTCTTGATCGTGTCGGGCGTCACGAAAATGTCGGTGGGCTTGGGCTGGAAGTGATTGTCGGCGGAGCGCAAAAAGCCAAATCCCTTCTCCGAAATTTCGAGATATCCGGAGCCAAACTCATGCTTCCCGCCGGTTCCTGTGTTCATAGTCTTCACGTTTCTTGTCTGCCGTGTTCGCCAAGGGCAAACCTTGGTGTGTACTTGCCAAATTTGAATATTGATTAGGGAGAACCGCTGACCCGAAAAGCTACGAACTCAATCGTTGGGCACAGTCAGTTAGACCTGTGACCCGTATTCATTATGTCTAAATTGTGCGTAGCGCAACTATTATTTTGCCGATCCTGCCCGGATTGCCACCAACCGAAGTTTCCCCCCACTGGGTGCGAGACTTCTCACCCTGCCGATCCCCCCGACGAGTCCGAACCCAACGCCCTGTGGCGGACGTTCCCGCGAACCGGTCCGCCTGTCTTCCGCCTTGACCCGGCCTGGGAAGGTCAAGACTAGCCGCCAACCTCAGCCTTCGCCTCGGCTGCCAAGGGCGTGCTCAAATAGCGTTCTCCAGTCGAGCACGCGATCGTCACAATCATCTTCCCCTGGTTCTCGGGCCGTTTGGCGACTTCAATCGCTGCCCAGACATTCGCGCCGGATGAAATCCCCGCCAGAATCCCTTCCTCTTTTGCCAGTCGTCTGGCCATGGCGAACGCATCGTCATTCGTAACCTGGATGCATTCCGCTATCTGGAGGTTGCCACTCCTGTCCTTCAAATGCAAATTCATTGGGATGAACCCCGCCCCCGTGCCCTGAATCTTGTGAGGCCCGGGCTTCAGGGGTTGCCCCGCGAGCGTTTGCGAAATGACCGGCGAATCCTTGGGCTCGACGGCAATTGCCTGAAATGACGGTCTGCGCGGTTTGATCGCCTCGAAGCACCCGGTCAGAGTCCCGCCGGTTCCCACGGCCGCCACCAGGATATCCACTTTGCCATCGGTATCCTGCCAGATCTCTTCCGCCGTGGTGTCACGGTGGACCTGCGGGTTGGCAGGGTTTTCAAACTGCTGGGGAATCCACGAGTTGGCGATATCTTTTGACAACTGCTCCGCCCGGGCGATTGCTCCGCGCATCCCCTCGCTGCCCGGCGTCAAAACGAGCCTGGCGCCGAGCATGGCCAGGAGGGTGCGCCGTTCCAGCGACATCGTCTCCGGCATGGTGAGGATCAGTTTGTAACCCTTGGCCGCCGCCACGAACGCCAGCGCGATCCCTGTGTTCCCGCTGGTGGGCTCAATAATGGTCGTTCCTTTATTGATCAGCCCTCGCCGCTCCGCCTCCGCAACCATGGCCATCCCAATCCGGTCCTTGACGCTACCGAGCGGATTGAAAAACTCGCACTTGAGCAGAACGGTGGCTTGCAACCCAGCCGTAACGCGGTTTAGGCGCACCAGAGGCGTGCGACCGACGGTCTCGATAATACTGTTAAATATGCCGCCCATAGGAAGTGCATTCAGGTGAAACCACTGCGAATACGTGAACGATATTGATCCTCCGCAGCGCAACGCAAGCCTTTTTCTCGCCCACGATCCCGGTCCATCTTAAGGGACTCATATCACACAATTTGCTCCTCCCGGAGGCGAGAACGAAAAAGCCGAAAACCGAGTTGAAACACCCTTTGAGGGCTTCGGGTTCGGTTTTCGGCCTTCGTCTCGGCCTTGCCCGGTTCGTTTCAGGCTCTCCGGCGGCGGAGGAACAGCATCATGCTAGCGCCGCCGAGGATGAACAGAGCCATGGTCGAAGGTTCGGGAACGGCCATGTAATTCACCGCGTTCAGAAACAGCCGGCTCCCATCTGCCGTCAGGTCGAAAATCCCGGCGCCTTCGGAGGTGATGGTTTGCTCGCGGCTTCCCGTGAGGAACACCATGCGGTGGCCGCCGAGCGCGTCGCCTGTGGCCAAGGTCACCCCGGCATCCCATTCGCCGATCACCATGCCGCCAAAGGCCGGGTCACCAGCGTTGCCAACCGTGGCAAGAATCTGCCCGTTCCCGGCGACGGGGTCCGTGTTCACCGAAATGCCGCGCTGCAGAATCCCATCGAAGCTGAGGCTGGTGGCGAAAGGGGTGGACATCATGCCGTTGGTCCCGACTGGGATGCCATCAAAGATTGGATGGCTCGGGTCGGTCACCGCTAGCGTAATCGCTGGGCTCGTCGTGTCAGGGATGGTTCCGCCAGTCGTGTAGCCTAGCCGGCTATCGCGAAGGACATAGCCGCCCAGGACCATGGTCGGGGCTGTGATCCCGTTCCAGGCTGCTGTTTCCGGGTCGTCCTGGTAATCGCCACTGGGGACCGAGCGGCTGATGATCACGAGGTCAGCCGCGTTCAAGAGGGAGATGTTGGGGGTGCCCGAGCTCAGGACGCGCGTGACAGTATGCCCGGCATTTCTCAGCAGTTGAGTGTATCCAGCATCGGGGGCCTGGATAAAGCCCGCCGCAAGCGCATTCGCCGATGGCGTGTTGTCATCCGGGTGGAAGCTGACCCAATAAACATTAGCGCCTTGAGTGGTCGAAAGGGTGAAGGCGAACGCACCGAAGACAGCCAAAAGCATCCTTTTCATTTGAATTTCTCCCAAAAACCCACGTTCCTGATTACGGACGAACTCTCTCGGACTCGGCTGCAGCTGTCAACAAGAAAATGCCGCCTTTTCGCGGCAGATCGCCCCAGGGTAGCGGCTCTGCCCGCGATCCCAAAAGCCGCAGACCCCGGAGGGCTCGCTTGGTTGCGCCAACCCCATTCCCGCCGATCGGCTGTGCGCCGATGCGGGATGAGCGGGCAAGGAAATCTTCCCTTGCGGGGGTAGCCGCGTAGTATCCTTCCCGCATGGGGAATTCCCGACAACGACCCTTCGTCCGCCTTAACGTGGCCTGCACTGTCGATGGCAAGCTCGCCCCGTCCACCCGGCGGTTTGTCCCCTTCAGCAGTCCCCGGGATCGGCGACTCCTGCTCGAACTTCGCAGTGAAGCCGATGCCGTTATGTCCGGCGCCCGGACCGTTGATCTGTGCGCGATCAACCTGGGGCCCGGTCCCGCCAAATACCGGCGCAAGCGTGTTCGGAACGGTCTCGCCGAATATAACCTCCGGATCGTCGTGTCCGGACGCGCCTCGCTCAACCCCGACGCCGAGATCTTCCGGCACCGGTTCTCACCGATCCTCATTCTGGCAACGCACGCCGCCGACCCCCGCAAAATCGCACGGCTCAAAGAAGTGGCGGATGAGGTTAAGCTTTGCGGCGAGCGCGAGTTGGATTTCGTGGAAGCCTTCGCCTGGCTACGACAGCAATGGAACGTCCGGCACCTGCTTTGCGAAGGCGGGGGCGCGGTCAATGCCGCGCTCTTCGAGCAGCATCTGGTGGACGAAATTTACCAGACCGTTTCGCCGCTTGTCTTTGGCGGACGCGACGCCCCCACCCTGGCGGATGGCGAAGGCATTCCCGAGGTGAACGACGCCACGCGGCTCCGGCTGAAATCGCTGCGCCGGTTCGGCGACGAGCTCTTCCTGGTGTACCGGGTTGTCAAGCGTCTCGCGGCAAAGCGGGTTGGTATCCTTCCGTGATGGCCAGGCGGTGCGGGCGGCCGTCCAACGCCGGGTTACTCCCGGGTTTTCGAGTCAATAATGATCGTCACCGGACCGTCGTTGGTGAGGTTCACTTTCATATCGGCGCCAAACTCCCCGGTTTCCACCGGCCGGCCCAAATCCGCCGCGAGTTGGGCAAGAAAGGCTTCGTACAAGGGAACCGCCTTATCCGGACCGGACGATCGGCTGTAGGAGGGGCGATTGCCCTTTTTCGTGCTGGCAAACAGGGTGAACTGGCTGACGACCAGGATTCCGCCATGGACCTCCTGCACCGAACGGTTCATGACGCCCGCGTCATCGTCAAACACGCGCAAGCGCACGATCTTTCCGCTCAGCCAGGCAATGTCTTCCGCCGTATCGGCGTCCTCGACGGCCACGAGGACGACCATTCCTTGCTGAATCGCCCCACGCACCGCGCCCGAAATGATCACTTGCGCCTGAGAAACGCGCTGCACGACAACTCGCATGCCCTGGAGAGTAAGCGTCCCGTCGCCGCCGAGTAAAGGGGAACGGCGCAGGAACGGTCCTTTGAATCGCATCCGAAGAGTGCCCGAAACTTGCCTGCTACGGGTTCTGAGCGTAAACGTTTGAGCGGGGCGTCCCAGAGCAGACTCCCGTGCTTCGTAGCCGGCGCGGATCTGTGCCTGATCTGTGCCTGAATGCCCTCAGCCAATCCGGACAAGATGAGCGAACAACCGGAACATCGAACGCCGCCGCGATACCCTTACCGCGGCCCCAGTCCCCCGATCCTTCGTCCGGCCGTTCCGAAGCGAACCGCTCCACGCCCGAAACCGGTGAGCGCCTGGAGGGTGCTGATCTGGGTGACCTTTGCGTTCGTGCTTCTCATTCGGTTTGCCTGGTTCAGGGATGAACACCGGCCCCCATGGCAACCCACGGTCTGGGGGCATCGGGATCGGGGTTTTCAACGGCCGCCGACCCGGCTTTATACGCCCGTCGCGGAGATTCCCCAGGACCTTTACCGGTTTCATATAGAGATCGCGCCGGACGATGTGGAGGTGCTGCGCGGCTATTTCTGGAACGGCCGCGGCGGAGAAGAAAACCGGCCGCAAGTCAAAGTGACCGTGCGCGAAGGCGGCACCGTTTACACCAATGTCGCGCTCCATCTGAAGGGCGCCGCCGGCAGCTTCCGCCCTTTCGACGACAAGCCGGCCCTGACGCTGAACTTCTCAAAGCACGCGAAAGGCCAGAAGTTCCACGGGCTCTCCAAACTTTCGCTGAACAATTCGGTGCAGGACCCGACCTTCCTGTGCGAAGCCCTCTGCCGGGAATTGTTCGAAGAGGCGGGTGTGCCGGCGCCGCGCGCCGATTTTGCCACCGTCCTGATTAACGGCCGGGATTTGGGTCTTTATGTCCTGGTCGAAGGCTACAACAAGGACTTTCTGCGCCGCCATTTCAAGAGCGTCAATGGCAACCTGTACGATGGCGGTTTCTGCGAGGATATCCACCGCGGTATGGAAGTGGATTCCGGGGAGCATCCCGAGGATTCCTCAGGCATCCAGCGATTGCTTGCCGCCGCCCACGAGCCTTCGCCATCCACGCGTTGGGAGCAGCTTGGCGAAACGCTCGATAGGGAACGCTTCGTCTCGATGGTCGCGATGGAGATGCTGACCTGCCACTGGGATGGATACAGCCTGAACCAGAATAATTTCCGGCTCTTCCACGACCTCGAGACCCGCCGCATGGTTTTCATGCCTCACGGCATGGACCAGATGTTCTCCTGGCCCGAAGACCGCTTTCCCGCCGACCGGTCCATTCACTACCGCGTGAAGGGCTTCATCTCCCAGGCCGTCCTGACAACCCCGGAAGGAGAACGCCTTTACCGCGAACGCTTGGGCACCCTGCATACGAACGTCGTGGCCCCGGAGAAAGTCGTCGCGCGAATCGGCGAACTCGCCGGACGCATTCGCCCGACTTTGGCAGCTTACAGTCCGCACCTGGCCCGGAACCATGACGAAGCGGTCGAATACCTGTGCGAACGGATCCGCCGCCGCGCGCAAAGCGTCCAGTCCCAGCTGGCGATGACCCAGGAACCGCTCCCCTTTGACGACAGCGGCGTGGCCGAACTGGACAATTGGCATGGGGCATCTTCCGGGCAAGCCCGGGGATTGCGGATGACCGTCACTGAGGAAGATGGAAACCGGTGGCTCGCAATCCGTGTCACCCGGGGCGGGACAGGTTCCTGGCGCACCCACGTTCTCCTCCCGGCTGGACGCTACGTGTTTGAAGGACGTGCCCGAGCCACCGGCGGCGCCGTCGGGGGCCGGGTTGGGTTGCGGATTTCGGGGGTGCAAAGCCCCGGCGAGACGATTACCGAGCCGGGTTGGGTTTCGCTGCAGTTCCCGTTCGAAGTGCAGCAAAAAATGGTTGAAACGGTCCTCGTTTGCGAATTTGCCGGTCCCGGGGGCGAAGTGTCGTTCGAGGCCAATTCATTGCGCCTTCTGCGCGTCCAGGAGGAATAACCTCCGCAGGCACCGCTCGGTTCGTGAGGCGCTACGATTTGGCGAAGCCCTTTCGGACCGCTGCTTTGCAAGCGGCTCTTTCGGGCGGACGTTCCGTTTAATCCCGCTTCACGGCCACGCCAAATGAGTTTCTCCAAAACCGGCTGCACACCGGCGCTCCGCCTGATGGGAAATACCGGAACCCTCGCGGTGCGCATCTCAGATTTTTCCGCCGTTTTCCCCTATCGTGATCGTGATCGTGATCGTAATCGTGATCGCTATTCGGAGCTGCCGTCGTGGAGCCGGTAATCGGAGTGAGCCTTGATCAAACCTGCTGACATCGAAACCATGCTCCACAGGCGGTCTTTGCCGGGTAAAACTTCCTCTCTGGAACAGCGACCCTTGGCCACCAATACGTCTAGCGCGGCGGCACTCTCCAAGGCCGAACCCCGGGCGATATCAAAAAACCGGCATCGGTCCGCGCCGGTGAACTGACCGTTCCCCTCCGCGATATTCCGTGGGATGGAGGGGCTGGCTCGGTCCAGTTGATCCCTGACCGAGAACGACTTGGGGAGGCGCTCCAGAAACGCTTCACGCCAGACAAGGAATGACAAGGAGGCTTGATAGACTTCCAGCTTCTCGTGGTCAAATCGATGCGTCATGCCGATTACGATCACGATTACGATTACGAAATGTCAGAGAGAAGAATCTGAGATGCGCACACCCTCGCGCTCTTCTTCCGATATTGTTATATTATTACCTATTTCATAATAATTTCCTGATATATTCATTTAATATTCCACGACATTATCACTAGTATGGTATTAGTATAGCACGAGTATATCACCAATGAATGAATAGGATTGATTCTCTATTTTGATAGCTGCAAACCTCACACTATCAGTCCTATAGAGTAAATGATCTTATTTCATGTTGAATGTAAACGAATACCGCATAGGTTATGCACCGGAATGGAACATTTCTCGCAATGAATCGAACATTTCTAGCTCTCGCAACTCTCACGGCCGCAACCTTCTACCCCGCCAGGGCCGTCGAATCCACACCCCTCACCGGCGCTTATCTCGAAGTGCGAACCTGCGACGTTTATACCGGGGCTTGCTTCGCCAATGGCGAAATGAACCTGGCGGGAAAGGAAGGGATTCTCGTCTGGTCGATCGATCGCGGGTCCTGGAACGGCGTGCCTCTGGAAGGCCTGAATGTCATCGCAGTGGTTCGGACGGACGACACCCTTGGCAATCTCCAGTTCCAACCACGCGATGGAAAAGCCGTTCTGATCGTCGATGACCGGGCGGACGAGCGCCAAAAGGCCGCGCTCACCGAGTTCGCGCGCACCATGGCCGGCAGCCTGGCGAGGGAAGTGGTCGCGGTAAGAGCCTTGCCCATCGAGGCCCATGTCGGGACGTGCGCCCGGTCCGGCTGTGCTCAGGTGAAGGCGGGTGAACTGGTGGAGGTCTCCACGCGCTGTCTGGGGTCAAAGGACCCTGTTTGCGGGCATGAAACGGCCTTTTACCCGCCGCTAACCTCCGTGCAAAGCGCGTTGCCTGCGTATACGGAACTCGCGGCTTTCAAAGGAGATAAGCTCGGGCTCACCTGGCAGTCCACCGGCCAGCGGAGCGCGTTCCTGGCGCATTTCTCCCTGTAACCTCCGCCAACCGCGCCTTCGAACCGCTTTGAGCGGTCAAGGGAGAGCGGCCGGACTTTTCTTGGCAAATCGGCTGCATTCATCTTGAATGTTCCGGGTTCGAGCGGGGTCAATTTACGGAATATGAAAAGACTCATGTTGTTGCTGGGAATTGCGGGGTTGGGCGTTTGCCTGTCAGGGGCGGCGGAGTTGAGCGTCAAAGTAGTGGATAAAGCCGCCCCGGAATCGGTGGGCCAAGCGGTGAAAGGCGTGCTTGGACCGCAGGCCATCCAGGTTCTGGACGGGGAGACGCCCGTTTACGAGTTCTGGTTTCGCCGGGATATTCCGCTCAAATCAAAGCCCGCCACGGCTTCGGACAGTTTGAAGGAGGTCGACGAGATTACGCTCCTGGGAGCCGCCCAGGTCGGCAAAGGCCAGCGGGATTACAAGGATAGCGAACTTATTCCCGGGGTTTACACCATGCGATTTGGCCTGCAACCCCGCGACGGGGATCATCTGGGGACCTCCGATTACCCTTACTTTATTCTTTTCGTGCCGGCCAAGAGCGATGCCGCTCCCGACGCCATCACCAAGTATCGGCCGATGGTTCGGGCCAGCGCCAAAGCCACCGCGGAGGGGCACCCGGGGGTCCTGAGCCTCCGGCCCGTCAGCGGCGAACCCAAGGCCGCGAATGGCCCCGTGCTTACGGAACCTATCGCGGAGCACAAGGCCGTGCAGGTGAAGCTTCCAGCCAAGGATCCCTCGGGGGCGTCCACTCTCCTTTTCGACATGGTCGTCCGGGGGAAATTCAAAGGCTAAAAGGCTCACACTTGAAGCGCGGGGACGAGCCGTCCCCGCCCCTGCCCTACGGCGAAAGACGGTCAATCCGCCATTCTCCCTCCGGCGAGCGGGTATATCGGAACCGGTCATGGAGCCGGTCCAGACGCGCTTGCCAGAACTCGATCATCGCCGGTCGGAGGCAATATCCCCCCCAATACGGCGGGAGAGGAACCTGTTCTCCCTCATACTGGCGCGTCAACGCATCGAGACGGGTTTCCAGGATCTCACGGTTGGGCAGAACCTCACTCTGCCGCGAGGCCCAGGCGCCGAGTTGGTGACCGCGGGGGCGGTTATGAAAGTAAGCTTCTGACTCTTCGCGCCCGAGCTTTAAAACCGAGCCGGCCACGCGGATCTGCCGCTCGAGCAGAGGCCAGAAAAAGACAAGCGCGGCCTGCGGATTCGCATCCAGTTCCCGGCCTTTGCGGCTTTCGTAATTGGTAAAGAAGACGAACCCGCGCTCCCCGTAATCCTTGAGGAGCACAATGCGGGCTGAGGGCATGCCATCGCGCGTGCTGGTGGCCAGCGTCATGGCGTTCGGCTCAGGAAGGTTCGCCTCGATCACCGCCATGAACCAATGGCGGAATTGGGCGATCGGGTTTGGATCCAGGTCTTGGGCACGAAGGCCGACGTTGGCCGGGTTGCCGGGCGGGCCGGAGTTAGGGGGGGGTCCTGGGTTTGACATGGAACTCGGGGTGTCGATTCGGAGCGCCGCTTTGCATGCGGCTTTTCCGGGCAGACGTTCCGTTTAATCCCGCATCACGGACACGACAAAGGGGGTTCCCACAAAGCCGGTTGCAAACCGGCGTTCCGCCCGAAATGGCCTCCTTAAACCGGTTAAAAACCGGCGTTCCGGCCGAAATGTCGCACAGTTTGGTGACTCCTTGTCACCAAGTTGGCTGGCGGACGCGAACGCGTCCGCCAGCCTTCTCCTATCGATGAACAGCGACCGTTTAGTAAACGGTGGTGCTTTCGAGCTCGGTGATGGGAACGTTGCGTTCGCTGGTGGTGACCTGGGTTTCCATGCGGTGGTCACCCGGACGCACGGCTTTGCCCACAACGGTGTAGGTCACGGACTGTTTCGGCGCGAGCCGAGGAACTGTCGGCCAGGTGATTGTCCGGCCAGCCAGTGTGCCGCCGCCCGAAGCTGCGGTCGGTTCGAGCTGTTCGCCAAAGGTGGACTTCACATTGAGGTTCTCGATATCGCGCGTCCGGCCCTGGTTCGTCACGCGCACCGTGAAGGTGGTGGTTTCGCCCACCTGGATCGGGTCGGGATCATCCACAACTTCAACGAGCACGCCGGTCACACCGATCCATTCGGAGCAGGCTTCGGCCGATTCCCGGAGGCCTTGCGCCGTGGACACCGTCGCGGTGTTGCAGAAGCGTCCCGGCACGGCGGAGAGCACTTTCACCGTCAGCTGTTTCTGTTCACCGGGGGCCAGTTGGCCGACATTCCAGGTGGCGGTGTTGCCGCTGGCGGTTCCGCCATCGGCGGCGGCGATGGAGGTTTCGGGAGCGGCGGTATCGGTGACGACCACGCTGGTGAGCGGCACATCGCCAATGTTGGAGACGACGATCGCATAGGTCGCCGCGCGATTGATGAGCAACTGATTATCCTGAGTCGTTTTCACGATCTTCAAACCGGGCTGCACGATCGTGGTGCAGGCTTCGGCATTGACTCGGCCTGCGTTGCTGGAGGCGGCCACGGCCGTGTTGCAAACGCGGCCACGCCGGTCCGCTCGAAGCGTGAGCGGAACAGACCTGGATTGGTTGGGGTTCAGATCGCCGACCTGGAAGGACAGTTCGCGCTGACCGCTGGTATGCGACAAGCCGTCAGGAATGGTATCGGTGACCACCACTTCACGCGCCACGGCTGTGCCCGTGTTGCTCACCACAATGTTGTAAGTCACGTCACTCCCGACCTGGGCCGTTTCCGGTCCGGTCTTGGTGATGGCAAGGACGGGGCGGCCGACGAAGATTTCAGCGCATAGCCGCGGATCAGCCGTCACGATCGCGCACGATGCAAGGCGTCCCTCGCGATCCGCCCGCATCCAGACCCGGATCGTCTGCGCATCTCCGGGCGTCATCTCGGGGAACCGCCAGACGAGGTTGCCCTCCTGCACTTGCGCGGCCGGTTCGCTCCGGACGTAGGTTGCCCCGGCAGGAATCTGGTCGGTGATGACAACGTTGGCGACACAGGCCGCCGCCTGCGGCGTCAGTTCATACATATATTCCTGGCCAAGGCTGACTTCGGCTGGCATCCGCTTGGTCATGCGCATCAGGCCGGTATTGATTTCGGAGCAACGCTGGCTTGAGGCGCTCACGGCCGTTTGGGCCTGGGCCGGAGCCAAGGCCATTGCAAGCAGCAGCCCGGCAATCGTTAGAATCCGGTGGATTGTGTTGGTGTGATGATTGATTATTTTCATAGGTGGTATGAGAAGGCAGGAGTACGGGATCCAACCCGCAACAACTCGTTATAACGCCATTAAGAGCCTCCTCGGGAAAGCAGTCAAGGCATTGTTTTGCGGAATCTTCCGCCCCCGAGAGAGCCCGGCAACTTGGCGGCGCAATCCGCCACTTTTTCGTTGCACAAAGCCGCAGCGGTTCGATATAGTCCTATCGCTTTCCACTACTACATGATTGAGGCACCGGATCTTGACCACATTCCATCGTTCTCGACCCCGGTGTGCCGGTGGTATCGAGTCGGGTCTGAGGCCAGGGATCTGGCTGGAAAGCCAAACAGCAACTCCGACAAAAACCTATGCGAACATCGATCAGAGCGGTCCTTATTCCAGCGCTCGCTGGATTAGCCGCGTTCTACGCCCAGGCAGCGACCCCAACGCTGACCGGCGCGGACGTCGGCACCCCCTCCATGGCAGGCGAAACGACCGTGGCGGCCGACGGGACGATCACGGTAGTGGGCGGCGGTGCGGACATCTGGGGCACGGCCGATAACTTCCATTACGCTTACTTCAAGGTCACGGGCGACTTTGATTATGTGGTCAACGTGAAATCCCTCGTTGGCAACTCCGGCGACGGCGGCTGGTCCAAGGCCGAACTCATGGCGCGACTGGATGACGGCTCCGGGTTGCCCCAAGCGGGCGATCCTTTCATCGCCAGCATGTCCACACGTCCCTCGGGCGACACCGCCAATAGCGCCCCCGCCGGAACCAACGCTCGCGGCCCCCAGTGGCGTGCGAATCGAGATGGCAATTGCAGTTGGACGACTCCCAACCCGACCTTCCCGCCCAAAGCTTCCGATAATTGGCTCCGCCTGGAGCGCATCGGCAGCGTGTTCTACGTTTATACCAGCGACGACGGCACAACGTGGTCCATGTTCAATCCCTACAGCCCGCAAGGTTGGGACACCGCCGGTTCCTGGCCCGAAGGCGCGGATAATGCAGGCGAGAGCGTGTTCACCTCGGCCTGGCCAAACACGGTCCTGCTCGGTCTGGCGGTGACGGCGCATAACGACGCGGACCTCTCGACCGCGACCTTCACGAACTTCGGACCGTTCACGCCGAAACCGATCGCGATCACCGCCCAACCGCCCGCAACCCTCACCGTACCCCAGAACAACGCCCTGGAACTCAAGGTGACAGCGACGGGCGATCCCGTGCATTACCAATGGCGCAAGAACGGAACACCCATCGCCAAGGCCGTTGGCCCGAGCTACAAGGTTGACCTGACGCAACCGAGCGATGCCGGAACCTACACCGTGCGCGTTTTCGGCGGCGGCACGGAAGTCGTGAGCAGCGAGTCCGTCGTCACAGTGACGGTCGATACCCTCGCGCCCACCGTTGCGCAGGTGATTCCGGATTTCTCGTTCACAGGAATGAGGATCGAGTTCTCGGAACCCGTGGCCGACACCGCGCTGACCGCGGGCAACTACAAGATGGACCAGGGCATCACCGTCAGTTCGGTAGCCCGCGTTAGCCCCACGACGGTCCAGGTGACCACCAGCAAGATGGGCGAAGGCGCCGATTACACCCTCACGATCAATGGGGTGAAAGACACGGCCAACCCGGCCAACACCATCGCCACGGATACAAAGGTTGCCTTCAAGTCGGTGGTCTTCGAACCCGGCTTTGCCACCTACGAACGTTGGGACAATGCCAATGGCGACCCTGGCGCTCTCGCGGACTTTGCGACCGCGATCCTGGAAGGGACCATTCGTCCTCCGGATATCAGCACGTCCGTGGCCCAGTTCGGCGGTCCGTGGGGTGCGGCCGATAATTACGCATCCAGGGTGAGCGGATACTTCATCCCGCCAAGCAATGGCGATTATGTCTTCTTCCTGGCCTCCGACGATCAGAGCAACCTCTATCTGAGCACGGACGACAAGCCCGCCAACAAGAAGCTTATCGCCCAGGAAAGCGGCTGGAGCAACCAGTATCAATGGCAGACGATCGGCGGCGGCAGCGCCCTCGAAGACAAGCGTTCGGACACGTTCTTCAATAGTGAGTGGCCCACCCCGAACGTCATCACGCTGCAAGCCGGCAAGCGGTACTTCATCGAAATCCTGCAGGACGAAGGCAGCGGCGGCGACGGATCCGATGCCACCTTTATCAAAGCGGGTGAAACCGATCCCGCGCAAAGTGCCGCGGGCATGTTCTTGAAGGGCTCCGCGATCGGCTCTTACCTCAACCCGAATGGCGCGAGCGTGGAGTTCGTCACTCAGCCCGCGAACGCCACGTCGGATGTGGACCGCACGGCCACGTTCACCGCGAACGCAACAGGGACATCCCTCTATACCGACACGGTGACTTACCAATGGCAGAAAGCCGCTCCGGGCAGTTCCACCTTCGTGGATATCGCCGGCGCGACCGGAGCCAGTTACACAACCCCGGCTCTGAAGATTGCCGATAACGGCACCAAGTTCCGGGTCATCGCCCGCGTCCCAACGGTCTCGGCGACCAGCTCGGAAGTCACCCTGACGGTCGTGCAGGACATCACGCCGCCCCAGGTGGCGGGCGTGGGAGCCATCGCCAGCCAAACGGGCAGCACTTATGACGTTGCCGTGACGTTCGATGAGAAGGTCGAGGCGGCGTCCGCTGGGAACATCGCCAACTACAAGCTGAGCAGCGGCACGATTAGCGCCATCAAGTTCTACGCAGGATCGCCCGGCGTCGTCCTGACCACCTCAGGGTTGACGGCAGGCAACAGCTACAAAGTCACCGTGCAGAACGTGCTCGACCTGTTCGGCAACAAACTCGCCACCACCGAAGAAGAATTCACCATCGCGCCCATGAAATGGGGCGTGGTGGGCGCTTCGGAAATCGGCACCGGCAACGCCGTCCTCGCCGTCGGCGAGAACGGGTTCGATATCTACTCGGATGGCATCGCCGAATGGGGGACTTACGACGAAGCGACCTTCGTTTACGAGGAAATCACCGGCGACTTCGACAAGAAGCTTCGCGTTGAGTACCAGGACGCTTCCAGCCAATGGGCGCGCGCCGGCCTCATCGCCCGCGACGTGACCAACTTCGGCGTCGACCGCGCCGCCCAGGAAGGCGGAGCCGCCGGACGGTACCAGAAGGTGCACGTCAATCCGGTGGGACCGACCCTCACGGGACCTGGCACGGGCGGAAACGCCGCGTGGGAAGGCAACCGGCGCCTCGCGGCCGGAGCCGCGACCACCTCAGCGGGTGGCAGCACCGGAGTCGTTCCTCAATATCCCGATGCCTGGGTCCGCATGCAACGCAAGGGCGACCTGTTCACCATCTTCCGCAGCGACGATGGTGTGAACTGGACGCAACTTGGAACCACCACGTTTGACGAGCCAATGCCGGCCAAGCTCTACGTGGGGCCGGAATACTCGCCGGAAAACGGCAACATCACCGAGGAAGCATCCCGAGGGACCTTCGTCGCCAAGATGCGCGACTACAGCGATACGTTCCCGCCGCTCAGCGTGGGTCTTAACTTCGGATCGAGCCAGGCCGGCGGCTCTCTGGCCGCGACCGATATTGCGGGGGTCCCAGGCGTCGCCCAACCACTCTGGAACAACCTCCCGGACGCAAACGGCTCGGTCGCCAAAGTCGTGGTCAATGCCAATGGCGTCAGCCAGGAGGCACCGATCGCGGTGGAATGGGCCTCGAACGGGCTGTGGTCATCGACCGGAGTTGGCGAAGAGAACAACCCGTTCACCGGCGCCGACCGAACCTTGCTTACCGGGTACTTGGATACGGGTAATGCCACCACCACAACCGTGACCATCAAGGGCTTGCCCGCGGGCGTCGCAGCCGCTGGGTATGACGTCTACGTTTATACGTTGGGTGGCGTGGCAGGCGGGCGGTCCGGCGGTTACCGCGTCCTCGACGCGACCAGCAAGGCCGTGCTCAAAGATTACGTCTTTGGCACGTCCCTGACCAACCCGAGCACGTATCAGGAAACGCCCATCAGCACGGATAAAGCGAATCCGGCGGCCGGGACGCACATTGTGTTCCGGAACCTGACGGCGACCGGGATTATTGTCGAAGCAACGACAGCCAACGGCCTTGGCGGTAGCGACACTCCGCGCGCGCCCATCAACGCCATCCAGTTGGTTACCCCGGCCACCGAAGAAGTCGGGCCACCGCCCACGGTTTCGGCGAAGATCGCTCGGACTGCCTCCGGTGCGACCATCACCTACACTGGAATACTCGAGTCCGCCGACTCCGTGCTCGGACCGTGGACACCGGTAGCCGGTGCCACCAGCCCCTACGCGGTGACCACCACTGGCACGGCGAAGTTCTACCGGGTTAAGTAGAGTCGCGAGTCCAGTAGATTGTGCACAAGGCCGGGCGCAAGCCCGGCCTTTTTACTGGGTTAGGCCCATCGGTGAACCGGCGGAGGACGGTGTCGAACCTGGCCCTTCAAGTTAGCTAGTGCACCCCATGCACAGCTAGATCGCGTCATAAGACTCTGGCAATCAGACATATGCGGACCTTCCACAATTGTGGAAGCCGCTTCGGACATCTCCAAAATGCGGCCAACCTTCGGCTTCGGGGAGAAGGCCCAGACCCCAGCTTCAAGCATCGCCCCGGCTTGACCGTCCACTCCCTCGGCGCTACCAATACTTTGAAACGGGGAGCCGACCACTTGCTCGTTTGGGCAATCCGAGGCTGAGAGTTCCGCGCGGGAGCGTGGAAGACCCATTGAACCTGATCCAGATAATGCTGGCGAAGGGAACCGCCCTTTTGTTTGCCGCTGACCGTCGGCCGAGCCTCGTCTGACGAGCTTCCTGTTTTCCGATGACTATGAGTGCAACTCAGGAACCTTTCGATGTCCATAGCAGGGATCCGCTGCCTAACTCACGCCGCGTTTACGCAACCGGCGTCATGCATCCGGAGATGCGGGTGCCCATGCGTGAGATCGCGCTCAGCCCGACGCAACACCGCGACGGCCACCTCGAACCGAACGCGCCAGTTCGCGTCTACGACACCAGCGGGCCTTGGGGCGATCCCACGTTCCATGGCGATCTCACCGACGGCTTGCCTTTGCTGCGACGGGATTGGATCCTCGCGCGCGGCGGCGTCAGCGAGTACGAAGGACGACCGGTTCAGCCTGTGGATGACGGCTTTCTCTCCGAGAAGCATCGCCAGGCATCCCAAGGCAACCCCGCGGCGCTCGCCTTGAGGGCTCGGCTAAGGCGTCCGCTCCGGGCGAGCGGGGGGCATCCCGTCACTCAGCTCTGGCATGCCCGGCAGGGGATCATTACACCCGAAATGGAGTTTGTTGCCATCCGCGAAAACCAGGGACTTGAACTTGCAGCATCGCAACCAGGCGGAAGCGATGAGTTGCGCGCCCAGCACCCGGGCTCCGCGCAATTGCCTCCCGGCCATCCTTATTCACCCTCGGTCTGCCGGCGTTTTCCGCAGCGGATGCCGGCGGCGATCACGCCGGAGTTCGTCCGGGACGAAGTCGCGGCGGGACGCGCGATTATCCCGGCCAACATCAATCATCCGGAGCTGGAACCGATGATTATTGGCCGCAGTTTCCTGGTGAAGATCAATGCCAATATCGGCAACAGCGCCATTGCCTCGAGTATCGAAGAGGAAGTCGAGAAGATGCGTTGGGCCACCCAATGGGGCGCCGATACCGTGATGGATCTTTCGACAGGCAAAAACATCCACCAAACCCGCGAGTGGATCCTCCGCAACTCGCCGGTGCCCATCGGGACTGTGCCGATCTACCAGGCCCTGGAGAAGGTCGGCGGCAAAGCCGAAGCGCTCACCTGGGAAATCTTCCGCGATACTCTCCTTGAACAAGCGGAGCAAGGGGTCGATTACTTCACCATTCACGCCGGGGTCCTCCTCCGGTTCATCCCCCTGACGGCGCGCCGCAGGACCGGGATCGTCAGCCGTGGCGGAAGTATCCTGGCCAAATGGTGCCTCGCGCACCACCAGGAGAACTTCCTTTACACGCATTGGGACGACATTTGCGAGATCATGGCCGCTTACGACGTGAGCTTCAGTATCGGGGATGGTCTGCGGCCCGGATCGATTGCCGACGCGAATGACGAAGCGCAATTCGCTGAACTCCAGGTGCAGGGGGATCTGACCGAGCGCGCCTGGAGCCACGGCGTGCAAGTGATGAACGAAGGTCCTGGCCATATCCCCTTGCATATGATCGAGGAAAACATGGCCCGGCAGCTTGAAGGGTGTCACGAAGCGCCGTTCTATACCCTGGGTCCGCTCACGACCGATATCGCCCCGGGGTATGACCATATTACCAGCGGGATTGGCGCCGCTCTGATCGGCTGGTATGGATGCGCTCTGCTCTGCTACGTCACGCCCAAAGAGCATCTTGGCCTTCCGAACAAGAAGGACGTCAAGGACGGTGTGATCGCCTACAAAATTGCCGCGCACGCGGCCGACCTCGCCAAAGGGCATCCTGGCGCCCAATTCCGTGATAACGCCCTGAGCAAAGCGCGCTTCGAGTTTCGCTGGGAAGACCAGTTCAACCTGAGCCTCGATCCCGTAACGGCACGCGCGTTCCATGACGAGACTCTTCCCCAGGAAGGCGCCAAGACCGCCCATTTCTGTTCCATGTGCGGCCCCCAATTCTGCTCGATGAAGATCACGGACGAGGTGCGCAAGTACGCGGCCGAACAGGGGATCGGCCTCGAGGCCGCGCTCGCGCATGGGCTGACCGTGAAGAGCAAGGAGTTCCTGGCGCAGAACGGCGGTTGAAGGGGATTCGCTGGCTGAAAACCAGGCCCGGATTGAAACGGGGCCCTAAATTTGGCACTTGCTATTGATTCGGGATCGAGTAACTTGCCCTCGTCTTTTGGATAACATTAGTTTTCGAGGCGTGGTAAATCTTCAGTTGAACCCTCCGTTCAGTGATGATTTGAAACCCGGCAGTCGGGAACAGCTTAAGGAAAATCTAGTGCATCTGGGGACAGTTAATCATCACATGGAAAATAAACTGTTTGTAGGAAACCTTTCCTTCAACACAACTGAAAACGATCTGCAGGACGCTTTCGCGGCCCACGGGACCGTGCTGGAAGCTAACCTCATGGTGGATCGTATGAGCGGGCGCCCTCGCGGGTTTGGGTTTGTCACAATGTCCACGCCGGAAGAAGCCCAGAAGGCGATTCAAGCCCTTAATGGGGCGAGCATCGGTGGGCGTGCCGTTACGGTGAATATCGCTCGGCCGCGCGAAGATCGCCCGGCGCGATCAGGTGGCGGCGGTGGCGGTGGCGGTGGCGGCAATGGCCGCCGGAGCTTCGGCGGTGGCCGAGACCGGTATTAAGCGCTTTTACAGTGTTTTAATCTAATCGACAGGCCCGGGGTTAACCCGGGCCTCTTTTTTTGATCGACTCAGGCAGATGAACGAATTGCCACGGGTCCTTGGCGTCTCTATGCTCCGGCGCATGAGAATCCGAATGAGCCTCTCCTTGTTGCCCCTCCTCCTCGGCATGACGGTGACGCCATGGAACGGTGCGGCTGCCGCCACCGCCACCGCCTACGGTGATGTCGGCGTTGGCGCAAAGCCCGTTCCCGGGGCAGATGTCCTGCTGGATGGATCCCGCAAGACCCTCGACGAGAAGTGGACTTACTGGGAAGGCCCTGCCTTCGCCTCCGCGCTGCCGATCAAGTGGCGGATGGTCGAAGACCCCGTCGATGAAGGCATGGTGCTCTCGACTTACGATCCCGCCGCCGAAGGCGGAAAGTATGGCGCCGCGGACATCGTGACCAAGAGAGCTTACCGCGATTTTCGCCTCCATATCGAATTCCTGGTGATGAAGCCGGGCGGCAATAGCGGCGTTTACCTGCAGAACCGTTACGAGATCCAAGTTCTCGATGGCGACAAGACGAAGCACGGGATGGGCGCGGTCATCAACGAGGCCGAGTCGCCCTATCATGCTTACAAGGGCGTGGGTAAATGGAATGCCTACGATATCGTCTTCCGGGCCGCACGTTTCAAGGACGGCAAGCGCGTGGATAACGCCAGGGTCACGATGTTCTTCAACGGCGTCAAAGCCCATGTCAACCACCCCATTACCCAGGTTTGGGGCGGCCCCAACTCCGGGATGGATGGCGGGAATGACGGTGGAAAAGGGATTACCGACCAACCCGGCGGGCTGAAACTCCAGGCCGAAGGACACGATGTGCGCTATCGGAATGCCTGGATCAAGGAATTGGCCTTGGAAGAACCAATTACAGACTTCTAACCAGCCCGGACACCGCTCCCAGCGGTTGAGGCAGGGTACCCCCCGAATTAAATCCCCCAGATCCGCTCCTGGTCCGACGGACCGATGCCAATGCCGTTGTCGCGCACGCTCAAGCGAACCTTCCCGTCGTGCTGCGGGGTGGTCCAAATGCGGACGCTTGGCTTGGCGTTGGAGTGCGTCAGCAGAATGCTCAGGTGCTCGCGATCTTCGTGAGCCCTGCGTTCCTCGGCCCGGCGGCCGGTGATTTCGCGCGCGATCTTGGAGACGCCAATGAGCGTGATGGGCCGTTTCCACAATGGCCGCGAGCCGGTCTATCTCGCTCGGCGCTGTGGATACACCCCTCTCCTGGACGGAACCTCCGTCGGCAATGAAACCGCCGTTCTGAGCAACTCTCGCACATCCACCGCCTCCATTCCCGCCGCCCGAATGGCTTCCAAACCAAGGTCGGTATCCTCATACGCGCGGCAGGTTTCGGGAGGAACGCCAAGGCGGCGCGCGGCTTCCAGGAAAATATCCGGCGCCGGCTTTTGATTCACGATGTCTTCGTTGGTGACCACGGCTTGGAAGAAGTGGAGGATCCCTAAATGTTGCAGGACTTGCCCGATCACCCGCCTGCTCCCGCCCGACGCCACGGCCATGGGAAGCTTGCCGGCATGTTCCTGAACGATGTCGACCACGGCCCGGATCGGCTTCACCTGGGCAATGAAAGGCAGATAGGCTGCTTCTTTCTCCCGGGCGACAACATGGGGATCCACCTGCACGCCTTGTTCCCGCGACAGTATGCGGACGATATCGCGCGAAGGCACCCCGCCAAGGGCGTAGAAGCGGGCCTCGGGCAACTGGAGCCGATGGCGCTTGAGAATGTCCTGCCACGCCCTCCAGTGGAAGGGCATGGTGTCTGCCAGGGTTCCGTCGCAGTCAAAGATCAGAGCGCGCACACGCATCATGCCAGGTTCAGCGCCGCCATCTTTTCCTCCAATTCGTGCGCCATCAGGGGTTCGATCATAGGATCCAGATCGCCCGCGATCAACGCGGGCAGGTTATAAAGCGTCAACTCGATGCGATGATCGGTCACCCGGTTTTGCGGAAAGTTGTAAGTGCGAATGCGTTCATTGCGCTCCCCGGTGCCGACCTGGGCTTTGCGCTGCGCCGCATACTTGGCGTTCTCTTCCGCGACGCGCGCTTCAAGCAGCCTTGACCGCAAGACCGTGAGCGCCCGGGCTTTGTTCTTCTGTTGCGAACGCTGATCGGCGCATCGAACGATCAAGCCGGTCGGTTTATGGACAATCTGCACCGCGGAGTCGGTGGTGTTCACGCCTTGCCCGCCCGGGCCCGAGGCGCGGCAAACGGTGATTTCAAGCTCATCGGGCTTGATCTCGACGTCGACCTCCTCGGCTTCGGGAAGCACCGCCACCGTTGCGGTGCTGGTGTGAATCCTGCCCTGCGCCTCGGTGGCCGGAACGCGCTGGACCCGGTGGACGCCGCTCTCGTATTTCAACCGCTTGTAAACGTCGGTCCCCGTCACCGTAAAGACCACTTCCTTAAAGCCGCCCAGGTCCGACGGGCTCGAATCGAGCGTCTCGACCTTCCAGCCTTGCGCCTCCGCATACCGCGTGTACATGCGGTAAAGATCCGCGGCGAACAAGGCCGATTCGGATCCCCCTGCCCCGGCGCGGATCTCGATAATGGTGTTCCGCGAGTCCGCCGGATCGGGAGGGAGGACGCCGCGCTGCACATCGAGCGCCAACCGTTTCTCCTCCGTCTCGAGTCGCTGGACTTCCTCCGCGGCCAGCAAGGCGAGGTCTGATCCGGTTGGTTCGCCATTGAGAAGCGCGCGGTTTTCCTCCAGGTCGGCCAGCACCTTGAGATACGCCTGCCCCTGGCCGGTCAAGTCCTTTAGCCGGTGGTATTCGCGCGACAGTTCCTGCGCCCGCGTCTTGTTTTCGAAGGCTTTCGGATCGCTCAGCGCCGCCTCGACTTCGGCAAAGCGCTTCGCAAATCGATCGACATGAGGTCGCAAATCCATACCCCTTAAAAAAAGACCGCCCGCGAAGGAGAAACACCCTGCGGGCGGGAAAGTGAGGTGGCGCTACTTCTTCTTTTTGCGTGAAGCCGCCTGAGCCGCCTGGGCGGCCTGGGTCTTGGCCATGCGCTGCTGGAACTTGTCGACGCGTCCCGCGGTATCCACGAACTTCTGCGTGCCGGTGTAAAACGGGTGGCACACGTTGCAAATCCCGACCAGGATCGTCGGCCGGGTGGAACGGGTCTTAATCACGTTCCCGCACGCGCAACGGATCTCGGCGTCCAAATACTTCGGATGAATGTCGGCTTTCATACAAAAAGAGGGGGTAACTTAGCAGCCACCCCCAGCTTGACAAGCCCCAAAAATGCCAGCAATTCTCATTTCCCCATTTGGGGTAGCAGGGCGGGGCGGCCCGGCCCGCCCTGGGTGATTGAAATGACCTGTGCCCAATGGTCGGCCCGGCGGTCCGGCCCTGCCTTTGCTTTCAAAAGACTCCGCCCAGCCGCACTTCCCAGCCCTCCCGGTACCGGCGCTTCAAATACCGGCCAGCCGATGCCGAATTGGTGAACTGCATGTTCTTCGCGTCCCAAGTCAATTTCTCGCCCGGCACCCGTATCGCCACCGTCCCAAGCAGGATCGCCTCCGTCATCGGCCCCGTTTGGGCAAAGTGCGATTCCGTCTTCTCGCCGCCCCGGCACGCATCCACGAAATGATGGTAATGGTTCCGGCCGGGCATCGTCGGTTTGGCATAGCTCGCGAACTTCTCTTCGGGCAGCAAGAGCGGGCCGCGGCCGTGCCCCAGGAGCATGGCGCCTTCCGTCCCGACCAGCATGGCGGATTCGGGCGGGTAGTCCTCGATGGAGTATAGCTTCCGGATATCGTCCGGCGGGTAGTACTCGCCGTCAAACCACTCTAACGTCAGCTCTTTATCCTGCGTCAGCGCGTTCCCGGGGAAGGTCCAGGTTATGTGGTCGCCTTGGGGCCAGGTGTCCGCCTGCCGTTCGGGCGAGTTCTTCCACGATTCCTGCACCTCGGCCACCACGTCCAGCGGCGGCTGCAGCCCAAGCCCTTTCCAGACCGCATCGAAAATGTGACAGCCGATATCCCCGGACCAGCCGGTCCCGAAGTCCTGCCAGGCCCGCCACTTGACGGGGTGGTAAATATCCGGCGCAAACGGCCGCCAAGGCGCGGTGCCAATCCAAAGATCCCAGTTCAAGTGTGCCGGCGGCTCCTGGCCTTGGGCCGGCCGCGGGCCTTTCAAACGGTACTGCTCGACCGCGCCCGGCCGGTTCGAACAGAGATAGGCATGTTTGATCTTGCCGATCGCCCCGGCCTTGATCATCTGCACCGCCGTGCGATCCCCCGTGCCCGACGCCGCCTGCGTCCCGAGCTGGGTGATTACGCCCTTCTCGATCGACGCCAGGGTCAAGGCTCGCACCTCCGCAACATCATGGCACATCGGCTTCTGACAGTACACATGCAGCCCCTTTTGTATCGCCGCGTATGCGATCGGGAAATGCATGTGATCCGGCACCGTCACGTTCACGGAATCGATCCGTTCCTTTTCCAGCAACTCGCGCCAATCGGTGTAAGTCCGCGCGCCGGGAACCTGCCTGGCCGCGTTCTTCAGCGTATTGCCGTCCACGTCGCACAACGCCGCGATCTCAACCCCTTTGTGCTGCAGGTAATTCTGCAAATCGCCCGCCCCCATCCCGCCCACCCCGATGCAGGCATGCCGAAGTTTGCTGTTCGGCGCCGCGGCGCGCAGCAACGCCGGGCAGGCCACCGAACCGGCGGCCACCCCCACCCCGGCAAGCCTCAGGAATTGCCGACGGGAAAGAGCCGTCGCACGGGAACCAGTAGAAACGGCCAGAAATTGGCCATTGGAGCGTATCTTGGTGGTCATAAACGGAGCATGATCCTCGCCCGGAGGCTTTCAAGCCGATTCCTTGGACCTTCCCGCTCCGAGAGGACCGGACAAGATTCATCACACGCGGAGGAGTCCCGGTTAATGTCGGTTCAGGAGGTCTATTTCTATGCTGATTTCGTGCTCACTGGACTTGTTTATCTAGCCCGAAGGACTTGGACTCCTATGACGAACGGTCCGTCTGTTCGACCCGGACAGCTGGGCAACTAAACCCTGCCCTTCTTCTTCAAATAGGTAGCTCGCAAGCTCAGCCGAGCGACTCTTCGTACGCTTCGTTCACCAGCGAGTGACCCGGGAGCGCCTCCCGGAGCGGGTCGGCGTGCGGCGCGCAGAAACCCAGGTGGGAATGGCGGCGCCAACCCTCCGCATGCTGGAAATGGCCGGACATTCTCCCGACGTCCAGCGACAGGGTGTCGAGGGAATGCAGGTAGGAATCCATACCCTGGCTCACATCCAGCCATTCCTTTTGGCTGCGATGACACCCGAGCGCGTCGCGTTTGAGGGCGTGCACGGCGGTCGTGTCGACGAACAGGCCCGGGATGATCTTCTGACGCATGCCGTCCCTCAATCCATGCGGCATCGCGTGATAAACCGTCACCGGCTTATCCGTGGCGCGGCGCTGCGGACGGGTGCGGTAATTGGGCATGCCCCGGGCGAAGGCGGCCGTGACCGCGAGCCGCGCGGTGATCATGTGGTCTTCCATGTAATCCTGGGGCGAATGCGTGAGAACGATGGAAGGCTGCACCTCTCGCAGGATCGCGGCCAATTTGCGCAGGGCCGAGTCGCTATAGAAGATCTCCAGGTCGTCCAGGAAGGGAGGATGGTACTTCGCTTCCAGCATCCGGGCGGCGGCGCGGGCTTCGCGGCCCCGAATCCGGCGCGTCTCGGCCGCGCTCGTATTGGCGCTCCCGCAATTGCCCGTCGCCAGGTTCAGGTAATGGATTTTCCAACCGGCGTCGCGCAGTTTTAGAAGAGTTCCGGCCATGCCGAACTCGATATCATCCGGGTGTGCGCCAATGGCGATGGCAATCTGCGAGGAGCTCATGACAAGACGAATGGTCGCGTTTTACGGAACCGAACTCACTGGCAAGGGCTTCGGGCCGGTGCCGGAGCTGTTGAAGGATCGCAGGGCACCCGGGAGGGAGTCGAGGAATTTCCCGGGTGCAACCGGTTAAGCTGGCGGATCCAAACGCTCTCCTTCCGATGTTCAACTATGGTTTTACTATGTTTACATTATAGTTTTACTATTATATCATAGTAAAAAATTACCTGACTCTTGGTTGTTTGTTACTTGATTAACGGATCAAGCGCAGTTCTTGCGGGTGCCGAGATCCGACTTGTCCACGGCTGAACCGGCTGCAAAGGAATTGGACATGGCGCTTTCGCTGGTCGACGTCATGACGGATCAGTGGGCTCCGGACGAGCACCAGGACGACCTCCTAAAGCGATCGCTGCGAAGTCCGGCTGGGAGCCGGGGCTGAGCGCCAGGGCCGCAAGCCATCCCCATCGAATCAGGCCGTCGCAAGCTTCCGTTCTTCCACCCGCGCAACGAGCCTGTCGGCGAGCCGCTTCAAGATCCCTTTGGCCCGATCCGGCACTTCGTGAGGTGCGGTGTCGGTCACACAGAGCGCCCCGACAACATGGCCGGCGCTGACCCGGAGCGGCACCGCCGCAAAGAAGCGGATTCCCCGCTCTCGAAGGACCGGATCTGATCTGAATCTGGCGTCTTCGGCAACATCGGCGACAACCAGGAGATCGTCGCTCTGGATTCCGGCGCCGAAGATGGACGTTTCGCGCAACGATTCGCCGCTGCCAAAATCGGGGGGGATGCCGCCGTGGGCGTGCCAGAAATCGGCGTCCGCTTCCATAAGGGAGACCAGGGAGACAGGCACGTTGAGGACCTTGGCGGCTTGCCTGACGGTCGCGGCGAAGATCTCTTCCGGTTCCGCTTCCAAGGCTTGCGGGACTGCGGGCAGGGGCTCCTCGACCCCCGCGAGCGTGGTCCGCGCCTCGCGCGCCTCCGCTTCCTGCGCCTGCAGGAGGGCCTCGACCCGCGAGACCGCTTCCGCCAAACGGCTGACGACGGCATCCGGGCACGAGGACGCGAGGCGGTTGACCACGTGGGTGCCCGTTGCCTGGGCACTCCAGATGCCAATGACAACCTTGACGTGCGGGAACTCCTGCTTGATCCGCTTGCAGATCTGGCGAGCAGGGGTCACGGCAAATGGGGGCACGCTCGAGATGCACACGGTGCCAATCTTGTTGGCGCGGATTTCGTTGACCGATTCAGCCGCCGGGGCTTTGACCGAAACCGCGCGCGCGGGAACGCCCTTCATGGTGAGCAATTGGACCAGCATCAAGGCCGCCAGCTCGTCCGCTTCATCGCGGGCAGGAACACACAGCACGGCGGCGGCGCCATTCGAGGTCCGGGCCGCGTCAGGCTCGGCCTGTTCCCGGGCGGGGCCGTTCCCGTTGGAGGGGGCGGGATCAACCAGGCCTTCGATCAGGCCGCGCGTATTCTGCACAATGAACGCCTGGCGGACCTCGGCGAGCGTGCCCTTGTGCCGGTCTCGCTCGGCAAAGGCCAGCGCGGGAAGGACCACGCGGTCGTACAGTTCAGGGAGGGACCGGTCCGCAATGTATCGCTCCGAGATCTCCCACAGCTCGTCTTCGTCCATGGCGAGCATGCGCTGGTAAAAGCGGGCTTCTGGTGCGAGCACCGGTTCACTTCCGAGGAGCACGCTGAGGAAGCGCAGCCCGGGCACGTACTTGCCGATGACCATCATGCACACGGTGAGCGGCGTGGAAAGCAACAGGCCCACCGGCCCCCAGAGCCACGTCCAGAAGATGGCCGCCACGAGCAGCGCGATGTTCGAGACGCCCGTGCTGGCGCCGTAAAGGAGCGGTTCGACCACATTGTTGCTCACGATCTCAAGGACGAGGAACAAGCCAATGGTCAGAAGCGGCTTGGTCCAGCCCGGGTCCACGGCGATGGCGAGCGCGATGGGGAAAGCCGCGGCGATCCACGGCCCCACGAACGGGATGAACCGCAGCAGCACGGCCAGCAACCCCCACAGGAACGCGTTGGGCACCCCGATAAAGTAGAGCCCGACGCCAATCGGGATGCCGTAAGTGGCGTTCACCGCCAATTGCATCAGGAGGTACCGGCTGACCCGGCTGGTGGCGTCGTCCACGGCTTGAGTCGCCACGTTCAGCTCGCCTCCACTGACGAGCTTGAGGAAGCGTTCGCGCAGGTCCTCGCGTTGGAGCAACATCAGGATGACAAAGAACGCCACCGCACCCGCCGTCGCCAGCGGCTGGAGAACGGGGCCGGCCATGCTCGCGAGCAGCCGGAGCGGCGTTTGCCTGGGGGCGCGCACCTCGACCGGCAGCGGTTCCTGGGGCATCTGGCCGGCCGGGAAGGTCGATTCCTCGGGGGTTTCGGAGTTGATTTCCTTTTCGAGTTCCTTCACCACGCCGCTGGCTTTGGAAAGGACTCCCTCCGGGTTGGGCTTCTTAAGGGCGGTGATTTTGGCGCGCAGGTTGTCCCGATATTGCGGCAATTGATCGGCCAGGTTGATGGCCTGCACCGTGACCAGCCAGCCCACCACCCCGATAATCGCAAAGGCCAGCGTGACCACCACCATCACGGACGTCACTTTCCCAAGACCCCATCGCCCCAAACGCACCACCAAGGGCGCCAACAAAAAGCTCAACAGCACCGCCAGCGCAATAGGAACAAAGACATCTTCCGCCACGTAGAGAACGCCGGCGACAATCACGAAAGATGCCAGTTTCGTGAAGCCGCTCCCGTTCGTGGGAGCTTGGGAGTTGAACCTCATGGCCTATAATAGCCCTCCGGAACCCGGATGCAAAACCGCCCAGCGGGTGGGGACAGCTGTCACCAGTTCTGGTGACTGGTCGAACCCTGGGCCTATGCTACTCTCCTTTTAGCAATCAGGCGCAACAACGCGGTTGTTCCGTGTGTGAAGTGAATGCGTGGTCCGCGGCGCAGCGCCTCGAGAAGACAATTTGTTCTCAGAACGGGCCGGATCTCAAAAGTTCGGCCCTCGTTCTTTCAAGGAGCCGTTCGCACCCGATAGAAGCGCATGGAGGCTCCATCGCGATACGCCCTTGGATCGGTGACCGTGATTGGCCGAGACTCAGAGGAAGAAGAGATCTCGGCGAGAACGTTCCAGCGGGCGTGGGCGAGGTCGTCGGCAGCCTCCACGCAGTAGGCGCGATTCGCCTGGGCCACGAATCGAATCCCAGGGCCTTCGGCCGCGAAGCCCACAAACTCGAGCCGCAGCAGGCTCGTAGCGTCCTGAGGGTTGGTGCCGCTCCGATACTCGTCCGCGTTGGACATCCCATCGCCATCCTGGTCAAGGCGGGCGTCTTCGGCCAAAGCCGGATTTAGCCCGTGATTCAACTCCCAACCGTCCTCCATCCCGTCGCCATCCGCGTCGACAAAGGCAAGGAAATTGGCCGCCCCAGGACTGGCCGAACCCGGGAAACGCATGATCGCTTCGGCGCCGTCTGGGTACCGGCCTTCCGAGATCCCATCGGCTTGCACCGCAAAGTCCACCGAATCAATCATCCGTCCGTCCCGATCAAGAAGGCGAATCGTTTCGCCGAGTTGATCAAGCCGGAAGGGCAGATCGTCCGGCCCACCCTCGGTGTCGAACCGCACGTAACCCAATGCATCGACAAAAGTCAGCGGCGCCAGGTGCCGGTTTGTGGAGCCGCGAATGGACGGATCGTCCGTGAGCACCCAACCGCCCAGGTCCACCGGAAGCACGCCGGGATTGAACAATTCGATAAACTCGCTTGCCCCGGAACCGCCGGCCAGCCATTCGTTAATCCGGATGGCGCCGCCGGCATCGAGCGGCGCCGGCAGGCCGTTCGGACCGCCGGGTGAAGGCACCGCCAGAAGGCTCCAACCGGATCCCGCCCGGCCCACCGATCTCCCTGAAACCTGCGGGCCGTACTCGACGCGGTCCAGGATGCGGTCGCGCTCATCACGCAGAGTGAACCGGCCGCCCGTGCCGCTGAGCGACGCTGGAAGGATGAGCGCTCCCGGCTTCGGAATGAAACCCTCAGGCAACGGCCCAAAATAGAGAAGCATCCGTTCGCCGGCGTTCAGCCGGGTATCCGTTCGAAAGGCATGCGACGTGAGCGGGGCCTCCCCTGCCTGAATCTCGAATGTGAATCCACCCAGCGCCACGGCTTGCGGCCAGACGTTCTCGATCTCCACCCATCCAGGGCCCGCGGCCGGGCGCGCCATGAACTCAGCGATGCGAACCCGCGACCCGTTTTCGACCACCTGGTTGGCCGCGCCCTTTGTGGGACTGAAGGGGAAGGGCTGGAAGGCTCCGGTGCCATCGGGAAAGCGCCCCGTGCTGATCCCGGGTGCCTGGGCCGCGTAAACGACTTGGTCAAGCTCCGAACCGTCTGGAGCCAGCAAAGCTATCCGCCCTCCGCCGGCCGTGATCCTCAGGTTCAGGTGATCCGGACCAGGCTGTTCGCCGGCCCAAAGCGCAACGAACCCGCCGGCACCGATAAACACCGGCGCGGCAATTCGGGCCATGGCGTTGCTGGTCAGCACCACGCAACCTTGCAGGCTGGCTGGCAACCCGCCGGCATTATGGAACTCGATCCAATCGATGCCGTCATCCGAGTTCGCCAGGAACTCGTTGATCCGGACCTGGCCGAGCGAGCCGAGCGGGGCCACCCGGTTCACCGCTGCCGGCGTGGGCTCGCACAGCGTCAACCGCCCTTCAATCATCCCCACGGTGTGGGCATCGATGACCGGGCCAAAGCGAACCGCGTCCGCACGGTTGCCGCTCGCGTCGAACAACGCCACCGTCTCGCCTTGGCGATTCAACTGGAAGTTCGCCGCCAGGCTTCCCGCGGGCGCATCATTGCGGCAAGCGATCTTGAGGAAGCCACCCCCGGAAATCGTCACCCCCGCTGGGAAGACCCACTTCCGCGGATTCGAATCATCCGTCAGGCTCCAGCCGCCGATCGAGACGGCCGCCACCCCGGGGTTGAAGAGCTCAATCCAGTCTCCATCCGACGCCGCATTCAGCTCGTTGATGCGGATCACGGGCGCTTCCGCGGGCCTGTTCGGGGCCCCTGGAGAACCGCCGGGAGCGCTCGCCTGCCAATTCGAGGGATCATCGGGATCGCCCAACGCATCTCGCACTTCGAGCGAAGCCCCTCCGCCATTCGCAGCGGCCGGCCACGGAGGCTCGGAGGCGTAAGCGGCCGACGCGAGGATTCGTCCCGCCAGGTCCAGCAGGGCGACGCGCTCTCCCGCGTCATCCAAGGCGCCATCGTACCAACCCGCAACCTGGAGCCCCGGATACCGCCGCTCGAAATCCTCAGGCGCCGAATCGTTCGCCACGACGAGGCGCTCTCCGCCCGCCAGGACCGGGAACGGCACCGGGAACCGAAAGCGCACGCCATCGAAAGAATACCCGCTCAGGTCCACGGGAAGGCCGCCCGTGTTTTCGAGCTCGACATACTCATAAGCGCTCCCGCCGGGCGGGTTGAACATGATCTCGGTGATGCGCAACGGGCTTCCGGCCTGGTCCACTTCGAAGGTCACCTCGGTCAACGCGCTCCAGTTGGTGTGGTCGAGCGACCGCGCTTTGAGTTGCAAGCTGCGGTTCAGGACCAACGGCGCGGTGTACTCGAGAGCGCTCGGGCTGGGTTTCCCCGAGAATGCCACCCGCGGATCCGTCCCGTTCGTTGTGTAAAGGATGCTGCCGGACAAGTTGGTCAGGAGGAGCCTGTAACCGGGCGCGACGCGTCCGCCGAACGGGCTTGTGCCTGGCGCGTTGGTGGAGCGGAGAAACCCGGCTCTTTGAAAGCTATTCATCAGGTAGAGCCGCCGCCGATTGATCCAGGTGCCGATCAGGTCATTGAACCCAGGAATCGAGGGCGCCACCTGGGCTTTCATCGCGTTGTATCGCGCCCGAATCCGTTCGTCCGTGAGGGGGCCGCCATTGTAGAAAGCCCGATGCACGCGATCCGCGAACAGGATCTTGAACTCGGGCGATCGCTTCAACGCGTTGAAGATCGCCTGGTAATCCGTCGTCCCCCAAGGCGGGCTGAGCGACGACAACGTGCCCGCGATGGTGTCATAGCTGACCGCGTGACTGGAGAAGGCAAACTCCGCGTCCCACGGATAAAACCGGAAGGGGGCCCCGTCCTTCTTTTCCCGGGCGGCGCGGGTGTTGTTATGCGGCCAATCGTCATTGTCGGCCCACACCAGCGGCAGCAGGTAATCGATGAAGTTCACAAGATCCATGCGGGCCGCGACCGCGAGGTAATTGGAGGCCGCCGCCAGGTCTTTGCGCGCCGCCGTGCGAAGCTGAGACCAGGCGGTCATGTCGCCGCGAATGACCTGGTTGTTCGGCCCGATCACGTCCCAAAGCTCCCCGCCCCCGTGATACGCCTGGAGGAAATCGTCATCGACCCGTTCGCACGGGTTGTAAAGCCCCTTGTAAACGCCGTTCAAGAACAGGGAAACGAACGTGCCATGGCAGGCCGGAATGCCCACGTCCAAGCTGAGCGCGCGAAGGAACTCGTCCTTGATGAGCGGGTTGGTATGGTCGTTCATCCCGGCGCGAACGTGCACGTTGTTATAGGACTGCAGGGTCGACCCCGGAAAGAGCGGATATTCCAGCCTGCCGGGACCGTAATTCCCCCGGAAGTACAGACGGAATGAATATTTTCCCTCCGGCGCCACCGTCGTCCGGTAATTGTACCGTTGCCGGATGTAATCGCCTCCCGCGACGCGAATCCCGGCATCCACCTGGAAGCCGCCATTGTCCTCCGGGCGCACCCATTCCACAGACACGGGCCTCTCCCAGGCCGCCCCATGCTTGGTGGTGTTCCGGGGGTTCGATTCCATAATCCCGGTGCGGCCATAGAGGTTGTTGGTGGCCGTCACCAGCGAGAGCGCCGGCAGCAACCGGCGATTGTTCGCCAGGTTCATCAGATACGTATGGGTCTGAATGCGCGACGGCAACCGGTTCGGAGCAAACGCCGCCGCGCGAACCACGCGTGTCGTGACAACGAGGATTGGCGCATCGAACACGAACCCATTGGTCAACGCAGGCACGCTCCCGTTCAGCGTATAGCGGATCTCCGCCCCCGCCGTCGGGCACGCCAGCGTCAAGTGGAAGGGCGCGTTGAAGAAGCCTCGCTCGACGCTGAAATGCACTTCCTCGACCTTGCCGATCATCTCGTCCGAAACGTTGGGGGCGCCCGGCGTCGGCCGCGCCAGAAAGGACAACCGCCCTCCGGCATCCGTTCCCAACCGGCCGTAGGAATAGTCCGGCGCCTGCTCGGGATACCGCAACTCATCCACCAACGTTCGTGGAAGCTCCGGCCCAAATAAGCGCACGGTGTCGCCCGCGGCGTTCAGCTTGAAATTGGTGTGCAAATACCGGCCGAAACTCGGATCGCGCCGGTCTTTGCCCGAGGCCCAAATGACCAGGTAACCTCCCGGCGGAAGGACCGTGTCTGGAAAGACCCATTGCCCCTCCTCCTCGCGATCCACACTTAGCGACCAGCCTTCCAAATTGACCGGCTCCGCCCCGCAATTGCGCAACTCGAGCCAGTCCTCCGCATCGCCCTCTTCGTCCAGGAGGCCGGACTGGTTTTCCGCCATGATCTCGTGGACCTCAACGCACGGGACCGGCTGATCCGGATCGATCGCATAGCTCCACCATGTCCCCGAAAAGACCGCCGCCCCGGCGTCATCGGCACTGATACCAGGCTCCGAACTCCAGGCAAGCGTCGCCTGCCCCGCCCCCGCTTCGTCGAATGAGAACCGGTAAGGCCCCGAACCGAACCCCGACACCGCCACCGCCTGCCCCCCATTCAGCCGCAAGTCCGAAGCGTCCACACCGATCACTGGCCGGTCAAAATTCACCTCCACTTCCGCCAACTTCCGGAGCGTCGCCGAAGGAATCGGAAGCACCCCGGTGACCTTTGGCGGGGCGGGATTGATCAACTGGTAGGCCCAGGTCGAACCCGCTGCGCCCCCGTCGAACCGATCGGAGGGCGTGGCAACACTGAATATCGTGTGCAACGGCCCCCAGGTGATGTCCACCGGCCCAAATGGCGGCGGGTCAAAACGGAAGGCATACTGAGCCCCGGCGCCCTCGACGCCCGTGGCTGGCAGTCCATTGATGAGGAAATCCCCTGCCCGAACCCCGTCCACCGGCTCGCTAAACGTGACGCGCACAGAGTCCAGTTGGTTGAGGAAACCTGGCTCGGGAGCAACGCCGATGACCGAGGGGACACCTGCGCACACCCGGCTTGCCGGCTCCCAAACCTGGAAAACCAGGACGACGCACGCCACAACTCGCACCGCCTGGGACAAGATCCGCATGGATGCAGATAGTATGCCTGCATCCGGCACGCGGTCAAAGCCTTAGAGAAAGGGTGACGGGCGCGAACGCCCCGGGGGACCGGCTGCCCTGCCGCCCCTGAATGGGGGTCCTGCCGTGAATAGCTCGCTTTTCACACGTATTTAACAGGTATTTAACACGTCTCGGAGACGTGTTAAATACCTGTTAAATACGTGTTATATACCTGTTATATCCGGAGGGAGCCGGGTGCTTCGGCGCACTCCGTTCCGATGCCGATCCTTGCTTTTCCGCAGCCGCGCATGTCCCGCGCCGCATCCCCTCGGGGCTGGCTCTGATGATTGAGGGCACCTTTGGCCCGGGCAGCCTGATCCAATTTGCGCCGGAATTCCGCATGACAAGAGCAGCATGGGCGTGAAGGCGGGATGCCGCGCCTGGACTGAGGGATCGCCATGGGTCAATCGAAACGGATCTTGACCTTGCGAAAATTCCCTCTAAATGAATGGCACCCCACTCTGCTTGGTCTGAAAGCGGGATGGCGCATACTCTGAAATCATGAAAAAAGAAACGGTCAGCCGGTTCAGAAAGGTCCTCGCGGTCGCGGTCATCTTTGGCGCAGCAGCGCTCGCGGTGACGGCGCAAACCCCGAAACACGTGCTCGTTGTCACGGCCACCCAGGGATTTCGGCACAGTTCGATTCCGGTTGCGGAGCAGGTGCTGGCGAATTTGGCGAAAACCAGCCAGGCGTTTACGGTCGATTTCGTTCGCGGCGGCAAAGACGGCAAAGACGACGCCGACGTGAAGGAAAAGATGACTCCGGAAGCGCTCAAGAAGTACGACGCTGTCGTGTTCGCCAATACCACGGGCGATCTGCCGATTCCGGATAAGGACGCCTTCATCGAGTGGATCAAGTCGGGCAAGGGTTTCGTCGGGATGCACTCGGCCACCGACACTTTCCATGGGTACCGGCCGTATCTCGAAATGATCGGCGGCGAGTTTCTCACCCATGGCGCCCAGGTCTGCGTCGATTGCATCAACCAGGACACTCGCCATCCTGCCACCCGGCATCTCCGGGGCATTTGGAGCATTTTTGACGAGATTTACATCTTCAAGAATTTCGATCGGTCACAAGTCCACGGGTTGCTCACGCTCAACAAGCATCCCAACACGGGCGTGCCTGGTGATTACCCGGTGGCCTGGAGCAAGACCGTGGGGCAAGGCAAGGTTTTCTACACCTCGCTCGGGCATCGCGAAGACGTCTGGGAAAACCCCGTTTATCAGAAGCATATCCTGGAAGGCGTCCGCTGGGCGCTTGGCCTTGTCGAAGGCGATTCCCTGCCTCAGAACACCGCCGCGAGGTTGAACCAGACAGAAACGCAGGCCGGGTTCAAACTGCTTTTCAACGGGACGAACCTGGACGGGTGGAAGGCGCGGAATCCCGATTCCCACCTGAGTTGGAGCGCCCAGAATGGCATGCTGGTCAACGAAGTGGCCCCGGACACACACGGCACCGACCTGGTCACCGAAGAGAAGTTCAAGGACTTCGTGATCCGGTACGATTTCATGGTTCCCAAGGGTGCCAACAGCGGGTTTTACCTGCGCGGCCGGTATGAAATTCAGATCCTGGACGACTTTCTGACCACCCGCACGGAACTCGGCGGCAACGGCGCGCTCTACAACTTCCGGGCGCCATCGGCTTTTGTTTCGCGCGGGCCAGGGGAATGGCAGCAAGTCGAAGCAACCATCCGGGGCAACAAGGTCACGGTGGTGCTCAACGGGACCAAGATCCATGACGAAGTGGAGATCGACCGCCCGACCGGCGGCGAGTTGGACGCGAACCTGAACGCCCCGGGGCCATTGATGCTGCAGGGGGACCATGGCTCGGTGGCCTTCCGGAGAATCCGGATCAAGACACTGGATTAAGCTGCGAGCCGCGGCTTGCGAGCCCAGGTTCGCCAAACGGGATGGCCCATATTTGAACCCAGAAACTTGAGCGCAAGGCACAGCTTGCCTCGATTGACAGAGTGAGACGCCCGCGCGGCGCCCTTATCAGCAATGAAAACAAATACGGAAACGACAGACTTCAACCGGCGCGATTTCATCAAGGGCGGGTCCCTGGCGACCCTTATGACCCTGCTTGGCGGCGTCGAAATCACGGCCCAGACCGGACCCGCAGAGACCACGACGGTCGATCCGGACCGGCCCAAGGTGAATTGTGCCGTGATCGGCTTCGGGTTGTGGGGCCGGGAAATTGTGTCGACGCTCACCCGCCTTCCGCAGGCCAACCTGAGAATGGTCTGCGACAATTATCCAGCGACCTTGAAGCGCGCCGCGAAAGCCGCGCCCGGCGTGAGCGCGGTCAGCGATTACCGGAAGATTCTGGACAACAAAGAGATCCAGGCGGTTCTGATCGCGACGCCGTCGCATTTGCACCGCGACATCGCGATCGCCGCGCTCCAGGCGGGCAAGCATGTCTATTGCGAAGCGCCCATGGCCACAACGATCGAGGACGCCCGCGCCATCGCGAAGGCCGCCCAGGCGTCCCCTCGCCAGGAGTTCCAGGTCGGTTTGCTCTATCGATCGGATCCGCAGCGCCATTTCATGCTTCCCTTCATCCGGGCGGGCGCGTTGGGCAGAACCGTTCTGGCCCGGGCGCAATGGCACAAGAAACAGAGCTGGCGCGGCACGTCGCCCAACCCGGCGCGCGAGCAGGAGATGAACTGGCGCCTGAGCAACAAGACCTCGGCCGGACTCATTGGGGAATATGGCATTCACCAGGTGGATTCCGCGGCTTGGTTCCTTGGAGCCCGGCCGCTGTCCGTCACCGGCTTCGGTTCGGTGCTGTTCTGGAAGGACGGGCGTGAGGTGCCCGACACGATCCAGGCGGTGTTTGAGTTTCCGGGCGGGGTGAACCTGGTTTACGACGCTGCCCTGACGAACTCGTTCGACGGCGAGTACGAAATGTACTACGGCAGCGATGCCGCCGTAATGCTCCGGGATAGCAAAGCCTGGATGTTCAAGGAAGTGGACGCCCCGCTGCTGGGCTGGGAGGTCTACGCGAACAAAGACAGCTTTTACAAGGAAACCGGCATCGCTCTCAGCGCGAATGCCACCAAACTGAACAAAGCAGGCGCCAAACCCGGTGAATCAGACACACCCACGCCGTTGTTCTCCGCCTTGGAAGCCTTTATCGCCAACACGCACGAGACCGGCACGGCCGTGGAGGATTTTAAAGAGAGCTACGACATCAACGATGTGACAGCTCTCAAAGAGTATCTGGCCAACATCAAGAAGCAGCCCGGGGCCAGTTACCAGGAAGGATTGGACGCGACCATCATGGCTATCAAGGCTAACGAGGCGATCCTCAAAGGACAGAAAGTCAACCTCACCAAGGACTTGTTCGAGGCCGTTTAGCCAGGTCGACGCCACAGATCCAGACGCGCTGCCAATGAATTGCCCCGGGATGAAATCAGTCCAATTGGCAACTGCGGCTGAAATCGCAACACATAACAAAATCAAAAGTTGATATAGAAACGCATGAAATCCGCTTCTCTTAAAACACTCGCCGCTGCCAGCTTCGTCTTGGTGATGGGGATGGCTTCGCTCCAAGCCGCCGACACCATCAAGTACATGGCGCGCCCCGGCAGCGAAGTCAAAATCGACGGAACCTCGAACATCCACGATTGGACCGTCAAAGGTCAGATCATCTCCGGCGCCATGGAGGTCAGTCCGGAGTTCGACAAAGATCTCAAGACGCTGGACCCGCTGCCCAAAGTCAATGTCACCATTCCCGTCCGTTCGCTCAAGAGCGGCAATAAGGTGATGGACCAGGTCATGCAGGATCACATGAACATGAAGGAGCACTCCCAGATCAAGTATGAGCTCAAGGAGATGACCCTGAAGTCCGAACCGAAGACGCCAAATGGCCCCGCCGAGTTCATGAGCAAGGGCGACCTCACGGTGTCCGGCACCACCAAGTCCATCGAGATGCCGGTGACCATTCAGCGGGTCGAAGGCGGCAACCTCAAGGTATCCGGCGCCATCACTTTCAACATGAGCTTCTTCGGTGTGAAACCCCCGGAGCCGAAGCTGGCCATGGGCCTCATCAAGACCGGCGACGAGGTCAAGATCGGGATTGAATGGGTCCTCGCCAAACCCGCTTCCAACTAAGCGCGCTTTCTCAGCGAATTCCTGCGATCCCTCGCTCCAGCCCGGAGCGGGGGATTTCTGTTTTCAGCCGCGCCGAGCCGCTCAAGGGAGCTTCCGGCAGACCTGGATGCCGTCGGCAAACGGGAGGAGAACGGCTTGCACGCGCGGATCACCGGCCAACTTGCGATTGAGCGCATCGATCGCCTGGCCGCACGGGTCGTTCTCGAGGCTGCCCGTGAGGCGCCCCGCCCACAGCATGTTGTCGAACAAGATCAGCCCGTTCGGCCGCACCCGCGGCAGGATGAGTTCGTAATAGGTGTCATACTCGGGCTTCGCGGCGTCGATGAAGGCAAAGTCAAAGACCAGGCCCTCCTCGAGCTTCTGGAGGATTGGTATGGCCGCGCCGAAGCGGAAATCAATCTTGTCCGCAACGCCCGCTTTGGCCCAATGCCTCCGGGCGATCTCCGGCCAGCGCGGGTTTTGATCCATGCAGATCAAGCGGCCGCCCGGGGCCAGCCCGCGGGCGATGCAGATGGCGCTGTATCCGGTGAAGGTGCCGACCTCGATGGCGGAACGCGCGCCAATTGCGGCCACCAGCAGCGTCATGAACGAACCTTGCTCTTCGCTAATCTGGCATTTCGCGTCTTCGCCAAACGCTTGGTTCTCTTCCGTGAGGGCGGCGAGGACCGGATCGTCCGCCTGGCTGCGCCGGTCGCGCGCGTACTGGTAAAGGGCGTCGTCAAGGACAAGGTATTTGAGTTGCATTGATAGGTCTGGCGCTCCGGCTGGAGCTTTCGACAGCGGGCGACGGTACCAGAGGGGCCAAGCTTCGCGCAAGACGATCCTGGCGGCAACGGGGCGGCGGGGCGGGACCGCCAAGCCCGTCCTTGCGGGCGGGTGAACTTGCCTGATCGCGCCGGTCGTTGACAGGGGTGAGCCGGCAGAGAAGAGTCTGTCGCACCAAACCGATGCATACGCCGAGCCCTCAGTCCGTGCCGAAGTCGCATTTCATGCTCGCGACTGCGGGCCATGTTGATCACGGCAAGAGCGCGTTGGTGAAAGCGCTCACCGGCACCGATCCAGACAGGCTGCCCGAGGAGAAAGCGCGGGGCATTACCATCGACCTGGGTTTTGCCCGCCTCGATCTGCCCGGACACGGAACCAATCCCGGCGGGATTCACCTGGGGATTGTCGATGTTCCCGGCCACGAGGATTTCATTTCGAACATGGTCGCCGGTGTGGGGTGCATCGACGTCGCGTTGTTGGTGGTCGCGGCGGATGACGGCTGGATGCCCCAGACCGAAGAGCATCTTCAAATCCTCACTTACCTCGGCGCAACGCGTGCGGTGGTCGCGCTCTCGAAGTCGGATCTGGCCTCCGACCTGGAAGGCATCCTCGCGTCCGTTCGCGCGCGGCTGCTCGACACGCCCCTGGCGTCTGCGCCGATCGTGCCGACGTCCGCGCTGCTGGGAACGGGCTTGGCGGAACTCAAGTCCGCCCTCTGCGAGGTTCTCGATGGCGCGCCGCCCCCGCGCGATTCTGGCAAGCCGCGGCTGGCTCTGGACCGCGCCTTTAACCTCCGGGGAACGGGTCCGGTCGTGACGGGAACGCTTGTGGGAGGTTCGTTTCAGCTCGGCCAAACCGTGGTCTTTCAGCCTTCCGGCCAGCGCAGCCGCATTCGGACCCTCCAGAGCCATCACCAGGAACTCGACGCGATTGGCCCCGGGCGGCGGACGGCCTTGGGTCTCACCGGCGTCACCGTGGCCGCGAAAGGCGAACGCACCAGTCAGGGCACAAACCAGGTCCGGCGCGGCGATGTCGTGACGCTTCCGGAGCTGGGTGCAGCCTCTTCGATTCTGGATGTCTTCGTCACTCGCTCCGCAAGACCGGTTGGGCTTAAGGGACGCCTTGAACACCCGCGCCTCGTGACCGGCTCCTCTATTCGAATTCATCATGGCACCTGCAAAGTCACGGCCCGGCTCCGGCTCGCCGCGGACAAGGACCTGCCACCGGGCGGCAGTGGCATCGCCCGGCTCCTGCTGGAATCACCCCTGTTCGCCTTCGCGGGGGACCGGTTCATTGTGCGCGATTGCGCGGAGCGGATCACCCTGGCCGGCGGAATCGTTCTCGATCCGCTCCCTTCGCGGCGTGGTTTTCGGAGCTGGAGGCAGCAGTCCTTCCTCCAGGACCAACCTGCCGCGTTGACCCAGCCCGTTCGCGCCTTGGCGAACCAGGTGCATCGCGACTTGATGCTTCGTCGGAGCGCGCTGCTTCTCCGCACGCCATTCAGCGCCGCTGATTTGATCGACGCGGTGGCGCAACTCGAGGCCGCCGGCGGCATCGTCGTCCGCGGCGACGTGATCGTTGAAGCCGCCTGGTGGAAGGCCCTCAGGCAACGCGCTGTCGAAGCCGTCGACGCCCATCACCAAGCCCACCCGGAGCAACCCGGCCTGCCGCTTGGCGAATTGCGCGCCGTGCTGGTCCGGCAACTGCCGCAGCGTGAGGCGCTCGATTCGCTGCTCCCGGACCTCCTGCCGCCTGGCGTCATCCGCGTGGGCACCCTCGTAAAGCGGGTTGCGCATCAGCCCGCTCTGCCTGCGCGATTCGAGCATGCGGTCGCCCGGCTTCGCGCTGCGCTCGCGGCGCAGCCGCTGGACCCGCCCTCTCGAACGGCTCTCGAAACCTCCTCGCAAGCAATCGAGGCGTTGCGTTTCATGGTGACCACGGGCCAGGTGATTGAGATTGGGCCGAAGGTCGTCCTGCTCGCCGAGCCTTATCAGCAGGCCGTGGCCCTTGTCGAAGCGCACCTGGCGGAGAAAGGTTCCGCCTCGGTCAGCGAACTCCGGCAACGGATTGGCTCAAGCCGCCGCGTGATGGTCCCGTTGCTGGAGAAGCTGGACCGCGAAGGGATCACGCTCCGCGAAGGTGACCTCCGGAAGCTCCGCCCCACAGCTCCCGCCTGACCGGGTGTCCGCCTTTCTCAGCTTTGAGAAGGACCGCTCGACGTTCTTTGCTGACGGACTGGCAATTTTCGCGAGCTTCATCCAATGTTACGATAGGGTTGCTATAGGGTTGCTATAGGGTTGGCATAACTGAAAATATGCCAACACTATGGTATCTATTTGTTAATAATCTAAATAGAGGGTATGTGGAACAAATCCTGCCGCTGCGGGCCCAGGCCGTTTCTCGCCCCGTGATTGAGGTTGATCTTTGCCCCGCCGCCCCGTTCAATCTGCGGAGCGTTTGAGGCCATTGTCGAAGGTGAAGCATATGCGATCCCCCATTGCGAACGGCTCGCAGCCAAACCCCGCCGCGTCCGCTGCGCTCCTCGAAGCCGCCGCGCATTTTGATACGATGATCGATCGCTGCATCGACTTCGCCACCGAGGCCAAGGCTTCGGGACGGTTTGTCGCGGGGATCTTGTGCGAATTCGCTCCCCGCGAACTGATCCTGGCGGCGGGCGGCGTGCCGGTATGCCTTTGCGGCGGTTCGGCAGCCAAGATTCCCGTCGCTGAACAAGTCCTTCCCTCCAATCTCTGTCCGCTGATCAAGTCCACCTATGGCTACCACTTGGGCGGGGACAATCCCTTCCTGGAAATGGCCGACCTCGTGGTTGCCGAAACCACCTGCGACGGCAAGAAGAAGATGGCGGAACTGATGGGCCAGTCCCGCCCGATGATCGTGCTCCCGCTTCCGCATCAGCCGGACCCTCCCGAGGCGCTCGACCGCTGGACCGCTGAATTGCGCAAGTTCAAAGCCACGCTCGAAGGACGGTTCGGCACGATTCCCGATGCGAACCTTGCCGCTGCCGTCAGCCTGATGAACCGGGAACGCGGACTGCGCCGGCGCCTTGCAGACTTCATGACCGTTGAACGGCCGCCCTTGACCGGCCGGCAGTTGCTCGAATTCAAGAGCATCATTTCCGGGATCGAAAGCGATCTGCGCCAGTACGAGACGCTGTGCGATTTATTCGCCGCGGGCGGCGCTCTGCCCGGTTCCCCGCGGGCAATGCCGGGAGCGAGGCCCGTCCGCGTGCTCCTGACGGGCGTCCCGATGGTGCATGGCGCGGAACGCGTCATTGAGCTGATCGAAGGCTGCGGCGGAATTGTGGTGTGCATGGAGAATTGCACGGGCCTGAAGCCCATCCTGGAGGATGTGCAAGCGAGCCGGGCCGATTTGCTCCAGGCGCTCGCCGAGAAGTACCTGCACCTTCCCTGCTCCGTCATGACCCCCAACCGCCAGCGGTTCGACTCCCTTCGCGCCCTTGCGCGCAAGTTCCGGCCTGAATGCGTGATCGAACTGGTCTGGCAGGCCTGCTTGACCTACGACATCGAAGCGTGCCAGGTGCGGAAACTCGCGGAAGACGCGCTTGGGCTTCCCTACCTGAAGATCACCACGGATTACTCTCCCGGTGATTCTCCCCGTCTGGCCGGGCGTGTGGAGGCGCTGTATGAACTGGTCCGCAGCCGGCCTGCCCAAAGCCAAGCATGATCGGGGCTGGCATCGACGCAGGTTCGCGCGCCATCAAGGTCGTCCTCTTTGATGGGCCGAAGGGGCGCATGCTCGCGTCGGGCATCGCCATGCAAGGGGTCGATCAACAACGCCTGGCGGCGGAGTTGTTTGATCGCACGCTGGCGTCGGCTGGACTGAATCCTAGAGAGATTGCGCTGGTTATCGCGACGGGATATGGCCGCAACCGGATTCCCTTCGCCAACACCACCGTGACCGAAATCACCTGCCACGCCCGGGGCGTTTACCATCTCGCCCCCGAAACCCGGACCATCGTCGAGATCGGCGGCCAGGACTCCAAGTTCATCAGCCTCGATGACGGCGGGCGGGTTCGGGACTTCGCGATGAACGATCGGTGCGCGGCCGGCACCGGACGTTTCCTGGAAATGGTCGCCGACCGGTTGGGCGTAGACGTGGCGCAGCTTGGAGAACTCAGCCGCCAAAGCCGCCAGCCTGCCGCCATCAGCAGCACGTGCGTGGTGTTCGCCGAAACGGAGATTGTGGGATTGCTTGCCGAAGGGCGGCCGCCGCCCGATATCGTGGCCGGTGTGCAGAAGGCCATCGCTGCTCGCGTGGCCGCCATGGCCGGGCGCGGGCTGCTGGCGCCTATTTATTTCACCGGCGGCGTCGCCCTTCAACCCGGGATGGTTCGTGCCCTTGGCGAGGCCTTCAAATGCCCCGTCTTAGCCGCGCCCACACCCCAGTATACGGGCGCGCTCGGAGCGGCGCTTCTCGCGGCGGAGCAGGCCGGGCGAAGGCGAACGGAGGATCGATAGAAGCGCCGGGGAAGATGTCTCCGAACCTCGCAGCGCCAAGGATCGTGGACCGCGTGCTCCGGCCCTGGCCCACCAGCGATCGCCAGCGGCTGTCCCGATCCTTAAGAGGATCACCCGACGAAGACGGGCTCGAATACCGGGGCCGACCCGTGCTTCCGAAGCAGTTCGACGAACCGGGCGATGCCGCGCTTTTCATCGCTCGCCAGGTGGTAATGCAGATGCCAGCTGAGGTAATCCTTCCGGAAGGCGTAGGAATACTCCGTCCGCGAGCGAATAATGTCGTCGAGGTTCTCCAGCCCAAAGTCTTTGGCTTCACGCAAGCGCCGCCGGAGGGGGCCATTGTCAACGCCGCGACGCAAGGCCCAGACAGCGTAAACAAAAGGCAGGTTCGTCAACTCAAACCAGGCCGCGCCGAGATCAAGGATCTGGTGTTCGCGGCGGCTATGGAGGAAATCCAGGGCCTGGTCGCCGATCAACAGGACGAAATCCGGCAGCGCTTCCGGGGGTCCATGCGCGGGGAGCGGCTTGAACTCCGGGCGCAATCCGCGCTCGGCCAGCAGGACCCGCAAGAGTTGGACACTCGTCAAGGAGGCTTGATCGCAGAACACGGTCTCGATCTCGGACAGCGGACGGCGATGCCCCAGCAAGACGCTCTTCGCCTCACCGAGCGACGCGATGGCCACGCCGTCGAGGATGTCATACCGGTTGCTGAATAGCACGGCCACCAGGCTGACCAGCGCCGCGTCCAGTTGGTCCTTCTCGAGCAGCACAGCCAGTTGAGAGGGATGAACAAACTGGATTTCGTGCTCCAGGCCCCGGGTCAAAGGGGCGGCGTTGAGGTAGGGAACCGAGCCGACGCGGAAAGGGGCGAGTGTGTTCACGACGAGAAAGATGGATCAGGCATGTGCCGTCCGGCCGGCAGGCCTTGCGTCCGGCCCGGAGCTGGAAAGGTCTGGGGCCTCGCCATTCCAGACCTTGACCGGTTGGTAAAAGGTATCGCGTTGCACAGGGATACGGCCGGCTTCGCGGATCGCCTTGACCATCTGGACTTCGGTTTGCCGCTGGGGCGACCGGGCACCGGCCATGTGGAAGATCTTCTCCTCGAGAATGGTCCCATGGAGGTCGTCGGCACCGTAGCTGAGGGCCAACTGGGCCAGCTTGAGCCCCATGCCCACCCAATAGGCGGTGATGTGGTCGAAGTTATCGAGGTAAATGCGGCTGACGGCGATCGTCCGCAGAGCGTCAAAGCCGGTCGGTGGCTTGCTCACAGGAATCCGGTTGTTCTCGGGCTGGTAGGGAAGCGGCACAAAACCGCAGAACCCGTGCGTTTCGTCCTGCACCGCCCGGAGTTGACGCAAGTGATCCACCCGATCCTCGAGCGACTCCACGTGGCCATAAAGCATCGTGCAGGTGCTGCGGCCGCCCATCTGGTGCCAGGTCCGGTGCACGTCCAGGTATTCCTCGGCGGATTCCTTGCCTTTGGCGATGGCCGAACGGACAGAAGGGCGGAAGATCTCCGCGCCGCCCCCGGTGATGGCGTCGAGCCCGGCGCTTTGAAGCTCCGCCAAAACCTCCTTGACCGGCATCTTGGCGAGCCAGCCGAAGTGCAGGATTTCGATGGCGGTAAAAGCCTTCACTTGCAGACGCGGTTCGACCGCTTTCAACGCACGCACGAGGCCGGTGTAGTACCGAAACGGGAGGTTCGGATGGAGACCGCCCACGATGTGCAACTCGGTGATGCCCAACCCGAGCGCCTCCCGCGCCTGGTCCACGATTTGTTCAGCCGTGAACTCAAACCCGTCGGCATCCCTTTTCTTTCGCGCAAACGCACAGAACTGGCAGCTCAGGATGCAGTAATTGGAGTAGTTGATATACCGGTTGAGAATGTAGCTGGCCCGCCCGGACGTCTTCCGGCGGCAAGCCAGGTCCGCGATGGCGCTGAGCGCGTTCAGGTCCTTGCTCTCGAACAGGCGCAGCGCCTCGGGCTCGGTAATCCGGTGCCCCTCGGCGACTTTCTCGTAGAGGTCGCGCAAACCGCTGTGCTGAAGGGTAAAGCTCATCGAATCAGTGAGAATCGCGGAAAAGCGACCTCCGCCACGGTCACAACAACGAACACCACGCTGATGAACGCATTGAGGCGGAAGAAGGCCATATCAATCCAATTCAAGCTCCGTTTCCGCGCCAGCCAGTGTTCCAGGACTAAGCTGCCGGCAATGATGAACAAGCCGATCATGTAGGGCAACCGGAACCCGGCCAGCAAGCCAAAGACCGCCAGCAATGCCCACATCGCCACGTGCGCCAAGAACGCGAGGCTCATGGCGTTCTGCACCCCCCAGCGCACCACCACCGAATGCAGCCCGTGCTTGCGGTCAAAGTCGTAATCCTGGATGGCGTAAATGATATCGAACCCCACCAGCCAAAACACGACCGCCATCCCAAGCAGGATTGGAAGGATGCCGCTCGTGCGGAACGGCAGGAAGCTCAACCCGCCCCGCACCGCCAGCCAGGCGCCAACCGGCGCCAAAGCCAACGCGATTCCCAGGTAGATATGCGTGAAATCAGTAAACCGCTTGGTCAATGAATAAAAGCAGATGCAGAACAGGGCTACCGGCGATAGATAAAAGCAGACCGGATTGATCAGAAAAGCCGTCCCCACAAAGATCATGGCGCTTCCCACACAAAGAGCCCACGCACCGGCAAGCGAAATCTGCCCCGTCGGCAAATGGCGCATGGCGGTGCGCGGATTCGCCTTGTCGAAATGGCGGTCCACAATTCGGTTGAACGCCATGGCGCACGTCCGCGCTGAAACCATCGCCATTAAGATGAGGAGGAACAGGCGCCACCCCGGCCAACCGCGCGTCTCCCGCGCCGCCACGGCCATCGATGCCAACGCGAACGGCAGCGCAAAAAGCGTGTGCGAGAGTTTGACGAACTCGGCATACTTGCGAATGGGCGACACCGGCTTAGGCGGGGGCGGAGGAGGCGGAGGCGGACGGCGTGGTTGCACCGACCGGACCGGGCGGTTGGGACGCGCCAATTGAGCCCGATACCGCTCGTCGGTCAGTTTCAAGAACTGCCGGATCGCAAATTTGGCGAGTTCGCGTTTGATCATTCTTTCTCTTCTTGCCACCTCGGCATCAGGGTGTGACTGATCCCCAGGTGATCCAGGACCCGTGAAACGACGGTATCGGCCAACTCGCCGATGCTACCAGGCAACGAATAGAACGAAGGATTGGCCGGCAGGATCAGGGCTCCCGCCAACAACAGCGTCTCCATGTTCCTCACGTGCATGAGGTTCAAGGGCGTCTCGCGCGGAACCAGGATCAGCTTCTTTCGCTCTTTGAGCATCACATCGGCAGCCCGCAGCAGGACATCGCCGCTGGTCCCGTGGGCGATTCGCCCCAACGTGCCCATGGTGCACGGAATCACCACCATGGCATCGAACGCGTTTGAACCGCTCGCAAAGGGCGCGTTCATGCTCCGCAGGTTGTGCGTGGTGGCACCTTTCGGGATGCGCAGTCCTTCGGGCAACTCCTGCTTGATCACCGTTTGCGCGTAATGGCTTAAAACCAAGTGAAGTTCGTCCCGGTGCGAATCGAGATTATCGAGCAAGCGCTGAGCGTAAATCATTCCGCTCGCGCCTGTTATAGCGATGACAATCCTCAATCAGAAGACCCTTCCCGACGTCCGCCAGTCCGCTTCATGCGTCTTTGAATATGGCGACGCCCCCTGCATTCAGCAAGCTTGTTCAGATTCGAACCCGAGCGCGCGACCGTTGAAAAGCGCTCGACCGGGGGAGAATGGGCTTGATTGCCGCCCAGTGGGCGTCCTAAGACTTTCTCCAACGCGCGAATTCTATTGTTATGCCTGGACTTTTCTACCAACCGGTTGGACGACGGTCTTTCCTCAAAACCTCCGCCAAAGCGCTCGCCGCCTGCAGCCTGACCGCCAGTTTTGGCGGCTTCGTGAACGGGGCTTCCGAGGACAAGAGAGTCCATCTTGCCTTGCTTTCGGACACCCATACCCCGGCCGATCCAACCAATGAATACCGCAAGTTCTTCCCGGTGCAGAACCTTAAGACGGTCGTTCCTCAGGTGCTCGAGGCCCACCCGCAAGCCGTCATCCTGGATGGCGATGCCGCGCGTTTGACGGGGCAACTGGAGGATTACGAAGCATTAAAAGGGCTCCTGGCGCCCCTGGCTGAGCATTGTCCGATTCACATCGCCCTGGGCAACCACGATCACCGCGAGAATTTCCTGAGGGTCTTTCCCCAAGAACCCGGCCTCGCCCAGAAGGTCGCGGGCAAGCATGTCCTGGTTTACGAGCAACCTTTCCTGCGCGCAATCGTTTTGGATTCGATGCTTTACGTCGACCGCGTGGCAGGACTGCTCGGGAAAGCCCAACGAACCTGGCTAGACCAATACCTGGCCAGCGTCGATGCGCGTCCCGTGGTGCTCTTTGTTCACCACACGCTCCGCGATGGAGATGGCGACCTGCTGGATGTCGACGCGCTCTACCGGATCGTCAGCCCGTACCAGAAGGTGAAAGCCATCTTCTACGGCCATTCCCATCAGTACGCCTTTGAACGCCGGGGAAGGCTTCACCTGGTGAACTTGCCGGCCGTGGGGTACAACTTCTCCGACAAAGAACCTGTCGGCTGGGTGGACGCCTTCTTCTCGGCTGAGGGCGTCGACCTCACCTTGCGTGCCATAGGCGGCAACCGCGAGTTGGACGGCCAAACCACCTCGCTCGCGTGGGCGTGAGCCTGGCCTGCCGGGGGCGCTTACTTCCTGGCCCGGTAAACCTCCAGGGCTTGCGCAGCTCGCTGGTCCCCCTGCTCCGCGGCCGCGCGAAGTTTCTGGTTGAGCGAAATCATGGATTGGTTCGCCGCTTCGCGTTGCTCCGGGGAAAGGTCGGGCCGGGCGAAGATCTCCTGGAGGTCCAGCAACGCTTTGGATTCGTCCTTGCCCTTGACGGCCGAGACCACTTCGTCGACCGATTGTTTGACGTCAGTCGAAGCGTCTTTGAACGCGTTCTCGACCGCCGCCGGCACTTCCTCGACGGCCATCACCTCGGGTTCCTTCGCGCCGCCGCAGCCTAAGGCGCCGCACACAACGCAACACAGCAAAAGGCCTGGTCCCATTCGCATCCACGCGGAAAGGTTCATCATTTTGTTCATGGTCTGATAATCATCTGCTGGGCATCGAGATTCACCGCGGCTGGACGAGCGGTTCTTCGCCGGTATAACAGCGGTAATCCAGTCCTTCTTTGTAACTGCGGAACTTGACGGCAGAGGCATGCCCTCCCACCCAGAGCGTGTTGCACGCTTTGTTGTGCCGGTACCACTCCCATTGGAATTGGTACCGCTGGTAAAGGTCGTTGCCCAACCCGCCCGCGTTCGGCGGCTGCCCGATCCACTGCACCAGGATCTGCGTCCGGCCCGGGAACAAGCCGATGCTGTCATCCGGCCCTTCCATTTTGCTTTCCGCCGCGTCCTGGCAAAAGATGGTAGTTTGAGGGCTCTTGTAGCTGGGGAGCTTGAGCGGGCCGCGAACCCCCGTGGTGAACGGCTCGATCAGGTTGTTGGGAATGCCGTAGGACGAATCGAGCCAGAAATCGTGCGGGTACCGGAGCCCATCCTCGCGCCATTCATCGACGATCTTGGCGCTGGGGCAACGAAATACGCTCCGCGAGTTCCCGATATAGTTCTGGTACCCGATCCCCCAGTAAGCGAGGGAATGTTCCGGCGCCAAGCGCACCGTCGAACTCGGATTGGAAGTCCACTGGCCTTGGTTGGGAATGGAGCCGTTCACGTGGTGGAAGCTGTCCTGGTTCTCGTCCGCGTACATGGTTGCTGCGAGACCGATCTGCTTGAGATTGCTCATGCACCGGGCGCTGCGGCCTTTCTCTTTGGCCTTGCTCAAGGCCGGAAGGAGCATCCCGGCCAGGATGGCGATGATGGCAATGACTACCAGCAATTCGATCAAGGTGAAACCGGCATCCGCCGCGCCTGATCGTTTCAGAAGAAGAGTTGTTCCCCCGCCGTTATGTGTTTCGCGTCGCGTTTTCATGACCAGAAGACCACCCAATTGATTTCGATTCCCACCGACATTAATGACTCTGCCGTCAAAAGCAACCCGTTTGCCCAATTTGGCAGGGCAAACCGGCGGCCAGCTCACTGGGTTTGGGCGATCCGTCGCTTGGCTTCGGCCACCTGTTCGCGGGTCATTTTCGATTTCACTTCTTCGGCCAGGTTGGCTGAATCCGGGAGCGTCCTGCCGGCCAGGCTGAGCCATCGATAAGCCTCCACCAGGTCGACCGAGACCCCTTTCCCCAGTTCGTAGCGCTGGCCGATGTTGAACTGCGCCATCGCGTGCCCTTGTTCCGCCGCTGCGCGATACCATTTGACCGCCTCCTTCGGGTTGATCGGAACGCCCCGGCCAAACGCATGAAGAACAGCCAGGTTGTACTGGGCGCCAACATGGCCCTGCTCGGCCGCCTTTCGAAACCACCCTTCGGCTTCGACATAGCTATGCGGCACGCCTTGGCCAGCCTCAAACAATTCCCCCAGCCCGTTTTGAGCAGCCGGACTCCCCTGCTCGGCGGCTTTTCGATACCACGCTGCCGCCTGCTTGAAATCCTGGGGCACGCCGCGCCCGGCGGCATACAGATCGGCAAGCGCGCGCTGGGCCTCGCGGTCCCCGCCCTCCGCCCGGCCGCGGACCTCCGCTGCGTCCACTGCCGGTGTCGGAGCGACCTCGACGGCCGGCTCCGATCGTTTGCACGCGGCCAGGAGCATCGTGGCGATCAGGCCCAACATAAGAACCAGCCGCTCGAGCCATCGGCCTGGTCGAGCCCTCCGTGCTTCGGGCCGCTTGTTCATCGTCCTTTGCTTCGCTCTATTCATGGCAGATTGGGAATGACGCGAGCCTCCGTCGACAGCTTGAACGGCGCGCCTCCGGCCGTCTCCAGCTCGACCTCGGCCAGGAAAGCCCTGAACCCGCGCTCCGGCGCTTCGATCCGGGCAGACAACGTTCGGCCGCCGCGCCCCAGTTCGAGATCGCGGGCGGACCATTTTTCGTCGCGGAAATCGCGATCGTTCGACGTGGCGGTCCAGAGCCTGGCGCGCATCGCGGGTCGATCCAAACATGCCAAAAGAAGCGCGGAATCGTCCTGGCTCTGCACCTGCCAATCGAACTTGGGAAGAGGCTGGCCATCGGCGATCATCTGCACCCAAGCCGCGAGGGTCTCGAGTGCCTGCTGGCCTCCCCCGAGGTTGTGGCCCGCATTCGGAGTCTGGAAAACGAGCTTGGGTTCCGGCAGCTCCTTCCAATAGTGCTGGAGCGAATCGACCGTCCAATAGGGATCATTGGTCCCCAGCAAGAGCAGTTTCGGCAGGGTGTAACACGCGCGATAGGCGTAAGGATCAATCCAGCTGCGCAACCGCTGCATAGGGGGATCATCCAGTTTCTGGTGCAAATGCAGCTCGGTATAGTCATGGATCTGCTCGCTCTGCCGGCCGTAAACCTTCTCGGACCAATGCAGCTGCGCTTGCATATTGAGGATATCGATCACCATCGGGGCGATGCCCTTGACGCGCGGATCACTGGCCGCGGTCAGCCACGTGGTCCATCCGCGCTTGGAAGCGCCGGAAACGATAAACGCGCCGATCTCCTGCTTGAATTCCTTCCGGGCGAAAGCCTGCACCACATCCATGGCGCGCACCGCGCTCTTCACCATGGGGAAGAGCAGCGGCCAAGTCTTGTCGTCCGTGCGCAGGTACTGATCCAGGGTGTAGGCGATCAGCGCGTCCTCCCGAAGGCCGTTGAAAAGCGGCTGATTAGGAACCGCCGTGATGACGGCCGCCAGCGCCCCGCTGCGATCGGCAACGGCTCTCAGCATGGGAAGATCGCCCTCGCCATCTCCATCCCCCGTCACATAAAGGAAGGCGAGCCCCGGGTTGCGAACGGCCGACGGGCGGATCACCTGGAGTTGATGGCTCCAGACGAGACCCCGCCAGGTTTGCGAGTTGAACGCCAGAGGGAACACAGCAGCATCACCCGAGCGCTTTGGCTCAAGGGCTTTCCAGCAAAAGCTCGCATCGGGCGACTGCACGTAAGTGATCAGCGGATTTTCGGCACGGATCATCCCGTTCCAGGTCAGCAATAGCCCTGCGGCCAAGCCGAATGTTGTCTTGTGATTCCCGGTCATAGCACACCCTTTCGCCGCCGAATGTGGTGTGTTGCAGGGGGCAGAGTCAAGTCAGGCAACGCCGGCCGCAGCAATTCATTTGGGGCTACGCACTTGACTCTCGTGATCACAGCAAGACCCGTTGCCATTTCGGAGCGCCGGTTCGCAACCGGCTTTACGGGCTGCCGGATAAAAGCTCCGAAGGCGGCTTGGTGACAGGGCGAATCGAGCTGGGGCCGATCGGCAGGGTGAGTGCCGTTCGGGGCCTAGGCTGGGGGAACCCATCGTGTGCCTTCGAAGTTCCCATAGGGTTGCTATATGGTTGCTATATGCTTGCCATATGTTAAGATATGTCAAGATTATGTGAAGTATTTGTATACATTATATTTGACCCGAGCAAACGCGGCAGGGTGGTCCTCCGCGCCCAAGCAACCTTGCGTCAAGCGTGTGGCCCTTCTTGAGAACTTCCAGGGGCGGCGCCCAAACAGGTATGGAGAGCGGCGGCGCGTGATTTCGGCACTCGCCCGAATTGGCTAACGAGGAATCGATGCAGGAAACCGTTCAAGCTGGCGGCTTGGACTTCGGCAGGGCGAATCCGGAAGACGAGGGTCCAATCGGCTTCCGGCAGCCGTTTCAGGATCTCCCGGCTGCCCGCGTCGAGGCCGGAGTCGGCCATGGCTGGATTTAAGCCAAGCTCGCCCAACAACTTGACTTCGAACGCGTGGATCGCCATCGCCGCGGGTGGAAACGCCGCCACAGCCGCCAGTGTTTCTTCGAGCAGAGTGAACAAGCCTGGCAACGGTGTTCCGGTCTCGGTGCTCTGTTCGATCAACTGCGCGAAATAGCAGGCTTGCTGGAACCGGCCCAGATCCCGCCGCAACGCCGGGCAAAAATCCCGCACCGCAACCTCGGCCAGGGTGTGCAGATCGCTCCGCCGGCTGGCGTAGTAGCTGAGGTCGGCAAGGTAAAAGAGATCCAGCTTGCCGGCGAAAGGCGATTTGGGGCGGCGGGCGCCTTTGGCAATGGTGCTGATCCTGCCGAAGTCGCGGGTGAGCCAATGAACGATCAGGCTGGTCTCGGTGCAAGGCCGGGTGCGAAGAACAAATCCTGCGGTCCGCTCATCCATGGGAGGAAGGTCAGACAGAGAGCTGGCCAAGGGCGAATTCGCGAGCCGAAGCGCGAACGAGCGCATTTTCGACACGTTTCATTCGCCTTCGTTTGGCAGCGGTTGAATCGTCGTGGCCCTGGAAATGGAGCAACCCATGAGCGAGGTAACGGACGACTTCTTTCTCCCAGGTCGTGCGGAACCGGCGGGCCTGCCGGATCGCTTCGTCCACGCAGAGGAACACCTCGCCATGGAGTGGGCCGGAACTCTTTGCGGCGTAGCCAAACGCCAGCACGTCGGTCGGACCGGCATGCCTCAGGTAAGCTTCATTGAGGCGCGCCATTTCCCGCGCGCCCACCAGGAGGATCCCGATTCGGAATTCGCCGGGAAACAGCTGCGCGAGGAAGTGGAGGGCGATGGCCCTGAGCAGTTTCGTATTGATGGGACGGGCGCGCTGCCGGTTGCGGACGTAGAGCTCACTCATCGCGTGCGGTGCCGCGGTGTTGTTCGTAAGCAGCAATAATGCGCTGCACGAGGGCGTGGCGCACCACGTCGCGCTTGTGAAACTCGACGATGGCGATGCCTTCGACGTTATTCAGAACGCGCCAGGCTTCCAGCAGGCCGGAGCGTTTTTGTTGCGGCAGGTCAATCTGGGTCGGATCGCCGGTGATCACGGCTTTCGAATGGTGCCCCAACCGGGTGAGGAACATCAGCATCTGCTCGGTCGTCGAGTTCTGGGCCTCGTCCAGAATGATAAACGCGTTGTTCAGCGTGCGCCCGCGCATGTAGGCCAGCGGCGCGATCTCGATGGTGCCGCGCTCCGTGTGTTTCTGGACATCTTCGCCCGGGAGCATGTCATACAGGGCGTCCTGGAGGGGGCGCAAGTAAGGGGAGATCTTCTCGTAAAGATCCCCAGGAAGGAACCCGAGGGCCTCGCCGGCTTCGACGGCCGGGCGGGTCAGGATAATGCGCGCGACCTTCTCTTCGATCAGGGCGGACACGGCCATGGCGACGGCGAGGTAAGTCTTGCCCGTCCCGGCCGGACCGATCCCGAAGGTGATATCATGGTTGCGGATGGCTTCGATATACTTCTTCTGACCGAGCGTTTTGGGGGCGACGGTGGCCTTCTTTAACGAAGTCTGGATCTTCTCGCCCGCGAGGCTTTCGAGGGCATCGGCGCCGTCGTTTTTCATGACGTTCAGCGCGTAGGAGAACTCGCGGGTGCGCACCTGGGACCCGGACTTGACGGAGTTCTCGAGGAAATGGAAAAGCTGTTTGGCGCGCTCCACGGCTTCGGCGGAACCATCGAGCTTGATCCAGCCTTCGCGGGCGGTGGCGCGGACGCCGAGTTGTTCTTCGAGCGCTCTGAGGTTGCGCGAGTCGTTGTTGAACAACTGTTGCGCCAGTCGGGCGTTTTCGAAGTGAAGCGTTTCAGAAACCATCGATTCGGTATTCACAGGGCAGGCTCGGTTGGGCCGATTCAGGGAGCGACGGTGGCGAAGGCGGCGCGCAGCCTGGCCGCAAGGTCATCCAGGGCTTGCGGAACCACGGTGGTGCTGGCAATCACGGGCATGAAGTTGGTGTCGCCGGCCCAGCGCGGCACGATGTGAAGGTGCACATGGTCGACAATGCCCGCTCCCGCGACCTTCCCGAGATTCAGCCCGATGTTGAAGCCGTCCGGATTCATCAGCTTCGTCAGCACACGCTGACATCGCCTCGTCAATTTCATCAAATCACAGAGTTCCTCGTCGGTCAATTCGTCGAGAGTCCCCGCCTGGCGGTACGGAACAACCAGCAGGTGCCCCCCCGTGTAAGGATAGGTATTCAGCAGGGCAAAACAGGTCTTCTCCCGCACGACCACGTGGTTCGCCACGTCGTCACTCGACCGGGCGATCCGGGAAAAGAGCGACTCATCCGAAGGCGGCGGCTTCGGGGCGAGGATGTACTGGATGCGCCAGGGTGCATGCAAGGATTCCATAAGCACACGCTACCAAGCGGCTGCCGCGAGGTCAAAGGCCGGGCCGACCCGCCCTGAAATGAGCAAGGGCTGCCTATTCGACCATCCAGGCCAGGATCGCTTTCTGGACGTGCAAGCGGTTCTCCGCCTGGTCAAAGATGGTTTGAGCATGCGCCTCGAACGTCTCTTCATCGATCTCCTTGCCCCGGTAAGCGGGCAAACAGTGCATCACCAAGGCGCCCGGCTTGGCCAGGCCAACGAGCTTGCGATTGATCTGGTAACCACTCAGCTCGCGAAGGCGTTCGGCGGCCTCGGCTTCCTTGCCCATGGAGACCCAGACATCGGTATAGAGCAGGTCCGCCCCCCGGGCCATGGCCGCCAGATCGTCGCTGCAAACAACCTTCCCCCCAGCGCGTTTGAGGAGGTCCGGGGATGGCTGGTAGGCCTTTGGCGCTGCGATACGAAGCTCAAAGTCGAGCTTCGCCGCCGCAAATATCCAGGAAGCCGGCACGTTGCAGGCCCCGTCCCCCACAAAGGTGACGACACGTCCCTGGATCGGGCCGCGCTTCTCCTGGAACGAGAAGATGTCCGTGAGAATCTGGCACGGATGCTCCGCGTCGGTCAGAGCGTTGATCGTGGGGATGGCTGAAAACCGGGCAAATTCCTCCACCTCCGTTTGGGCGTAAGTGCGAATGACCGCCCCATGAATCATCCGCCCCAGCACGCGGGCCGTATCACGGATCGGTTCGCCCCGGCCAAGCTGGATATCGTTTGCGCTGAGGAACATGACCGCGCCGCCCCATTCGCGGATCCCCACCTCGAACGACACCCGCGTCCGCGTGGAGGCTTTTGAAAACACAAGCGCCCAGGTTTGGCCCGCAAGGGGTCGCGCGGTCGAAAGGCCCCGTTCACGCTTGACCGTCCCGGCGCTGGCCAGGATCGATTCCATCGCGCTTCGGGCAAGTGTTTCCAAGCTCAACAAATGTTTCATCGTCGCAAACCGATTGGAGAAAAATCACAGCAAAGCACATCCCACCCCCGCGACTCAAGCGATATTTGGCGCCGATTGGCTGTAGACGAACGGGCTCCCCGGCGGCAAACTGCGGGAACGAACTAAGATACTCGACAATCCATATGAAGCCGATCTCGCGCCGCCGTTTCCTAAAACGAACTTCGATCGGGGCTGCCGTGCCCCTCCTGGGTGGAATGGTCTTCCCGCACTCGCTTGGTGCCGCCGGAGCGAACGAACGCGTCCGCGTCGGGCTCATTGGCTGCGGCGGAATGGGGAAAGGCGACCTGGCCACCTTCTTCCTCAACCCCGAAGTGGATTGCCCGGTGGTTTGCGATGTGGATGACAAGCAACTCGCGGAAGCCATCAAGCTCGTCGAAGGCAAACGCAACAAGGCTCCCGAAACGGTCAAGGATTTCCGCCGCGTCCTGGAGCGGAAGGACGTGGACGTGGTGCTGGTGGCCACGCCGGATCATTGGCACGCGCTCCCGACGGTTCTGGGCTGCCAGGCCGGAAAAGATGTCTACGTGGAAAAACCGCTCGCCACCACCATCGCGGAAGGGCGCGCCATGCTCGATGCGGCCCGGTACCATAACCGGATCGTGCAGATGGGCGCACAACGCCGAAGCTGCCCCACCTATGCCGAAGCGATCGAATTCGTCCGCTCCGGCCAGCTTGGCAAGGTCGGCCTGGTCCGGGCATGGGCTTACCTGGATTGGATCGAACCCATCGGCAAGCCAGCCGATGCCGAACCGCCCAAAGGGGTGGATTACGACATGTGGCTCGGCCCCGCCGCCAAACGGCCGTTCAACCCGAACCGGTTCCACTTTAACTTCCGTTGGTTCTGGGATTACGCTGGCGGATTGATGACGGATTGGGGCGTGCACCTGCTTCAAGTGCTCCTTTGGGGCATGGGGTCCGAACCGCCCAAAGCCGTGATGTCGAGCGGCGGCAAATACGTTCTCGACGACAATTCGGAAACCCCCGACACCCAGATTACCGTGTACGAATTCCCCAGCTACACGATGGTGTGGGAACACAAGGTCGGCGTCGGGCTGGGACTCTACAACCGGCCATGGGGCATGGCATTCGTTGGCACCGAAGGGACCCTCGTGATCAACGACGAAGGCTGGCAGACGCTCGTCGAGCATCGCAAAGCCAACCTGGACCCGAAGAAATACGCGCCGGGCGCCGACCCGCGACCCGCCCACGTCCGTAACTTCCTTGACTGCGTCAAATCCCGCCAGCAGCCGGTCGAGAACCTCGAGGTTGGTCACCATATTTCCACCGTGGCGCACCTGGGGAACCTCGCCTTGCGCACCGGCCGCAAGATAGTTTGGGATCACAAGGCAGAGAAGATCATAGGCGACAAGGAAGCGGACCAAATGGTCAGCATCAATTATCGCCAGCCCTGGACGCTGCCTTACCTCAAAGAACGCAGCTAACCGATTGCGGCAGATGGCTCTTCAGCGGCCGGCGTCCCGATGGACGCCGGCGTTCGGGTGCAACTCACGTTATCCGCCCTGGTAAGATCCAGTAAGCCTCGCCATAGAAAGCGCCGATCGGACGGCCAAATGTCGCACAGTCTGGTGACTAAAAGTCATCAGTGGGGTTAAGCTTTTGGCGCTCAACATCTTGACTGAATGAGAACAAATTGTTCCCATCCCCGTCGGCTGCGTTTCACGCTTGCGCTTGCGCTAACGCTTACTCGCCACCGATAAGCGTGAGCGGCCCCCCGTTCCACCGTCGTTCACGGTCGATGGTTTGCTCTGTATTTTTTCTCTTTAAGGGCTACTTTTCGGCTGATGAACCGTAGGCTGTCCGTTTGGGTGGGTGGGTGTATTGTTGTCGCCGGGCCACTTTGGTCCGGATATGCTGCACTGACGCCAGAGCAGTTGGAAAAGCTGCCTCGACCAGCAGCACGCCAGGTTGACTTCGCCAAGGATATCAAGCCCGTCTTCGAAGCCCGCTGCATCAATTGCCATGGCCGCGGCAAGAACAAAGGCGGCTTTGCGCTGAATTCGCGCGAGACAATGCTTCAAGGCGGCGATTCCGGCCCCGCCGTCGTCATAGGCCAGAGCGCGGAGAGCTACTTGATCGAACTGGTTTCCGGACTGGACCCCGACAATGTCATGCCGCAGAAGGGCACCAAGCTGACGGCAGACGAGGTAGGTTTGTTGCGCGCCTGGATTGAGCAGGGGGCGGCCTGGGACGAAAGCGTCAGTTTCGCCAAGGCGGCCCCAATCAACCTGAAACCGCCCGAGCCGCGCCTGCCGGTTGGGCCAGCTGCAAGGGGGCTGGTGAACGGGATCGACACGCTGCTCGAGCCTTACTTCCGCGCTCGAAGCGTCGAGCCGGGACCGAAAGTCAGCGACCGCGTTTTCGCGCGCCGGGTGTATCTCGATAGCATTGGCCTGCTGCCGACGCCGGCTGAATTGGAGAGGTTCATCACGGACGACCGGCCGGACAAGCGGGAGCGGCTTGTGCGGAACCTGCTGGCGAACAACGAAGCCTACGCCCAGCATTGGCTGACCTTCTGGAATGATCTGCTCCGAAACGATTACCAAGGCACCGGCTACATCGATGACGGCCGGAAGCAGATCACCGGGTGGCTCTATGCCGCTTTGGCCGGCAACATGCCCTTCAACCGGTTTGTCGCCGAGTTGGTCAATCCCACCCCGCAATCGGAGGGTTTCGTCAAAGGGATCGTCTGGCGCGGCGTGGTGAACGCAAGCCAGACGCCCGAGATGCAGGCGGCCCAGAACATCTCGCAGGTGTTCATGGGCGTAAACCTGAAATGCGCCTCTTGCCATGACAGCTTCATCAACGACTGGACGCTCGCCGACGCTTACGGACTGGCCAGCATCTATGCCGGCGGCAAACTCGAAATGGTCCATTGTGACAAGCCGACAGGAAAAATCGCGGCCATGAAGTTCCTTTACACGGAATTGGGGAACATCGACCCAAGCGCCTCGAAACCCGACCGCCTGAGGCAGCTTGCCGGCCTCATCACGCAGAAGCAAAACGGGCGCCTTTCCCGCACCATCGTGAACCGGCTCTGGGCGCGGTTCCTGGGCCGGGGGCTCGTGGAGCCGCTCGACGACATGGAACAGCCGGCGTGGCACCCAGAGCTGTTGGATTGGCTCGCAGCGGATCTCGTGGCGAACGAATACAACCTCCGCAAGACCATCGAACGCATCCTCACCTCCGACGCTTACCAATTGGCCAGCGTGCCCGCGACCGAAGGCATCGCGAAGGATTATACCTTCCGCGGCCCGCTCGTGCGCCGGCTCTCAGCCGAGCAATTCGACGATGCGATCTCCACCATCACCGGGGTGTGGCACGACGTTCCCGCCAGCACCCAGGCGGATTTCTCGGCGGGGCGAAACCGGAGTGCGCTTGCCGAAGTCGAAAACCCCGCGAGCCTTTATTGGATCTGGAGCCAACCCGGAGCGGAAGAAAAAGCGCCACCCGGCACGGTCTATTTCCGCAAGGTGCTTCTCCTTGCAGCGAAGCCGGCGCAAGCCAGCCTGGTTATAGCCTGCGACAATCGGTTCCAATTGTTCGTGAACGGCAAGGAAGCCGCCTCGGGCCAGGACCACACCAAGCCCGCAGTTGTTGATCTCATGCCGCATTTGAAGCCAGGAGAGAACGTTGTTGCGGTCAGGGCGGTCAACCGCCCCGCCCACCCCGAGAGCGACGAACTGGAGCAGGCCAATCCAGCCGGCCTGATCGTCTACGCCCGGATTCGGGAGGGCGCCGGCCAAGTCTCGGATTTTGGCAGCAACCGTTCGTGGCGCTGGTCAAAGGACGAGACGGACGGCTGGAAGAAGCCGGGCTTTGCCGATGATGACTGGGAATCGGCGGTTGAGTTGGCCACGGCCGGCATGGAACCTTGGAAGCTCGAGCGAAAGCTGGCTCAAGCCCTCTCCTCCGCCTCACTCGTCGGCCACGTCCGGGCGTCCCTGGCAGCCGCGGATCCACTCATGGCGGCCCTCGGGCGGCCAAACCGCGAGCAAGTCATCACCTCGCGGGCGTCCGCGGCGACAACGCTGCAGGCGCTTGAGTTGACCAATGGCAAGACGCTGGCAGACCACCTGAAACGCGGATCGGAGAAGTTGCTGGCCGAGTTGCGCGAGGCTCCGAAGCGGGACTTGATCGATACCGTGTTCGAACGGGCTTTGGCCCGGCCGCCAGCCGGGGACGAACGAGACCTTGCCGAAGCGTTGGTTGGCGCGCCAGCGCGCCAGGAGGGACTCGAAGACCTCCTGTGGACGGTGGCCATGCTGCCGGAGTTTCAGCTGATCTATTGAGGACCGCGCAGGGCAAGCGAATTGAGAGCAGGCTGAGAAAAGCTATGAGACACAGTTCTCGCCGGGATTTCATCAAAACTGCGAGTGCAGCGACGCTCGCCGCGCTCGCGGCTGGATATCCGCGCGCCCTCCGCGCCTCGAAGGAAGCCGCGATCAAGGCGAGCGCCGATACCTTGATCGTCCTCTGGATGGGCGGTGGCATGGCGCACACTGAGACCTTTGACCCGAAGCGGTACGTCCCCTTCGAAAAGGGAATGAAGCCGCAAGATATGCTTAGCACCTTCCCCGCCATCGACACTGCGGTGGACACGATCAAGTTCTCGCAGGGCCTGGAGAAGCTCGCGGCAGTGATGGATCGCGGCACCTTGATTCGCAGTTACACGGCGGGGGATCTCGGGTTTATCCTGCACTCGCGGCACCAATTCCAGTGGCACACCGGATACGCGCCGCCGCAGACCGTGGCCGCGCCCCATCTTGGTGCCGTGATCGCCCGCACGCTGGGGCCACTCAATCCCGCCCTGCCCGCGTTCATCAATATCGGCCAGCGTTTCGATGTTGGCGAAGGCGAGGAGTTAAAAGCGTTCACCACGGCTGGTTTTCTCGGAAGCGAGTACGGTCCGTTCAACATCCCCTACCCGGACCAGGCGGCGGATGCCGTCCGTCCGCCAGGCGGGATGAGCCCGTCGCGCTTCGAGGATCGGCACCGGTTCTACAAGAAGCTTCTTAGCCGCACTCCCATCGGCGAGTTCGGCAGCGATTACCAGAAGGAATCCCTGCTCCGGTCCCTGGACAATGCGCATCGCCTCTTAAGTTCGCCAGCCGCCAAGGCTTTCGACCTCAGCCTCGAGCCACGGGAGAACGTGGCCAAATATCTGCCCCCCGGCATCGATCCCGCAAAGGTGGTGTCGCCATCGGCCTTCACCCGCGATGGCGAGTACGAGAAGCAGAGCCTGGGACGCTTCGGCCTCGGGTGTTTGCTGGCCCGCCGCCTGGCCGAAGTCGGCGCCCGCTATATCGAGGTGACCACCGAGTACATCCCGTTTTTGAACTGGGATACCCACGAGAACGGCCACACCCGGCTGGTGGACATGAAGGCGCAGATTGACGGAGCGGTCTCACAGTTGATCCTCGACCTTGAAAAGCGCGGCCTGCTGAACCGCACCCTGATCGTCCTCGCGAGCGAGTTCAGCCGCGACGCCCTTATCGAAGGCAAGCCGGACAAAACCGTCAAAGACCAGGTCGAGGTGCCGGACAGCATCGAGTCGGAGAAGCATTACGGCATGCACCGGCATTTCACCGACGCCGGCTGCGTCTTGCTGATGGGCGGAGGCGTCAAGAAAGGCCGCCTGCACGGCATCACCGCGGACGAGCGCCCCTGCAAGACGCTCGAGAAACGCGTCGTGATCGAAGACCTGCACGCCACGCTGTTCCATGCCATGGGCATCTCGCCCAAGCTCGCCTACGAAGTGGAGCAGCGCCCGTTTTATGTCACCCGGGACGGCCTGGGCAAACCAATCCTGGACCTCCTCGCCTAGCACCGCCGCTCTGCCGGAATGGGCTGATCCCGTGCCAAGGAAGCGGAGACGCGGCCCTCTTCTGTGGAAGCACGCTATTCCTGTGCCGTCAGTTACGACGATGCTGACACATGGTCAGCATCCCGTCCCTTGCCTCTCAGCAGCACTTGCGCGCCTGGGGTTCAGCGGCTTGGGGCTGGGTTCTTTGAGGCTCGTAACTGAGATAAGGTCCCAGCCACTTTTCGACCGCACTTAGGTCCAGCCCCTTCCGCGCCTGGTAATCGAGCACCTGGTCGCGCCCGAGCTTGCCGACGGCGAAATAGCGCGATTCCGGATGCGAGAAATAAAGGCCGCTGACGCTGGCGCCGGGCCACATCGCTCCGCTTTCGGTCAGTTTGATTCCGGTGCGCGCCTCGGCCTCCAGCAGGTTCCACAAGGTCCATTTCTCTGAATGGTCCGGGCACGCGGGATAGCCGGCGGCGGGGCGGATGCCCTGGTACTTTTCACGGATCAATTCTTCGCTGGAGAGGTTTTCGCCGGCGCCAAACCCCCATTCGTCTCGGGCGCGTTTGTGCAGGTATTCGGCGAAGGCTTCGGCCAAACGATCCGCCAGGGCCTTGACCATGATCGCGCTGTAGTCGTCGTGATCCTTCTCGAATTTGCGGCAGAGTTCGTCCACGCCAAACCCGGCGCTGACCGCGAAAGCGCCCAGGTAATCCGGGACCGGCGTCCGCGCCTGGCCCGGCTCCGAAGCGGGAGCGATAAAGTCGGCCAGGCACCAGTCGGGCGAGCCGTCACTTTTCTCCGCTTGCTGGCGCAGGAAGTGGAATGTGGCAAGCACGCGGGCGCGCGATTCATCCGTATAAAGCTGGACGTCATCGCCGGTGCGGTTCCCCGGAAAGAAGCCGTAGACGCCGCGGGGCGTGAGGAGCCGCCTTCCGATAATCTCGCCCAGCAGCTTTTGGGCATCGTCGAACAACTCTTTCGCCCGGGCATCCTTCAGGATCGCGGGATAACGTCCCCGGATTTCCCAGGCGTGGAAGAAGGGCGACCAATCGATGACGGGCACCAAGTCTTCAAGCGCAACCGTCTCGAAACGCTCCCCGGCGGCGGGTTTCCGGGCGTGGACGGCGTGTTTCGTCAAGACCTGGCGCACCCCTGTGAAGGCCGGTCTTGGAGGGGTGTACTGGCTCCAGTCAAGGGCCGGCTTCCGGCGCCGAGCTTCCTGGATCGGCAAGAGCGGCTGGTCGCGCTGGACATTGTGCTTCTGCCGGAGCACGTCATATTCGCTCCGGATGCCTTGGACGAACGCGGGTTTCGATTCCGGGTTGATCAACTGGCTGACCACCCCAACCGCCCGCGAAGCGTCCAGCACATGAATGACCGGTTCCGGATAAGCCGGGGCAATCCGAACCGCCGTATGCACTTTGCTGGTCGTGGCTCCCCCGATAAGCAAAGGAACCCGGAACCCGGCCCGCGTCATCTCCTGCGCCACGTGCACCATCTCGTCCAGGGACGGGGTGATCAGGCCGCTCAAACCAATGATATCGGCTTGGATCTCACGCGCAGTGGCCAGGATCTTCTCCGCCGGAACCATCACGCCGAGGTCAATCACTTCGTAATTGTTACAGCCGAGCACCACGCCGACGATGTTCTTGCCGATGTCATGGACGTCGCCCTTGACGGTGGCCATGAGGATCCGGCCCTGGGCCTGTTTCGAGCCGGACCGGCGCTTTTCCTCTTCCATGAAAGGCAAGAGGTATGCCACCGCCTTCTTCATGACGCGCGCGCTCTTGACGACTTGGGGAAGGAACATCTTGCCCGCGCCGAACAGGTCGCCGACCACGTTCATCCCCGCCATGAGCGGGCCTTCGATCACGTCCAGCGGTTTGGGCAGCTTTTGACGGGCTTCTTCGGTGTCTTCCTCGATGTAATCCGTAATGCCCTTGACCAAGGCATGGCTCAGGCGCTCTTCGACCGTGCCCCGCCGCCAGGCGCCTTCCTCCGCGGCGCTGGTTTCGACATCGCGTTGCTTGATCGATTCCGCGAATTTGATCAACCGCTCCGTGGCATCGGGCCGGCGATTGAGCAGCACGTCTTCCACGCGTTCGAGCAGGTCTTTGGGAATCTCTTCATACACCGCGAGCTGGCCCGCGTTCACGATGGCCATGTCCAGCCCGGCGCGAATGGCATGGTAAAGGAAGGCCGAATGCATCGCTTCCCGCACCACGTTGTTGCCGCGAAAGGAGAAAGAGATATTGCTCACGCCCCCGCTGACTTTGCATCCGGGCAGGTGCTGCTTGATCCAGCGGACGGCTTCGATGAAGTCCACCGCGTACTGGTTGTGCTCCTCCATGCCAGTCCCGACCGTGAGGATGTTCGGGTCGAAAACGATGTCCTCCGGCGGGAACCCCGCCCGTTCCACGAGCAGCGTATAGGAGCGCTGGCAAACCTCGATGCGGCGCGCCAGGGAGTCCGCCTGGCCCCGTTCGTCAAAGGCCATTACCACCACCGCCGCCCCGTACCGCCGGATCAGTTTGGCCTGCTCGAGGAACTTCGCTTCCCCCTCTTTCAAGCTGATCGAGTTCACCACGGGTTTGCCCTGGATGCATTTGAGCCCCGCCTCGATCACCGACCATTTCGAGCTGTCGATCATCACCGGCACGCGCGAGATGTCCGGTTCAGACGCCGCCAAATGGAGGAAATGCACCATCGTGCCCTCCGAATCGAGCATCCCTTCGTCCATGTTGACGTCGATAATCTGCGCGCCATTTTCGACTTGCTGCCGGGCAATCCCGAGCGCCTCCTCGAATTTCCCTTCCTTGATCAGCTTGGCGAATTTGGGTGACCCGGTCACGTTGGTGCGCTCGCCCACATTGACAAAGTTGATCGCGGCCGTGCCCTGGCCTGGCTGCGCTTCCGCGGCAGGCGCCGAACCCCGGATCCGCAGCGGTTCCAACCCCGCCAGACGTGTCGCGCGTTCCACCACCGGCAAACGGCGCGGCGAGAACTTCCCCACCGCACTGGCGATGGCTTCGATATGGTCCGGGGTGGAGCCGCAACAACCGCCGACAATGTTCAGCCAACCGCGTTCCGCAAACTCCCCCAGGTCGGCCGCCATGTCCGCGGAGCTTTCGTCAAAGCCGCCAAACGCGTTGGGCAAACCGGCATTCGGATAACAACTGACATACACAGGCGCCAGCCCCGACAGCTCCTCGATAAACGGCCGCATCTGGTCCGCCCCCAGCGCGCAATTGATCCCGACGCTCAGGAGCGGGAAGTGCGAGATCGAGATCCAGTAGGCCTCCACGGTCTGGCCGGAAAGGGTCCGGCCGCTCTTGTCGGTGATCGTGAACGAGACCATCACCGGCACCTGGCGCCCTGACGCCGCCGCGTCAGGCACGTGGTTTTCGGGACGCACCGCCGCAATCCCGAGCTCGTCGAACACTTTCGCGATGGCAAACAGCGCCGCCTTCGAGTTGAGCGAATCGAACACCGTCTCGACCAGGAGCAGGTCCGAGCCGCCTTCGAGCAGCGCTTTGGCCTGCACGGAATAGGCTTCCACCAAGTCGTCATAGCGGATCGCGCGAAAAGCCGGGTTGTGCACGTCCGGCGAGAGCGACGCGGTCTTGTTCGTCGGGCCGAGCGCCCCCGCGACAAAGCACACCCGGTCCGGATGCTCCGCCATGAAACGGTCGGCGGCCTCACGCGCGTTCCTGGCGCCGGCCACATTCAGTTCCCAATCCAGTTCTTCCATCCCGTAATCCGCCAGGGAGACGGAGGTGGAATTGAATGTGTTCGTCTCGATCACATCGGCGCCGGCCGCCAGATATTGGCGGTGGATCTCGCGGATCAACGCAGGCTGCGTGATGTTCAGAAGGTCGTTATTCCCTTTGACATCTTTCGGCCAGGCCGCGAACCGGCTGCCGCGGTATCCCGCTTCGTCCAGCTTGTGCGCCTGGATCATCGTGCCCATGGCGCCATCGAGCACCACGATGCGTTCGCGCAAAAGTTTCTGGAGTTTCAGGATGCGGCCGGGCTGAGCGTTCGTTTCCATGGCGGACTGAGTTTCTCTTTCTATCGAAAAAGGCGGTTGGGGACGGAATCCGGACCGAGCGAATCTGCAGGGAACCGAATGGGCGCTCCCAATCCAACCACCGAAAGGATGGCACAAGAAGGGAACGCTTGTCAAATCAATATATCCTGATGCGAAGATGCGTTCGGAGTGGCTTCGGTTATGGTTCTGCTTCGTCCATCGTCCGGACCTCCCAAGAAGCCAACCGCGGTCACCGGGCCGCCGAGCGCGTGCAGGACTTTGGCGACGTTGATCGATTTTCCCGCCGCACCATCCAGGGTGAGCGCCGCCCGGTTCACGTGATCGACGTTGACCCTGTGGAAGATCATGACCCGCTGCGCGGCGGGCGTGGTGCCGATGCAAAGAATCATTGGGACGGGCAGACCGGAAGGAAGGGGATTGTGAAAGCTTGATTTGCCCGGGGCCGGAGGCTTCGGCGGGGCGGCCTGGTCTCGGGTGGGCGGTCGGGCTCTGGGCAAAGCCGTCCGAAGCGCCATTGCCGCCGTAAATAACACGGTTTCAACCCGAATATAACAGGCATATAACACGTTGGCGAATCGAGTCAAATACCTGTTAAATACGTGTTATATACGTGTTATATCCGTAGCCAATCCCCCCGCATCGGATCGGCAATTCCCGTTCCCAACGGCCGGCCCGGCGGTCCGAACAAAAAGAATGACAGGGAGTTTCCCATTGCCCCGGGCGGAAGCTTCGGCCTATACCCGGAGATGCCGATGCGCATCCTGATCGTTCCGGACAAGTTCAAAGGCACTCTGACGGCCTCGGCGGCCGCGGACGCCATCGCGCAGGGCTGGCACGAGGCGCGTCCCGGAGACGTCATGGACCTGTTGCCCATGAGCGACGGGGGGGACGGGTTTGGCGAGGTGCTGGCCGCGCTGATGCGGGCGGAGAGGCGCGTCTGCCAAACCGTGGATGCCGCGCATCGTGCCTGCGCGGCGCCATGGTGGTGGGACGCGGCGACACGCACGGCCTTGATGGAATCGGCTCGGGTAATCGGGCTGGCGTTGCTGCCGCCGAAGGTCTTTCACCCGTTCGACCTGGACACGTCCGGACTCGGCGCGATGCTTCATGCCGCGGTGGAGGCGGGCAGTGCGCGCTGTTTGATGGGGATCGGAGGCAGCGCGACCAACGACGGCGGGTTCGGCTTGGCGCGAGCGCTTGGATGGCGCTTTGTTGACCGGCGGGGAGAGGCGATGGACCGCTGGACCCGCCTCGACGATCTGGTCCGGATTGAACCTCCTGCCTCCCGTTTGGCGCTCCCGGAGCTCGGGGTGGCCGTGGACGTCCAGAATGTCCTGCTGGGCCCGTCGGGCGCCACCCGGATTTATGGTCCGCAGAAAGGCGTCCGGCCGGAGGATTTCGCGCGGGCTGAGGCCTGCCTGGGCCGGTTGGCGGAGGTGGCCCGGGAATCGTTCGGCACCGAGGCGGATGCCCAGCCGGGCAGCGGGGCCGCCGGCGGCCTGGGGTTTGGGCTGCTGTGCTTTCTCAGGGCCCGCCTCGAATCGGGATTTGGCTTGTTCTCTCGCTGCGCGCGGCTTGAAGAGCGGATCAGGAACTCCGACCTGGTGATCACGGGGGAAGGCGCGATTGATCCTTCGACGATGATGGGCAAGGGCGTGGGCGAGGTGGCCCGGTTGAGCCGCCAATTCGGTGTGCCCTGCATCGGGCTGGCCGGGAGCGTGGCGGTGGCGTCGGCGGAACAAGCGGCTGAGCCGTTTGCTGAGCTGCATGGAATCGCACCGTCCCTCACGTCGGCCGAGGAAGCCCTGCGCGAGCCGCACCGGTGGCTGGCGGCCTTGGCGGCGAAGGCGGCCCGGGCGCGGCGTTAACCCCCCAGCAGACATGAAGGAGAATGGCAGACTGTTCCGGTTGATCAAAGGCGGCCTGCTCCATATCACGAGCCTGGAGGGGTATGCGGGCATCGCCAGAACCGGCTTGATCCGCCCGAACGAAGGGCGCTTTCCGTGCACCTACAGTGCGCGCGGGGTATGCCACCTGATTCACGCGGTGGCGCTGCTTGACCTGGGTCTCGGCAAGCAGCCGCTTTTCGGGCCCGGAGCGTTGGGGTTGTGGATGGGCCTGCTGACGGCCCACAAACCCGTCACGGTCCTTCTGGATCTGGATCGAAGCCGGTTCCCTCCCGGAACACGCCTGCTCAACTTCGACGATCTGGGGCAGTACATGGAACCCCCTTACCGCGCGCAAATGCTGCCGGACACGGAAGTGTGTCATCCAGGGCCGATCCCCGTGAAGGCGATCAAACGCTGCATCCTGGTCGATTACTGGGATGGCGAGGATTTCGAGCTCTTCCCGGGATTCCCGCTCCCGCAAGCGGCCCTCGAAGCGATGCTGGGAAGGCTTGCCGCAAAACGCCGGCGGTAGCGCAGGCCGGTTCGCCCCGGCAGGCCAGCCCCGTGTTGGCTAGCGAGGATCGGTGACTCTCCCCAGGAACAGGCAAGCGCCGCTTGGCTGATGCTGAACGGCAAAGAAGAACGGGTGATCCACCCGCACCTCAGGCGGGTTCCGCGGCGGCAGGCTGGTGGCCCTCATCATGGCCACGGCCGTGGCGGCGGCCGCTTCGGTTCCCTTCTCGTCGAGGTCCAGGAAGGTCTTGTGGAACACTTCGGAAATGAACAGGTAATCGTTCGGTTTGCGGGGGGCCATGCGATCGAAGTTGGCGCTGCCCGGTGGATCGTTGAAGGCGGACCGCATCCCCAGCGACCGCAGGACCGTCCCCAGCCGGAATAAGGGCGGCTCGATTTTGAACTTGGGGAGGTGCAGGATGATATTGCCGCGCCCCGGGTCCGCGCAGGAACGAAGCAGGTCGGGAGTCAGCTTGGCTTCCAAGTCGCCCAACCCGTCTCGATCGTCAGGCAGGAGGACGAGGAGTTGGAGGTCTCCGCCCAAATAGGGAATCGTCACGGCGGTAAAGCCCTCGCGGCGGCCATAGCCGAAAGTGCCGCGGCGCGTCATCATGGGCACTTCGTGCGGTTCGCTCCCGCGCACGGCGAAGGGCGCCGGGCGCGTGGCGGATTCGGAGAACGGGTCCGCCCACGGCGCCTTCATGTAAATGGCGTTCACCAGGACGAGCCGCGTCTCCCGGTCCAGGGCATCCGGAGGAATGAGATCGCGAATCCGGTCGCGGGTCTGCTCCTCGACCCAGGCGTTGATATGGCGGGTTGCGGCCGGCGCGCTCCGAATGAAGTCGAGCAACTCAAGCGGCGCTTTGTAGGTCTCCTTGGTCAGCGCCAGGAAAGGTTGGCGAAACTCGTAGCCGTGCTGGCCGAACAACCGGTTCGCGACGGTCAGCACAACAGGATCGACGTGTCGGCCCTCGCTTTCGGCCGCTTTGGCGCGGGCCGCCGTGGCGGTTGCGATCTCCTCGAGAGCAGACCGGAGCGCGGCAAACGATTGGTGCAGCCCGGCTTCGTCTTCCGGGTAATGGAGGGCCTTGGCCATCTGCGCTCGAGTGTCGCCTGCCGCCCCGGCAAAAGTCATCGCCAGCGCCGTTTGAACGGAATAAGGCGAAAGCAGCGCGTCCGAATCCGCCATGGTGCCTTTGGCAAGCAAATCCAGGCCGAGCGCGTTCACGTGGCCG